>JAEZUE010000101.1 GCA_023443455.1 Verrucomicrobiota bacterium
GCAACATGACCACCTACGGCGCCTTCATCGAACTCGAGGAAGGCATCGACGGCATGGTCCACGTCTCCGACATGTCCTGGACCCGCAAGGTCAACCACCCCTCCGAAGTCCTCAAGAAGGGCGACGAAGTGGATGCGGTCGTGCTCGACGTCGATCCGAACCAGCAGCGTATCAGCCTCGGCATGAAGCAGCTCGCCGACGATCCGTGGTCCGACATCGATCGCGTCTTCAAGATCGGCGACGTCGTCAAGGGCGTGGTCACCAAGATCACCTCCTTCGGCGCCTTCGTGGAGCTCAAGGACGGCATCGACGGCCTGGTGCACATCTCGCAGATCCAGGAAGACCGCGTGGAGAAGATCAAGGACGTGCTCAAGCCCGGCCAGGAAGTCACCGCGCGCGTCGTCAAGATCGACCGCGAAGAGCGCCGCCTCGGTCTCTCGATCAAGGCCGCCAACTACAGCATCGAGCAGATCCAGGCCGAAGCCTCGGCCTACGACTCGATGAAGACCGGCAACGAGCTCACCAACCTCGGCGACATCCTCGACGAGGCCACCCGCGGCTGAGTTCGCCGACCTGTCATAGGTCACCAATCACCAAGGCGCCCGGCTTCGGCCGGGCGCCTTTTTTCTTGGTGCGAACTGCAGCGTGGGCGGCCCGGCCGGGCCTGCAGATGTCGGCTTGCTGAAGCGCGGGGCGGATTTCTACACTCCGGCTCCCCCCTATGCGCCCACACGTCCTGCTGGTGTTCGAAATGCGGTATGAGGAAAGCACCGCCATGCTCAAGGGCATCGTGCACTTCACCCGCACCCATACTCCGTGGGAGTCGTTCCATGACGACGAGGGGCGGGCGGAGCATTCTCCCGACTGGTTGCACAACCGCCGTTGGAGCGGGGTGATCAGCCGCCATACCACCCCCGACTTCGCCAAGGAATGCCGCGAGCTGGGCATCCCGTTGGTCGACATGAACGACACCCCGATCATTCCGGGGGTGCCGAAGATTCGCCCCGACAACCGTGCCCTCGGGCATCTGGCGGCGGAGCATTTTCTGGAGCGGGGCTTCCGCTCCTTCGCGTTCTGCGGCTATGCCAACGCACCGTGGGCCTGCGAGCGCCGCGACGGTTTTCTCGAGGCCCTGCGCCTGGCGGGGCACCCGTGCGAGGTCTACGACACCCACCACATGGAGGACCCTTTCCCCGCGTGGGACGGTCGCACCCTCGGCTCGCTCGGCCTGTGGCTCGGGCGCCTGCGCCGGCCCTGCGCGGTCCTGGCCTGCAACGACTACCGGGCGCAGCAGGTCATCTATGCGGCGCAGCATGTCGGCCTCTCCGTGCCGGACGATCTGGCTGTGCTCGGTATCAACAACGATATCACGCGCTGCGACCTCTCCACCCCGGCGTTGTCGAGCGTGGCGACCAACGGCTTCCAGGCCGGCTACCATGCCGCCGAATGCCTCGCCGCGCTCATGGCCGGCCGCGAGGTGGCGCAGATGGACCAGCGTATCGAAGGTTTGGGGGTGGTCACCCGTCCTTCGACCGACGTGCTGGCGATCGACGACAAGCAGATGACGACGGCCCTGGCCCTCATCCGCGAGAAGGCCTGTGCGGGGCTCACGGTGGCCGATGTGCTCAAACATTCGTTCTCCTCGCGCAGCGTGTTGGAGAAGAAGTTCCGGCGGCATCTCGGGCGCTCCCCGCAGGCCGAGATCCGCCGGGTCCAGGTCTCGAAGATCCGGCAGTTGTTGGTGGAGACCGATCTGCCGCTCAAGAAGATCGCCGAATTGACCGGCTTCGAGCATGTCGAATACCTCTGCGTGGTCTTCAAGCGCATTGCGGGCGAGCCGCCGGGGGCATTTCGCAAACGCATGCAGGGCGAACTGGTCGGGTGACCGAGTGCGGGCCGGCTCGAGGCCCGTCATCTGGCGCTGGAGCCGGGAATGGGATTCGAACCCACGACCTACGGTTTACGAAACCGTTGCTCTACCACTGAGCTATCCCGGCAAACCGGCGTACTGAAGAGCGCGAGAGAAACGCGTCGGCGGGCCGACGCAAGTGTTTTGGCGCCGCAATCTCGCGGTTTCCTCGGTGGGGACTTCCTTCTTCTCCATCGACCGGTGGGGGCAGCCGCAATGCTCCGATCGCCGCGGAGGCGTACGTGCTTTCACGCGCCCAAGGAGCCGGCGCAGGCAGGCCGATCCGGTTCACCGTCGGGTCGGGTCCAACCTCACGTCGCGGGGCGGCTGTTGCATCCCTGCTTCAGGCGAGCTCCCGACCCGACAGCCAAGCGGCGAGTGTCTCATCGGCATCGACGATCGTGGCCCCGCGCAGCTCGGGATCGAGCAGCTCGAGGTAACTGTTCTCCGCGAAGCGTCGGCAATGGAGCAGGACCGTGGCGCGATGCCCCGGCGCGCGCACGAGGCGGCCGAGCGCCTGATTCACCTTCTGCATGCCGGGCACCTGATAGACCAGGCGGAACGCGGCGTCGCGCGATCGGGTGTCGGCTTGCGCGAGTTTGGCCCGCTGGACGGCATTCACCTCGGGCAGGGCCGGGCCGACGACCATGGCATGGGTGACTCGCCCGCCGAGCAGGTCGATGCCTTCGGTGTAGCCGGTGCCGAGCACGAGAAAGAGCGCGTCGAAAGCAGTGAGCGAGGTCTCGATGAACGCCGTTTGCGCGACGAGATCCAGCCCGCGCGGCTGTTGGGCGATTCGTAGCGAGGGTTGGGTGAGGAAACACGTTTCCGCCACCGCCTCCGCGTACGCGTAGCTGGGGAAGAAGACCAGGACCGGTGGGCGGGCGGCGGGCGGCGGTGGGCGGTCGTCGGAAAGTGTTCCGCTTGCGACCGCGGGCAGCGCGGAAGAGGCGGTGTGCAGCTTCGCGATGGTGTCCGCCGTTGTCTCGAAATGGTGGGTGCGCCGTTCCCAACGGGTGTCGACCCGGGTGTCGATCGCGACCCGGTAGGCGCCGCGTCGCCACGGGGTGTCGGCGCGGAGAAAGGGCACCGGGGGCGGTGTCCGCTCCTCTTCGACGCGCAGGAGCGCGGAGCCGGTGGTGAGCCCGCGCAGGGCCTTCTTGGCGGTGCGCGGCATCTTTCCGAGCGTGGAGGCGAGGTCGACGGCCGGTACGGAGGGATTCGCCGCTCGGGCGAGCTGGGGCAATGGCCGGTCGAGGCCGCAGGCGGTCGCGAACGCGTCGGTGGGGCTGAGCGTGGCGGAGGTGAGGATGGCGTGGCGGAACCGGCGCAGGGTGGCGGCGATGGCGTGGGCGGCGTCGAGGCAGGTGACGCGCAGCTCCCCGCGGGTCGGGCACCAGAGCAGCTTCGGGAGGTCGGCGGCGTCGAGGAACTCGTCGAGCGAGGGGAGTTGCCAGAGAAGCTCGGATACGCGGGGGCCGAGGGCGACGAAGTCGAGCGCAGTCGACGGAATCAGGTCGGCCAGCCGGCGGGCCGCGGTGCGCAGGCCGATCTCGGTGGCGCCGTCGATCGCCTCGCAGGGGCGCAGGTCGTCGAGTTCGCGGGCCCAGGCCTCCCAGGCGAGCACGAAGGAGGCGGGGGCGCGCGCGGCGCGGAGGGCGTCGTAGGTGGCCCAGGCGTCGGCGGCGCGCACGGCGTGGGAATACGCGTCGGCGACGCGGGCGGGCAGGTTGTGCGCCTCGTCGACGATCAGGAGCGTGGCGGCGGGGTCGAAGCCGGGCTGCTCGAAGAACAGGCCGCGGTTGGCCGGGGCGAAGACGTAGTTGTAGTCGCCGATCCAGACATCGTTGAAGGGCAGGGCGGCGCGGGTGATCTCGTACGGGCAGAGCCGGGCGGCGCGGCCCGCGTCGCGCAGGGTCTCCAGTTCGTGTGCCGCATGGTCGAGCACGTAGAGCCGCGCCAGCCCCGAGCCGGGCCAGCGCTCGGTGGCGTCGGCGAGGAACGGGCAGGCGTCGGGCAGGCAGTGGTAGACGGAGTTGATGCAGTGCTCGGCCTTGGAGCGGATCTGCCAGACGGGGAGGCGCGGGGTGGTGGCCGGTGGCTGGTCGCCGGTGGACCGGGGCGGCTCGGAGGCAGGTGGGGTGAGCATCGCCTCGAGTTGGCGGACGACCTGTAGTTGACCGGTGGATTTTCCGGTCACGTAGACAAGGCGGTCGTAGGCGCCCTCCTTTAAGGCGGTGAGCGCAAACTCGAGCAGGCAGC
This sequence comes from Verrucomicrobiota bacterium, assembly GCA_023443455.1. Lineage (GTDB taxonomy): Bacteria > Verrucomicrobiota > Verrucomicrobiia > Opitutales > Opitutaceae > CAJCBL01. The sequence continues at coordinate 4,172 of JAEZUE010000101.1, forward strand.
CGGTCTTGCCGAAACCGGTGGGCGCCTCGAAGCAGAGGATGTCGGCTGACGCTTGGGGTAGGGCGCGAGCTTGCTCGCGCCGGTCAGGCGTTGCGGGCGGAGTGGGCTCGGTGCGACCAAGGTCGCACCCTACAGGCGTGTTGCGGAGGCCCAGCGCGGCGCGCAGGTCGGGTTGCACGTGCTCCTGGCCGGGGCGGAAGGCGGCGAAGGCGGGCCGCAGCGGCAGGTTGCGGCGGCGCTCGGCGGCGCGGCGGCGGGAGTCGAGAAAGTCGACCAGCTCGTCGAGCTGGCCGTGCAGGATGGCGCCGGTCTCGGGGGGCGCGGCGACGACCTGCACCAGCCCGGAGGAGGCCTCGATGAAGACCAGTTCGCCGCGGGCGGGTTCGGCATCGGGAGCGAGCGCGTGCAGGGCGAGGTAGGTGGCGAGTTGCACGAAGTACCCCGGGTATTCGGCCTGCAACTCGGGCTCTTCGGCGGGCAGGGGCCGCGTGACGGTCTTGAGTTCGCGCAGGCGCACACCGCCGGCCGGCGATGGGAGGTATTGGTCGATGCGTCCGGCGAGGCGGAACGTCCAGCCGCGGTGGTGGTAGTCGCCGCCGATCGGCACCTCGAAACGGGCGCCCGGCTCCTCTTCGGTGCGGTGGCGCAGTTCGTTGTGCCAGTGTTGGCCGAGCTGGGCCCGCCAGAGACCGCCGGCACCGCCGGAAGCGGCGCGCGGCCCGAGGGAGAAACTCGCCAGTTCGCCCACGCTCAGCGTGACGATGCGGGTGGCGAGATCGAAGTGCATCGCGCGATGTAGGCGAAGAATCGGCGGCGGCGGAAGGGGAAAGCGGTGGATGGGCGATGGACGCGGAGTGCGGGGGGCGGCCCGCGGCAGGAAGGCCCGGGTGCGGTCGCCGCGCTTTTCTCACCTTGCGGGGCGGCGGGCGCGCCGCACAGTCACCGCCGATGTCCAAGAAACACCGGCTGGCCAAACTCAGGACTGCGTTCTTCACGGGTCTGATGCTGCTCTCGCCGCTGGCGGTGACGCTCATCGTGTTCGTCTGGCTGGTCTCGCAGGTGGGCGGGTCGTTCCGGGACTATTTCTTCTTCTGGGTACCGGAAACGTGGTTGCGGGATGCGAAGCTTTCGCTGCTGTGGGACATCCTGTCCTCGGGGATCGTGGTGGTGTTCATCACGCTGCTCGGCGTGGTTTCGCGTTGGGTACTGGGCCGGTATTTCGGCGGCGTGGCGGAGCGTTTCATCCAGGGGATCCCGGGGCTGGGCACGCTCTACAATGCGGTGAAACAGATCGTGAATACGTTCAGCGCGGAGAACCGGGCGGCCTTCTCGAAGGTCGTGCTCGTCGAGTACCCGCGGCCGGGGATCTGGGCGATCGCCTTCATCACGAACAACTCGGGCGGAGAGGCGAACGCGGTGACCGGGCAGGACCTGGTGGCGGTGTTCCTGCCGACCACGCCGAACCCGACGTCGGGCTTCCTGCTGCTCGTGCCGCGCAGCGACGTGCGGGAACTCAAGATGACCGTGCGCGAGGGCATGAAGTACATCATCTCCGGCGGGGCGGTGCTGCCTGACCGGATCGTCGAGGGGATCGAATCGAAATAGGACCGCCGCCGTGGCCGGGCAGACGCTCCAGATCTCCGGTTTCATCCTGCAACGGCCGCCCGCCCAGGATCGTTTCCAGCAGGTGCTGGTGTTGTCGGCGGAGGCGGGGCAGTTGCTCTGCTTCCAGCGCCTCTCGTCGCGCCAGCCTGCGGTGTCGTTGGATCTTTTCGACGAGATCGCGGCCACGCTCACGAGCACGAACCAGGGGCGCACGTGGTTTTTTTCGGAAGTGCGGGTGCTGCGGCGCTTTGCGGGGATCGGCCTGAGCTTTGCGGCGTTGCAGGAGGCATCGGCCTTGGCGGCGTTGTTGACCCGGAACCAATTGCACGAGGAGAGCCGGGCGGCGGTGTTGGCGCTGCTGGGTACCGCGTTGCAATCGTGGAACGACGGGCGCCGACCGGACGCGGTGGCGCTGAAGGTGCTCTACAGCTTCGCGCGGGACGAGGGTTATGCGGTGAAAGAGGATTGGGCGGCGGGACTGCGAGGCAGCGACCGGGAAAACGCGCGCCGGGTGCTGAACGAGCCGCTGGCGGCGCTCGACGACATCGATCCGGACGGCGTCGCGCGCCTTTTGGAAAGCCTGCGGCGCTACTTGCGCGGCCACACCGACATCGCGATGGGTTGAGCCCGCAGGTGGAGGAAGGACAGGGCGGCGATTCCACCCATTGCGAAATCGGGTCTTCAGGCTAGTCTCCGCAAAAACGTAGAAGCCGAATGAAATGATCGAGGGGGTAAATGCCCGTCTGGATCTCTATTCTCACCTGAGTTTGGAGCTCACCCTGCAGCCGCGGGAGCGCCCGCGGCAGGAGGGGCGCGTGGAGCGGATCGACGAGCCGCGGCGTAGGCGGGAGGCGCCGAACCTGCAGCTCGAGACCGACGAGCGACGCGGCGGGCGGCGGGCGTTGCAGGTCGAGGAGGAGAGGTTGGTGCCGTTCGAGGTGGCTTCGGCCGTGGTCGAGCAGGGCGACGGCGAACCGGGATTGGCTGCGGAGGTGTTGCCCGCGCTCGAGGCGAGCGTGGTTCCCGCTGATCCGTTTCTGGCGAAGGTGGCGCGGCTGTATGCCAGCAACGGCCGGGCCGCGTCGCTCGAGTCCCGCGTGGGCACCCGTCTCGATGTGGTGGTGTGACCGTCAGTTGGGTGAAACTGGGTCGACTCCCAATCGTCGCGTGGTGTGCGGGGGCGACGAAGCGGATCTATCCTTCGGTGACAAATGGCGGCGAATGGGGCGGTGATCGTCCCGAGAGTCGTTGCTTGCTCTACTCGATCCAGACCAGATCGCCGACACGCACCTGTTCGAACAGCTCGACGATCTCGATGTTGTTCATCACCACGCAACCCGCGCTCTGCGGCGTGCCGAGGCGATCCTCGCGGTTGGTGCCGTGGATGTAGATGTAGCGGTCGTGGGAGTCGACTCCGCCACCGGCGTTCACTCCGTCTTCGAGGCCGCGCAACCAGAGGATGCGGCTGGTGACGAGGCACTCGGCGCCCTCGGGGTTGGGGTACTCCAAGTAGTGGAAACCGGTGCTGCGGCGGCCCTTGAAGACGATCCCGGGAGGCGAGCCGGCGCCGATCTTTTCGTCGATGCGGTGCAGGCCGCGCGGGGTGCCCAGCGAGCCCTTGCGGTTGGAGGGGGGACGCTTCGAGGTGGAGATGACAAATGCCTTTTTCGGTTCGCCGCCCTCGAAGAATTGCAGCGTCTGGTCGTTGATGGAAACGAGCAACAACCGGACTGTGGGCTTGATCCCCAGCGCAGCGCACTTATCGGTGACCCTTTCCAATTTCGAAACCATCACAATGAAGAAGGCATATAATGTCGGCATCGTCGGGGCCACTGGCGCCGTCGGTCAAGAGTTGATCCGATTGCTCGCGATGCGCGATTTCCCCATCGGGGAGCTTCGCCTGCTCGCCTCCGCCCGCTCGGCGGGCAAGACCGTCGAGGCGCTCGGCAAGTCGCTCTCCGTGGTCGAGGCCAAGGCCGGCGCGTTTGCCGGATTGGACCTCTGCTTCTTCGCCGTCGGCGGTTCCGTGACCAAGGCGCTCGCGCCCGACGCGGTCGCCTCCGGCTGCGTGGTGATCGACAAGAGCTCGGCCCTGCGCATGGAGGCCGACATCCCGCTGGTCGTGCCGGAAATCAACGCCGACGACCTCGCCCGCCACAAGGGCATCGTCGCCAACCCGAACTGCTCCACGGCTGTGACCCTCATGGGCCTGTGGCCGCTGCACCAGCTGTTCGGCGTGAAGCGCGTGATCATCTCGACCTACCAGTCGGTCTCGGGCACGGGGGTCGAGGCGATCGAGGAGTTGGATGCGCAGGTGAAGGCGCTCCAGACCGGCCAGCCGGTCGTCAAGGAGGTCTATCCCTACCAGATCGCGTTCAACTGCATCCCGCAGGTCGATACGTTCGGCCCCGATCTCTACACCGGCGAGGAGAACAAGATGATGCTCGAGAGCCGCAAGATCATGGGCCTGCCGGAGCTCAAGGTCTCCGCCACCTGCGTGCGCGTGCCCGTGTTGCAGGCACACTCGATCTCGGTCTGCGCCGAGTTCGAGCGTCCGGTCGATGTCGAGCAGGCCCGCGCCGCGATCGCGGCGTTCCCGGGGGCCGAGCTTGTCGACGATCCGGCGAACCGTCTCTATCCGACCCCGCTCGATTTCACCCGCAAGGTGAAGTGCGGCGTCGGTCGCATCCGCAAGGACACGGCCTTCGACAACGGCCTGTCGTTCTGGGTCAGCGGCGACAATCTCTGGAAGGGCGCCGCGCTCAACGCGATCCAGGTCGCCGAGACGCTCATCGCCCGCGACCTCCTGCGCGTGCCGGCCTGAGGGCCGGTCGGCCGGATCGGGCACTTCGGCGGCGGCAATGGCAAAAGCCTTGCCGCCAAGCCGTTGTTTCTCCTTTAGTCGGCTTCTTCTGCGGACGGCTAGCTCAGCTGGTTAGAGCATCTCGTTTACACCGAGGGGGTCAGGGGTTCGAATCCCTTGCCGTCCACCACTTGCGCCACGGTCATAATCTCCAGTTTCATGCGACACACGATCTCCGCCCTCGTTGAAAACAAGTTCGGCGTCCTTGCGCGCGTGGCCGGCATGTTCAGCGGCCGCGGCTTCAACATCGACTCGCTCAACGTCGCCCCCACCCACGACCCGGCGCTCTCCCGCATCACCGCGATCGTGCGCGGCGACGACGAGACGGTCGACCAGATCACCAAGCAGCTGCGCAAGCTGGTCAACGTGGCCGACGTCACCGACTTTTCCGTCGGCCAGGCCGTCGAGCGCGAGTTGATCCTCGTGAAGGTCCGGGCCGACGGGAAGACCCGCTCGGAGATCCTGCAGATCTGCGACATCTTCCGGGCGAAGATCATCAACGTGGCCAAGGACAACGTGATCATCGAGCTCACCGGCGACGACGGGAAGACTTCCGCCTTCCTCGATCTGGTCGCGCAGTTCGGCATCATCGATCTGGCCCGCACCGGCAAGCTCGCCCTCAGTCGCTGAGGCCCGAGGCCCCCTTTTTTCGACAACACGTTCAGAACAACAATCATTCGAAACCCCAGACCCCGTCCGTTTCCCATGCCTGCCAAAGTCTACACCGACTCCGCCGCCGATCTCGGCGTCTTCAAGAACAAGACCCTCGCCGTCCTCGGCTTCGGGTCCCAGGGCCACGCCCATGCGCTGAACCTCAAGGACAGCGGCTGCAAGGTCATCATCGGCCTGTATCCGGGCTCCAAGTCCCGCGCCGTGGCCGAGGAGAAGGGCTTCGAGGTCGTCGACACCGCCGAGGCCGTGCGCCGCGCCGATGTCATCATGGTCGGTCTGCCCGACATGAAGCAGGCCGATGTCTACAAGAACGACATCGAGCCCAACCTGACCAAGGGCAAGTGCCTGCTCTTCTCGCACGGTCTGGCCGTGCACTTCGGCCTGATCAAGCTGCCGGCCAACGTCGACTGCATCATGGTCGCCCCGAAGGGCCCGGGCCACATGGTCCGCCGTCTCTATGTCGAGGGCAAGGGCATGCCGGCGCTCATCGCCGTGGCCCAGGACAAGTCGAAGCAGGCCAAGAAGCTCGCCCTCGCGTGGGCCAAGGGCATCGGCTCGACCCGCGCCGGCGTGCTCCAGACCACCTTCAAGGAAGAGTGCGAGACCGACCTCTTCGGCGAGCAGGCCGTGCTCTGCGGCGGCGCCAGCGCCCTCGTGCAGGCCGGTTTCGAGACCCTCGTCGAGGCCGGTTACCAGCCCGAGATGGCCTACTTCGAGTGCCTCCACGAGCTGAAGCTCATCTGCGATCTCATGTACGAGTCCGGCATCGCCGGCATGCGTTTCTCGATCTCCGAGACCGCCAAGTACGGTGACATCACCCGCGGCCCGCGCGTGATCAACAAGGACACCAAGAAGGAGATGAAGAAGATCCTGAAGGAGATCCAGAGCGGCAAGTTCGTGAAGGAGTGGGTCGCCGAATACAAGGGCGGCCTGAAGAACTACAACAAGCTGCTCGCTGCCGGTGCCAAGCACCCGATCGAGAAGACCGGCACCTACCTGCGCGGCATGATGCCCTGGATGGCCAAGAAGAACATCAAGGGCGTGGCCGCCTCCTACTGAGGTTGCCCCGTTTCGTTTTCCCGAGGCGCGACGAGTTTTCTCGTCGCGCCTTTTTTGTATCCTGGAATCGGGACGGTGCTTCGCGCCCGCTGCGGCGCGGCCTTCGCCAGAGTCCTGGTCTTCTCCGCTCAGGCGTGATGATGCAGACGGGAGTCGAGCGTCGAGTGGCGAGCGCCAATCCGATTGTGCACAAGGCGATTGCCCGAGGGGGCTCCCGATCTGGCTCCGGAACTCCGGCCCTCGACGCTCGTCCCTCGACTGAATGACTGCGGCTCAGGCGACGGCCTTGGCGGCCGCCGCCACGGCGTGAAGTCTGCGAGTTGGCCGAAATGTTTCGGCCGCGCAGGTCAGCCGTAGCGAGGCAATCGCCGCCAATCTCCGAGCGCTGTGGCCCGCACCAGCGCCGGCCTACGCGGCAAATGAGCTGCGCTGCTCAGCGCTGCTTGCCGGCGAGCGTCTGTCGGAGTTCGAGGCAGAGCGCGTGGGCCTCGGACTCGAACTTCTTGAGGTTGAAGCTCGGGAAGATGCGCGAGCGCAACGCCAGCCAGGCCGGGGTTTCCTCGAGAGGCGGGGCGGTATCCTTGCTCGCTTCCCCGCTGAAGCCGACGTGGTTCTGCACGCAGAGGTGGCGGGCCAACGAGACGACCGCGGCCAGCTCGAGGTCCTCGCCGGCGTGCTCGGGGGCTTCGGCCCAGCGGATCACTTTGCAGAAGGAGGCGGGCAGGCCGTGTTTCAGGGCGAAGCGTTCGCCGATCTCGCGGGTGGTGCAGTCGAGGTATTTCTTTTCGGCCTCGTGCAGCGGCACGTTGTGCTCCTTGGCGTAGTTGACCATCGCGGGAAAGCCGAAGGGGAAGAGCTTCACGAGGATCAGTTTTCCGATGTCGTGCAGCAGGCCTGCGGTATGGGCGCGGCCGACGAGGAACTCGAACTCCAGGTATTGCGCGGTGAACTGGGCGAGCCGGGCGACCCCCATCTGGAACATCCAGAAATTGACCCACGAAATCGGCGGCACGTGCAGGTGGCGCACGGGGATGGTCGGCAGCGTCTTGGCGAGGGAGGTCAACTTGAGGTTGCCCAGCAGGCTGACGGCGGTGCGCGGGTCGTCGATGACGGTCATCTCGTCGTGGTCGAGATGGTTGGCGGAGATGAGCACCTGGGTGACCAGTGCCGGATCTTTGGCGACGAGATCGTTGATCTGGTTGAGATTGGTCGTGGTGCGGTCGGCCGTCATCTGGAACGCCGCTGCCACCGAGTCGATCGTCGGGCAGCCGGCCAGTGCCTCGGCCTGGAGCAGCACCTCCTCGGCGGAGATCATCGGGCCGTTGTTGTCGACATCGGCATGCATCCAAAGTGCCTGCACCTCGAGTTCGCGCTGTTCCTCCTTCTCCTCCTGTGTCATCGCCCCGACGGGCGTGTAGTGTGGATCGAGGTGCAGGAGGATGAGTTCGCGGGCATACGCGAGCGATTCGCCGACCGATTTGAAGAAGCTCCAGTCGCCTTGGCCGGCGTGGGTGGAGACTTCCTCCATGTACTCGACCACGCCCCAGACGCCGGCGGCCTCGGCTTTCTCGGTGATGGCCTCGATGCGGGCGGTGACCTGGGGGGGATTGCGGGAGGTCACGCAGGCTTCGAAGAAGTTCATGCTCTTCTCGAGCGAGTCCGCCAGTTGGCGCCGCATCGCGGTGAGGTCGTCCTCGGAAATGCCGATCTGGGTGCAGAACGACCGCGCCTCCTCGAACTGGAGGCTGCGCCACGGATTGGCGACGGCTTTGGTGACCTCGCGGAAGATGTGTTCGTCGTTGTAGGGTTTGATCAGGTAGTTCTGGACCTTGAGCAGCAGCACGTTTCGCACGGTGGCGTGGTCGCCCACACTCGTGTAGACGATCACCGGGATCCCCTTCAGGAAGGCGTCGGCGCGGAGTTTCTTGAGCAAATCGATGCCCTTCTCGCCCTTCAGCTCCAGTTCGAGAAAGACCGCATCGATGGCGACATGGTCGTGCAGTGCCTTCCATGCCTCGGCACCGGTGGCGGTGGCCACGCAACGGTGGTGCGCACGTGCGAGGATACCCTGCATGGCGCGGCCCGCCACTTCGTTGGCGTCGACTAGGAGGATGGTGGCCATGGCGGATGGTTTTGGGGACGGGCGGAAGATGCGGCATCCTCGCCGTTTGAGCGAGAACGCCGAATCGAAATATCGGCCAAGTGCGCCCAGGCTGTAACGACAACTGCAGCTTTGCCCGCGGGACCGGGGACTGGCTGCGGAAACGCTGGCACTTGGGCATTGCTCGTCGGCCGTGGGCGCGGGTACTTCCATGGGCCATGCCCACCGCCCAACACTACGACGTCGCCATCATCGGAGCCGGCCTGTCGGCCTTGGCCGCCGGGGTGCGGCTCGCCCATTTCGGCAAGAAGGTCTGTCTCTTCGAACGGCACAACGTCGTCGGTGGTCTCAACAGCTTCTACAGTGTCGGCGGCCGCAAATACGACGTGGGCCTTCATGCGATGACAAACTACGTGCCGCGCGAGGTGCGTGGCACCGCGCTGGGCAAGCTCCTGCGCCAGCTGCGCATCGATCGCGACGCTCTCGACCTTTGTCCGCAGCTCGGCTCGGCGGTGCGTTTCCCGGGGCGGGAATTGCGTTTCACCAACGATGCCGCCGTGCTCGAGTCCGAGGTGGCGCGCGAGTTTCCCGCGCAGATCGACGGCTATCGGCGCTTCGTCGCCGAGGTGCGCGCCTTCGACGACTCGGTCGCCACTTCGCCCGGCTACACCGCCCGCGAGATGATCCGCCGGCACCTCTCGGATCCGGTGCTTGAGGACATGCTGCTCTGTCCGCTTTTTTATTACGGCAGTGCCACGCCCGGCGACATCGATGTCCTGCAGTTCGTGATCATGTTCAAGGCCGTGTATCTCGAGGGTTTTGCCCGGCCGTTCGAGGGTGTCCGGGTCTTGCTGCGGTCGCTGACCGATCGGCTGCGCGACAGCGGCGGCGAACGGCGCATGAAGTGCGGTGTCCGCCGCATCGTCACCGCCGCGGGCCGCGCCTCCGGTCTCGAACTCGACAACGGCGAGATCGTCACCGCCGACTGGGTGCTGTCGTCGGCGGGGGCGGCGGAGACGCTCGCCTTGTGCGAGGCGGCGCCGCCGGTCGCGCATCAGGTCCGGACCTCGTGCGCGGATCGGCTCGGCTTCGTGGAGACCATCCAGGTGATCGACCGTCCGCCGGCCGACTTCGGCTGGGGCGAGACCATCGTCTTCTTCAACGACTCCGACCGCTTCACGTTCGCGAATCCCCCCGGGCCGGTCGATCTGCGCAGCGGGGTGATCTGCTTCCCCAACAACTTCGCGTTCGGCGAGCGCAGCATGCCGGAGGGCTGCGTGCGGGTGACGGGCCTGGCCAGCCACGCGGCGTGGGCGGCGATGACGGAGGCGGAGTATCGGGAGGAGAAGGCGCGCTGGTTCGCGGCGATGGGCGCGAGCGCGCGGCGCTTCCTCGCGCCGATCGAAACCGGTGCGCTCGAGTCGGCCACGCTCGCGACCGACATGTTCACGCCGCTGACCGTGCAGCGCTACACCGGGCACATCGGCGGCGCGATCTATGGCGCCCCGCAGAAGGCGCGCGACGGCCGCACCCCGTGCGAGAATCTGGTGCTCATCGGCACCGACCAGGGTTATCTGGGCATCACGGGCTCGATGCTCAGCGGCATCATGATGGCGAACCGGCACGTGCTGGCCGGCGGTTGACCGGCGGGGCGGGGCGAATTTGCGCTTCACACGCCCGGTGTGTTGGCGCATTCGTTACCGCATGCCGAAGTTCGAATACACGGCGCTCGACGACGGCGGGCGGGCCGTCTGCGGGGAGCTGGAGGCCGCCACGACCGAACTGGCGTCGGCCCAAGTGCGGTCGATGGGGCTGTTCCCGACGCGCATGACCGCCGACGATCTCGGCGCGGTGGCGGCTCCCCGCGCCCGTGGCCTGCAGCTGGGACGGGTGATCGATCTCCACGGGCTGGCGGAGTTCACCCGCCAGCTCGGTACGTTGTTGCAGGCCGGGCTGCCCCTGTTGCGCGGGCTCCAGCTGCTTGCCCGGCAGGAACGGCGCGCCCCGTTCCGCAGCCTGTTGGAAAGACTCGCGGAGGAGCTTGTCGGCGGGCGCAGCCTCTCTGCGGCGCTGGCGCGTCACCCGCGGGAGTTTTCCGAACTGTACCGGGGCATGGTGCAGGCGGGGGAGGCGAGCGGTCGGCTCGATCTGGCGATGCTCGAACTGGCGCGTTTCCTCGAGAAGGCCGACCGTGTGCGGCGCCGGATACGCGCGGCGTTGTATTATCCGGTCGCGGTGCTCGCGGTCACCGTGCTGATCCTGGTGGGGCTGATGCTCTTCGTGGTGCCCCAGTTCCGCACGATCTTCCAGGAACAGCTCAAAGGGGCCGAGATGCCCGCCCTCACGCAGGTGGTCCTGGGGGCGAGCGACTTCGTGGCGGCGCATTGGGCGGTGCTTGCGCTTGCCGGTGCGGCGACCTGGGCGGGCTGGGCGGGGCTTCGCTCCTTCGCCGGTGCGCGTCGCTTCTGCGATCGCGTGGTGTTGCACGTGCCCGCTCTCGGCCCGCTGTGCCGGCGTACCGCGATGGCCCGGCTGTCGCGGACCTTGGGCACGCTGCTCGCCAACGGTGTGCCGATCCTCGACGCGTTGCAGCTGGCGCGGGCGACGGCGGGCAACGCGGCCTACGCGTCGGCGGTCGATCGCGTGATCGGCCGCGTGCGCTCGGGCGGGGCGGTCGCGGCGGCGTTGGCGGCGGAGCCGCTCGTGCCGGAGATGCTCGTGAGTTTGGTCGCCGTCGGCGAGGAGACGGGCGCGTTGGCGGCCATGCTCGGGCGTGTCGCGGAGGTCTACGAGGAGGAGGTGGATACGGCGGTCGGCGGGCTCACGGCGCTGCTCGAACCGCTGCTGATCGTCTTCCTCGCGCTGACGGTGGGCACGATCGTGCTCGCGCTGTTTCTGCCGATCGTGCGCATCATCCAGACGATGAGCTGATCGCGGCCACTCAATCGCCGGAGAGTATCTTGAGATCGGCTACAGGGATGGCGACGAGCACGCCCTGTTGCAGCACGTCCATCGAGATCACGACCCCCTTGGGCGCCTTCGGGTTTTCGACCGTGCCCTCGACCCCCTTGAGCGGGCCGCTGATGACCCGCACCCGGGTCCCGCAATTCAGCAGCGGGTGCAGCGTGGCTTCGAGCCCGGCGGCGGCGAGCGACTCCACGACGGCGAGCTGTTGCAGGAAGGTCGTCTCGTCGGGCACCGGCAGGAAACGCACCAGCAGATCCTGTTGGTAGAGCCGGTTGCGGCGCATCGGCTCCACCCGGGCGAAGACATAGCCGGGGAATAGCGGCTTGGTGAATCGGCGGATACGGTTGCCGTAGCGCCGCTCGGAGCCGATCAGCGGCAGGCTGTGCCGGCAGGACTCGCGGACGAGCAGGTCCGCGAATTTCTTCTCGCAGCGCGGCTTGGTGTGGCAGACGAACCAGGCCGGCTCGTCCGGCGCGGGTGTCGGGGCGGGGGCCACGGGTCAGCAGCGGGCGGCGAGGAACTCGAGGGCGAGGCGGTAGCCGTGCAGCCCCAGGCCGGCGATCACGCCGGTGCAGGCGCCGGCGGTGATCGACTTGTGGCGAAACTCCTCGCGGGCGTGCACGTTGGAGATGTGCACCTCGATCGCGGGCAGACCGGATCCGGCGATGGCGTCGCGCAGGGCCACGCTGGTGTGGGTGAGTCCGCCCGGGTTGATGGCGAAGCCGGCGATCTTGGCGTCGGCCAACTCGCCGATCTTGTCGATGAGCGCGCCCTCGTGGTTGCTCTGGAAGAACTCGAGCGCGATGTCCTTGTCGGCGAAGGCGGCGCGCAGATCGCGTTCCAGGTCGGCCAACGTCGCATGGCCGTAGACCGACGGTTCCCGTTTGCCGAGTCGGTCGAGGTTGGGGCCGTTGAGGATCGCGAGTGTCTTCATGGCGGAAGTTGTGGCGCTGCGTCGGCGAGGAGGCAAGGCGTGGCTGGACTTGCCGTCGCGCAGAAGCCGACGATGACCGTGATGTTGTCGGGACCGCCGGCGGCGTTGGCGAGATCGACCAGTGTGCGCGCGGCAGCCTCCGGAGTCGGGGCGTGGATGAGCGTTTCGGTGATCGTCTCGAGGTCGACCGGTTTGCTCAGACCGTCGCTGCAGATCAGGAGTCGGTCACCCGCCGCGAGGTGGGTGGAGTGCACATCTTGCTGCGGGAGAAAGGGAAGCCCGAGACAACTGCTGAGCATGTGTTCGGCGCCAAAGGGCGCGGGGCGTTTCAACCCGGCTTGTTCGAGCTCTGCGATCTCGGCGGCGACGGTGTGCTCCTTGGTCAGTTGTTCGAGTCGGCCGTCGCGCAGGCGAAACGCCGCCGAGTCGCCGACATGGGCCACGGTGAGGCGACTGCCCTTGGCCGCGAGCAGGGTCAAGGTGGTGCCGATACCCGGCTTGGCGCCGAGCCGCTGCCCGAGTGCGTGGACATCGCGATTGAGGTGTTCGAGCAGGCCGCGCCAATCCGCGTCGGAGGAGGGAAACCGCCGTTCGATGCGTGCCAACAATCCGTCGATGGCCGCTTGGGCGGCCTCGGCGCCGTGGGGCAGGCCGCCCATGCCGTCGGCGATGGCGGCAAGTTCGAGATCCTCGCGCAGCAGCCAGCGGTCCTGGTTCTCGCGGCGCCGGAGTCCGGTGTCGGAGAGGGCTGCGAAGGCGAAGCGGAGCGACATCGGCGGAGGTTTTCACCGAGGAGGAAAAATGTCGAGCCGGCGGGGATGCGAGTTCGCAACCGGCCGGCATTGCGGTTTCTTCCGGCGAACCCACACCACAACGCATGAACTGGTCGCGTTTGCAGCGAGGTCTCAGCCGTCGCATCGACAGGATTCGTCCTTTTCGCACCACCACGTGCGGGCAACTGGCGGCGGCGCACCCGGACTGCTGGCGGGAGGTGCACCCCGCGTGGCGGGCGGCCTGGCCCGCGCAGCTGCCTTCGGGAGAGTTGCCCGCGTGTCTCCGGGATCGGCTGACCCACTCGCTGCCGGCCCGTGGGGTGCTGGAACTGCGCGACGCGGTGGTGCTCGGCGACCATGGCTGGGTGTTCACGGCGGAAGGGCGCGTCGTCGTCGACACCTCGGCGTTTGCGGATGCCGAACCGTGGATGCCGCGCATGCGGCGGCCGTTGCTTTCCGCCGGGGCGACACGCCTGCGGGGGCGCACGCTCAGCCTGCTCTCGAACTGGTCGTCCACGAATTTCTACCACATGTTGTGCGAGTCCATCCCGCGGGTACAGATGGTCTTCGCCGCCGGATGGCGCTGGGAGGATTTCGACCGGATCCTGCTCCCGGCGACCTGCACGCCGACCATCAGGCGGATGCTGGAGCAACTGGGGCTGCCCGGGGAGAAATGCCTCCGGGTCGAGTGGGGGCAGCGCAACCATTTCCGGGTCGATGAGCTGGTCTGCACGAGTTTCCTCGGGGGCCGACGCACCGTGTTGCCGATGCAGATCGACTACCTGCGTGGACTGTATTCCCCACGACGCGGCAACGAGGAGCGGGGCCGGCGGATCTTCGTGCGGCGGCGGGCGCGGACCCGGCACATCCGCAACGAGGCCGAGCTGGTTGCGCTGCTGGAGGCGCGCGGGTTTGCCGTGGTCGACCCCGGCGAACTGAGCAACGCCGAGGATGTCTTCCACGCCGCCGATTTCGTGGTGGGTGCGCACGGTGCGGGGCTGGCCAACCTCGTCTTCTGCCGGCCGGGCACGAAGGTGTTGGAGCTGCTGCCCACCGACCAGCCCTTCCCGTATTTCTTCACCGTCTCCGTGCATGGAGGATTGCACTACGACTGCCTGATCTGCCCGAGCGACCGGGTGCAGCCGATGCCGCATCCGTTCGTGACCTGGAACAGTCCCAGCGATTTCACCGTCGAGGTCGCGGCGTTTGCCGAGGCGTTGGACCGGCTGCTGGAGAATCCGGGCGAGACGAGTCTGCCGATCGGCGCCCGCGCGCGCGATTGACCGCCCGTGCGGGCGACGGGTGCGGGTCAGCCCGCCTCGCCGAAGGGCCGGAACACCTGTTCGCGGTTCGCCTTGGTCAGGCGCTCGAAATCGCGTTTGGGCAGGCAGTCGATGAAGAGGCGGCCGTAGGTCTTGGTGAGTACGCGCCCGTCGAGTATGGTGACGAGGCCGCGGTCGGTCTTGGTGCGGATGAGCCGGCCGATGCCCTGGCGGAACTTCACGAGCGCGTCGGGCAGCGTGAGTTCGGCGAAGGGGTTGCCGCCTTTCTCGCGCACCCACTCGGCGCGGGCCTCGGCGATGGGATGTGTGGGCACGTCGAAGGGCAGGCGGGTGACGATCACCTGCGAGAGCGCCTCGCCGGGCACGTCGACGCCGGTCCAGAAGCTGTCGGTGCCGAAGAGCACGGCGTTCTTGGCCTGCTTGAAACGTTTCGTCAGCTCCGTGCGCGAGTAGAGCCGGCCCTGGACGAAGAGCGGCCGGCCGGCGGCGGCGAGGTCCGGCTCCAGAAGCTCGGCACAGCGGTTGAGGTCGCTGTAGCTGGTGAAGAGCACGAGGCTGCCGCCCGGCACGCGCAGCGTGCACCAGCGCAGGTAGTCGACCAGCTCGTCGAGGGCGAGGCGCGGGTTGTCGGGCGTGGGCTGGGGGATGTCGGCGGCCACGTAGACGCGCAGGTGGCGTTCGTAGTCGAAGGGCGAATCCTCGATAGTCACGCGCTCGCCCTCGGCGCCGGCGCGTTTCTGGAACGGCTCGATCTGGCCGCCCATGGCGAGGGTGGCGCTGGTGAGGAGCACGCTGGTATCCTTCTGGAAGAGCGCCTCGCGGATCTGCGGGGCCACGTCGATCGGGGCGCTGCGCAGGGCGACGATCTGGCCCTGCTTGCCGGAGCGCTCGACCCAATGCACGTGGTCCTCGGCGGCGAGTTTGAGGAACTGGCGGACGTTGGTGAAATAGGTGCCGAGGCGGCCGCGCTGCTCGAGGAGCTCGTCGCGGGCGGGGCCGTCGTCGAGCTTGTTGCCGAGGTCGTTGAGCAGCTGGCCGAGGATCTTGAACGGCTCGGGCGGGAGCGGCTCGCACAGCTCCTCGTTCTCGATGCGCACGATCGGCTGCTTGGTCAGCACGCGGTCGCGGATGTGCCCGAAAAACAGTGACGAGGCGTCGAGGCAGTCGGCGACGAGCTGCTGTTCGCGGGCGCTGCCGAGCTTCTGGAGCAGGCCGCGTTTGCGCTGCGGGTGGTAGAGCGACTTGAGGAAGCGGTCGAAGCCGTAGGAGGTGACGCGCAGGCCGAAGTGCTCGGTGGCGACCTCGGGCACGGTGTGCGCCTCGTCGAGCACGAGGAAGTCGTCGGGGAAGAGGATGCCGCGTTTGGCGCCGCGTTCGGCCGCGCCGCCGGCCTGCAGGTGCGAGAAGAGCAGGCTGTGGTTGACGATGATCAGCTGCGCATCGCGGATACGGGCGCGGGCGCGCTGGTAGGGGCAGTGCTTCGGGTCGCAGTGTTTGCGGCTGCACACCGAGGAGTCGGCGTGAATCCACTCCCAGACTTCGGGATCGGGGGCCGGGCTGAGTTCCTGGCGCAGGCCGTCGGCCGATTCCTGGGCCCAGGCGGCGATGCGCTGGAGCTCCTGCTGCTCGTGTGTGGGAAACAGCTCGTGCTTGGCCGCGATGGCCTGGGCGAGGCGCGTGGAGCAGAGGTAGTTGCCCTTGCCGACGAGCAGGGCGGAACGGAAGTCGGCGAACGGCGTCAGCTCGGGCGCGGCGCGGAAGAGCCGGCGCACGAGCGCGAGGTCCTTCTGTTGGATCTGCTCCTGCAACGAGATCGTGTGCGTGGAGACGAGCATCGGCCGGCGCGCGGTCTGGGCGTGGATGAGTCCCGGCACGAAATAGGCGAGGCTCTTGCCCACGCCGGTGCCCGCCTCGGCGAGCAGGACTTCGTCGCGCGAGAACGACCGCGCGACCTCGCGCGCCATGCGTTCCTGTTGGGGGCGGTGTTCGAGCGCGAGGGCGTCCTGCAGCCAGCCGCCCTCGGCAAAGGCTCGGGCGACGAGTTGCAGCCACTCGTCGGTGCGTGCCGGTGGCCCGCCGTGGTTCTCGTGCAGGCCGATCATCGGGGGACACCGGAGACCGGAAAGCGGAGAGCGGACCGGAACTCGGAACGCGGGGCGGCGGACTCGGAGCAATTGGTTACGGCTTTGGGCATCGGGTCACTTCTTGACGGTCTTGGCCACGAACTCGCGCAGGTAGTCGAGGTAGGCGCGAGAGCCGGGTTTGCCATCGCCGCGGAGGGCGCACGATTCGCGAACCGCGCCGAGGGAGTCGAGCCATTCTCCGGTGGACAGCGGCTTCACGGTCTCGGAACCGTCGGGGGTTGGTTCGACGACCTGAAGGTCGGTCCGCGCCAGCGCGATCTCGGCGGCGAGTTCGGCGGGCAGGCGCTCCTTGGCCGGAGCGGTGGCCGGTAACGGGGCGGGCGGGCGGCCTTTTGCGGTGTTCGCGGCCTGCACGAGCGCCGAGCGCACGATCGAGTCGGTGAGAGCGACTCCGCGCTCTGCGGCGTTCACGTCCGCCAACTGGATCCTTCGCTCGATGGCGAAGAGGATCTGCGCGTAATAGGGGTCCCGCATCAGCCGGTGTTTGCTCATCCGGGAAACGGAGCACGGAATCCGCGGCGCTGGCAATGCACGACAGCGCGGTGGCGGCTGCGCGCCGATCATGTAGAGAGGGCCATGAGCCAGTAGTGGAAAGCCTCTGGGCTCACGGGTTTGATCCGGTCAAGCCAGGCGTGGGCGTTGTCGCCGAGTGAAGCGCCCTGCAGTGCGGCGAGTTGTTGAGGCCTGCCGGTATAGCGGGCGGTGGCGAAATCGAAGGATCGGCCGGCGCGCAGGTGGGCGGCGAGCACGGCGGCGCGGGCGGCGAAGACACGGCGGCCGTTTTCGTCGGGGGGACGTTGCGTCAGATGCCCCTGAAGCCGTTGGAACCCGGCGAGCAGCAGGTCTGCGTCAGGGTAGAGGGTAGCCGGCGCGCCACGCACGCGTATGCTGGTGAGACCGAGGCAGGCGTTGAGCGTGTCGGCCAAGGTTGCGTCGCGACTGTGGAGGTTCTCGCGGTAGCCGGACTCTTGGGCTTGGACGCCGTCGTAGGTGCGGGCGACTTGGTCGAAGTCGGTCGCGTGTTCGAAGAGCACGCCGACGTCGAAGAGTTGCTTCGCAACCTGCATGATCTCGCCTTCCTCGTTGCTGGGCTTGCGCAGTTTCACGCCGGTCGTCGTGGGGGCGAAGGCGGTGAGCTTGTCACCGAGCAGGCTTTCGATGGTCGGCAGCGTAACGGTGATCTCCCGTTCCGGCTGAAGAAACGAGGTGGCGATGGGGCGCTGGACCGTGGCGTGCGGGCAGTGCACCTCTTGGACGACGTCGAGCAGGATGAAGTCCTCGCCGTTCCGGGTGCGCTCGCTGGGGAACCAGAATTTGAAATGCCGCCGGTGCGGCAAGGGCTCGCGGTCGGAGTCTGGGGCCGTGCCTCGGATGTTTTCTTCCCAGCGGGTGAACGGCGTGCTTTGCCCGATCTGTGCCACGACGCGGTCCAGTTCGACGTCGGTA
The DNA here is from genome assembly GCA_023443455.1 of Verrucomicrobiota bacterium. GTDB lineage: Bacteria > Verrucomicrobiota > Verrucomicrobiia > Opitutales > Opitutaceae > CAJCBL01. The sequence goes on from JAEZUE010000101.1 coordinate 22,019, forward strand.
GCCGGAGAGACGATATCGATGTCGATGGAGAGGCGGCGGATTTCTGGCAGGTGGAGCAGGATGCTCGTGCCGCCTTTGAAGAGAAATGGCAGCCCGCTCTCCGCCAAGTGCCCCAGCAGCGTCAAAGCCCGCACACATTTCTCCAACAATCCCGGGTCGCAGTTCCCCAGTTTCTTACGCTCTTGGTCGGCCCATGCCCGGGTGTAAACGAAGGCGGGAAACATCGGGATTCGTGCGATTAACTAATGCCAAAAAAACCAGAAAATTGGCGTTAGTTAACTGGTCGCAATTTTTCCCATTCGAGCTGCCGGAACTCTGCAAAACGCTTCAGGTCAGCGATCTTTAAGAAACCGCTGTTCGCTGCTCCTAAGGCCGCGGCCCGCGCTTCGGCGGTGTCCATGAGGCTCAAGGCCTCGGTTTCGACCAGCAAATCGACGAGTACTTGCTCGGGGGCTGCCAAGTGGTCTTGGGCCGGCGGTTGCTTGGAGTGGGTCGGGCGGAGGACGACCATCTTTTCGCCGGGGCGAATGTCGCGGGTGGCGGCTTGTTTGCCGGGGTTCACGGACACTTCCCAGCCGAGATTGCGCAGGGTGTCGCCCACTGTTTCCAGATGCTCGCGGGGCACGTGGAGGAAGTGCACCGGTTGGGCGAGCATGTGCTGCATCCAGGGGTTGAGCTGCACCGTGCTCCACGCGCTGAAATCGAGCAGCGGGAACGCCTTCTCGACGGCGCGGACGAGTTTGCGGACCGGCTGCGGGTCGAGGACCAGGGGCTCGGTGAGGCGGCTGTACCAGCCCCGGCCGGCGTCGTGGATCAGGCCCTTGCCGACGGCTTCGGAGAGGTAGACCTTCAGCGTGCCGTCGGTGAGGGAGAGTTCGGCGTCGTTGACGGCGGACTGCACCTCGGTGAGCGAGAAATGTGCGCGGCGGGCCTTGAGCTTGCCGAGGACGTCGAAAAACATGGTCTGCTTGCCATCGGCGGGGGCGGACTGGGCGGCCCAGCGTTGGTCCTCGGCATCGAGGCCGTAGAGCGCGGCGACGCGCGCATCGATCTCGCTCTCGATCTTCGCGATCTGTTCGGTGAGCGCGGCGGTCTCGTCGCGGGCGGCGGCGTGGAGCTTCGGGTCGGGGGCGCGGCCGAGGAGCTTGCGGGCGCGTTTGGCGTAGTCGTCGGCCGCGAGCGACCACGGCTGCTCCAGCGGGTTGCGCGAGGTGCTGCCGGCCGGATCGAGCCCGAGGTCGCGGAGGAATTGCTCGCAACGCGCGCGGCGCCGGCCGTGCAACGCCTGGGCCTGCTGGGCGAGGTCGCCGACGTGCTTCCGGTCTTCGGCGGAGGCGTCGGGGATGGGGAGAGTTTCGAGGTACTGGGCGCGGAACTCCCAGTAGCCACCGCGAAGCGGAGAAAGCGTTTGGGTGATCCAGCTCCAAACCGAGCTCGAGTTCAGAACTGCGAGGAGGAACCAGTCTGCCGAGGGAAGGAAGAAGGCCTTGTTGTTGATCGTGAGGCCCTGCTCATCCATCGCGAAACGGGCGTCGAGTCCGATCTCCGGATAGAGGATCTTCGGTTGGTCGAACCATTCGCGGTACGCCATCTGCGGCTGCTGCAGTTCGTACCACTCCTGTTTGGTGGCACGGTGTTCGAGGCCGACGGTTTTGCCTTTGTCGTCGGTGAACGAGCGGAATGGCCGGAGATGCTTCTCGACCGAGGGATAGCGGCGGATGTCCACACCGTGGTAGGCGTAGATCATGTAGTTATTCCGGTACGTGAGTGAGTAGCGGCGGACGTCTTCGCCGACTAACAGCGGTTTGATGATCTCGGCTGCGGCCGGCGTCTCCGCGATCAAGCGGTCGCGGGTTGTCTGGTCGATCAGGAAGGCATCGTTGAAGCCGGTCTTCACGCCCCACCCGATCAGCCCTTTACAGATCTGGCCCAATCGCTGCCCGCTCTGCTCCATGCGGCTCCGGAGGTCGGCACCTACACTTGTGGCCAAACGCGGTTTCCCAACGCCGAACTGGTCAGCCGGTACTGGAGTGTGGATTGCCAGAAAGTGCGGGCGGACGCCTTCCGCGTAGCAGCGATCCAGATCGGTGACCTTGGCCCAGGCGGTGGCGGAGTCGCCACGGCCCTTCTTCTGCCAGACGAAGATGCAGGGGTAAGCGGTGGCGGATTGGAAAACCGGCTGGTCTCCGAAATCCATCACCAGCCGGAAGGCCTGCGCATCCAGGAGGTGCTGGCGGAGCGACTCGCCGTAGCCGGCGCGCAGCCATTTGTTGGAGGAGATGAAGGCGGCCACGCCGCCTGGGCGCAGCAGCTCGTGGGCGCGGGCGTAGAAATAGACGTAGAGGTCGGCGCGCTCGGCGTGAACGTGGGGGAAGCGTTTCCGGAGGACGGGCTTCTGGGGCTTGATCAGCTCCATGCGCACGTACGGCGGATTGGCGACGATGATGTCGAAGCCGCCTCCGGCGCCGAGGGCGGGGCGGGTGTCGTCTTCCCGGACCATCAGCTCGCCGAGCAGCCCGCGGTCTTCCTCGCGGGGGAGAAACACCTCGGCGAACTCCACGGCCCAGTTGAACCCGTGGCCGACGTTGTCCACCTGCTGCCAGAGGGCGAGGTCGGCGCGGATGCGCTCCAGCTCCGCTTTGAGTTGGGCTTTCTCGGCGCCGTGGGCGCGAAGGAAGGCGGCCTTCTTGTCGCGGAACTCCTCGACAGCGGGGCGCTGAAAAAGGTCCTGCGGCGCGGGGGCGGCGAGGGAGTCGCCGGCCTCGATCTTGAAATCGAGGTTGGGCAGCGGGGGCGGCACGGCGCCCTCGAATTCGACGGCGAGCGCGAGCCAGAGGCGCAGCCGGGCGATGTTCACGGCGAAGGCATCCTTGTCCACGCCGTAGAGATTGCGCTCGATGATCTGGAGTCGGCGTTGGTAGGCGGATTCCGGATCGGGCTGGCGGCGTGAGGCGAACAGGCGGGAGCGCAACTCCACAAGCTCGTGCAGCAGGCCCAGCAGGTAGGCGCCGGAGCCGCAGGCGGGGTCGCAGATCTTCACCTCGACCAGGGCGCGGTGCACGGCCTCGGGGTCGCGCAGGCTGGAGGCATCGTCGTCGTGGACGAAGCGCTCGATGACGGCGCGGTCCTCGGCGGGGCAGCGGTCGACGAGGTGCTCGACCAGAGCGGTGCGGCCCATGAAGGCGACGATCGGCTTGGGCGTGTAGTAGCTGCCTTGTTCGTGGCGGCCGGTGACGAGTTCCTCGAAGACCTTGCCGAGCATCTCGGGATCGACGGCCACGTTGATCTCCTGGGGCGTACTCTCGGCGATGGTGAAGTTGAAACGGGAGAAGAGGCCGCTCTCGGGGTCGAGCACGAGCGCGAGCGCGTCGTCGGGCACGCGGAGGGCGGGCAGGCGGTCGGTGCCGTCGTCGGCGTATTCGAAGAGTCCGCCGTTGAGGTAGGGCACGATGCCGAAGCGCGGGTCGGCGGCGCCGACGGGGCGATCGGGCTGGTTGAGACCTTCGAAAAAGAGCGGGACGAGGCGGTCGGCGTAGAAGTTGCCCGGGGTGGCGGCGGTGCGGTTCTTGGAGCGGTAGTCGTCCCAGAGGGCGGAGAGGTAGTCGGTGCGTTGTTCCCAGCGCAGCCAGCCCTTGCGCTCGACAAAGGCGAGAAACATGAGGCGGTTGAAGAGCCGCTGGGTGAAGAGGCGCAGCGGCTCCTTGTCGGGCAGCGTCGGGCGGATGTGGTTTTCGACGGCGTCGAACACGCGGCCGTAGTCGCGGTAGAACTCTTTGAAGAGCGGCTCGACCTTGAAGGCCTCGATCAGGTCGGCGAGCTGGGCGCGCGGGCCGAGGGAGCGGAGCAGTTCGAAGCGGTCGAGCGCGGTGCGGCAGGGCTGGCCGGGGCCGAAGAGGTAGGTGTAGCGGCGCGGGGCGGTGTCGCGCTGTTCGAGCTGGCCGTCGGGCGTGAAGGCGCTGGTGCGGGCCGCGAAGGTGAAGCGGTAGTCGGGCGAATCGCCGACGAAGAAGGCGATGACGGCATCGGCCTGAGCCTGGCCGATGAAGCGCGCGACGAGATTGCGCAGGCCGGCGCGGTTGCGCTGGAGATCGACCTGACCGGCCACGCGGATCTCGAGCACGGCGACGGTGCGGTCGCCGGCGAGCGGGATGCGGCCGAGCTGCGCGGCGGCCACGACGGCCTCGTCCTGGAAGTCGAGCGGCTGCGCCCGAAGCCACGGCTCCGTGGTCGGCAGCAGCTTGGGCAGCAGGGCGATCCAACCGGCGCGGTCGTAGCGGGAGCGGAGAAAGGACTGGAGCTCGGGGCGGGTCATGGGGGCGGGTCAGGGGGCGGGCCAATCGCGCGGGCGTTCGAGTACGGCGCCGCTGGGCAGAGGGATCGATGCGGGGAAGAGGTGGCGGGCGATGCCGTCGAGCGGCAGCGGGCGGCAGGTCACGCCGATGGACTGGTAGAAGTCGTTGCGCCGTTCCTTGGCCTCTTCGGGAAGGGTGGGAATGTAGACGGTCAGCTTGATCGTGGGGTGGTTGGTGCGGACCCAGGCGACGGCGGGTTCGAGGTCGGAGTCGCCGGAGACGACGAGGGCGCAGTCCATGCGGTCGCGCAGGGCATCGTCGATTAAGTGCACGGCGATGTTCACATCGGTCTTCTTCTCTTCGCCGACTTCATACTCGAGGTTTCGGCCGCAGGCGGCGGCGCGGCAGGTGACGGTGCGATTTTGGTACTTGCCGAGCACGACCGTGGTTTTGGGCAGGGTGCGCAGGGCGGAAAGGTAGCGCTGCTGGCGGTCGCGCCGTGGGCTCGTGCGCAGTTTGGGTTCGACGAGGGCCGTGAAGAACTTGATGGCGACGATCTCCTCGTCGGGGCGGAGGGAGGCGAAGAAGGATTCAAGGTTGAGCCACTTCCACGCGGGGCGCTGGGCGAAGATGCCGAAGTACCAGTTGAACGCGTCGATATAGACGATGGTGCGCCGCGTGGGCGGGGTGGGCGCGGAGGGGCTGGGTTCCATCGGACTAGAGGCTTGATTTTGCGGCAAAGAGGCCGATCTTGGCGGGACTTCTCGCTCTTAGGCGATGGGGTGATCCGCAAGGGTTGCCCCTTTTTTATGTCCGAATGTCGCGTGCGGATCGTCGAAGGACTCGGTGAGGATGATCTCGGGATCGGTCTCGGCGCGGCGGACGGCTTCGGTGGCGCCTACGCCCTGGCTCTCCATCTCGTCGAGCTTGTAGCCGCGCAGGAGCTCGAAGAGCCGGTCGGCGAGGGCGGCCGGGGTGAGGGTGAGCTTCTTGGTGGTGCGGTCGAGGGTGTCGCGCTGGAGCTTGTTAAGCTCGCGCTGGAGGCTGGCGTAGCGGGCGCGGGCGAGCGCGAGCTTGGCCAGACGGATGAGGCGGCGCTCCTCGTCGCTGATGAAGTCGAACGGCAGGAAACCGTCGAGGAACTCGCGGGCGCGCTTCTCGTTGGGGCCCTGCTTGGCCTGGACGACGAGCGGCGCGAGCGTGTCGGCGAGCACCGCCTCGCGGAAGCTGACGGTGGCGGCGTTGACCTGCTCATGGTGGCCGTCGTGCAGCGGGATCGACGGCTCGTCGGGATGCGTGGCGCGAAACTCGCGCACGGCTTCGGTGAAGGCGATCTCCTCGGGCTCTGCCCCGGGGGCGACGCGGTAGAAGGCGTCGCGGTGGGCGTTGCGGATGAAGGCGACGGTGCTGCGGGCGCGGGGCGCATCGGCGCGACCGACACGGCAGCGCGCGGGGAGCTTGGCGATGCGGCGGAACTGCTCGGGGTGTTCGGCGCGGAAGCGGCGCAGCTCCATGAGCAGGGTCAGGCGTTCGTCGCGCTCGTCGTCCTCCGGGAGTTTTTCGAAGAGGCCGAAGGTGTCGACCTCCTCGTCGGTCGAGTAGATCTGGCTGTCCTCGCCGAGGGCGGAGTGGAAGGCCTGGAGCTTCATGACGGCCTTCTTGCGCAGCTCGATGTCGTCGTCGACGCGGGCGGTGGGGTAGAAGTTGTAGACGTAGATGCGCGGTGCGAGGGAGCCGATGCGGTTGACACGGCCGATGCGCTGCATGAGGCGCGTGGCGTTCCACGGGGTGTCGTAGTTGACGATCACATTCGCGCGGTGGAGGTTCACGCCCTCGGCGAGCACCTCGGTGGCGATGACGATGTCGAAGTCGTCGCGACGGCGGCCGGTGTAGTTGGCGTCGAAGTTGGCGCGGATGTCGTCGCGGCGGGCGTTGCGGTTGCCGGCGTCGATGGTGAGCACGCGGTTGAAGCCAGCGAGGGAGAGGCGCTTGGTGAGGTAGTCGGTGGTCTCGGCGGATTCGGAGAAGACGACGAGTTTGCCCTCGCGGTTGAGGTCGCGGTGGAGGAGTTCGTCGCGCAGGCGGCGGAGGAAAAGATCGAACTTCGGGTCGGTGTTGGCGTCGGCGACCTGTTGCCAAGCGGCCAGGACGGGCTCGATGCGCTCGAGGTCGCGGCGGAGGCCGGCGAGGAGGTCGGCGGAGAAGTCTTCTGGTTTGCAGACCTCGATGGTGGGGTCGGCGGCCTGGCGTTCGGCGATGAGCTGGACGAGCTCGCCCTCGCGGTCTTCGAGCAGGTACTCGTTCACGGGGAGGTTGGGCGCGATGTAGATGGCGCCGCGCTCGAACATGCCGATCATGGTCGTGGTGGCATCGCGGAAGCGGCGCAGCGAGGCGGTGAAGGCGTAGAAGGAGCTGTCGAGCCGCTTTACCAGCAGCGTGCGCATGATCGTGGCGAGCTGGAGGGAGATGCGGTCGGCGTCCTTGTATTTCTTCTTCAGGTCTGGGCGGAGGAAGGAGAGCGCCCGGTAGCGGTTGTAGGTGAGCCCGACGTCGGACCGCGAGGAGAGCATCTGCACGGTGCGGTCGTAGAGCGCCTCGAGCTCGGGCGAGAGCGGGTAGAGGATGTGGCGCGGGCGCTCGATCTCGGGGAAGCGCACGCCCTGCTCTTCGAGGTCGTGCTTGTAGTCTGGATTGTCGTTAAGGTCGGTGCGGGTGCGGCGCACGGTGATCTCGCTGATGACCTTGGTGCGGATCCGCTCGTAGATGGCGACGACGGCGCGGCGCGCGGCTTCGATGTTCGGCTCGCGTTTCGCCTCGCGGAACTCGCGCTCACGCTGGGCGAAAAAGTGCTGGAGGTTGCCGACGCTGAGGGTGGAGCGCTTCAGATCCTGGAAAAGGGCAAGCTGGTTGCGGATATCCTGCGGGGCGTTGTTGAGCGGGGTCGCCGAGATGAGGATCACCTTCTTCTCGGCGATGGTGCCGTCGGACAGCTTGCGGGTGGTGCCGGACTTGCAGAGGCGCTGGAGTTCGTCGAAGGCGTCGGCGGTGTCGTTGCGGAACTTGTGCGCCTCGTCGACGATGATGAGGTCGAACTTCTGCGGGTTGCGCACCTTGTGCAGGGAGCCGGTCGTGACGATCTCGCAGTTGTCGAGGCGGAAGCGTTCCTTGGTCTCGGACCAGTTCTCGACGAGGGCCGGCGGGCAGACCACGAGCGTGTGCGAGCGGTGGTCGGGGAATCCGTTGTGGAAATAGAACTTCCGGGCGATGAGCGTGGCGACGACTGTTTTGCCCAGGCCGACGACGTCGGAGAGGAAGAAACCGCCGTGCTTTTCGAGGAGCCGGAAGCCGTTGTTCACGGCGTCGATCTGGTAGGTGAGGCGCTTGAAGCCTTCGGGCAGATCGGTGATCGAGTTGGGGTCGTAGTCGATCGCCGGGCCGAAGTATTCGGCGAGCAGCTTGAAGTAGAGTTCGTACGGTGTGATCGAGGTGGCGAGGTAGGTCGAATTGCGGACGGCGAGGACCGTCTTGGGCAGGACGTCGACGGCCTCGCCCCAGAGCTGCTCAAACTCGTCGGAGGCGAACTTTACGTCGTCGAAGTCGTGGAGCAGAACGTTGAACTCGTAATTGCGGGACTGCTCCTCGGCGCCGAGGCCGGCAGCGGTGAGGTTAGAGGAGCCGGTGATGACGGCACCCGGCTTGTGCTCGCACCAGCCCTGAGGAAGGAAGATGTAGAGCTTCGCGTGCAGGCACTTGGTCGGGTGGGCGCGGATGGCGAGTTTGCCGGCGACGACGTCTTCGACGAAGCGGAGGATGCCCTGCTCGATCTCGGCGCTGTAGTCGGCTTTCTGGATGTCGCGCTTGAGGCGGTCCTGGAAGTCGTCGAGCGCCTTCGCCGGGTCGGCGAGGAAGAGCAGGCCGCGTTTGTGGTAGTCGGCGACGATCTCATCTACATCGATGCCGACGAGGATGCGAACTCGGGGCACCTTCTCCAAATGCGGCCGCAGCGCGAAGTAGCCGGAGGCCCGCAGATAGCCGACCAGCGCATCGAAGCGCGCGATATCGGGGTTGTGGTGGAATACGCCCTCCAGCTTCGCGAGAAGGGTGTTGGTCCCGGCGTTGGTGAAGAAGCGGGTGGACATGTTCAGGGCAGCCTTTTGAGGGTGTAAAATCCCATTGAGCGAAGCAAGACACGAGGGGCCATTGTTCTCGTCTTGCCCCTATACCCTGAGAATGAGGTGCGACCGGAACGCGTCGCACCGCTCGCATGAGTCTTTTGCACCGATGGGACGACGGTTTCCATTGGCAGCCGGGGCGCGGGGTTTCTAGCCTCGGCCCAGAACTACGCCCAATGAGCAATCCCGTTTCCGCCGAACACTCCAATCAATGCGAATGGATCGCCGCTCTCGCCGCGTTTCTCCGGGAGCAACCGGGGGTCGAGGCCGTACGCGTCGATCCCGGGGCGCGCAAGGTCGCGGTCGCCACGCTCGGGCAGGTCGACGTCGACTTGCTTGACCAGCGGTTGACGGAGGTCGTGTCGGCGCTCGAGGCGAAGCTGGCGACGATGTCGCGGTGTGCGGCGGAGGCGCCGAGCGGCTTCGCGGTCACCAAGGAGGGTGACGCGGCGGTGATCTCGAAGCAGAGCTGCACCACCGCCCCGCATTTCTGGAAATGGCGCGAGTTCCAGTGGCCGGAGATCGAAGAGGAGGAGGAAGAGGAGGATTGGCGGGTACTGGCCGGATTCGCGGGAGCGTGCTGGTTGTTCGGCACCACGGCGTTCCTGCTGAAGTTCACCGGGGTGGTCGCGGCCGATGCGGTGACGATCAAGGTGCTCTACGGTCTGTCGATCCTGGCCGGCGGTTTCGACGCGGCGATCGACGTGTGGGCGAAGATCCGCAAGGGCGAACTGGATATCCATTTTCTGATGATCGCGGTGGCGGCCGGCGCGATGGCGATCGGCCATTGGGACGAGGCCGCACTGTTGTTGTTCCTGTTCTCCGCTTCCGGCGCGATGGAGGCCTATGCGCTCGATCGCACCCATCGTGAAGTCGATTCGTTGCTGAAGGCGGCGCCGAAGGAGGCGTGCCGGGTGGAGGCCGATGGCGAGCAGACCGTGATCAAGGTCGAGGAGATCGCGCTCGGAAACACGTTGTTCGTGAAACCCGGCGAGGCGTTCCCGGCCGACGGTGTCGTGAGCAGCGGCAAGACCGCAGCCGACGAGGCCAACATCACCGGCGAGGCGCGCCCGGTCGAGAAGGGCACCGGCGATCCGGTCTTCAGCGGCACCATCAATCTCTGGGGTGCGGTCGAGTTCCAGGTCGAACGTCTGCCGGCCGAATCGACGTTGCAGCGCATCATCCGCCTCATCCAGACGGCGCAGAAGCTGAAGGCCCCGAGCGAACGTTTTACCGACAAGTTCGGCGTGCGCTACACCTACGCGGTGCTGGGCGCGACGACCGCGATGTTCTTCGTGTGGTGGCTGCTCTTCGGGATCCAGCCGTTCGACAACCTCGTGGTCGACGGCGTGGAAGTGCGCTCTGCGTTCTACCGCGCGATGACGTTGCTCGTCGTCGCCAGCCCGTGCGCGCTGGTGCTCTCGATCCCGTCGGCGATCCTCGCGGCGATCGCGTGGGGCGCGAAGCACGGCATCCTTTTCCGCGGCGGTGCGGCGATCGAGAAACTCGCCGATGTGAACCTCGTCTCGCTCGACAAGACCGGCACGCTGACCACGGGAGATCTCGAGGTTGTGGGTTACGAGAGCTATCCGCCCGGCCGCGAACAGGAGATCCTCGAGCTGGCCTATTCGCTCGAACAGAACTCGCAGCACCCGATCGCGCGCGCGATCACCGCCTACGGCCGCAAACACGGCGTCGCGGAGCACGACATTGCGGATTTCGAATCGATCACCGGTCAGGGCCTGAAGGCAAAACGGGGCGACGCCACGATCATGTTGGGCCGCCGGGAACTGCTCAACGAGGGCCCGCTCGCCGACTGGATCAAGGACGTGCCGCCGTCGCCGCCGGACCTTTCCGAGGTCTGGGTGATCGGCAAGGGCGTGATCGGCCGCGTGCTGCTCAAGGACGAGGTGCGTGTCCAATCCAAGGATGTGCTCGCGGAGATGAAACGGCTCGGCCTGAAGACCGTCATGTTGACCGGCGACCGTCGCCAGGCGGCGGAGTCGGTGGCGAAGGAGCTGGGGCTCGACGAGGTCCGGGCCGGCCTCTCGCCGGAGGGCAAGGTCGCTGCGATCCAGGAGTTTCGCGGGCAGGGCATGAAGGTGGCGATGGTCGGCGACGGCGTGAACGACGCCCCGAGTCTCGCCGCTGCGTTCGTGTCGGTGGCGATGGGCGCACGGGGCAGCGATGCCGCGCTCGAACAGAGCGAGGTCGTGCTGATGAACGACAAGATCGAGAATTTCCTCTCGGCCTACCGGCTCAGCCAGCGCGCCCGGCGCGTGATCAAACAGAATCTCGTGATCTCGCTCGGCACCGTGATTGTCATGGTCGGCTGTTCGCTCGCCGGCATCGTGCCGCTGACCGCCGGCGTGTTTGCCCACGAGGGCAGCACGGTGGTCGTGTGCCTCAACGGTCTCCGCCTGCTCTTCGGCAAGGATCGGGCGTGAGGTGGGGAATGGGGCACGCCTTTGGCGGCCCCTAAAAAGTGCTCGGGCGGCGTGCCGAGAGAGGCCGGTCGGAGACCGGCCCTACGTGCTGGCGAGTTTGCGCAGCGCGGCGCGGTCGGTCTTGCCCTGCGCGGTGCGCGGCCACTCTGCGACCGCAACCCAGCGGCGCGGGAGCTTGTGCGCGCTGAGTTGCGTGCGGAGCCCCTCCTCGAGCGCGGTGATGTCGGGTGGCTCGGACGCCGGGTAGAACGCGGCGACGCATTCGCCCCAGCGTGCATCGGGAATCCCGAGAACCACCATTTCCGCGTTGGCGCCGAGGTTGCGCAGCGCCGTTTCGATTTCCGCCGGATGGACCTTTTCGCCGCCGGTGTTGATGGCGGCGTCGGCCCGACCGAGAAGCTGGAGCCGGTGATTGGCATCGATGCGGCCCAGGTCTTCGCTGATCCAATACCCGCCGGGGCGGCGATCCGGCCAGTAGCCGAGAAAGAGGGAGTCGGCGTCGACGGCGATGCGGCCCACCGCGCCGTTTGGGCAGTGCTGCCAGGTGTCGGGGTCGACGAGTTTGATGGTGGCGTGGGAAAACGGAGTGAGGCCGGCCTCTTCTTCGCGGTGGCTGCCGATCGGTTCGAACGCGAATGCTGCGGCGGTCTCGCTCGAACCATAGGCGATCATGATGGGCAGTCCCATGTCGCGTGCCTCCGCGAGCAGGCGGGGGCCGGCGGGGGCACCGCCGAGCAGAATCGTATCGAATTCGCGAAGCCAGGCGACGGCCTCGTCGTCATCGAGGAGCCGAGCCAGTTGGGTGGGGACCAGCGAGAGCATCCAGCTTCCATCGCCGGTGGAAACATGCGGCCGCTGCCCGGCGACGATCGCCCGCCAGTCGGCGATCAACAGCGCGCCATCGGTGACCAGGGCGCGGACGAGCTGCTGGAAGCCGCTGATGTGAAAGAGCGGCAGGGTGCACAGGCTGTTGAGCGGGACATCGCCGCAGTGGCGGTGGAGCGCCTCGGCGGCGGCTTGCAGCGTATCGGGAGTGTGGGTGGCGAAACGGAGGCGGCCGCTGCTGCCGCCGGTGGCGATGAGGATGCGCGGTGGTCCTTGGTCGTAGGCGGCCGGTCGGGTGCGGATCGCGTCGGCCGCCGCGCGCTCGGAGGCAGTCCACTGCGGATTGCAGAGCATGATGTCGCGCCCGGCCACGAGTGCGGCGATCGCTCCGGCGGCGTACTCGAGCGGATCGGGGGAATCGATCGCGAGCGGGGCGCCGCCGGCCGGGGTGGTGACGAACTCGGATGCGAATTTCGTGGCCGGTGCATGCCAAGCGCGACCGTCGGCGGAGCGGACGGCGGGTTCGTTCAGGCGGCGCGCGGCTCGTGCGAGAAGGCTTCCCATGGTTCGGCCGGCGCATGACGCGCGAGCCACTTGGTGGGAATGGTGGGCGCCGTGTCCGGGAGGTTCAAGCGTTCGTCCGCGAAACAACCGATGGTGCCGAAGCCGACGGCGCGGCCGGAGTGTTCGGCGCGGGCGGCGACGAGCAACGCGGCGCGCGAACCGACGGCGGTCTCGAACGCGCCGGAGAACACGGCCTCGGCCTCGTAGCTCTCGAGCAGCTGGAGCAGGCGTCGCGGCGATCCGGCCAGGGAGGGCTTGATCACGTAGATGCCCGGCCAGCCGAAGTCCAACCACCGGCGGAGGTCGTCGGTGCGGGCGACGGATTCGTCGAGCGCGAGGCGGGTGGAGTATTCGCTGGCGAGTTCGAAGATCGGTTGCTCGTGTCCGACGGGAAAGGGCTGCTCGACGAATTCGACGGGGCATCCCTCGCAGGCGCGGAGCCAGCGGCGGGCGGTCGGTAGATCCCACGCACAATTGGCATCGACACGCAGCCGGCCGCCGTGCGGCAGCTCGGAGAGCACCCGGGGGAGGAGGGCGATCTCGGCATCGGGGGCGCCGACCCCGACCTTCCATTTCATCGTGGTGTATCCGCTCTGGCGTGCGGCGGCTGCGGCTTCGACCGCGCCCGGGCCGGCGGGCAACAGCGCGGCGACCGACAGTTCGCGGACGGGGGACGGGGCGGCCGGCTGGCGTGCGGCATCCCATGCCGACTCGAGGGCGAACGTGCACGCGGGAAGGTGTGTCGGGATCGAACGGATATGGGTGGCGTCGATCGTCGAGGGCATGGCGGCGCAGAAGCAGAGCGCGTCGTCGAGCGTTTCGCTGCCCCAGCCCGGCAACGGTGCGATCTCGCCGAGTCCGCCGAGGCCGGATTCATCGGAGAGGCGGACCAGGACGCCCTCCCGTTCGCGCCACGCCCCGTGGGCGGTGATCACCGGTTGGCGAAACACAGCGCGGTAGGGGCGGTACTCGAAACGGAGAGTCATGGTCGGCGCGAGGATGGGGCGGATGTCCGGAGCGGGGCGAACCAAACGTGTCGTCAGCCGACTAATCGGTCGGTGCGCCGGCTGGTTGAATCGGGAGGACGGGTGATTGTGCCCGGGGCCACCGAGTCACCGGGGGATGGGCCCCATGCGCGGCAAAGGAGGGGCGGTATCCGCCAGAGACTGGCGGGTTGTCGCGGCGGGTGCGCGCCGGGGTGTGCGGAGCGGCCGGCCGAGTCGGCGGCGGGTCGAACCCGGTCAGGCGCCGTCGGCGATGGCGACGGCCTTCAACAGGGCCGAGGCCTTGTTGATCGTCTCCTGGTATTCGCTGGCCGGTACGGAGTCGGCGACGAGTCCCGCGCCGGCCTGGATCGTGATCTGGCCGTCCTTCACCAGCGCGGTGCGCAGGGTGATGCAGGAGTCGAGGTTGCCGTCGTAGCTGAAGTAGCCGAGCGCGCCGGCGTAGAAGCCGCGCTGGAGCTTCTCGAACTGGGCGATGAGCTGCATGGCGCGGATCTTGGGCGCGCCGGAGACGGTGCCGGCCGGGAAGGTGGCGCGCATGACGTCGAAGGCGTTGCGGTCGGCGCGGAGTCTGCCTTCGACCTGCGAGACGATGTGCATGACGTGCGAGTAGCGCTCGATGATCATGAACTCGGGCACGGTGACGGAGCCGAACTCGCAGACGCGGCCGATGTCGTTGCGGGCGAGGTCGACGAGCATGAGGTGCTCGGCCTTCTCCTTCTCGTCGGCGAGCAGGTCCTTCTCGTACGCGACGTCCTCGGCGGGCGTGGCGCCGCGCGGGCGGGTGCCGGCGATGGGGCGGATCTCGACGAGGCCGTCGGTGACCTTGACGTGGACTTCCGGTGACGCGCCGACGATGGCGAAGTCGCCCACGTCGAAGATGAACATGTACGGCGAGGGGTTCACGGTGCGCAGCGCGCGGTAGAGATCGAGCGGCGACTTGGTGAACGGGCGGCGGAAACGCTGGGAAAGCACGACCTGGATGATGTCGCCGGCGCGGATGAACTCCTTGGTGTCGTCGACGGCCTTCTCGAATTCCTCCTTGGTGAAGTTGCCCGGGGGCACGGAGAGTTTCGGGCGTTCGGCCAACGCGATCGGCGCGAGCTCGCGGCGGGTCTGCAGGAGGGTGCGGAGGTTCTCGACCTCGGCGACGGCGGCATCGTAGGCGGCGTCGATGTCGGTGCCGATGTGGGCGTTGACGTGGAGGCGGAGGGTCTGCTTGGCGCGGTCGAAGATGACGAGCGAGTCGGCCAGCATGAAGTAGAGCAGGGGGATGCCCTGGTCGTTGGCCTCGGGCACCGGCACGCTCGGCTCGATGCGGTTGATGTATTCGTAGCCGATGAAGCCGACGGCGCCGCCCATGAAGGGTGGCATGTTGGGCTGCTTCACCGGTTTGGCGCCGCGCATGTCCTCCTCGAGAATCTGGAGCGGGTCGGCGGGCGTGGGGAGGCGCGTGGTGGAGCCGTCGGCGTGGCGGACGAGCGTGGTCTCGGGGCCGATGGCGAAGATCTTCCGCGGGCGCACGCCGATGAAACTGTAGCGTGAGAGGTGTTCGCCGCCCTCGATGGATTCGAGCAGGAACGCCGGGCCGGAGCCCTTCACCTTCGCGTAGGCCGAGACGGGCGTCTCGATGTCGGCCATGAGATCGGCGTAGACGGGCACGACATTGCCCTCGGCGCAGAGGCGGTGGAAGGCGGCGCGGTCGGGTTTGATTTCGAGCGGCGGGAGGAGGGACATGGCGGGACGGAGGAACGCGGAAGGCGGGACGGGGAGCGCGGAAGCGGGCGGCGGTGGTCGGGTCAGATGGGCGGCACTTGCGCGCGCGAATTCAAGGCGGGCCGTGCGCCGATCACTCGACGGTGACGGACTTGGCGAGGTTGCGGGGCTTGTCGACATCGCGGCCGAGGGCGGCGGCGATGTAGTAGCTGAGCAATTGCACGGGGATCGTCGCGAGGAGGGGCAGGATGGCGTCGTGGCAGGGGGGCAGGTCGATGCGTTCGTCGGCCAGCCCGGGCGGCAGTTCGGCGCCGGCGGTGGTGATGACGATGACCTGACCCTTGCGTGCCTTGATCTCCTGGATGTTGCCCACGAGCTTGTTGAACATCTCGCCGGCGGGGGCGAAGAAGACGGTCGGGCACTCGGGGCTGACGAGCGCGATGGGCCCGTGTTTCATCTCGGCGGCCGGATAGCCCTCGGCGTGGATATAGGAGATCTCCTTGAGCTTGAGCGCACCTTCGAGGGCGATGGGGAACATCGACTGTCGGCCGAGGAAGAGGAAGTCGCGGTGGTGGGCGAAGCGTTGGGCGATGCCCTTGATGTGCAGGGCTTGGCCGAGGACGGACTTGATGAGCTCGGGGACCTGCTTCATCGCCTTCACGTATTCGACGCCGTCGCTGAAGCTCATGTCGCGCAGGCGTCCGAGATAGAGCGCGAGCATCGCGGCGACGACGAGTTGGGAGGTGAACGCCTTGGTCGAGGCCACGCCGATCTCGGGGCCGGCGTGTTGGTAGATGCCGCCATCGGCCTCGCGGGCGATGGTGGAGCCGACGACGTTGACGACCGCGAGGACCTTGTAGCCCTTGCGCTTGGCCTCGCGGAGAGCCTCGAGGGTGTCGAGGGTTTCGCCGGACTGGGTGACGACGAAGACGGCGGTGTTCTTGTCGAGCGGGGCGTTGCGGTAGCGGAATTCGGAGGCGTATTCGACCTCGACGGGGATGCGGGCGTAACGCTCGATGAGCTGTTCGGCGACGAGGCAGGCGTGCCAGGCGGTGCCGCAGGCGCAGAAGACGAGGCGGTCGATCTGGCGCAGATCGCCGGCGGTCATGTTGAGGCCACCGAAGATCGCGGTGGAGGCGTCGGCCGAGAAGCGGCCGCGCATGGTGTTCTCGAGCGCGGCGGGCTGCTCGAAGATCTCCTTCTCCATGAAGTGGGCGAAGTCGCCCAGTTCGGCATCCTCGATGTTCCAGGTGATCTGGTCGATCTTGGGGGAGAGTTCCTCCTGCTCGGCGATGGTGGAGAGCGCGAAGCCCTTTTCGGTGATGTGCACGACCTCGCCGTCGTTGAGGTAGACGACGTTCTGGGTGCGGCTGACCAGGGCGGAGACGTCGGAGGCGAGGATGTACTCGTTGTCGCCCACGCCGAGGATGAGCGGAGAGCCCTTGCGCGCGGAGACGATTTCGTTGGGGCAATCGGTGCAGAGCACGGCGATGCCGTAGGTGCCCTCGACGTGGAGCAGCGCCTTGCGCACGCTCTCGAGGAAGCGGCTCTTGTCGCCGTTGCCCGTCTCCTTGGCGTAGTGGTAGGCGATGAGGTTGGCGAGCGCCTCGGTGTCGGTCTCGGACTGGAAGGAGTAGCCCTTGCCGGCGAGGAAGCGCTTCATGCCGGAGTAGTTCTCGATCACACCGTTGTGCACGAGGGCGAACTTGCCGTCGGAGGAGAGATGGGGGTGGGCGTTGGCGTCGGTGACGCCGCCGTGGGTGGCCCAGCGGGTGTGGCAGATGCCGGTGGTCGCGTGGAATTTCTTCGGGCCGGCCAGCTTCGACAGGGAGTCGACCCGGCCGGTCTTCTTGACGACGGAAAGCACGCCGTTTTGGAGCACGGCCAGCCCCGCGGAGTCATAGCCGCGATATTCCACGCGCTTGAGGCCCTCGAGGAGGATTGAAACTGCTCGCTGTTTGCCGACGTAACCGACGATACCACACATAAATTTCGGGTTTTTGTTTTACGATGCTGAGGCCCCCGCTACGGTTCGGGCAAGGCATTTGCCCGATTCAATTTCCAGACGAATTCTCCCCCTAATATGACGACTCGTTCTTCGGTGGTGGCGGTGATCATGGGTGGTGGCCGGGGAACCCGGCTTTATCCTTTGACGAAGGAGCGCTGCAAGCCGGCGGTGCCGCTGGCGGGCAAATACCGCCTCGTGGACATCCCGATCAGCAATTGCCTCAACAGCGAGATCAACCGGATCTTCCTGCTCACGCAGTTCAACACCGCGTCGCTGCATCGGCACATTCAGAACACCTACAACTTCGACCCCTTCGGCGGCGGCTTCGTCGACATCCTCTCGGCCGAGCAGACCGAGAAGACGACCGACTGGTATCAGGGCACGGCCGACGCGGTGCGGCGCAACCTCACCCATTTCCGCAACTACCCGCACGATCTGGTGATCATCCTCTCCGGCGACCAGCTCTACCGGATGGATTTCCGCCAGGTCATCGACCAGCATATCCGCACCGGAGCGGATGTGACCCTCGCGGCGATCGCGCTGCCGGCCTCGGCGGTCGAGGGACTCGGTCTGATGCGTGTGCGCGACGACCTTTCGATCGAAGCGTTCGCGGAGAAGCCGAAGGACCCCGCGGTGATCCGGAGCCTCGCGGTTGGCCCGGCCATCGAGCAGCTGCTCAAGACCCCGTCGAACGAGCCGCGCTGCCTGGCGTCGATGGGCATCTACGTGTTCAAGCGCGAGGTCCTGCAGGAGGCGCTCGACAACACGATGACCGACTTCGGCAAGGAGATCATCCCCGGCCTTCTCGGCAAGAAGCGCCTGTTCAGCCACATCTTCGAGGGCTACTGGGAGGACATCGGCACGGTGAAGGCGTTCTTCGACGCGAATCTCCAGCTCGCGCACCCGCTCCCGGCCTTCAATTTCTTCACCCAGCTCGACCCGATCTATACGCACCCACGCTACCTGCCCGCATCGAAGGTGAACAAGTGCTCGGTCGACCACGCCATCATCGGCGACGGGTGCCTGATCACCGAAGCTTTCATGAAACGCTGCGTGGTTGGAGTCCGCTCGGTCATGCGCGAAGGCGTGCGCCTCGAGGACACCATCATGATGGGTGCCGACTACTACGAGTCGGAGGTCGACTTCGCCGCGAATGCCGCCAAGGGCATCCCGAACATCGGCATCGGCCACAATTGCAGCATCAAGACCGCGATCATCGACAAGAATGCGCGGATCGGCGACAACGTCACCCTCGACCCTGCGGGCAAACCCAGTGGGCATGTGCGCGACGGCATCGCGATCGTCGACGGCATCCTCGTCGTTTCGAAAGGCGCGATCGTGCCCAACGGCACGACCGTCTAAACCCGGGCACGCCCACCGGCGTGCCCACCCCAAAACCCCCGTTACCCCTCGTTCCATGAAACGTGTACTGCTTTGCACCGACGGTTCGGCGTATTCCCAAGTCTGCTGCCAATATGCGGCTTGGCTGGCCGGTCGCATCTCCTGCGAGTTCGAGGTTCTCTACGTGACGGACCTGCGCCAGTTCGAGGTGCCGATGGTGGCCGACCTGAGCGGCAGCCTCGGCGTGCAGCCCTACCAGGCGGTCCTCTCGAAACTCCAGGAACTGGAGACTGAGAAGGCCAAGCTCGTCCTGCAGGACGCCGAACGGCTGCTCTCCGATGTCCCGGTCTCCGCGCCCACGAAGTTCACGCACCGTACCGGTTTCCTCGTCGACTGCTTCCAGGAATTCGAGCAGTCCGCCGATCTGGTCGTGCTGGGCAAGCGCGGGGAGAACGTCGATTTCGCGACCGGCCACCTCGGCTCGACGATGGAGCGCGTGGTGCGGGCCAGCCACCAGCCCTGTCTGGTGACTTCACGCAGTTTCCAGAACATCGACCGGGTGCTCCTCGCCTTCGATGGAAGCAAGAGTTGCCACAAGGCGTTGCAGTATCTCGTCGAAAGCCCCGCGTTCCGTGGGCTCGAACTCCACGTGGTCATCGTGGCGCCGCGTGCGGGCGAGGAATCGGCGCTGGCGACCCTGCGGGAGGCGGAGTCCGCGTTGACCGCCGCCGGCCAGAGCCCGACCTGTCAGATGCTCCACGGTGTGCCCGAAGACGAGATCGCCGCCTACGTCGCCGCGCATGGCATCAACTGCCTGATCATGGGCGCCTACGGCCACAGCCGCATCCGCCATCTGGTGATCGGCAGCACGACCACTGCGATGATGCGCCAGTGTCGCGTGCCGGTGCTGCTGTTCCGCTGAGGACGCAAAGGCCGCAGGGAACGGGCAAGCCCGCTCCTCGCGGCGGAAGCCCGGCGGTCTCAGAGGTGGCCTATTGGGGTCTCAACCGATCTGCGTGCGGAAGTAGTCGATCGTGCGGCCCAGACCGACCTCGAGCGGGATCTGCGGCTCCCATTTGATCACCTTGCGGGCGAGGGAGATGTCGGGTTGGCGCTGTTTCGGGTCGTCGGAGGGCAGGGGCTTGAAGACGATCTTCGATTTGCCGCCGACGAGCCTGAGCGTGAGCTCGGCGAGCTGGAGCATGGTGAACTCGCCGGGGTTGCCGCAGTTCATCGGGCCGACGATCTCGGTCTGGTTCATGAAGCGCACGAAGCCCTCGATGAGGTCGTCGACGAAGCAGAACGAGCGGGTCTGGGTGCCGTCGCCGTAGATGGTGATGTCTTCGCCCTTGAGCGCCTGCACGATGAAGTTGGAGACGACGCGCCCGTCGTTGGCGAGCATGCGCGGGCCGTAGGTGTTGAAGATGCGGATGACGCGGATATCGACCTTGTTCTCGCGGTGGTAGTCGAAGAAGAGCGTCTCGGCGCAGCGTTTGCCCTCGTCGTAGCAGGAGCGGCGGCCGATGGGGTTGACGTGGCCCCAGTATTCCTCGCGCTGCGGGTGCATCTCGGGATCGCCGTAGACCTCGGAGGTGGAGGCCTGGAAGACGCGCGCCTTCACGCGCTTGGCCAAGCCGAGGCAGTTGATCGCACCCACGACCGAGGTCTTGGTGGTCTTGATCGGGTTGTACTGGTAATGCGGAGGCGAGGCGGGGCAGGCGAGGTTGTAGATCTGGTCGACCTCGAACTTGAAGGGGTCGACCACGTCGTGGCGCACGAACTCGAAGCGCGGGTGCTGGAGCAGATGGGCGATGTTCGCCTTTCGCCCCGTGAAAAGATTGTCGAGGCAGACGACCTCGTGGCCGTCGTCGATGAGGCGATCGCACAGGTGCGATCCGAGGAAGCCTGCTCCACCGGTGATCAGGATGCGCATGGCCGAGCACCGTGCAGGAAGCCGCATGCTTGGCTACTGAAAAAGTCGGCGGAAAACGCTGCTTGAACGTTAGGTCGGGTGGAATGTTACCGCACTGCCGCCGGACCGTGCCGGTTCCGTGCAGCCCGCACCATGCGCACGCACCGGTCCACGTTGGTGCGGGACAAACCGTGCGTGGTTCGGCGGCAATTGCACCGTTGGCTCCGGGGAGTCCGCTGCTCGACGGGCGCCGGCGAGCGACGGCCCCATGGCTCCGCTGCAGGACAACGTCGGGGCTCAGCCGGAGGCCGTTTCGTCCTGGCCCCGCGGCGGGCAGAAGAGTGAAACGAAGATGTAGATACCGACCCCGCAGACAATGCCGCAGTCGGCCACGTTGAAGGTCGGGTAGATGTAGTCGCCGAAACGGAAATCGAGGAAGTCGACCACGTGGCCGTAGGCGAGGCGGTCGATCAGGTTGCCGACGATGCCGCCGCAGAGCAGGCCGAAGCTGAACTGCACGGCGCGTTGTTCGAGGCCGATGTGCCGGCGGAACAGGAAGATTCCCACCAGCGCGACCAGGGCGAGGATCGCCAGCAACGGGCTGCGGCCCGAGAGTATGCTCCAAGCCGCCCCGGTGTTGCCCACGTGCGCAAGGTTGAAGAAACCGGGCACGATTTCGATGTGCCCGGGCGCGTCGAAGGTGTTGAAGGGCAACGCCGCCGCGATCGCGAGCTTGCTCGCCTGGTCGAGCGCGAGCACGCCCGCCGCCAGTGCGAGAAGCAACCGGTAGCGGGCGAGACGTGGGGCGAGGGCGGTCACTCGTCGCTGCCGCCGTCGTCGTCGTACTTCGTGCCGTCTTCGCTTTCGGCGAAGAGGCCGGCGCGGGAGGCCGAACGGCGCTTGGTGCGCTCGACCTCCGCCTGGCTCTCCACGGAGAAGCGGGCGAAGGGCACGGCGAGGAGCCGTTCCTTGTTGATCGGGCGTCCCGTCAGTTCGCATACGCCGTAGGTGCCGGTCTTGATGCGCTGGATGGCGGCCTCGATTTCGGCGAGGGCCTCCTGCTCGTTCGAGACCAGGCTGAGGGCGAAGTCGCGGTCGAAGGTGTCGGTGCCGGCGTCGGCCATGTGCTGGGCGTAGCTGGAGAGGTCGCCGGCGTCGTCCTTGGCGGAGCGTTTCAGGGTCTGCTCGGTGTGGGTGTCGAGTCCTTCGGCGACGTGGTTGCGCAGCTCGATGAGCAGCTTGTAGTAGCGCTGGAACTTCGGCTCGACCTCGTCGATGGCGAGCACGGTCGGGGCGGCCTGCTTGGCCGGGTTGAAGCCGAGGATGTCGGCCAGGCTGGCGGCCTGCACGAAGTGCGGCTGGGCGGCCTTCTTGAGCTTGGCCTCGAGCTCCTCGGCCTTGGTGCGCTGGACGGCGGCCAGACTCTTGGCGGAGTTGCCGTTGGCCTCTTCCCCGCGATTGGTATTCACCTTCGCGATCTCACGGACCTCGTCGAGGGTGAAGGCGATGGGCTTGGCGGAGCGGCGTTCGAGAATGCGGGCACGCAGGTTTTCGGCCTTGTTCGCGACTTTGCCGACCGCGGCCCGCGCGGCGGCGGAGACGGGTTTGGCCGGTCCCGGCTTGGCGGCCGGGACGTGGGCGGGTTTCGCGGGGGCCTTGGCGGCCGGAAGCGGCTTCGCGGGGGCCTTGGCCACGGGCTTGGGGGCCGAAGCGGGCTTGGCGGAAGTTGCCTTGGCGGCCGGCGCGGACTTCTTGGTCGGTGTGGGGGTGGGCTTCTTGGAGGGCACGTTCGCTTTGATTGGCGGGTGGTGCTTCGCCGGGGCGGGCTTGGCGTGGTGAGCCGGGGCGGGCTTGCGGTGAGAGTGCTCCTTGGCGGCCGGGGCGGGCTTGTGGCTGTGCGCGGCAGCCTTGTGCGGCTGCGGGGCGGGCTTCTTGGCGGGCGCCGGTTTGGTGGAGTGTTTCGGTGCTGGCGCCTTCGGGGCCGGTTTCTTCTTCACCGGCGCCTTCGGGGCAGGCACTTTGGCGACCACGGCCTTCTTGGCCGGGGTCTTGGGGGCGGACACCTTTTTGGCCGGGGCCTTTTTCACGGGCTTGGCCGGGGACTTCTTCGTTTTGGGCATACGCGTAAGAAAGCAGGCGTGTGTTTGGGGCTAGTGCGGCAGCGCCTCGGCACAGCGGGGGCACGCGGAACCGTGGGCGGGGGTGGGGACGAGAGTGGCAACCCAGCGCCAGCAGCGCGGGCAACGTTCGCCGCCGGCGACCGTGGCGACGATCGAGACCGGCCCTTCGCCGGCCACGAGGTCGACGCGGGAGACGATGAACAGCTCGGCGAGGCTGTCGCGGTGGCGGGTGAGCAGCGCGAAGAGGGGATCGGCGTTCTCGCCGGTGAGCTGCACCGCAGCATCGAGGGCCTTGCCGATCTCGCCGGACTGGCGGAGCGCCTCGAGTTTCTCGTTCACGCGGGCGCGGAAGGCGATGAGCTGGTCGATCTCGGCGGCGAGCTCCGGCGCGCGCCAGGCGAACGGCACCTCCGGCCAGTGCTGCAGATGGATCGAGTCGTCGGCGTATTCGGTCTTGTGGGTTCCGAACGACCAGGCCTCGTCGGCGGTGAACGTCGTCACCGGTGCGACCAGCCGCACCAGGGTGGAGAACATCGCGTGGATGGCGGTCTGCGAGCTGCGCCGCTGTCGCGAGTCGGCGGGGAAGGTGTAGAGCCGGTCCTTGAGGATGTCGTGGTAGGTCGCCGAGAGGGTGACCGAGCAGAACTGGTTGAGCAGCTGGTAGACGCGGTGGTACTCGTAGTTTTCGTACGCGAGGGTGGCGGCGTCGACCAGCTCGGCGGTCTTGTTCAGGCCCCAGCGGTCGAACGGGTCGAGCTGCTCGAGCGGAACGGCGTTGGTCGCCGGGTCGAAGTCGAACAGGCAGGAGAGCTGGTAGCGCAGGGTGTTGCGCAGGAGCCGGTAGGCCTCGCCGACGACGTTGAGGATGCTCGACGGATTCTTCAGGTCCGGGCCGAGGTCGGAGACGCGGATGTCTTCGGTGAAATCCTGCGAGGCGATCCAGAGACGGATGACGTCGGCGCCGTACTGGGCGATGTAGTTGTCGGAGGTCGGCGGCTTTTCGTACTGGCCGGACTTGGAGATCTTCTTGCCGTCCTTGCCGACGATGAATCCGTGGGTGAGCACGGTCTTGTAGGGAGCGCCGCCGTGGGCGATGACGCCGGTCCAGAGCGAGGACTGGAACCAGCCGCGATGCTGGTCGCTGCCCTCGAGGTAGAGGTCGGCCGGCCATTGCGTGGTGCCCTGCAGGCGTTTGAGCACGGCGGCGTGCGAGGAACCGGAATCGATCCAGACGTCGAGCGTGTCGCGGCCGCAGGTGAGCTGGTCGGCGGTCGGCCAAGCGGCGGGCAGGACCACGCCTTCGAGCAGCTCGGCCGCGGTGGCGTCGTACCAGAAATTGGAGCCCCGCGCGGCGATCTTGTCGGCGACGGCGCGGATCACGTCGGCGTCGAGGTAGGCGTTCTTGTCCGCGTCGTAGAAGGCCGGGATCGGCACGCCCCAGGTGCGCTGGCGGCTGATGCACCAGTCGGGGCGGCCCTCGACGGCGCCGCGGATGCGCTTCACTCCGGACTCGGGCACCCAGGCCACGTTGTCGATCGCGGCGAGGGCCTGGGCGCGGGCGGAGGTGCCGCCGGCCATGGGCTTGTCGAGCGTGACGAACCACTGGTCGACGGCGCGGAAGATGATCGGGGTCTTCGAGCGCCAGCAGTGCGGGTAGCTGTGCTCGATGTTCTTCGACTTCACGAGGGCGCCGAGCGCCTCGAGTTTCTTGAGGACGGCGAAGTTGGCCGGAGACGTGCGTTTCTTCGCGAGCAGCTCGGTCGTCTCCAAAGTCGAGAGACCGACGAGGTCGGCGGGCACCTGGCCGTCGTCGAGGTAGGTGCCGTCGTCTGCGACCGGGCAGTAGATCTCCAGCCCGTACTTGAGGCCGGTCTGGTAGTCGTCCTGGCCGTGGCCGGGGGCGGTGTGCACGCAGCCGGTGCCGCTCTCGGTGGTCACGTAGTCGGCGAGCACGACCGGGGAGGCGCGGTCGATGAAGGGATGGCGGGCCTGGAGGTTTTCCAGGTCGGCGCCGCGCACGGAGCGCAGCACCTCGATCTCGCCCTCGAGGCCGCAGTCGGCGGCGAACTTCTCGAGCATGGCCGCGGCCACGACGAAGATCTCGGTGCCGTGCTTCGCGAACGCGTAGTCGAGCTCGGGATGGACGGCGATGGCGAGGTTGGCCGGAAGCGTCCACGGGGTGGTCGTCCAGATGACGACGCTGGCCGGCACGCCGGCGGGCAGGGCGAACTTCGCGGTTTCGGACTCGGGGAGCGCGAAGCGCACCCAGATGGAGAGGCTGCGGTGGTCCTTGTACTCGATCTCCGCCTCGGCCAGCGCGGTCTCGAAGGGGATCGACCAATACACCGGCTTCTTGCTGCGGTAGACGAGGCCTTGCCCGACGAAGCCGGCGAAGGTGCGGAGGATGTCGGCCTCGAAGGCGGGGGCCTTGGTCTTGTATTCGTGGGCCCAGTCGGCGAGCACGCCGAGGCGCTTGAACTGCTTGGTCTGGGTGGCGATCCAGGTCTCGGAGAAGTCGTCGCAACGCTGGCGTTGCTCGGCGGTGGTGAGCGTTTCCTTCTTGGCCTGGATCTCGCGGGCGACCTTCTGCTCGATCGGGAGGCCGTGGCAGTCCCAGCCCGGCACATACGGGGTGCGGCAGCCGCGCATGGAGCGGTAGCGCAGGGTGATGTCCTTGAGCGTCTTGTTCAGCGCCGTGCCGATGTGGACATCGCCGTTGGTGAAGGGCGGGCCGTCGTGCAGCACGAAGGCGGGGCCGGAGGCGTTGTGGGCCTGAATACGGGCATAGAGCCCGAGTTTTTCCCAATGGGCCACGCGTTGCGGCTCGCGTCCGACGAGGTTCGCCCGCATCGGAAAATCGGTCTTGGGAAGATTGAGGGTGTCTTTCAGGTCCTGGGCCATGCCAAAGAAAAGGCGCCCGAGGGTAGGGGGGGGCCTTTTTGAGTCAAGGGCAACAGCCGGGGTTTTCGGAGACGTTTTCCCGGCCCGAAAGCTCCGCTTCGATGGATGGGGGAACGCTCAGTCCAAGCCCGCCGATCCCGCCGGGGAGCCAACGCTCAATCGCGCCAGCTGGCGACGGTGTCGCAGAGCGCTTCGAAGCAGGCGATCTTGGCCTCGGGCAGGATGCCGTGGCCGAGGTTGAAGATGTGTCCGGGCCGGCCGCGCATCGACTCGAGCAGTCGGGTGGCGCCGGTGCGCACGTGTTCGGGCGCGGTGTTGAGCAGGACCGGATCGAGGTTGCCCTGTACGGCGATGTCGGCGGGGAGCGTTTGCCGGGCCGAGGCGAGGTCGACCGTCCAGTCGAGGCCGAGCACCTTCGCGCCGCTGGTCGCGAGGCCGGGCAGGCTGGGGGCGGCGCCCTTCGCGTAGAGAATCACCGGGAAGTCCGCCGGCAGGGTGGCGATGAGCTGGCGGGTCCAGCGCAGCGAGGCCGCCACGTAGTCGGTGGCCGGGAGAATGCCGGCCCAGGAGTCGAAGATCTGGATGGCGTCGGCGCCGGCGTCGATCTGGAGCTTGAGGTAGACGGAGAGCGCGCGCACGAGTTTCTCCATCAACTTGTCGAAGAGCGCGCGGTCGCCGTAGAGCAGCGCCTTGGCGCGGGCGAAGGTGTCGGATCCTTCTCCCTCGATCATGTAGGCGGCGAGCGTCCACGGGGAGCCGCAGAAGCCGAGCAACGCCTTGTCGGGTCCGAGCTGCTGGCGGGAGGTCTTCAACGCCTCGGCGACATAGCGCAGGCGCTCGGGCACCAGATCGAGGTGGAGGCGGTCGACCTGTTCCCAGCGTTCGATGCGCCAATCCATCGCGATCCCGCCCTCCTCTTTGAAACGGTAGCCTTGGCCGAGCGCCTCCGGCAGCACGAGGATGTCGGAGAAGACGATCGCCGCGTCGAGCAGCGGGAAACGGCGCATCGGCTGCATCGTGACCTCGGCGGCGAGATCGGGCGTGCGCACCATCTTGAGGAACGAGTTCTTCGCCTTGAGCGCCCGGTATTCGGGCAGGTAGCGACCGGCCTGACGCATCACCCAGAGCGGGGGGCGTTCGAGGGGCTGGCAGGCGCAGGCGGCGAGGAAGCGTTCGCGGGAAGTCATCGGAGGGAGCGGAAGCACGGACCGACCGGGCCGGGCGAGCAAACCAGAAGTTTGAGGAAGGTTGGCGCCGCCAAGATGGGAGCACTATTCGCAGGTGTGTTTGATGGCCTTGCCCTCGCGCAGGCTGCGCACGACGCGGGCGACCATGCCGTAGCGCGGGCTGCCGAAGGCCGACACGAGGAAGAATGCCCCGAGGCTGAGCACGATGGCGGCGCCGCTGGGCAGGCCCGCGTGGTAGCTCACCAGAATGCCGACCGCCGACCCGAGCACCGCGGTGCCGGAGGAGACCAACAGCATCTGCGGCAACCGGTCGCACCAGAGATAGGCGGTGACGGCGGGCAACAGGAACAACCCGAGCGCGAGCACCACGCCCATCGCCTGCAAGGCGGCGACGAGGTTGACCACGCACAGCGCGAGCAGGCCGAGGTGGGTGATGCCACCCTTGCCCCCGGTGGCGCGATGGAAGACCGGGTCGAACGTCTCGAGCACGATGCTGCGTCGAAATACGACGAATACGGCGAGCGTCAGCGCGGAGGCGCCGGCGGCGAGGGCGACATCCGTCGTTCCGACCCCCAGGATGTTGCCGAAGAGGAAGTGCAGCAGGTCGACCCGTGCGGGCAGGCGGCTCACGAGCGCGACGCCGGCGGCGAAGAGCACGAGAAAGAGCGAACCGAACGCGGCGTCCTCCTTCACGCGGGTGAGCCGGCTGACGAGGCCGCTGGCCAGCGCGGTGAACAGCCCCGCCAGCAGCGCCCCGAGCAGCAGGGCCGGCACGCTGGGCCCGAAAAGCAGATACGCCACACCGATGCCCGGCAGCAACGAGTGGGATAGCGCGTCGCCCATGAGCGAGAGCCGCCGCAGCACAAGGATGCTGCCCAGCAGCCCGCCGCTCAGTCCGAGCAGGGCCGCCACCAGCAACCCGCGCTGCAGGAAGCCGTAGCTGAAGGGCTCGAGGAGGAAGGAGATCATGGGGCGGACGGGCTCAGGCTTGGCCGTTCATTTTGGTCTCGATGTAGATCCACAATGCGTAGGCGATGCAGGGAAAGAATACCGCGAAATTCAGCCAGCGGGCGAGAAGCCAAACATGACGTAAGCGTGCGCTCTCCTCCTTCTTGGCGATGAAAGCGCACAGGCTGCCGAGCCCTGGCAAGACCACTGCTGCTCCGAACGTGATGGCAATCAAGTCGCCTTCGGAACTTGGGTCATGCGCGTTGGCCGCCAGATAGCTTGCTTCAACAAGCAGTGCGGCAGCCCAGACGCCCAAGAGCAGTACTGCCACGCAAGCGATGATTTCGGTTGGC
Organism: Verrucomicrobiota bacterium; assembly: GCA_023443455.1. Lineage (GTDB taxonomy): Bacteria > Verrucomicrobiota > Verrucomicrobiia > Opitutales > Opitutaceae > CAJCBL01. The sequence continues at coordinate 49,809 of JAEZUE010000101.1, forward strand.
GAGGTTTTCATCGTAGCGACCAGACGGAGCCGACTGCTGGCGTACGGTGCCCACTGTAGGAGCCTGCTTGCAGGCGATTTCGCGCACAGATCGCCTGCAAGCAGGCTCCTACAACGGAGGTGTGAGGCATGGTGTGGTTAGCTCGCATTCGCCGCCGGGTAGTACTCGGCGAGGCGGTCGGGGGCGAGGATCTCCGCGGTGGGGCCGGCGGCGCGCAGGCGGGTGTCGAGGATCAGCGTGTGCGAAAAAAGGCGACGCGTGAGCGCGAGGTCGTGCAGCACGGCGACGACCGTGCGGTGCATCTCCTTCCAGGACTGGAGCACGGCGGCGAGTTCGCCGGTGGTGGGCGCGTCGAGACCGCTGAAGGGTTCGTCGAGCAGGAAGATGTCGGCGCCCTGGGCGAGGGCGCGGGCGAGGAAGACGCGTTGCTGCTGGCCGCCGGAGAGGGCGCGGATCTGGCGGTCCTGCAACTGCGTGAGGTTCATCTCCGCCAACGAGCGGTCGACGAGTTCGTGGTCGGCGGGCTGGAACCGCCGGAAGGCGCCAAGCGCGGGATAACGGCCTTGTTCGACGACGCCGCGCACGGTGATCGGAAAATCCCAGTCGATCTCGTGCCGTTGCGGCAGATACGCAAGCCGGGGCAAGACGTGCTGCGGATGCGAGTCGCCGATGCGGATCTCGCCGCGGGTGAGCGGCATCCACCCGAGCAGCGCGCGCAGCAGCGTGCTCTTGCCCGCGCCGTTGGGGCCGACGATCGCCGTGAGGCTGCCGCAGTGGATGTGCGCGGTCACGCTGTCGACGGCGAGGCGCTGTCCGTAGGCGACGGTGACGTCGCGCAAGCGGATGATGTCGTGCTGGTGGTCGTGGTGGTGCAAGGCGGGCGGTCGAGGGCCGAGTGTCGGGAGGCAAGCGACGGACGCAAGCGGGAGGTCGGGCGCTATCGCAACGCGGCGACGATGCGGGCGACGTTGGTGCGGACCATGCCGATGTAGGTCTCGGCCCCGCTGCCGGGCTCGCCGAGGCTGCCGGTGTAGAGCGGTTCGGCGAGGCGGACGCCGGCATCGGCGCCGATCTGGCGGACAAGTTTCGGGTTGCTGGTGAGCTCGAAGAAGACGGCGGGCACCTGTTCGTGGCGAATCTGGTCGATGATCCTCGCCACGGCGCGGGCGTCGGGTTCGGCCGAGGTCGAGAGGCCGGCGACGGGCACCGTCTCGAAGCCGAAGGCGTCGGCAAAGTAGCCGAAGGAGTCGTGCGAGGTCACGAGTTTGCGGCGGGCGGCGGGGATCGTGGCCACCTGCTCGCGTACCCAGGTTTCGAGTTCGCCGAGCTCGGCGAGGAGGGCGGCGGCGCGGGTGCGGTAGTGGTCGGCGTGCCCGGGGCGGGCGAGGGCGAGGGCGTCGCGGATGTTGGCGACGTAGGTCATGACGGCGCGGGGCGACTGCCAGGCGTGCGGGTCGAGGTCGTGTTGCGGCTCGTCGGTCGCGCCGTGTCCGGCGCCGTGGCCATGGTCGTCGTGATCGTGTTCGGCATGCCCCGGCGCGTGGGTGCAGGCGCCATGGCGCGGCTCGATCCCGTCGGAGGCGGTGATGATCGGGCCCCGGAAACCGCAGTTTTGGGCGAGCTTGAGCACGGCGGGTTCGAGATCGAGGCCGTTGACCACGAGCAGATCGGCGGCGACGAGGCGCCTGATGTCGGCGGGGCGCGGTTCGAAGGCGTGCGGGTCGGCGCCGGGGCGTATCAGACAGTATGTGACGACGTGCTCGCCGCCGATCCGGCGGACGAGGTCGTCGAGGATGGTGTTGGCGGTGACGACCGCGGGGGCGGGGGCGGCCGGCTGGGCGAGGGCCACGGCGGCGAGGGCGAGCGCGAGAAGGGCGGTGAGGAGGGAGCGCATGGGTGTTTGGGCGAAGAAGACCGTAGCAAAGTCGTCAAGTGGGGGCCTCGACCGTGCCGTTCCCTGGAAACGCAAAGGGCCGGCGTTGCCGCCGGCCCGGAGGGGAACTGGTGGTGGGCCCGCTCTCAGCCGTGATGATGCAGGCGAGAGTCGAGCGTCGAGTGGCGAGCGCCAATCCAATTGTGCACAAGGCGATTGCCCGAGGGGGGCTCCCGATCTGCCTCCGAAACTCCGGCCCTCGACGCTCGTCCCTCGTCCCTCGGCTGAATGACTCCGGCTCAGAACTGGTGCATGAAGAGGCCGTCGCGCAGCTTCGGCTCGAACCAGGTGCTTTTCGGCGGCATGATCTGGCCGGCGTCGGAGATGTCCATGAGCTGGTCGACGGTGACCGCGTGCATCGAGAAGGCGATGGCGGCGCGGCCGGCGTTGACGGCCTCCTCGAGGTATCTGGTGCCGCGGATGCCGCCGACGAAGTCGATGCGTTTGCTCGTGCGCGGATCGTCGATACCGAGCAGCGGGTCGAGGACGCGGTCCTGGAGCAGGCTGACGTCGAGGCGTGAAACCGGATCGGCGCCGGCGGGCGGGTTGAGCGCGAGCGCGTGCCACTGGCCTTCGAGGTAGAGGTGCACGCTGCCCGGCGCGGTCGGGCTGGCCAAGGTGGCGGGGGTGACGGGGCCGACCCGGCCGAGTTCGGCGAGGAGTTGGCGGGCGGAGCGTCCCTGCAGCTCGAGCACGAGGCGGTTGTAGGGCAGGATGCGCAGCTGCTTGGCGGGGAAGAGGACGGTGAGGAACCAGTTGTAGTCCTCGTCGCCGGTGTGGGCCGGGTTGGCCTCGCGGCGTTCGCGGGCCACGCGGGCCGCCGAGGCGGCGCGGTGGTGGCCGTCGGCGATGTAGACGCACGGCACGGCCTTGAAGGCGGCGACGAGCGCCTCGGGGGCCTCGACGCGCCAGACGGTGTGGCGGATGCCGTCTTCGGCGACGAAACTCATGAGCGGCTCACCGGCGGAGGCATGCGCCACGATCTCGTCGATGGCGGTCTGGTCGCGGTAGGTGAGGAAGACGGGGCCGGGGTTGGCGGAGAGGGTGGAGGTGTGGCGGACGCGGTCGTCCTCCTTGTCCTTGCGGGTCTTCTCGTGCTTCTTGATCAGGTTGTTGTCGTAGTCTTCGACATGGCAGAGCGCGGCGACGCCGGTCTGGATGTGCGCGCCCATCTGTTGCTGGTAGATATAGAGGGACGGAGCGGATTCGCGGACGAGATGGCCGGCGGCGATCAGCTGCCCGAAGTTTTCCTTGGCCTTGGCGTAGACGGGGGCGGAGTAGGGATCGGTGTCGTCGGGGAATTCGAGGTCGGAGCGGGCGATCCGGAGCATGCTCAACGGATTGCCCTCGACGAGTGCGCGGCACTCGGCGGTGTTGACCACATCGTAGGGCACGGAGGCGATCTGGCCGGCCAGTTCGGGCCGGGGACGGAGGGCGCAATAGGAGCGGATTCGCATAAACGGCGGGAACGGAGCAGAGACGCCGCGGGAAGGCAAGCGGGGCCTTGGTCGGGTGTGTGAATAACAGGTGTCGAGAAGTTGGGAGGAACTAACCGTTGCATGTGGGGCGGAAGTCTGTCGCCATGCGCCGCTTTCGCATGCCCCCCGACTTCGCCAACAGCTCGTCTCGCCGTTTCAAGAACGACGATGGCCCGCGTTCCGGTTTCCGTGATCGCGACGGCCCGCCCGCCGCCCCGCTCGGGGGGCGCACTCCGCCGCACAGCATCGAGGCGGAGGAATCGCTGCTGGCCTGCTGTCTGATCGACGGGGGCGACAGCGTGTCGTCCTGCGTGGAGGCGAAGCTCACCCCCGAGTCGTTCTACGACCCGGCCAATCGCGTGATCTTCGAGGTGCTGTGCGAGATCTATCGCGCCGGCCATCCGGTGGACGAATCGGTGCTGGCGGAGGAGCTGCGCAAGAAGGGCCTGCTGGATTCGATCGGCGGGTTGGTGCGGCTCAACCAGATCACCAACCGCATCCCCACCACGGCCCATCGTACCTACTTTCTGGAGCAGGTGCGCGAGAACGCCCTGCTGCGCCAGCTCATCGGCGTGGCCACGAAGGCGATCGAGCACTGCTACGAGTACCAGGGCGGGATCGAGGAGTTCATCGACAAGGTCGAGCGCGACATGTTTCAGGTCACGCAGGATCGCACCAGCGACTCCGCGCGCGAGATGAAGGAACCGACCAAGGAGGCCATGGCGGTCATCGCGAAGATGCTCGAGCGCCGCGGCGAGCTGACGGGCCTGAGCACCGGCCTGCTCGATTTGGACAAGATGGTCTATGGCTTCCAGAAGCAGGAAATGACGATTCTGGCGGCGCGCCCCTCGATGGGAAAGACCAGCTTGGCGCTGAACTTCATCGAGGCCGCGGCGTTGCCGCGCAACCCCCGGCAGAAGCCGGTGGGCGTGCTGCTGTTCAGCCTTGAAATGGGTTCCTCGCAGATCGCGTTGCGCATGCTCTGTTCGCATGCACGGGTGAACATGCAGCGGTTGCGCGACGGATTCGTCGGTCGCGACAGCGAGGAGACGGCGCGCCTGGGCGTTTCGGCGGAGGCGTTCAAGAACGCCCCCATCATGATCGACGACTCCAGCAGCATCTCGATCATGGAGATGCGCGCGAAGGCCCGACGGGTGGCGCAACGCATCCGCGACAAGGGTGGACTCGGCCTGATCGTGGTCGACTACCTGCAGCTAGTCTCGGGCACCGATCCGAAGGCGAACCGCGAACAGCAGGTCGCCGAAATTTCGCGCGGATTGAAGGGCATGGCGAAGGAACTCCACGTTCCGGTCATTGTCCTGAGCCAGCTCAACCGTGCTTCCGAGAAAGAAAACCGAGTACCCCGTTTGTCCGATCTGCGCGAATCCGGCTCGATCGAGCAGGACGCCGACGTCGTACTCATGTTGGCTCGACCAAAGGATGCGGACGAAAAGTTCCAGACTGCGGCCGACTCGGCGGATTTGATCGTTGCCAAGCAACGAAACGGACCGGTAGGAGAGATCAAATTAACCTTCCTCAGGGACCTTACCCGCTTTGAAAACCATATTGCGTAACACCCCGTCGTGGGGGCTGATGGGGCTGTTTCTAGTGCTGCTCGTGCTGGTCGGGATTCCGACCGCACGGGCCCAGGCTTCGGCCCAACCGGAGGCGCAAATCGGCAAGGTCGATATCCGCTTTCTGGGCGTGCGCAATGTCAGCGAACAGGTCGTGCGGGCGAACATCCAGGTGCGCTCCGGATCCGAATACGACGAGACCGTGGTCGATCGCGATGTCCGCAATCTCTACCGCACCGGCCTTTTCGAACTCATTGAAGTCAAAAAAGATGAGTCCGACCTCGCGAAGGTCGACCTGGTCTTCGAGCTGACCCCGAAGTTCCGGGTCCTCTCGGTCGAGCTCGACGGCAATCGGGGCTTGAGCCGCGGCCGCCTGCTCAAGGAGATCCAGACCAAATCCAACGCCACGCTCGACGAGCGCCAGATCAAGGCGGATACCGAGAAGCTTTTCGAGCTCTACCAAAAGAAGGGCTACTCGCAGGCCGAGGTGAACTACTCGATCGAGCGTGATCGCACCACCGGCTTCGGTCGCGTCATCTTCCGCATCCGCGAGGGCGTGAAGGCGAAGATCAAGGACATCCGTTTCGAGGGCAACTCGAGCGTCTCCTCGCGCAAGCTTCGCGGCGTCATGGAGGAGACCCGCCGCTGGTGGATGTTCTCCTGGCTCACCGGCAAGGGCCGCCTGCAGGACGACAAGTTCGAGGAGGACCTCGACAAGGTGCGCGACTACTACCGCGAACGCGGCTACCTCGACGTCGAAATCGCCCGTTCGCGGGTACGTTTCGAATACCCGAAGGCTGGCGCCCTCGTCGTCACCATTCCGGTCGAGGAAGGCCGCCGCTACAAGCTCGGCCGCATGGGCTTCACCGGCAACAAGGTCTTCCCCTCCCGTTTCCTCTCCCTCGCCCTCAACGAACGCCCCGGCAACTGGTTCACCCCGTCCAAGCTCGACGAGGACGTGACCGCCGTCGAGGAGTTCTACGGCAAGAGCGGCTATCTCGACACCCGCGTCCACCTCGTCCGCAAACCCAACCTCGAGACCGGCGACATCGACGTCGACTTCGCCATCGACGAGGGCGAGAAGATCACCCTCGAATCGATCACGATCGAGGGCAACGACAAGACCAAGAGCATCGTCATCATCCGCGAGCTCGTGCTCACCCCCGGCCAGACCTTCGACTCGGTCCGGATGAACATCAGCAAGCTCCGTCTCGAGAACACCCGCTTCTTCGACGACGTGAACCTGACCCCGGAGGAGACCAACGTCCCCGGCCGACGCAACCTCAAGGTCAAGGTCACCGAGGCGCGTACCGGCAATCTCACCTTCGGCGCCGGCTACAGCTCGCTCGAGAAGGCCGTGTTCTACGCCGAGGTCAGCCAGGGCAACTTCGACCTGTTCAACCGCCGCTCCTTCTTCCAGGGCGACGGCCAGAAATTCCGCCTGCGCTTCCAGATCGGTTCCCAGTCCAACGAGATCAGCCTGAACTTCGAGGAGCCGTGGCTGTTCGAAAAGCAGATCGGTCTCGGCTTCGAGCTCCATCGCGTCGCCTCCGACTACACCTCGTCCTACTACGAGGTCATCAACACCGGCGGTTCGGTCTACGCCCGCAAACGCCTCTTCGAGCGCTGGGAAGGCCAGCTCGGCTACGGCTACGACATGATCAAGTACAAGGACGTCTCGACGACCGACAGCACGCTCGCCTCCTATCTCGATTCGCACGACGTCTCGAAGATCACCTTCACGCTGCTGCGCGACACCCGCGACAAGATGATCAACACCACGCGCGGCAACCGCATCGAGCTGACCACGACCCTGGCCGGCGGCCTGCTGGGCGGCGAACGCGACTTCTACAAGGTCGAGGCGCGCGGTTCCCAGTTCGTGCCGCTGTTCAAGGCGCAGGAACAGGTGCTGGCGATCTTGCTGCGCGCCGGCGTGCTCGAGAAGTACGGCGACACCAACGACGCCCAGCTTTTCAACTACAACTTCGCCCTCGGCGGCCCGACCGATCTGCGCGGCTTCGAGTACCGCGAAGTGGGCCCGAAGACCTCCTATGGCGAGCCGCTCGGCGGCAAGTCGTACGGGTTCATGAGCTTGGAATACTCCCTCGACATCGTCAGCCCCGTGCGCTTCGCCGTGTTCTACGACGCGGGCTTCGTCAACCGCGGCGCCTACGACTTCAACCCGTCCGGCTACAACGACAACTTCGGCTTCGGTATCCGCATGATGGTCATGGGCTCGCCGATGAGCCTCGACTATGGCATTCCGATCACCGGCGATTCCCTCAACAAGAAGGGCGGCCAGTTCAACTTCTCCTTCGGTACCCGTTTTTAACCCCGTAGTCTCCGGACTTTCAACAGACCCAACCCAATGAAAATTGCATTCCGTTCCCTTTTTGCCGCTCTGGCCCTCTCCGGCGCCGCCGTCGGCCTCAACGCCGAACCCGCCCTGAAGGTTGCGACCATCGACATGGACCAGCTCTTCGAGAAGTACTACAAGACGGAGGCCGAGCAGTCGAAGCTCCAGGAGGACCAGAAGAAGGCCAAGGCCCAGCTCGATGCCATGATGAAGGAGCGCGAGGCCCTCGTCGCCGAGGCCAACGCCCTCCAGGAGCAGGCCAAGAATCCCGTGCTCAGCCCCGAGGCCCAGAAAAAGGCCGAAGGTGAACTCCAGGCCAAGATCGGTGAGATCCGCGGCAAGGAGCAGGAGATCCAGGGCACCGCCCAGCAGGCTCAGCAGATTCTCCAGAAGCGCTCGATGCAGTTCCAACAGAAGACCGCCGAGGAGATCTCCGGCGTCGCCGCCGAGATCGCCAAGAAGAAGGGCGTCACCCTCGTGCTCAATCAGGGTGCCAGCGCCGTCGTCGTCTATGCCGATCCGGCCTTCAGCATCACCGAGGACGTGCTCGCCGAGATCAACAAGGACCGCCCGGCCCCGGCGTTGAACGTCGAGATCCCCGGCGCCGCCAAGTAAGGTCTGCGTTTCTTTTCAACCCCGCCTGGAAACTGGCGGGGTTTTTTTGTTTTCAGCCCCACCGCGCGCCCAACACCCTCCCGCCCATGTCGCCTGCCTTTTCCGCGGCTCAGCTCATCGAAATCGTCCAGCCCTCGCGTTCGCTCGGCTCCACTGACGCCGTGGTCGGGGGCATCGCGCCGCTCGAAGCCGCGGCCTCCGGTGATCTCAGTTTCCTGGGCAATCCGAAGTACCGCGCCGCTGTCGCCGGTTGCCGCGCCTCGGTGATCCTGCTGCCCGAGGACCACGAGGGTGTGCCGCCGGAAGGGCAGCTCTGGTTGTTCCTGCCGAATCCGTCCGTCGGTCTCACGCGGCTTTGTCGCCGCCTCGAGCAGATGCTCTGGCCCAAGCCGGTCCCCATGGTGCATGCCACCGCCGCGGTCGACCCGACCGCGCAGGTCGATCCGACTGCGCATGTCGGCCCGTTGTGCGTGGTCGAGGCGGGTGCGGTTGTCGGCGCGGGCGCGGTGCTGCAGGGCAATGTCTTCGTCGGCGCGCGGGCCCGCATCGGAGCTGACTGTTGGCTGGCGCCGCAGACCGTGGTCGCCCAGGACTGCGTGCTCGGCGCGCGCGTGCGCCTGCAGCCCGGAGCCGTGATCGGCTCCGATGGATACGGGTACGACACCGTGAAGGGCCGGCACGAGAAGATTCCGCAGATCGGCAACGTCGTGCTCGGCGACGACGTGGAGATCGGGGCCAACACCACGATCGACCGCGCCCGGTTCAGCCGCACCGAGATCGGGGAGGGCACCAAAATCGACAACCTCGTCCAGATCGGGCACAACTGCGTCATTGGAAAACACTGCCTGATTGTCGCCCAGGTCGGCATCGCCGGCAGCACCACCTTGGGCGACTACGTCGTCATCGGCGGTCAGGCCGGCGTGGCCGGGCATCTCACCATCGGCAGCTTCACCCGGATCGGCGGCCAGAGCGGCGTCAACAAGGGCCTGTCGCCGAAGAGCCTCGTGTCCGGGTCCTACGCGATGCCGCATCTGCTCGAGCAGAAATTCCAGGTTCTGCGCCCCCAGATCCCGGAATTGTTCCGGCGGGTCTCGCGGCTGGAGAAGTTTATCGATCAGTCGGCCGCAGAATAACCTTCCGCCCGGGCCCCTTTCACGCAATCTCCTGTTCCCCCCCCGTATCGACCAAGATGGAAGCCAATATCAAGGTATTCTCCGGCAACGCCAACCGCGCTCTCGCGGAAGAGATTTGTCGCATCATCGAGCTTCCGCTCGGCGACGCCACGGTCACGACTTTCCCCGACGGCGAGTCGTTCGTGAAGATCAACGAGAACGTGCGCGGCAAGGATGTGTTCATCATCCAGCCCACCTGCCCGCCGACCAACCACCACCTGGTCGAGCTGCTCATCATGATCGATGCGGCCCGCCGCGCCTCGGCCCAGCGCATCACCGCCGTGATGCCGTTCTATGGATACGCCAGGCAGGATCGCAAGGATCAGCCGCGCGTGCCCATCACCGCCAAGCTCGTCGCCAACCTGCTCACCGCCGCGGGCGCGAACCGCGTGCTCACGATGGATCTGCACAGCCAGCAGATCCAGGGCTTCTTCGACATCCCCGTCGACCATCTCTACGCCTCCCCGGTCTTCTTCGAGTACCTCGCCAAGAACATCAACACCGAGCGCCTCGTCGTCGTTTCGCCCGATGTCGGCGGCATGAAGATGGCCGCCGCCTACGCCGAGGTCCTCGGCGCGGGCCTCGGCTTGGTCGCCAAGAAACGCACCACCGCCACCACCGTCGAGGCGATCAGCGTCGTCGGCGACGTGAAGGGCGCCGACGTGCTCCTGGTCGACGACATCACCGAGACCGCCGGCACCCTGACTGCCGCCGCCAAGATGCTGCGCGACCATGGCGCGGTCAGCGTGCGCGCCGCCGTCAGCCACTGCATGCTCAGCGAGATGGCATACTCCCGGCTTTCCGGCGGCCTGATCGACGAGCTCATCACCACCAATTCCGTGCCGCTCGACACCCGCGGCCTGCCGATCGCGCGCCTCAGCGTCGCCGGCCTGCTCGGCGAGGCGATCCTGCGCATCCACTCGAACCGGTCCGTCACCGGCCTGTTCAAGGTGAAGGGCTTCTGACCCGCCACGGCATCCCCAGCCCATGAACACACGATCCCTCGCGGTTGGCGTGGCTCTGGGCGGACTGGCCGGACTCGGGATCGGTGTCGCCATCGTGCGCCACCGCTCGCCCGCCCCCACGCTGGTCGTCGACAGGGCCGGCGCCGAATCGGTGGCCGGGCCGGTTTCGTATTCGGATGCTCTTGTCGCCGCCCGCCCCGCGGTCGTTTCGGTCTATTCGACCAAATTTGCCCGGGGCCACGCCGTGCCCCCTCGGAGCGCCCCCGCGGTGGCGACGGGCACGGGCCCGATCCGGCCCGAGCGTGGTCTGGGCTCGGGAGTGATCGTTTCGCCCGAGGGCTACATTCTCACCAACAACCACGTCATCGACGGGGCCGACGAGCTGCTCGTGCTGCTGCCCGACGACCGGGAGTTCTCCGCCCGCATCGTCGGCGCCGACCCGAAGACCGATGTGGCCGTGATCAAGATCGAGGGCCGCGAGCTGCCCCATGTGATCCTGGGCGACAGCGACCGCCTGCGGGTTGGCGACGTCGTCTTTGCCCTCGGCAATCCGCTCGACGTCGGGCAGACGGCCACGATGGGCATCGTCTCCGCCACCGGCCGCCGCGGTCTCGACCTGCTGGCCCGGGGCGACGGCGATCCCGGCTACGAGGATTTCATCCAGACCGATGCCGCGATCAACGTCGGCAACTCCGGCGGTGCGCTCGTCGACTCCCAGGGACGTCTGGTCGGCATCAACACCGCGATCATGACGACCACCCACGGCAACATCGGCATCGGTTTCTCGATCCCGGTCAACCTCGCCGCCTCCGTTATGCGCAGTCTCGTGACCACCGGCAGGGTGGTGCGCGGCTATCTCGGCGTGAGTACCCAGGATTTGGATGGCGGGCTGGCCGCCGGCTTCGGCCTGAAGGACAACCGCGGCGTGCTGGTCGCCGAGGTCACGCCGGGCAGTCCGGCGGCCCAGGGCGGCTTGGCCGCGGGCGACGTGGTGCTCTCCTTCAACGACAAGGCGGTCGCCAATCGCGACGAGCTGCGCCTCCTGGTCGCCCAGCTCGAGCCCGGCACCCAGGCGGTCCTCGGAGGGTTGCGCGAGGGCAAGGCGATCACTCTGAAAGTCACGCTCGGGCGTCTCGACGACCGGCCTTCCGAGGAGGCGGTGAAGGGCGTCGAGCTTCTGGCGGGAGTCGAGGTGGCCGACGGAGACGGAGCGCTCGCCGGTCTGGTCGTCGTCGCGGTCGACCCGCGCTCGGCCTACGCGGCCACGTTGCCCGTCGGCACGGTCATCGAGAAGATCAACAAGACGCTCGTGAGCGACGCGGCCACGGCCAAGCAGGCCCTGCGCAAGGGCAGCAATACGCTGGTGGTACGTTTCCGCGGCGTGCGCCAGTTCATCTCGATCGAACTGGCGCGCTGATCGGAAGGGCGCTTTCTACGAAGCGTGGGGGCGTCGCTCGCGACGCCCGTACCGGTTTGGGGCGTGGGTTGTTTCGCCCCGGGATTCATGTGGCGACGCTCAGCTGCCGGGTTTTTCGGCCGGCAACGCCGCGAGCTCCGGCGGCAACTGGTCGGCCGGGTAGGTCGGGAAACTCAGCTGCAGCAGCGGGTAGGCGGGCACCGGGAACTTCGTTTTGCCCTCGCTGCGGTCGACCAGCATCGCCACGCCGGCGACGGTGCCGCCGAGCCCGTTGACGATGTCGAGGCACTCCTGCACGCGGCCGCCCCGCGTCACGACGTCCTCGACCACGAGAATGCGCTCGCCCTTCGCGATCTTGAAGCCGCGGCGGAGCACCAGCCGGTCGTTTTCCTTTTCGACGAAGATGAAGCGTACCTTGGCGCGGCGCGCGACCTCCTGGCCGATCACCAGTCCGCCCATCGCGGGCGCGAGCACCGTCGTGAACTCCACGTTCTCCGCCACGAGCTTCGCGAGCAGCAGTTCGCCGAGGCGCTCGACCTCCGGCATGTACTGGCAGACCTGCGCGCACTGGAAGAAGTGCCCGCTGTGCAGCCCGGAGCGGAGAACGAAATGCCCGCGCAACAGCGCACGGGTGCGGGTGAAGATGTCGAGAACCTCGGTTTGGGTGTCAGCCATGGGACGCCGACGCTGGAGGCTCCGTCGGCGTTTGAAAATCCCTTTTGCGGGCGGGAACCGCGAAGCTACAGTCCCCACCATGTCGATGGCGCCTCCGTTGGAAGACGAGCTCGGTGACATCCTCGACAAGGCGATCCGCCACGCGGGCCTGACCGAGGAGCAGCTCGCCATGGCCACCGGCATCGACGCCGAGCGGATCAAGGACGCCGAGGACTATCGCTACGACTTCACCTGTGCGGAGCTGCAGAAACTCGCCATCGCACTCGGTCTCAACGAGGTCGGCGTGTGCGCGGTGGGCGAGGGCAAGTACCCGCTGCCGCAGGCGCCGGCGTTGCCGTTCGCGTTGCGCACGATCGCGCTGGGCTACGGGATCGGGAGGGTGAACGCCTACGTGGTCGAGCACCCCGTCTCCGGACGTACCTTGCTCGTCGATACCGCCGACTGCCCGGAGCGGCTGCTCGCGGCGTGGCCGGCGGGTGTCCATCTGCCGGATGCGGTGCTGCTCACGCATTGGGATCGGGAGCATGCGGGCGGCCTGCCGGGGCTGGTGTCCCGCCACCCCCGCCTGCGGATCCTCGCCCCGGCGCCCCGGGCGGGGTTCGCGGTGGAGACGGTCGGCGAGGGAGCGGTGGTCGAGCTCGACGGCTTTCGTATCCGGGCATTTCGCACACCGGGCCATACCGCGGAGCACAACGCCTACCAGGTGACGTTGGCCGGATCGGAGGGGCCCGGGGTATTGTTCTCGGGCGACCTGATTTTCGCGGGGTCGTTGGGCGGCGCCTTCTACTGCTGCCACACCCTTCGGCGGGAGGCGCGCCGGGTGGTCGCCGCGTTGCCGCCGGAGACGGTGCTCGCCCCCGGCCACGGGCCCCTGTCGGACGTCGCCAACGAGAGGCGTTTCAACCCGTTTCTGGGTTGAACCGGCGCGCGGTCCGACTTGCGGCTTGTGGCTGGCCGGGGGCCGGGTAGATAGGCCGGTCATGCCGATCTACGAGTACTACTGCCCGGACAACAACCGGATCTACCAGTTCTATGCGAAGACCCTGGCTCAGGGACAGATCCTCCCGAAGTGTCCCGACAACCCCGCCTATCGCATGGAGCGAATGATGTCGGCCTTCGCCATCACCGGCAAAAGTGCCGAGGAGCCGAAGGCCCCGGCGGGCGAACCCGCGGGCGACCTGCCGTCGGAGGGCGGCAGGGGCGAGGGCGATGACGATCCCCGGATGGAGGCCGCGTTTGCGGAGATGGAACGCGAGATGGACGGCGTCGACGAGAACGACCCCCGTGCCATGGGCCGCATGATGCGGCGCATGTCCGAACTCACCGGCGAACGACTCGACGAGCAGATGGAGGAGGTCGTGCGCAAGCTCGAGGAGGGCACCGACCCCGACAAGCTCGAGGAGCAGATGGGCGACGCGTTTCCCGAGGGCGAGGAGGGCGGCGATCCGATGGGCGGGGGCATGGGCGGTTTTCGCGGTGCCCCGTCGCGCGACCCCAATCTCTACGACTACTGAAGCGCCGACCGCAGTGTGGGGCGTTGTTTGCGACGCCTTCGTGCCGTTTCCAGCACCGGGGTCGACGCCGTCCTTGGAGTCTTGGCCGAGCTGTAGTGCTCGGGTGAAACAACGCGCGGCGGATTTCGCCGCGTTTTCATGGACACTTCATCCTGACTTCATGCAGCGATGCGAGGGTGGAGCTTGAACCATGAGCTCACTCCTCCGCCACTCGATCCGTTTTCTCCTTCTCGTGCTCACGGCCTTGATCGCCGTGGGTGATCCCGCCGAAGACCGCTGCCTCTCCCCCTACTTTGTCGTGCGGTCGGTCGGCGAAAGCGGTGCCGATTTCCCGCTGCAAGCGACTAAGGTTACCGCCGAGATCGCCGGACCGATCGCCGAGGTCCATGTCACCCAGACCTATTGCAACCGAGGGAGCGCCGCGATCGAGGCGACCTATGTTTTCCCGGCCTCGACCCGCGCGGCGGTCCACGGCCTCACGATGTCGCTCGACGGCCGTCGGGTGGTGGCGCGGATCAAGGAACGTGGTGAGGCGCGCCGCACCTACGAGCAGGCGAAGACGGAGGGCAAGACTGCTTCGCTGCTCGAGGAACACCGTCCCAACGTCTTCCAGATGAACGTCGCGAACATCCTCCCCGGCGATGTCGTCGAGGTGGAGCTGGTGTATTCGGAACTTCTTGTCCCGACCGACGGTACCTACGAGTTCGTGTATCCCACCACGGTGGGGCCGCGCTATTCGCACCGCCCTGCCGCCGTCGCGGCGGAGTCCGAGAAGTGGGTGGCCAATCCCTATTTGCCGGAGGGGGTCCCGGCTCCCTCGGCCTTCACGCTCGAGGCGCGGGTCGTCGCCGGCATGCCGTTGCACGAGGTCAACTCGCCGAGCCATCGCGTCGCGGTCGATTTCCGCAACGCGGGCGAGGCGCAGGTCGGGATCGCGGCCGACGAACCCGTGCCGGCGAACCGCGACTTCATCCTGCGCTATCGCCTCGCCGGCGGCGCGATCGAGACCGGCCTGCTGATCGATCCTGCGCCGACGCCGGAAGGCGAGGGGCATTTCCTGCTGATGCTCGAAGGCCCCCCGCGCCCGACGGCGGCTTCGATCCCGCCCCGCGATTTCCTCTTCGTCGTCGACGTGTCCGGCTCGATGCACGGTTTCCCGATCGAGACGACGAAGGTTTTGCTGCGCGAACTGGCCGCACGGATGCGGCCGGTCGATCGCTTCAACGTGCTGCTGTTCGCCGGCGACAGCCGTTTGCTCTCCCCCACCTCGCTCCCGGCCTCCACGGAGAACGTGGCCGCGGCGCTGGCGCTTCTCGACGAGCAGCAGGGCGGTGGCGGCACCGAGCTGCTGGCCGCGATGCAGCGGGCGTTGGCGGTTCCGGGCGAGGAGTCCCAGGCGCGCATCATATCCGTGGTGACAGACGGCTATGTCGACATGGAGCCGGAGCTGTTCGACCTCGTGCGCCACAATCTCGGCCGCTCGAGTCTCTTCGCTTTCGGCATCGGTTCCTCGGTCAATCGGCATCTGCTCGAGGGCCTCGCGCGGGCCGGCCGGGGCGAGCCGTTCGTCGTCACCCGCGACGACAAGGCGGCGACCACCGCCGAGCGTTTTCGCGAGATGATCGAGGCGCCGGTGCTCACGCGGGTGCGGGTCGCATGCGAGGGGGGCGCGGTCGAGCAGTTGGCCCCGGACCCGATCCCCGATCTGTTTGCCCGGCGTCCGGTGGTGGTGACGGGGAGGTTCCGTGGCGCGCCCGCGGGGCGGTTGTGGGTGACGGGGCGCAATGGTGACGGCGAGTGGTCGCGCTCGTTGGATTTCGCGGAGGCCACGACGCTCCGTTCGACAGGGCTCGTAGGCAGGTTGTGGGCACGCAGCCGAATCGCGGAGCTTTCGGATCTGCAAGGGCTGCGGCTCGACGAGGCGCGGAAGGCCGAGGTCACCCAGTTGGGGCTCAAGCACAGTCTGCTCACCCAGTACACCTCGTTCGTGGCGGTCGACGAGGTGGTGCGGCGCGATCCCTCCGATGCACTTCGGCAGGTCGCCCAGCCGTCGGTGTTGCCCGAGGGGGTGTCGAATCGTGCGGTCGGCGGCGAGGTCGCGACGGCGCCCGAGCCCGGCACGCTGCTTCTGCTTGGCGCCGCGCTGCTCTGTGTCGCCTCCGAGGCCGTGCGGCGCCTCCGCCGCCGCGAGGGAAGTGCCTGACAACCGCACCCCGTTCGATGCCCATCGACCCCATCACCCAGCGTCGCCCCGAAACCGTTTACGTTCACGGCCGTGAACGTAAACGGCGGGAGAAAATTGGCTCATCCGTGAGCCCGCCCGCCAGAGGGATGGCCGAGGGGGAGTGCGACCTCCGCCAGGGATTCGTTGAAACCGTTTATGTTCACGGTCGTGAACGTAAACGGTCGGAGCCAGAGGGCCGGGGTTGGGGCGGGTGGGGTAGCCGGGGAGTGGCGGTGGTGGTCTGGGCGGCGGCTGGTTGGCCGGTGTGGGCGTGGTACGGGCGCCGCATGGTCGATGGCTCGGACGAACCGTGGGGCTTGGCGGCGTTGCTCGTCGCGTTGGGGTTTGTGCCGTGGCGGCGCCTGCGGGAGCCGCTGCCGGCGTTGGCCGCGGGCGGCGCGTTGGCGTGCATGTCGGCCGCAGTGGCCGGAGCGGGTGTGCTGCCGGCGTTGGTACGGGGCGGACTATGGATGGTTGCATTCGGTGTCCTGCTGGGGGGCGCGGGGCCCTGGGCGGCGCGCGGCGGGCTGCTGCTGCTGTCGCTGCCGGTCGTGGCCACGGCGCAGTTCTATCTCGGCTACCCGCTGCGGGTGCTCACCGCCGCGTGCAGCGTGCCGCTGTTGCACGTGCTGGGGTATGCGGTGGAGCGCGAGGGCACGGCGCTGCGGTGGGCGGGGGAGCGGGTCCTCGTCGACGCGCCCTGCAGCGGCATCCAAATGTTGTGGACGGGGCTGTTCGCCGCGTGCCTGCTCGCCGCGTTGCGGGGCTTCGGCCTGCGGCCCACCTGGCGGCTGGGGCGCGCGGCGGCGGCGATCGTCGCGTTGGCGAATGTGCTGCGTTGCGTCGCACTTTTCGTCGGCGAGGTGAGGGGCCACCGGTTGGCGGGTTGGTTGCACGAAGGCATCGGCCTGGTGCTGTTTGCCGGGGCGCTGGTCGCGATCGTGGGCCTGGCGCGGCGGATCCACCGGGCCGCCTCCCTGGCGCCCCCGGGAGCGGCCGGGGGCCCGACCGCGGTCCGACCGGTGAGGGCGTTCCGGCTGTTCCCGGCGGTTGGCGCGGTGCTCTGCGTCGTATCGGTCCTTTTGGGCTCCGGGAAGGCGCCGCACACGGCCGGGGAAGCGGGGGAGGGGTTCCCCGGTTGGCCCGAATCGTTCGAGGGGCGACCGTTGCATCCGGTTCCGCTCACCGCCCGGGAGACCCGCTTCGCCGCGAGTTTTCCGGGGCGGATCGCGGTGTTCACCGATGGGGAACGCACGGTGTTGTTCCGCTGGGTCGGTCGGGAAACGCGAAAGCTCCACCCGGCGCTGCATTGCCTGCGCGGGCTTGGCCATGCGGTGCAGCCGGGACCGGTGCATCGGGCGGCGGACGGCACCCACTGGGGGACTACGATCGCGACGCGGGATCACCGTGTCCGTCGGGTGCGGGAGCGCATCCACGATGAGGCGGGCCGGGAGTGGACCGATGTATCCGCGTGGTGGTGGGATGCGTGGCTCGGGCGGAGCCGCGGGCCCTGGTGGGCGGCGACGGTGTTCGAGGAGTGAGCGGCGGGGGGATCTTCGCCGAGACGAGCGAGGGCGGCTCAGGAGGCGCGGCGGCGCCGCAGGTGCCGCACGGTCTGGCGTACCAAAGCAATGAGCACAACCGCTCCGGCGACACCGAGCGCGATCCGGTTGACCTTCTCGTAGACGCGAAGGAAGCCCGGCGGCTGGATCTGCAGCTGGACCGTCCACGCGATGGGAACGGTGTCGGCGCGCCCCGCCCTCGGGTTGTTCGGATCGAGGCGGGGGATGACCATGTCGATGTGGAAGGAGGCCGGTACGGTGCGGCCGTAGAGGGCGGGGGAATCGGGAATCTCGGCCGAGAGCAGCAGCACGATGTTGGACTCGAGGTCGGCGGGATCGGCGGAGGCGAATTGGGAGGTCTTGATCCGGCCTTCCCATTCGCGGCTGCTGGTATCGCGGATGTGGAGCGGGTGCGGGGGAGAGTCCGGCGCCTCGATCTGCCCTCGGACGCCGAGCGTACGATGCAGACCCTTGACCGATTTCTGGGCGAGTTTGATGAAGAGCGGCTCAGCTCTCCCGGAAACGACCACGAAGGTGCCGGGCGGGGGGAGGTCGATGCGCTTGATGATGTTTTGCGTGCTCAGCCCGGCGGCGACGATCGCACCGGCGAAGACGGCGAGCAGGACAAGCCCGAACGGGGTGAAGAGCGGCGGACTCTTGGCGGAGGAGGGGGCGGCCATGGTGGACGTGGGTATGCTGTCGTTCGGTGCGGCGAGCGCAACTCGGCGTCGCGCCTGACGGCATCGGGGAGAGGCGCGAGAGGTTGCGTATCCTCGCCACTCGCAACTCGGGCGTGGCAGGCGGGCGACCGCTGTGGTGTGTTTTGCGCGTCTGTGACCTTCGAAATTCGGTCGAAGGGCCTCGGGCCTCCGTTGCGGCCCCAACGCCGGGCTAGCCGAGGCGTGCGCGGTACTCGCGGATCAAGCCGGCCGGGTCCGCCGCTCCGAGAATTTCGGAGACGACGACGACGCGGGAGGCGCCGGCCTCCAGCACCGAAGCGAGGTTGTCGCGTTTGATGCCGCCGATCGCGAACCATGGCAGGGCGGGGCGGGTCGTGGCGACGTGCCGGACCAGCTCGAGGCCGACGGGCGTGTAGGTCGGCTTGGTCGGGGTCGCGAAGACCGGGCCGACGGCGAAGTAGTCGAGCGTGCCGGCCGGGAGCAGTTGGGCGGCGTGCGCCTGAGCGGGCGAGTGGGTCGAGAGGCCGAGCATGCGGCCGGGGCCGAGGCGCTGGCGCGCCTCTACCGCGGGCAGGTCGTCCTGTCCGACATGGAGCCCCACGCCCGGGTACTGTAGGGCCAATTCGAGGTCGTCGTTCACGATCAACGGCGGCGGAGCTTCGACCACGGCGCCCGGGACGAAGAGCGGCAGCATGCGCTCGAGCAGGGCGTGGCGTTCGTCGGCATTTTCCCGCTTCGCACGCAGTTGGATGATGTCCGCACCTCCGCGCAGCAGGGCGCGGCAGAGATCGGTCCAGCGTGTGGCCGGCACGTAGCCGGTGTCGAGGATGGCGTAGAAACGGGCGGAGCGGAGAGCGTTCACCATGGCCGGAGATTGCAGTTCGCGTTCGGCGCGGGGCAATGGCCGAGTGGCGCCAACCCTTAATCGGCCGGGGGGTCGCCGGCAGTGAAGAGATCCGGCGGCATGCGTGCGAAGAACTCCTCCATGTAGGCGGTGGTGGCCTTGCCCGCGCAGAACACCGGGTCGCTCACGATCGCCTTGTGCAGCGGGATCGTGGTCTTCACGCCCCGGATGATGTATTCGCCCAGCGCGCGGTAGGCGCGCTGCAGGGCGATCTGGCGGTTCGAGCCGTACGAGATCAGCTTGCCGATCATCGAATCGTAGTAGGGAGGAATCGTATACCCGCCGTAGGCGTGGGAGTCGACCCGGACCCCGTGGCCGCCCGGCGCGTAGTAGAGGCCGATCGTGCCGGCCGAGGGGGCGAAATTGCGGGCGGGATCCTCGGCGTTGATCCGGCACTCGATCGCGTGCCGGGTGATGACGATGTCCTTCTGGTCGAAGGCGAGGTGGTCGCCGGAAGCCACGAGCAGCTGCTGCTTGACCAGGTCGATGCCGGTGACCTCCTCGGTGACCGGATGCTCGACCTGGATACGCGTGTTCATCTCGATGAAGTAGAACTCGCCGCGTTCGTCGACGAGGAATTCGATCGTGCCGGCGTTCGCGTAGCCGGCGGCCTCGGCGGCGGCGACGGCGGCGCGGCCCATGCGCTGGCGCAGCTCGGGGGAGAGAAAGGGCGACGGCGACTCCTCGATCAGCTTCTGGTGGCGGCGCTGCACGGAGCAGTCGCGCTCGCCCAGGTGGAGAACCTTGCCGTGTTCGTCGGCCAGGATCTGGAACTCGATGTGGCGCGGATTCTGGATGTAGCGCTCGATGTAGACCTCGCCGTTGCCGAAGGCCTTCTCGGCCTCGCCGCGGGCGACATGGAATTCCTTGGCGAAGGAGATGTCGTTGTGGGCGATGCGCATGCCGCGGCCGCCGCCGCCGGCGACGGCCTTGATGATCACCGGGTAGCCGATCCGGCGGGCGACCTGCAGCGCTTGCTCCTCGCTGGCGACCGGGCCGTCGGAGCCGGGCACGATCGGGACGCCGGCGCGGCGTACCGTATCTTTGGCGACGGCCTTGTCGCCCATCATGCGGATGCTGCGGGCGGAGGGGCCGATGAACTTGATGCCGCAGGTCTCGCACTGCTCGGCGAAGTCGGCGTTTTCGGAGAGGAAACCGTAGCCGGGGTGGATGGCGTCGACGTCGGCCACCTCGGCGGCGCTGATGATGCGGTCGGCGCGGAGATAGCTTTCGTTGCTGCGCGGGCCGCCGATGCAGATCGCCTCGTCGGCGAGTTGGACATGGAGGGACTGGATGTCGGCCTCCGAGTAGACGGCCAGGGTCTTGATGCCGAGCTCGCGGCATGCCCGCACGATGCGCAGGGCGATTTCCCCGCGGTTGGCGATGAGGACTTTCTGGATCATACCGAGGGCGATGGGGGCTGCGGCCCGGAGGCGCGCGGGTGGTGGGCAGGGCAGGTCAGCCCTGTTTCACTTTGAAGAGGGGCTGGCCGTATTCGACCGGTTGCCCGCTTTCGACGAGGGCCTCGAGCACGGTGCCCTTCAGCTCGGCCTGGATCTCGTTCATGATCTTCATCGCCTCGATGATGCACACGACCGACTTCTCGGTGACGGCGGTGCCGGCATCGACGAACGGGGCGCTCTCCGGCGAGGCCGAACGGTAGAAGGTACCGACCATCGGCGATTTGATGTAGACGATGCCGGGTTCGTCGGCGGGGGCGGATGGGGGGGCGAGCGGCACGGCCGGCGCGGGAACGGGCGCGTGCGGCGCCTGGAGCGCCACGGGGATGGGGTGGGGCTGGGCGAGGACGCTCGGCGCGGCGCCGGCGTTGCGGCGGATGCGCAGTTTGAAGCCTTCCTCCTCGACCTCGAAGTCGGTCAGGTCCGACCGCTTCATCAGGTCGATCACCATTTTGATCTGCTTAATGTCCAAGCAATCTCCTCGGTTGGGTTTGATGGTGCGAGCGTGGGAGCGTCGCAGCTGGGCCCGGTTCAAGGGGCGGGGCGGCGGCGAGGCAACGACGAAGCCGCGCAGCGAGCGCGAAACAAGCTTCCGTTGTGGGCGAGGCGTGCGGCGACGCGTTTTGCTAATGTCATGAAAAAGCCGCCCCGGGTTGGGGCGGCTGCGGTGAAAGCGTTGGGTGCCGGGATCAGCTGGTTTTCGGCAGGACGGCGTCGAGTTCGACCTCGTGCGGGTGGTTGCGTTTGGTCTTCTGCAGGCGGGAACGGCGGCGGATCTTGCGGTCGAGCTTGTCGGCGAGCAGGTCGATCGACTTGTAGGCGTCGTCGGAGGTCACGGAGATGATCGCGTCGGGGCCGTGGATTTCCATGCGGGCCTTGGCGGTGAAGCGGTCGTCCTTGGATTTTCGGTCGTCAAATTCGATCTCAACACGTATCCGAACGATCTGGTCCTCGTGCGTGAACAGCTTGTCGAGCTTTTCCACGACATAGGCCTTCAACGCCGGGGTGAGGTCGACGTGGATGCCCGAGACGATGACTTCGTGCGGATTGGTATCTGCTTTCATGGTGCGTTTTGCTCCTTGTTTTGGGTGTGGGAGGCGCGATTAGTGGGTTTGTGTTCGATTACGAAAACGCCCTCGCGCCCTTCACGGTAACCGTGGTGACCGGTGGTTCGTCCGGTATAGGGAAAGCGTTCATCACTCTTGTCGCCGAGGCTAACCCTCGGATGGTGTTTTGCAACCTGTCGCGGCGGGCCCCGACGGGGCTCCCGGATGCGGTTGCAGAAAGGGTGCTGCACGTGCCGTGCGACCTGGGGAAACCGGACTTGCGCCAGCAGGGGGCGGAGGGGGCAATCGGTGTCATTCGACGGCATCATTATCGGTCCAAAATCCTTTTGATTAACAACAGTGGATTTGGTTCCTGCGGTTTTTTTTCCGACGCGGAAATCGCCGCGCAGCTTGACATGTTGCAGGTCAACGTCGCGGGCATGGTCGACCTTACCTCCCGCCTGCTGCCGGAGCTGCGCGAACACGGCGGCGCGATCGTCAACGTGGCCTCGGTGGCGGCTTTCCAGCCCACCCCGTACATGGCCACCTACGGGGCGACCAAGGCTTTCGTGTTGAACTGGAGTCTCGCGTTGCATGAGGAACTGCGTCCGTGCCGCATCCCGGTGCAGGCCCTGTGCCCGGGCCCGACGAAAACCGATTTTTTCCTGCGCGCGGGCTTCTCCCAGAGGGTGGTCGATGAACGATTGTCCCAAGATGCCGACGCGGTCGTGCGTGCCAGCCTGCGCGGTTTGGCACGGGGGCGCCCCCTTGTAGTGCCGGGATGGCGCAACCGGCTTGTCGCAGGAGTTTCGGGATGCGTGCCGCGCGTGTTGCTGGCGCGTTTGTCGCGCCTCGTGCTTGAACGTTATCGCTTGCGGCAATTGGGCCGATCGGGCGCTTCGGAGGGTACGAAATGAGCGAGTTGGCCGACAGGGGACCGAGACTTATCGCGCCGGAGGAGTTTCCGCACTGGGTCGTCGAGGAGGACGACGATGTGATCGTGCTCAACAAGCCGGGCGACATCGTCTGTCACCCGTCCAAGAACGGCCCGTGGTCGTCGCTGGTCGGCGCGTGCCGCGAGCATCTTGCGCTGCCGCGGGTGCACATGATCTACCGGCTCGATCGCGAGACCAGCGGGGTGATGGTCTTCGCGAAGAACTCGGCGATGGCCGGTCGCCTGCAGACCGCGGTCGAGGGGCGGCGGGTGCGCAAGCTCTACCTCGCCATCCTCTGCGGCGAACTGCGCGAGCCGGTCTTGGTCGACGCGCCGCTGGGGCGCGATCTCGCCAGCCCGATCGTCGCCCGGCAGGCGGTGGTGCGTGGGCCCGAGGGCCGGCCGGCGGTGACCGAGTTTCTTCCTGTGGCTCATTCCAACGGATACACGCTCTGCCGGGTGCGGCCCCGCACCGGGCGGCAGCACCAGATCCGCGTGCACGCGGCGTCGCTCGGGTGTCCGTTGCTTGGCGACAAGATGTACGGTCCCGACCAGCTGCTCTTCCTCGAGTTCATCCGCGACGGTTTCACGCCGCGGCTGGCCGGGCTGCTCACGCTGCCGCGGCACGCGCTGCATGCGCTCGAGATGCGCTTCGAGCCGGGGGAGGGCGGACGCACATTCCGCGCACCGTTGACCGGCGATCTGCGCGAGTTCGCGTTGGGCCGGATGGGGCTCGACGGTGCGGTCGTCGCGGCGGCCGAACACGGGGAAGATTGAAGCGGACGTCCCTCAGCGCGGCAGCAGCGGCGGAGTGCCGAGGACCGTGGCCACGGTCCGTCGGGCGCGCAGGTAGTAGAACGCCATGCCGCCTTGGTAGAGGAGGGCGGCGACGGCGACCGCCGCGGCGAGCAGCCGTTGCAGCCCGGCGAGCAGGCTCTCGACCTCGCCGGGATAGGGAAACAGCTCGGCGAGCTGGGCGCGGGTGAACGAGGGCAGGAGGCGGAGGAGATGGTCGGTATTGTCCTGCCGAGCGAGCGTCCAGGCGTAGGCGAGGATCAGGACCAGGCAGAGCAGTTGGGCCAGCCACAGGCAGGTGATCCCGGCGTCGGCGCGTCGCACCAGAAACCGCCGGCCCAGCAGCTCGAGGCCACCGCACGCGGCGACGCCGAGCCCGATGGAGGCGCTCGCCCATTCTCGACCCGCCACGCCGCCCAGTGCGGCCGCTCCGGCGACCGCCACGAGGGTGATCCCGTCGACCTGGGCGACTCTCAGGAGTTGGCGAAACCGGGTGTCGGGCGTGGCTGCGGGCATGGGCCCATCATTGCCGGTTAGAAACGCATGACAATGCTGTGTCGGCCCCCCGCGGGCTTGCACCCGCATCCGGGAGTGGCAGGCTGCGGCCATGAAATCGAGCCGTTGGATCCTCGGACTGGTTACTCTTGCGCTGCTGTTGACGGGCTGCCCGGAGAAACGTCGCCCGGCGGGCAGCGCCGCCCCCGCGAATGCGCCGGCGTCGGGTTCTTCGAATACGAAGAGCACGCCGACCGCGACAGGGCCGCTGGCCGACTACGCGCACAATCTGATGAACGCGGAGAAGAAGGCCACCGAGGTCACGGGCCTGGCCGCGATCGAGCAGGCGCTCAACCAGTTCAACGTGATCGAGGGGCGTTACCCGAAGTCGTTGGATGAGCTGGTCGCGATGCGCTACATGGTGAAGATCCCGCCCGCCGTGCGGGGCGAACGTTTCATCTACGATCCGTCGAACGGCTCGATCAAGTCCGTCGCCCTGCCGGTCGCGAGCGATGCGCCCCAGGCGCCGGCCGCCGCACCGGAGGCCACCGTGAACATCGCACAGCCGGCCGAGGCCGCGGTGGCGCCGGAGGCACCGCCGACCGAGTAAGGCTCGGTCGACTCCAATTTCAGGACACAAGGAAGGCCGGCGCCAAGCCGGCCTTCTTCGTTTTCCGGCCCCTTCGAGCCCGGGCCTGCGTCCGGCGTGGCGGGCACGCCGGGGCGATGGCGGGCGCTACGGCGCCTCCGGCGGCTTCGGCAGGAGGCGGGCGACGACCAGCACCAGCAACGCGACGACCACGGCCAGCGCCGCCCAGAAGGCGACGCGCACGGCCGTTCCTCCAAAGCCAAAGAACGCCCGGCCGACCGCGCGCGTGGTCACGGCCTCCAGTTTCGCCATGTGTGGTGTCGCCGCGAGCAACCGCGGAGCGGCCAGTTGGAGGTCGTAGCGGGGCGCGGTGGCGGTCGGGTTGCCGTGGAGCAGGGCCAGACCGGTGGTATCCGTTGCGCGGAAACGCAGGCGCCGGACCGGGTGGAGGACCTCCGCCCGGGTCGGCGCGAAGGCCGCGTTGTCGCCGTGGTCGATCTCGACGATGAGGGTCGCGCTCTCGGGGCGGGTCTGGAGCTCGATCGCGAACGTGGCCGGATCATCGGCGCTGCGGCGTTCGATGCGGGCGTAGCCGAGCGTCTTCTGCACGGGTTGCCCACGGGAGTCGGTCCGTAGCTCGCCCACGACGACGTTGCGGCTGAGGGGCGCTTCGTCGATGGTGAGCTGCAGACCGTTCACGGGCATGCGTGCGACCGGCAGCTCGATCTGCCAGCGCCCCACGTTGGGCCGGTCCCGGTCGGGCAGGGCGACCAGCGCGACCGGCAGCTTGCGCACCCGTGCGGTGCGTTCGAGCAGGTACGGCACCTGCCGCTCCCCGCGCACGATGCGCAGGTCGCCCAGATCGTGGCGGCTGCCGGCCAACGCGGCGGGATCGAGTTCGAGGATCTGGGCTCCGGGCGCCTCGAGTTCAAGCGTGCGGCGGAGCGTCCATTTCGTCGGATCGATCGGGCCGGCGAGTTCGGGGATGTCCGCCGGCGCCTGGCCGGGGCGGTAGGCGGGATTCTGCCGGCGCGGCGCGGCGGGCGCGTCGACCGGGCGAAGATGGCCCCAGTCGGCGCCGAAGGCGGCGACGTCGTAGCGCGGCGCGGTCGCCTCCGCCGAGCCGGACAAGAGCGTGTAGCGGCCGGTGGCGGGCGCGTCGAAACCGAGGTCGATGCGTCGGAGCCGGGCCATGACAGACACGTCGTTGAGCGGGGGGCTGTCGCCGTTTTCGACGACCAGTTCGAGACGGGCTGTCGGCGAGATTCCGTCGACCGGCAAGCGGAGGTGCGAACCGCGTTGCGTGGCGGAGAGCTCGAGGCGCCCGATGGTGCCGGCGGCAAGCTGCTGCTCGACGACCTCGTCGTCCTCCGCCGTCAACGCGAGCAGGCGCACGGCGCGCTGGAAGGTGCGCTCCCGGGCGTCGAACTCCAGCTCGGCGAGATGGCGATGCCGCCCGCCGAGATCGAGCACGAGGCGGGTGGCGCGCGCCTCCGTCTCGGTGCCGACGACGGGCACGGGCAACTCGATCCATGTATCCGGATCGGAGGCACCGGTCTCGACCACGACCGCGGTGATCGGCACGGGTTGGGAGCGGGTGTCGTCGAACGTGACGCGCAGCGAGCGGGCCGGTGTGCCGCGCAGGTCGAGCGCGAGCTGGTCGAGTCCCCCGCGCAGCCGGAAGACCAGGGCGGAGTCGAGCGCGGGGCGCCACTGGCCGTCGCCGGCCTCGATCTCGACCGAGGCGGCCTTGGTGAATTCGGGTGCCGGACATTCGAGGACGAGGCGCCGGATCGGTTGGGCCTTGGCCAGGCCGAACTCGACGACGGTGCGGTTGCCTTCGAGTCTCGCCTGCAGGGGGATGCGCTCGGTCGTGGGCCGCACGGTGTTGCGGCGGATGATCGCGAACGGAATCTCGGCGCCGTCGGGCCCGAGGAGACGGAGGTCGGCGAGGTCCTCGCGAGCGGCGTCGAGGGTGTCGGCGGGTAGCGTCAGGCGGAGCGGGCCGGACTGCTCGACGGTGATTTCCTGGCGGAATTCCCAGCCGGCGGAGTCGAGGGCCGCGGCGGTGGCGCCGAGGGCGAGCAGCGCGGCGAGGGGCGGGAGGAGGCGGAGCGGGTTCACGGCGTATCGGATGAGTTGTTGCGGAGGAAGCGCTGGAAGAGGAACGAGGCGGCCAGCGCGACGATCGAGACGACCGCGAAGGCGGCGATGCGCCAGATGGTCTCGAGGCTGGCGGTGTCGTGGAGGAAGAGCTTCAAGACGGTGACGCCGAGCAGGGCGATCGCGGCATAGCGGGCCGCCCGCACCCGGCGGGAGATGCCGACCACGATCATCAGCAGCGCGAACAACGCCCAGGCGATCGTGTAGGACATGTCGCGGGCGAAGTTGCCGGAGAATTCGAGCCGCACCCACGAGTTCTCGGGGGTGAAGAAGTCGGCGATCTCGAAGTTGACCAGGGCGAAGGCGAGGATGGTGCCGAGGGTGGCGAGCAGCGCGGGGGCGTTGAGCCCGAGCACGCGGTCGCGCGGCGTGGCGAGCAGCCGCATGCCGACGAAGCAGCACACCGCCGCGACGCCGTAGGTGCCGAGGATCCAGTTGAAGACCGGGGTGGCGCTGCGCTCCGCATAGTGCAGCACGGCCGGGTTGAGGATCAGGCGGGCGAATACGGCGGCGAGCAGCGCCACGCCGGTGAGCCGCAGGCCGGGATGGGGGATGCGGTGGAAGAGCCAGAGCAGCGCTGCGCCCTCGAGCGCCCAGCCGAGCGTGATCCACTGGCGGGAGAACTGCAGCGGGAAGACGAGCGTGAGGAAGAACAGTGTCGCCGCACCGAACCACGCGAGCCGGTTGAGCCGGTAGGGCTCGCTCTCCGGGATGGTGCGCAGCAGCGCGACCAGGCCGGCCAGCGGCGGTAGCGCGCAGACCACCGCGAGCAGCCCGGGTAGTTCGTGCGGGTAGACGGCCATGAGTGCGCGATGGATCAGGTTGAAATGGAGCGGCAACGCCAGCGCGGCCACCGCCCACGGCGGCTGGATTCCGATCAGACGGCGCCGGAAGGCGAAGGGCGCGGCGAGGAAACCCAGCCCGAAAACGACGAATCCCACCAGCGCGGTGCTGCGTTCGTCGGTGAAGCGCAGCTGGTGCCAGAGCGTGTATTCGACCAGCAGGGTGCCGACGAAGGCCGCGAGCACCGGGGCGCCGCGCCGCGCCACGATCGCGATGCCGTGCAGCAATGCGACCAGCAGCAGGCACACGCCCAGGATCGCCGAGGCGTCCACGGGCTGGAGCTTGAGCACCAGCATCAGCACGAGCACGAAGGGCAGGGCGGCGGTCGCGTCGGGCAGATAGGCCGACCAGTCGGGGGCGCCGTCGGCGAGCGAGCCGCCGAAGCGTCGCAGCAGCCACAGCGCGCCGCCGCAGAAGAACAACGCCGCCGCCGCGACCAGCAGCAGCTCGCGCGAGCCACCGGCGTAACCGGCGGGCAACTGCGCGATCGAGACGCCGAGCACGAGCAGCGTGAGCAGCAACGAGGCGGCCAGCGCGGCGAGCGTGCGTGTGACCGCCGCGGCGCCGAGCGCCAGCAGGTTCACCAGCAGCACGACCGGCCAGAGCAGCCAGCCGACCTCCTCCATCACCGCGAACGGGATCAGCAGCAGCGCCAGCGCGAGGGGCGGGAACAGCGCGCTCCAGCGCCGGGCGTCGACGCCCGGCTCGAGCCGCTCCTGCAGGAACGGGTATCCGGAATGCAGTGCCGCCGCCACGACCACGAAGGCCAGCGCCCACGGGAGCAGCGCGGCATCGACCGCCACGCCGATCCAGACCGCGGCGGCGCCGAAAGCCGCCAGGCCGGCATAGAGCGCCAGCTTCGCGAAGGGGCGGTACAACGCGCAGACCGCCAGCAGCGCGAGGTCGGCGACGAGGATGTTGCCGAGGATCCAGCCGGCGCGGGCGGCGACGGCCGGCAGGTCGCAGAAATAGAGCGAGAAGCCGAAGGCCACCCCGGGCGGCACGAGGGCCGCCCCGGCGATCCAGTCGGACGCGCGGTCGAGTCGTCGGGCGAGATAAACCGCGGCTGCGAAGAGCACCCCGAATGCCGCGAGCACGACCACCGCGGTCGGCAGCTTGGCCAGTTCGAAGAACTTCTCCGCCCAGCCGATCTGCAGGATTGCGGTGCCGAAGGCGGCGAGCACCGCCAGGTAGTTCCAGCGCCGGTGCAGGGCCACCGCGAGGATGCCGAGATCGAGCAACGCGATGAAGCCGAAGAGGCCGGGCGGGTTGTCGACCCCGGTCGAGAGCATGATCGGGGTGAGGAAGCCGCCGAGCATGCCCAGCAACGCCACGACCTGGGCGTTCAGCCGCACCGCGAGCGTGAAGGCCGCCACCGTGATCAGGATGAGCAGCGCCGCCGCGGCCGGCCCTTGGAAGAAGTCGAACTCGTAGTAGCGCCGGCAGGCCACCGTGACCGCGTAGAGCATGACGATGCCGGTGCCGGTGAGCGACTGGCCGGTCGCCACGAATTGGCGACGAATGCTGACCAGGCCGCCCACGAGCAGCCCGCCACCGAGGAGGAAGCCGAGCGCGGCGCGCACCGCGGGCGGAATCCAGCCGTGGGCGATGGAGTAGCGCAGGAAATAGACCGCGGTGAAGAGCAGGCCCAGGCCGGCGATCCACGCGAAGAGTTTGACGCCGATGAACTGCTCCCAGTTGAACGCCGGCTCGGGCGCGGCGGCCGGCGATGGCGGCGCCGCGGTGACTTGGGGCGCCGGTGCCGTTGGTGGCATCTCGACCGGGGCGGAGGCGAAGACCGGGGGCAACGGCGGAGGCAGCGGGGGCACGGGGACGATCCCGGTCTCCGCGGGCGGCGGCTCGGGGACCGGAGCCGGGCTCGGCGGCTCGGGAGCGCGCGGCGCTTCCGGCACGGGCGCCAACGGCGGAGCCGTCGCGGCCGAAGAGACCTTCGCCATGTTCGCAGTCGTATCGGAAGAATGGGGTTGCTGTCGGAGCGTGGCCACCTCGGCGCGCAGGGCGCGCACGTCGGCGGCGAGCGCCTCGGCGGTGCGGCGGGCCCCGCCCGCCTTCACCAATGCCACGATAGGCAAGATCAACAACACCGTCGCCAGTCCGAGCAGGACCAGAATGATAATCGCAATTTCGTCCATGGAGTGTGCGCCACCGCGCAGGCGCACGCTCGCAGATCGCCCCCCGGGAGCACAAGCGGCATGTGGCGGGCCGTGGCTTCAGGGCCTCCGGCGTCGCAATCTCGGCAGTTCAACCGCCGCCGCCCACGCCCGCCATGGCCCGCGTCGACGGTGAACCGGTAGGTCGGCGTCCTTGCATGCGCTCCTCGGCCGCTGGTCGGTCCGTCGCCGAGCGCGGCAAACGACTGGCTGCACCTCAGCCGGAACGTGGCTGCCGCTCGTCTCTCGTCGCTCGACTGGTCGGGCCGGGCGTGGAGCCAAGACCGGACGGTTCCCGAGGTCGTTCGTTTTCCCCTCCGACGTCGTGCGGAGTGGGCCAAGGTTTCGGTTGTGCTGGAGGCGCTCGGCTCCGCTGGTTGACTCTCTCCGTCGACATGCGACCTTCCCGTCCAGCCCCATGACGCCAGTTGCTTCATCGTCGAAGTGGGAGCTACGCAAGTTCGTGGCTCCGGAATTCGTGTTCGGCATCGATGCCCGTCGGCTCGTCGGGCGCTACGCGCGGAATCTCGGCGCCGGGCATGTCCTGCTGGTCAGCGATCCCGGTGTCGTTGCTGCCGGGTGGGCCGACGAGGCGGCGGAAAACCTGCGGGCCGAAGGAATCAAGGTGACGCTGTTCACCGGTGTGTCGCCGAATCCTCGCGACTTCCAGGTGATGGCCGGCGCCGCGGAGTTTCGCGAGAGCCGGTGCGACTTCATCGTGGCGGTCGGCGGCGGCAGCCCGATGGATGCGGCCAAAGGCATCGGCATCGTGGCGAGCAACGGCGGAAACGTCCTGGACTACGAGGGAGTCGACCGCGTGCCGGTGCCGATGCCGCCGTTGATCTGCATCCCGACCACCTGCGGCACCTCGGCCGACGTCTCACAGTTCGCGATCATCAACAACTCCTCCGCGCGCGTGAAGATCGCGATCGTGAGCAAGGCGGTGGTGCCCGACGTGTCGCTGATCGATCCGGTGACGTTGACCACGCTCGGCCCCTACACGACCGCGGCCACCGGTATCGACGCGATGGTGCATGCGATCGAGGCGGCGGTATCCAATGCCTCGGGCCCGTTGACCGACGTGCATTCGACGCAGGCGCTGCGTCTGCTCCATGAGCACCTGACGACCGCGGTGGCGGATACCCACAACCTCGAGGCGCGGGGCGGAGTGATGCTCGCCAGCCTCGAGGCCGGGCTGGCCTTTTCCAATGCCAGTCTGGGCTGCGTGCATGCGCTGGCACACAGCCTCGGCGGCTACCTCGATCTGCCGCACGGCGAGTGCAACGCGCTCCTGCTTTCCCAGGTGGTCGGTTTCAACTTCGACAACGCGCCCGCCCGCTACCGCACGGTGGGCGAGACCTTGGGGCTTGATTTCCGAGGGCTTACCGGGGCGGAGGCGCGCAATCGCCTGTGCGCCCATCTGCGCGAGCTGTGCACCGCGCTCGGTGTCGCCGGAGGCCTGCGCGAACGCGGGCTGAAGGCGGGCGACATCCCCTTGCTGGCGGCCAAGGCGATCAACGATCCCTGCAACGCGACGAATCCGCGCCGCCCGGTCGTGAAGGATCTGGAGACGATCCTCGGCGAGTCGCTCTGAGGCCATGGGCGACCAGGCACACAGGGCCGAGGGCGGCGAACGTTGGGCTCAGTGGCGCGACAACATCATCGGCCTGGGGGAGCAGTCGTCGCGAAAGAGCTACTACCCGGAGCTGCAGCGCCGGCTGGTCGAGCTCAACGACTCCGAGGCGAAGCTGCGCGCCATCTTCGACAGCACGCACGATGCGATCGTCATCCACGACTTCGAGGGACGCGTGGCCGATGTGAACGAGGCGATGCTGCGGCTTTTCCGGCTCGGGCGGGAACAGGTGGGCGACTATTCGATCGCGGACTTCACGGCGGGCGAGGAGGCGCGGGGGCGGCTGCCTTCGATCTGGGCCCGCCTCCGGGAGGGCGGCGACCAGGTGTTCGAATGGCGCGTGCGGCGGCCCCTCGACGGTTCCGAGTGCGATGTCGAGGTGTCGCTGCGCATCGGCTCCTGGGGCGGGCGCGAGCTGGTGGTGGCGGTGGTGCGCGACATCACCGAGCGCAAGCAGGCCGAGACCGAGCGGCACCGGCTCGAGGAAGAACTTGGCCAGATGCGGCGGCTGGAGTCGGTCGGGCGGCTCGCCGGCGGTATGGCGCACGATTTCAACAACATGCTCACGCCCATCCTCAGCTACGCGACGATGTTGCGCGACGAGCTGCCGGCCGACGACGGGCGCCGGACGGATCTGACCGAGATCGTGCGCGCGGCGGAGCGGGCGCGGGACCTGGTGCGGCAGCTCCTGGCGTATTCACGAAGACAGACTTTCGCGCTCCGGCCGATCGACCTCAACGAACTGGTCCGCGGCTTCGAGCGCATGCTGCGACGCGTGCTGCGCGAGGACATCGAGCTCCGGCTCGAGCTCGCGGCCGAGCCCGTGCGGATCAAGGGCGACGTCGGTCAGATCGAGCAGACGCTGATGAACCTGGTCGTCAACGCGCAGGACGCCATGCCCTCGGGCGGCACGCTCACCATCGGCACGGCGGATCTGCCGGCCGGGGCGGGCAAGCCGCTCGCGCCGGAGGGGCCGCTCTCGCTGCTCCGCGTCACGGATACGGGTTTCGGCATGGATGCGGAGACCTGCGCGCGGGTCTTCGAGCCGTTCTTCACCACCAAGGCGGTGGGCAAGGGCACGGGTCTGGGGCTGGCCTCCGCCTACGGGATCGTGCGGCAGCACGAGGGGCAGATCCTCGTCGACAGCGAGCCGGGCCGGGGCACGCGCTTCGAGTTGTACTTTCCCCGGTGCCACGGGGCCGGGGCGAATGGGGAGAAAGGCGCCGAACCGCGCCGGGCCATGGCGCGGGGCACGGGCACGATTCTGGTGGTCGAAGACCAGGAACAGGTGCGCCTGATGATGGTGAAGGTCCTGGAGCGCCTCGGCTATCGGGTGCTGGGCGCGGGCAGCGGGGAGGAGGCGATGGCTCGGATCGCCGAGTTGGGCCGGGCACCCGACCTCTTGATTTCCGATGTGGTCATGCCCGGTCTCAACGGCCGCGACCTTTATCGGCATCTGTCGGCCGAGCATCCGGGGCTGCCGGTCCTCTTCGTCTCGGGCTACGCGCCGGACCTCGACGAGGAGGCGGGCGAGGTGTTGAGCAAACCCTTCATGCCCGCGGATCTGGCGGCGCGGGTGAACCGGCTGCTGGCCGGGTAGGGTGGCACACCTCCGCGGGATGAGGCGGTTTCGGGATGAGATGGTGCCACGCCACTGTTGCGCTCGCCGTACGGTGTGCCCAAGTGTGCGGCACTAGATGAGACACTGTGCGCGTCTGTTCCTGTCGGTGCTGTCGCTTCTTGCCGTGTTGGCCTGCCCGATTGGCGCAGCGGCGGGCGTCGCGACGTCGGACGTGAATGGCAAGGCGCCTGAGTACCTGGCCCGATTGATCCGCGACGCCGACGCCGTGGATTTCACCACCTACCGAGGCGCCAAGACCGTTGTGACGGATGGGGAGTGGCAACAGCGGATGGCCGCCGAGGTGCGCGCAGCGAAATACCGCATCCAGAGGTTTTCGTGCTTTTGCATCAGCTTCCCGGAGATCCGGTTCCTGAGGGCAGGCACTCCGGTGCTGCTGCTCACCTTTCACCACGGGACGAGGATCCGGATCTCGAGTGCGGAGGTGTCCGGCGATTTTGAAATCGGCAAGGATGCGTGTGGCTGGATCTGGAATATCGTGGTGGAACGGATGCCGCCCGGGGCCGACAAGATCGTTCCAGTGAAACGGGAAACGCCGAGGTCGGACCTCCGGCCGGAAGTCCATCCCGTGTTGCCCGATGACCAGAGGCCTGCGCTGCCCAAACCGGAGCTGCCGAATGCGGAATAGAAGCGGGCCTCGGTTTCTGGCGCGGCATTCACAGTGAAGCTCACGCCGCGCT
The DNA here is from genome assembly GCA_023443455.1 of Verrucomicrobiota bacterium. GTDB lineage: Bacteria > Verrucomicrobiota > Verrucomicrobiia > Opitutales > Opitutaceae > CAJCBL01. Next base: position 83,326 of record JAEZUE010000101.1, read on the forward strand.
GTGCGGGTTGTGCGGGCGGAGCGACTGTGTGGTCGGTTCAAACGTCCCCATCTGCACACACGTGCTTGCCAGCGCGGAAAACGGCCACTTACCTCGCCAGCCCTTTTCCCTCCATGGCCCGCATTGTCCAAAAATACGGCGGCACGTCCGTCGGTGATATCGAGCGCATCAAGCGCGTTGCCCAGCGCATCAAGGAATGGCGCGACCAGGGCAACGAGCTTGTCGTTGTGGTCTCCGCCCGTGCGGGTGTGACCAACGAACTGATCGCCAAAGCCAAAGCCATCACCGCGCAGCCCGACGAGCGCGAGATGGACATGCTGCTGGCCATCGGCGAGCAGGAGACCATCGCGCTCACCGCGATGGCGCTGCAGGCCATCGGCGTGCCGGCCGTGTCGCGCACCGGCCAACAGGCCGGCATTGTCAGCGACTCGTTCCACACCAAGGCCAAGATCAAGCGCTTCGAGGACTCCCCGCTCAACGCCGACCTCGCCGCCGGCAAGGTCGTCATCGTCGCCGGCTTCCAGGGCGTGAACGAGCAGGGCGAAACCACTACGCTCGGCCGCGGCGGTTCCGACCTCACCGCGATCGCCGTGTCGCACATCGTCAAGGCCGACATCTGCCAGATCTACACCGATGTCGACGGCGTCTACACGGCCGACCCGCGCATCGTCACCAAGGCTTCGAAGATCGAGGAGATCTCCTACGACGAGATGCTCGAGCTCGCCAGCTCCGGCTCGAAGGTCATGCAGTCCCGCTCGGTCGAATTCGCCCACAAGTACGGCGTCGATTTCGAGGTTCGTTCCAGCTTCAACAACAATCCCGGTACCATCGTGAAGGCAGAAACCAAATCCATGGAAGATGTCGTTGTCCGCGGCGTGGCCGCCGACAAGGACCAGGCGAAGATCGTCGTCAGCCACATCCCCGACAAGCCGGGCACGGCCGCGAAGGTCTTCACCGCGCTCGCCGGTGCGGCGATCGTCGTCGACATGATCGTGCAGAACATGGGCCGCGACGGCATCGCGAACCTCACCTTCACCGTGCCGAAGACCGAGACGGCCAAGGCCGAGAAGCTCGTCACGCAGGTGCTCGCCGAGGTCGGCGGCGGCAAGGTCGAGGTCTTCGAGAACATGGCCAAGCTCTCCATCGTGGGCGTGGGCATGAAGACGCACTCCGGCGTGGCCGCGAAGCTCTTCGAGTCGCTCGCCGCCGAGGGCATCAACATCGACCTGATCAGCACCTCCGAGATCAAGATTTCGGTGACGGTTGACGCCGCCCGCATCGACGACGCCCAGCGCGCCGTGCACACCGCCTTCGGTCTCGACTGCGCGTAAGTCCGGCCATCATCTCCGCTTTCCGAGCCCGGTTCGCTTCGGCGACCGGGCTTTTTCGTGTCGAGCCATAGCGCCGGCGGACGCCACCTGAAAACGGGCGTCGACGACAACCAACCGGACCGGAGAAATCGCCGGAGCGCCCGACGTCGAATTCCGGTATCCAGGGAAGGGAAGCAAAGAGGGCGGCTCCGGGGTGGAGCCGCCCTCGGGGCGAAACGGGTGGGGTGGAGCCGGTCAGAACAGCGTCACGGCGACGTTCACGCCGGCGGTGACGATGGACACCATGCTCATCAGCTTGATGAGGATGTTGAGGCTGGGGCCGGCGGTGTCCTTGAATGGGTCGCCGACGGTGTCGCCGATGACGGCGGCTTTGTGGGCGGAGGAGCCCTTGCCGCCGTGGTGACCTTCCTCGATGAACTTCTTGGCGTTGTCCCAGGCGCCGCCGGAGTTGGCCATGAAGACGGCGAGCACGAAGCCGCAGGAGAGGCCGCCGCCGAGCAGGCCGAAGACGCCGGGCACGCCGAAGACGATGCCGACGAGGATCGGCACGATCACGGCGAGCAAGGAGGGCACGATCATCTCGCGCTGGGCGCCGGCGGTGGAGATGGCCACGCAGCGGGCGTAGTCGGGCAGGTCGGTGCCGCCGAGGATGCCGGGCTTCTCTTTGAACTGGCGACGGACTTCCTCGACCATCTTGGCGGCGGCGCGGCCGACGGCGTTGATGGTGAGACCGCAGAACAGGAACGCCATCATCGCGCCGATGAACAGGCCGATGATCACCTTCGGGTTCATGAGGTTGACCTGGAAGTGGTCCATGAACTGGGTGAGGGTGGCGGTGAGGACCGGGATGGCCTGGCCGGCGACCTCGATGGTCTCCTGCTTGGCGTGGATCATCGCGATCTTCAGTTCCTCGACGTAGGAGGCGAGCAGGGCCAGCGCGGTGAGGGCGGCCGAGCCGATGGCGAAGCCCTTGCCGGTGGCGGCGGTGGTGTTGCCGAGGGCGTCGAGCGCGTCGGTGCGTTTGCGCACTTCGGGCCCGAGGCCGGCCATCTCGGCGTTGCCGCCGGCGTTGTCGGCGATGGGGCCGTAGGCGTCGGTGGCGAGCGTGATGCCGAGGGTGGAGAGCATGCCGACCGCGGCGATGCCGATGCCGTACAGGCCCATGGCCATCGTGGAGGGCTCGAAGGAGACCTTCCCGGCGGCGAAGATGTAGGCCAGCGTGGTGCCGACGACGACGGAGAGGACCGGGATGACGGTGGACGTCATGCCGACGCCGAGACCGGAGATGATGACGGTGGCCGGGCCGGTGCGGGCGTTCTCGGCGATGTGCTGGGTGGGCTTGAACTCGTGCGAGGTGTAGTACTCGGTGGCCTTGCCGATCACGATGCCGGTGATCAGGCCGGTGACGATCGAGCCCCAGATGCCGAGGTAGTTGGGAATCTCGAGGTAGCGCAGCACCAGGAAGGAGAGGATCGCGATCAGGACGGAGCTGAGGTTGATGCCGCGGCCCAGGGCGTTGAGCAGGTCGCGCTGGGTGGAGCCGCTCTTCACGCGCACCGCATACATGCCGATGATCGAGAGGATCGTGCCCACGCCGGCGATGACCATCGGGGCGATGACGGACTTGTAGCCGGAAACCGGATCGCCGGCCTGCGCGAAGGCCGCGGCGCCCAGGGCGGCGGTGGCGAGCACGGAGCCGACGTAGGATTCGTAGAGGTCGGCGCCCATGCCGGCGACGTCGCCGACGTTGTCGCCGACGTTGTCGGCGATGGTGGCGGGGTTGCGGGGGTCGTCTTCGGGGATGCCGGCCTCGACCTTGCCGACGAGGTCGGCGCCGACGTCGGCGGCCTTGGTGAAGATGCCGCCGCCGACGCGGGCGAAGAGCGCCTGGAGCGAGGCGCCCATGCCGAAGGTCAGCATGGTGGTCGTGATCATGACGAGCTTGTGCGACTCGTTGGCGTCATCGACGAAATAGTACAAGGCGACGAACCAGCCGGAGATGTCGAGCAGGGCGAGGCCGACGACCACCAGGCCCATGACGGCGCCGGAGCGGAAGGCCAGGCGCAGGCCGGCATCGAGGGATTTGGAGGCGGCGTGGGCGACGCGGGCGGCGGCGTAGGTGGCGGTCTTCATGCCGAAGAAGCCGGCCAGACCGGAGAAGAAGCCGCCGGTGAGGAAGGCGAACGGCACCCATTCGTTCTGGAGCTTGAGCCCGTAGGCGAGCCAGGCGAACAGGACGGTGAGGACGACGAAGAAGATGCCGACGATCTTGTATTGCTGTTTCAGATAGGCCATCGCGCCGGCGCGGACGTGGGCGGCGATCTGGGCCATCTTCTCGGAGCCTTCGGGCGCGGCCTTCATGCTGCGGTAGAAGGCCCACGCGAATCCCAGGGCGAGCAGGGAGGCGATGGGGGTGATCCAGAAGAGCGGATGATGCATGGCGGGACTGGTTGGGAGAGGGGGAGCGGCTGGTTGCGTGGGAGGGGAGATCAGGCGACCCAGGTCGTGAGGGCGGAGCGCCACCAGACGTGGTATTCGTTGTCCAATTGCTCGCGGGTGGGCATCGGGTAGTAGCGCAGCCCGGTGCGGTCGGCCACGTAGAAGCCGCCGAGCACGGTGCGGTAGAGGATCGAGGCGGAGGTGTCGCGGGCGACGACCTTGGTGGGTTTCGCGTAGCGGTTGCGCAGTTCCTTGAAGCAGTCGCGCAGGTGGTCGAGGTTGGGGTAGGGCAGGTTGGAGGCGTCGCCCTTCTCCGGGTCCTCGGCGATGCCGTCGAGGCGCAGTTCGGTGAAGACGATCTTCTCGACCGAGACCGGGTTGCCGCGGTCGGTGATGTAGGCGGCGAACTCCTGGGGGCCGAGCTTGCTGGCCACGCGCGGGGTGACCGGGCAGATCTCCTGGTACAGGTGCAGGCCGCCGGTGGTGCTCGGGGCGGCGGGGGCGGGGTCGAGACCGAGCACGCGGCCGTCGTCGGTGGTGAGGTAGAGTTTGCCCAGCGCGGAGAGCGGCACGTGCTCGAGGGCGCGGTAGATCGAGAGATAGCTGGAGCGGCGGGGGCTGCCGTCCTCGTGGGGCACGCAGCGTTTTTCGGCCTCGCCGAGCCGGAGGTAATCGCAATGGAAGGACGGATCGACCTCGAAGAAGATCGCCTGGCCGCGGGAGCGTTTCTGGGAGCCGACGGCGTAGTAGTTGCCAAATTCCAGAGGTGGAAGGTGGGAGGCGATGAGAGCCTCGGGGATGACCGACAGGTACAGGTTAACTTTCATATTTCGGGGTGGTTGGGGTTGGCCGTGAAAGCGGGGCCGGGGCGGGCAAAAAAACGGCGCGGGGGACAGGGTCCGCCGCGCCGTTTCGGTTGAGTGTTACGACTGCCAGACTACGCCTCGCATGTCGCCAGTCTTCAGGAATTGCTGGTGCATGAGGAACGCGTTGCCGAGCGTCTGCGGCGTGTGGCCGTGCTCGGTGGCGCGCACGTAGCGCATGAGCTGGTCGCGGAAGACCGGGTCGGCGCATTTCTCGACGATGAGGTGCGCGCGCTCGACGGGGTCCTTGCCGCGCAGGTCGGCGACGCCGTGCTCGGTGACGACCACCTGCACGGAGTGCTCGCTGTGGTCCATGTGCGAGACCAGCGGGACGATCGTCGAGATCTTGCCGCCCTTCGCGGAGGAGGGGCAGGTGAAGATCGAGATGTAGGCGTTGCGGGTGAAGTCGCCGGAACCGCCGATGCCGTTCATGAGGTTGCTGCCCATGATGTGCGTCGAGTTCACGTTGCCGAAGATGTCGACCTCGATCGCGGTGTTGACCGTGATGATACCGAGGCGGCGGACCAGTTCGGGGTTGTTGGTGATCTCCTGCGGGCGCAGCAGCACGCGCGGGCGGAAGAACTCGAGGTCCTCGTAGAACTTGGACAGCACGTCCTTGCCGATGGTCAGGGAGGTGCCGGTGACGAACTTGACCTTGCCGGAGCGCACCAGGTCGATGACCGAGTCCTGGATGACCTCGGAGAACATCTGGAACTGCGGGATGTCCGGGTTGGCGCCGAGGGCGCCGAGCACGGCGTTGGCGATGTTGCCCACGCCGGACTGGAGCGGGAGGAATTCGCGGGGGATGCGCCCGACGGCGATCTCGTTGGCGAGGAACGCGGCGACGTTCTGACCGATCCGCGAGGTGGTCTCGTCGGCGGGCTCGAATCCGCCGACCTCGTCGGGGGCGTTGGTCTCGACGATGCCGACGATCTTCGATGGGTCGATCTTGACCGTGGGCGTGCCGATGCGGTCGGAGGGGCGCACGATCGGGATGGGCTGGCGGTGCGGGGGATCGAGCGGCTCGTAGATGTCGTGGAAGCCGCAGAGGCGGGGGGAATGGAAGCGGTTGATCTCGATGAGCACCTTCTTGGCGCTGCGCAGGAAGGTGGGGGCGGCACCGACCGAGGAGGTCAGCACGATCTGGCCGTCGGCGGTGATGTCGGCGGCCTCGACGATGGCCCAGTCGAACTGGCCGAGGAACCCGCAACGCACCTGCTGGGCGAGGTGCGAGAGGTGCATGTCGAAGAAGCGGGTCTTGCCGGCGTTGATGCTGTCGCGCAGCGACTTGTTGCTCTGGTAGGGCGTGCGCCACGAGATCGCATCGGCGCGGGCGAGCTCGCCGTCGAGCGAGTCGCCGGTGGAGGCGCCGGTGACGACGGCCACCTTGAAGGGGCGGCCGGCCTCGTGCTCGCTACGGGCGCGGGCGGCGAGGGCCTTCGGGATGACCTTGGCGGCGCCGGCGGGCGTGAAGCCGGAGAAACCGATGGTCTCGCCATTCTTGATATGCGCGGCTGCTTCCTCGGGTGTGAGGGTCGGGAACGGTAGTTTCATCATAAGTCGGAATTGGTCGGGAAATCGGTATCGGCCGGCAGGATCTCGCGTAGCAGCTCGACCTCGGCCGGGGCGAGCCAGCGCACGTCGCCATCGTCGACTTCGAGGCGGAGCCGGCCGTCGGCATCCACTCCGGCGAAGGTGCCCTCAGTCGCGACGTGATCGGGGCGGAGCGTGACGTGCACACGATGGCGGCGCCAAAAAGGCGTGAGCCGGAGCGTCAAATTCTCGGCATTCCCTGCGGCGATCTCGGCCTGGGCGGTCGCCAGGCGGGCGAGGATGGCATCGCGCACCTCGTTGCGGGCGGGGACGGGGGCGGCCAAGTCGGGCACGTGGGCGACGAGTCCCGCGAGGGAGGAGTCCACGATTTCAGGACGGTTGTCGAAGTTCACGCCCAGGCCCACGACGGCGGTAGCCGGGCCGAATCGTTCGACGAGGATGCCCGCCAGCTTGGCGCGGCCGACCATGATGTCGTTGGGCCAGCGCAGGCGGAGATCGGAAATACCAAACGACGCCAACGCGTCGCACAGCGCCCAGCCGGCGGCCAAGGGCAGGATGCTCCAGGCGATCGGGTCGCCGGGCGTGGGCAGCACCGCCGAGAGCCACAAGCCGCCGCGGTCGGAAACCCAAGACCGGGAGTGGCGGCCCCGCCCGGCGGTCTGCACTGCCGCGGTCACCGCGGACCAGGCGGGCAGTGCGGCCGCCTGGCGGTTGGTCGAGTCCGTCTCGTCGAGAACGCGGATGCTCCAAGCTGCTGCGCTGGACGGCAGTCGATTGGAAGGCGTCTCGACGAGAGCGGACATGAACCGGAACTTACTCGATGGTGATGAGGGCCTGGCCCTCTTCGACCGTGTCGCCAGCGTTGACGTGGATACGGGCAACCTTGCCGCTGCCCATGGCGTTGACGTAGGTGTTCATCTTCATCGCCTCGATGGTGACGACGCACTGGCCGGCGGTGACGCTGTCACCCTGCTGGACCTGGACGGTGACGACCTTGCCCGAGAGGGGGCTGGCGATCACGCCGGGGGCGTGGGCGACGGGCTTGGGCGCCGGGGCCGGCGGGGTGACGACGACCGGGGCCATCGGCAGGGGGGCGCTGCTGGAGGTGCCAGCGGCGGGCGCGTCGAGGGTCTCGACGAGGACTTCGTAGGCTTTGCCTTCGACGGTGATGCGGAGCTTTTTCATGTGATTGAAAAGATGGGTTGCGGGGTTAGCGGAGCTTGCGGGTGGCGTAGATGGCGCGGCGGCCCTCGGCGGCCCAGGTCAGGCCGGATTCGTCGTCGGAACTGCTGATCGCGACGACGCGGCTGGAGGCACCGAGCGTGTAGTGGACGGCGGCGGCGATGGCCGCGACCACGGAGGGCTGGAGGCCTTCCGGGACTTCGGCGGGGGCGACGGGGGCGGGGGGCGTGAACGCCGGACGGGCCGGGGCCTCCTCGCCATACGCCGCAACGAGGTTGCGACGGATGTCGATGAAGAGCCAAGCCGCGCCGATCACCAGGAAGAGGATCAGCGCCACGTTCTTGACGGTCTGGAGCGGGCCGGCGTCGTTGGAGATCGCGACGACCGGAGCCGCGGCGAGAAGAATGCGGGAGATCATAGCGGAATGTTGCCGTGCTTCTTCGGCGGGCGGGTCTCGCGCTTGGAGAGGGCGTTGCGCAGGGCCATGGCGACGACGCCGCGGGTCTGCGAGGGCGAGATGACGTCGGTGACGAGACCGGCGCCGGCCGCCTGATACGGGGAGGCGAACTTCTCGCGGTAGTCGGCGACCATCTCGGCTTCCTTGGCCTTCGGGTCCTCGGCGCCGGTGATCTCCTTTTTGAAGAGGATCTTCGCGGCACCCTCGGCGCCCATGACGGCGATTTCGGCGCTCGGCCATGCGTAGACCGCGTCGGCCCCGAGATCACCGCAGCACATGGCGATGTAGGCGCCGCCGTAGGCCTTGCGCATGATGACGGTCACCTTCGGCACGGTGGCGGCCGAGTAGGCGAAGAGCATCTTGGCGCCGTGGCGGATGATGCCGCCGCGCTCCTGCTGGAGGCCGGGGAGGAAGCCGCCGGTGTCGACCAGGGTGAGCAACGGGATGTTGAAGCAGTTGCAGAAACGGATGAAGCGGGCGGCCTTGTCGGAGGCGTCGATGTCGATCGTGCCGGCCTTCTGGGCGGACTGGTTGGCGATGATGCCGACCACGATGCCCTGGATACGGGCGAAGCCCACGAGGATGTTGCGGGCGAAGTCGCGCTGCACCTGGACGAACTCGGCGCCGTCGACGATGCGCTCGATGACCTTCTCGGTGTCGAGCGGTTGCTTCGGGTCCTCGGGCACGAGATTGTTGACCTCGGGATCCTCCGACATGTCGATGCTCGGCGGCAGGTGGTGCGGGGGGTCGCTGAGGTTGTTGGAGGGCAGGAAGGAGAGCACCTTCTTCGCGATCTGGAGGGCGTGCTTGTCGTCCTCGGCCACGAAATGGATGTTGCCGCTGACGGTGGCGTGGGCCTCGGCGGTGGCGAACTGGTCGAGGGTGGCCTGCTGGCCGGTGGCCGCCTTGATGACCTCGGGGCCGCAGATGAACATCTGGGCGTTCTTCCGGGTCATGATGAGGAAGTCGGTCAGGGCGGGCGAGTAGGCCGCACCACCGGCGCAGGGGCCGGCGATGATCGAGAACTGCGGCACCATGCCGGAGAGCACGACGTTGCGGAAGAACACCTGCGCGTAGCCGGAGAGCGCCATGACGCCTTCCTGAATACGGGCGCCGCCCGAATCGTTGATGCCGATGAGCGGCATGCCCATCTTGGCGGCGTAGTCCATCAGGTCGCAGATCTTCTTGGCATGCATGCTGCCAAGGGAACCGCCGCTGACGAGGAAGTCCTGGCTGAAGGCCGCCACCGGGCGGCCCTCGACGTAGCCCACGCCGGCGATGACGCCGTCGGCCGGGAGGACCTTGCCCTTGATTCCAAAGTGTTCGCCGGCGTGCTCGATGTGCATGCCGGTTTCCTGGAACGTTCCGGGCTGGAACAGTTCGAGCAAGCGCTGACGGGCCGTGAGCAGGCCCTTGTCGTTGCGCGCCTTGATCTTGTCCTCGCCACCGCTCGCAAGGACTGTCTTGCGGCGCTTGTCGAGGGTTTCGAGCATCTTCGCTTTGATCGGCATGGGAGTGTTGGTCTCGAAGCGGGTGGGGTGGCTTAGTGCTGGGCGCCGGGGGCGTCGCAGCAGAATTCCGTGAGCACGCCGAAGGTCGACTTCGGGTGCAGGAAGGCGACCAGCTTGTCGTGGGCGCCGGTGAACGGCACCTCGTGGATCAGCTGGACGCCCGAGTCCTTGGCCTGGCCAAGTTGACTGGTGATGTCGGTCGTGCCGAAGGCGACGTGGTGGATGCCGCCGTTCGGGTTCTTCTCGAGAAACTTCGCGATCGGGCTGTCGGGCGATGTCGGCTCGAGCAGTTCGATGTTGGTCTCACCGGCCTGGAAAAAGGCGGTTTTCACCTTCTGCGAAGGAACCTCCTCGCGGCCGGTGCACTTCAGACCGAGTGCGGTCTCGTAATATTTTGCCGTTTCGTCGATGGACTTAACGGCGATGCCCAAGTGGTCGATCTTCGTGATCATAGAAACTTATCTTGCCAAAATATTTAATTAGGGGGTGTTATTTTGGACGTGAACGTCAACACTCATCTCGCGGAATTGATCGGGCTGGTGTCTCGAAAATGCCGGCCTTGGGCTCCGCGTCGCTTGGCGAAATGCCCGGAGTTCTTGGCGTCCTCTTGCCCAACGGCAATCTCATAGCCTTTCTACCCACCTATTTCCTCATGAGCGCAAAGTTGGATTCACCCACCGCGTCGCCGTCCGGCGGCAACGCGAACACCGATGCCGAGGCGCTACGCAGCGTCTGGCGCGAAACTGTCGAGAAGGAGCTCAAGGGCGTACCGTTCGAGAAAAAACTCGTGACGCGCACGCCCGAAGGCATCGCCCAGCAGCCGCTGTATCACCGCGGCATGGTCGAGGCCGTTCCCCACCGCGACACCCTCCCCGGGCAGGTTCCCTTCCTCCGCGGTTTGCACGCCCGCGGCGCGAAGGGCGACGTCGCTTGGCGTATCGCCCAGGCGATTCCCGCCGCGTCCGCCTCGGAGTTCAACAAGACCCTTCTGGCGGCCCTCGAGCGCGGCCAGAACGCCGTCCTTCTTCCCGCCGCCTTCCTCGCGGATGCCCCGACCCTGGCCGCGGCCCTCGCGGGGATCCACTTCGGTGGCGCCCCGGTGCTCGGCTCGGCCGGCGCCTCCGCCGCCCAGCTGCCCGCAGTCGTTGCGGCGACCGTGAAGGCCCGCGGCGAGGAACTCTCCGCCGTCGCCGGCGCACTCACCGCCGATCCGCTCGCGGTGCTTGCCTCCACCGGTGAGCTCGCCGCCCCGGTCGACACTCTCGTCGCCGAACTGGCCGCCTGGACCAAGGCCGCCGCCCCGGCCAACGCCCTCAAGACCATCGGCGTCGATGCCGGTTGGGTCGTCGAAGGTGGCGGCACCGCCGCCCAGGAACTCGCCGCCGCCCTCGCGATGGCCGTCGAATACCTCCGGCGCCTCGGCGCCGCCGGGATCGACGCGAAGACCGCCGCCCCGCGCGTGCAGTTCTCCTTCGCCATCGGTGCCCAGTTCTTCCCCGAGCTGGCCAAGTTCCGCGCCTTCCGCGTCCTCTGGGCCCGCGTGTGCTCGGCTTTCGGCGACGCCTCGCTCGCCGCCGGCGCCGGCGTGCACGCCCGCACCGCCCTCTTCGACAAGACGGTGTTCGACCCGTATGTGAACATGCTGCGCAACACCACCGAGGCGCTCTCCGCCGTCCTCGGCGGCGTCGACAGCATCCAGATCGGCGCCTTCGACGAGGTCGTCCGCACCCCCGACGAGTTCTCCCAGCGCATCGCCCGCAACATCGGCCTGATGTTGTCCGAGGAGTTCAACTTCAACGAGGTGGCCGATGCCGCCGGCGGTTCCTGGCTGATCGAGAAGTTCACCGACGAGCTCGCCCGCAAGGCGTGGTCGATTTTCCAGGACATCGAGTCCAAGGGCGGTTTCCTCGCCGCGCTCGTCGCCGGCGAGTTCCAGAAGCTCGTCGCCGCCTCCGCGGCCGACAAGCGCAAGGCCCTGGATACGCGCCGCCTCTCCGTGCTCGGCACGAACCTCTTCCCGAACCTCAAGGAGAAGCCGCTCGAGGGTTCGCTTCCGGCCGCCTCCGCCGCGACCGCGCCCGCCGTCGTCACCGTCACCCCGGTGAAGGCCTGGCGCGCCGCCGAAGGCTACGAGGAGCTGCGCGCGATCGCCGACCGCTACACCGCGGCAAATGGCAAGCGCCCGCAGGTCTTCCTCGCGAAGATCGGCCCGGTCAAGCAGCACAAGCCCCGCGCCGACTTCTCGGCCGGTTTCTTCGCGGTCGGCGGCTTCGAGGCCATCGGCAAGCAGGCGTTCGAGTCCGCCGAGGAGGCCGCCCAGGCCGCCGCGGCGTCCGGCGCCTCCGTCGCGGTCCTTTGTTCGACCGACGACACCTATCCGGAGTTGGTGCCCGCCTTCGCCGCCGCGCTGAAGGCCGCCAAGCCCGACATCGTCGCGGTCCTCGCCGGCCTCCCGGCCGAGCAGGCCACGGTCGACGCCTTCAAGCAGGCCGGTATCGACGAGTTCATCCACGTTCGCGCCAACATCCGCGCGATGCTCGCCCAACTCCTCGCCAAGATCGGAGCCAAGTAAGCCGCCATGAGCACACCTGATTTCACCAAACTCGCCTACGACGACTTCAAGTTCCCGGCCTCCGACGCCGCGAAGTGGTCCACCGACTTCACCGCCGAAGTCGGCGCCGCCCCCGACGCCGCGACCTGG
>JAEZUE010000041.1 GCA_023443455.1 Verrucomicrobiota bacterium
TCACCGGGGCGAGCGGCTCCACGCGCACCGCGCCCGGCGGCAGCGCCGCCCCGAGGCCGCCCGCCGCGTCGCGCAGCGCCTCGAGCAACGCGCGTACGATGAAACTGCGCACGCCGCCCTCGTGCCGGAACCGCACCTCGCGCTTGGTCGGGTGCACGTTCACGTCGACCGCCGCCGGCTCGATCTCGAGGAAGAGGAAGGCCAGCGGGTAGCGCCCCTTCGGCAGATGCTGCTGGTAGCTCTCGATCAGCGCGTAGGCCAGCGTCTTCGTATCCACCGGACGGCGGTTGACGAAGGTGATCATCTCGTGGCGCGTGGAGCGGCTCGCGCCCGGCTTGCCGATCAGGCCGGTCAGCCGCATGCCCTCGCCCTTCGCCTCGACCGGCAGCAGCGACTCCGCCACCTGCCGGCCGAAGATCGAGGTGATGCGCTCGAGCAGCGAGCTGCACGCCGGCGACTGGAAGATCGTGCGCCCGTCCTCGACGAGCGTGAACGCCACCTCGGGGTTGGCCAAGGCGTAGAAACGCACGCACTGGATGATGTGCGCCGCCTCGGTCGAGTCGCTCTTGAGGAACTTGCGCCGCGCCGGCACCGAGTTGAAGAGGTTCGCCACCGCGATGCGCGTGCCCGCGGGCATGCCGCACTCGCGCACGTGCACGAACTTGCCGCCGTTGACGAGCACCTCGGTGCCCATCTCCGCCGCGGCCGGCCGCGTCTTCAGCTCGAAACGGGAAACGCTCGCGATCGACGGCACCGCCTCGCCGCGGAAGCCGAAGGTGTGCAACGAGTCGAGGTCGACCGCCTCGGTGATCTTGCTCGTGGCGTGGCGCTCGAGCGCGAGCAGCGCGTCGTCGCGGTCCATGCCTTTGCCGTTGTCCTCGATCACCATCAACGCCCGCCCGCCGTGGTTGAATTCCACCGTCACGCGCGTCGCGCCGGCATCGAGGCTGTTCTCGACCAGCTCTTTGATGACCGCCGCCGGCCGCTCCACGACCTCGCCTGCGGCGATCTGGTTCGCCACGCGGTCGGTGAGAATGCGGATGGTGGGCATGGGGAAGGAAAGGAGGGCGAAAGGAAAGGAAGCGGAGGATGAAAATCTGGAACTCAGGAAATCAGGAAGGGAAGCACGGAAAGAAGGAAGAGATTTAACCGCATAGAACGCGGAGAGCACAAAGAACGGAACATGGTGGGTTTTTGCGATCTAGGCACAGCTATCCCTCAAAACCCGTTCTTTTGCGCACGATTTTCCTCGGTCACAGCGCCAAATCGAATTGCCACAAAGAGGCACGAAAATCCACGAAAAGGATCCGATCTTTTTGTGCTTCTTTGTGCCTTTTCGTGGCCACGGTTTGGATCCGTTTCCTGATTTCCTGAGTTCAAGATTCTCTGCTTTCCGATCCTTGGATCAAAACTCTACCGCCGGTCGTCCTCGGTGCGCGAGAGCGAGGTGTCGACCAGATTGATGAAGAAGCCGAACGCGCGTTGCGGTTGCAGGAGCACATTGCCCAGCTGGACCGGTTCGCGCAGCCCCGCAGGGTACTCGAACCGGCGCAGCAGCAACACCAGCACGCCCATGCTGCCGAGCGTGAAACCGAAGAAGACGAGGAACCAGCCCAGGTCCATGCCGGGCGTCGTGCCGCCGGTCTTCAGCACCAGTCCCCACAGCACCGAGCCGAGACCGCTGCAAAAGGCCGTCGACGCGCTGTAGATCGAGAGCACCAGCGGCCGGTTCTCCTCGGGCACGATCGTGGGCAGATGGCTCGGATACGTCGCCGCCCAGAGCGTGTAGCCCAGGCCGATGGCGAGAAAGACGAACGGCAGGAAGCCGCGCGCCTCGAAACGGAACACGAGTTGCGCCAGCCAGAACGCCGCCACCGCCGCGTACACCAGCGTCGCCGCGAAGAAGAAAGGCCGCGGTCCGCGTCGGTCGAGTTCGCCGCGCACCAGCCACGCCATGAGCATCACGCCCGTGTACTGCATCGTCGTGAACAGCACCACGTCGCCCGGCGAGATGTGCGCCTCGACCCGCAGGAAGTAGATGCAGAACGGCGGGATCGCCGTCGTCGCGAATCCGAACCAGCACGACGTCCATAGGAACGCCCGGTAGCGGCTCGCCCGCAGGAAGATCCCCGGCGCCGACCGCACGACCTCCCGCAGGCTGATCGCCGGCGGCTTCTCGGTATCGGCCATGCGCCGCAGGGCGAGGTAGCTCAACGCCGCCCCGACGAACGCCACCGCATACTCGACCATGAACGCCTCGAAGCGCGGCAACACCTTGAAGAGGATCGCGCACAGCACGAGCACACCCACGCCCGCGATGCTCGACGTCATCTGCTCGGAGGCGAAGTAGCGCCCGCGGGCGCGCTCCGGCAGCAGCTTGTAGAGCCACGGCAACCACGCGCTGCTGCCCAGCGAGCGGCAAAACGTGAACCCGAACACGCTGCCGATCATCACCGCCCGCATCCACGGCGCCGCGTGGCCGTCGCGCCCGAGGTACGCCAACGCGATGCACGGCAGCAGGAACAGCGCGCGCAGCCCCCAGCCCGAGAGCATCATGCGTTTGAACCCGTAACGAGGCAGCAACGACGTGGAGAGCACCTGGATCGGCGTCATCAGGTAGACGAACGCGAAGCAGAGCCCGACCTGGAAGGCGTCGCCGCCGAGCCCCTCGATCAGCAGCACCATCGGCGTGCCCAGCGCGATCTGCCAGTTCAGCGCGTTGAAGAACGAGAACACCAACGCCGGCCGATACGCCCGCTGGGCATCGGGAGAGAGCGCGGGAGCTTGGGGCTGTGGATCAGCGCCTGACATAACGAGAGGAGAACTGGTCGGGCGAGGCTTGTGCGCCTACGGCGTGCGTCCCCGCCGAGCCGTTGCCAATGGCGCGTGGCTGCGGCCGGATCACAAAGGGCTCGGCCACGTCGGCAAGTTCGGTGGATCAGTTCGCGGGAATGACATAATATGCGGCCGGCCCACCCGGAACGAGGGAGGCGTCGAGCCCCTGATCGAAAGTGGCGAAGCGGCCACCGCGCTTCACCGCCAGCGCGAGCAGGTAGAGGTCGGTGAGATCGTCGGAAGCGGAAAGAAGGGGAAAGGTCAGGGCGTCGGTCAGGGAGAGTTCTTCCGGCCAGAACTGGTGACCGCCCACGGCAAGAAGCCGGGCCAGCACTGTCCGGGCGGCTTGGGGAGAGCCGGGACCTCCCGGATACTTGCGGCCGCCAAAAATTCGCAGGAAGCCGTTCTCAACCAGCGGGCAGGTGGCCCAGCCATCGCGGATCAGGCCAGAGGTGAGAAAGCGACGCGCGGCGGGTCGGTGCGGGTGGGCCGGGTCGCAGAGAGCAATCAGCACATTGATGTCGAGCAGGTGGATCATGTGCGTCGCGGATGGATGGCGCGTTGGAAATCCTCCTCGTCGATCTCAGCTTGGATCGCCTTGATTTGTTCGAGAGTGACGGTTTCCCCCGGTCTGCGCTTGAGCACGAGGAAACCGAGGGGATCGACGTCAAATTTCTCCGGATCAGGGTTTTCGATCTCGGCCGCAGGCCGGATCTCACGACGTAAAGCGCTCTCCACAATGGCCTTGAGCGTGGTGCGACGGCGGGCGGCAACTTGCTTGGCCTCGATCAAGAGATCGTCCGGCAGATCGAGCGTGGTCTTCATGCTGGGTAACGATATGGGAATATGGGTCGCGAACAAGCTCGGAGTCGCCCGGCAGCCGATCCGTTCTCCGCGCTCACTGCGTCTCCGCGTGAGGCAATGTTTCGGAGCGGTCGCACGCGGAGGCGCAGAGAACGCGGAGACGGACCCCGCCCATGAGCGTTCCGCCGGCCCTCAAATCGCCTCACGGCCTGCTGGACCACTCACGCCCGTCAGCTCCTCGGCGCAATCAGCGGAATCGGAAGGAGACAGAAGGGAACGAAGGTCACGAAGGACGGAACATCAGCGAGAGTCCGTCGATGCTCCGCCTGATTGCTCGAACTTCTTCGCGTCTTGGCGCCCGTCCTCGCCAGGCGCTGCTTCATCACCTGGCTCAAATCGGAGGTATTTCTCACGCGGCGGCATACGCGTCTCTAGCTCGGCGGCATTCGCTTTGTTCATTTCGGCGATTCGCGCCGCCGGAACATACCAAACCCGAGCGACCTCCGGACTTCGTCTCCCATTCTTCTGAAGCGCTTCGTACGTGGCACAGTACAGCTCGTACCCGTAGAGATACCCAGATGTTGGGTTCTTCTCATCAATTCCGGCAAAGGACTGCCGCACAAAGAGCACATACCCTTCACCGATAAACGCTCTCGATCCTCCGTCGGTATGCACCGCAGGGTACGGTTCGGCGTGTTTCGGCAACCGATAGGCTTCAACCTCGATACAGTCTTCATTCGCGGCGACGATCAGCTGCCGAACATCTGCCGCCACGGTCTCCCATTCCAAACCTGCCATCGGTCCAGCTTTCAACACCTCCGCACACCGGGCAACGGGTACAACAGCAACAAGGAGCAGATAGACCCTGTGCAGTAGCTTCATTGGAAACCGGCGGCCTGCCCCCCTTACTCCACCAGCGCCTTGCGCCAGCGGGAGAGCTGCTGTTTCACCTGTTTGGGCGAGGGCATGCCGGTGCCGCGGCGGGCGGCCATGGCGCGGCCGAGGTCGAAGACGGACGGCCAGTCCTTCGCGAACTCCTTGTGGATCTTTTTCGCCTCGTCCTGCGGCACCTCGGGCAGCGGCACGCCGAGACCTTCGGCGCATTTCACGAGCGCGCCCACGGCGTGGTGGGCGTCGCGGAACGGCACGCCGCGGTCGACAAGGTAGTCGGCCAGGTCCGTGGCGAGTAGCAGCGGATCGGCGACAGCCGCGGCGCACTTCTCGGCGCGGAACTTCGCGCCGGCCAACGTGCCGGCGAGCACCTCGGCGCAGAGCACCACCGTGTCGTGGCTGTCGAAAAGCGGCGGCTTGTCCTCCTGGAGGTCGCGGTTGTAGGTGAGCGGCAGGCCCTTCACGAGCACAAGCAGGGTCTGCAGGTTGCCCACGAGGCGCCCGCTCTTGCCACGGAGCAGCTCGGCGGCATCGGGATTCTTCTTCTGCGGCATCAGCGACGAGCCGGTGCAGAAGGCATCGGGCAGGTCGACGAAGGCGAACTCGCTCGCGTTCCAGAGAATGAGGTCCTCGGCGATGCGCGAGAAGTGCACGCCCACGATCGCGGCGGCGGCGGCGAACTCGAGGAAGAGGTCGCGGTCGGCCACCGTATCCATGCTGTTGGTGGTAACCTGCGGGCGGCCCTTGGCGTCGACGAAGCCGAGCTGCTTGGCGACGAACTCGCGGTCGATGGGCAGCGTGGTGCCGGCGATCGCGCCCGCGCCGAGCGGGCAGACGTTGGCATGCTCGGAGATCTCGCGGAAGCGGCGCACGTCGCGGTCGATCATCTCGACCCAGGCGAGCAGGTGGTGCGCGATCGAGACGGGCTGCGCGCGCTGGAGGTGCGTGTATCCGGGAATCAGGATTTCGCGGTTGAGGTCGGCGAGGTCGACGAGCACACGCTGGAGGGCGCGCAGCCGCACCTGCACCTCGGCGCAGGCGTGGCGGAAATAGAGCCGCATGTCGGTCGCCACCTGGTCGTTGCGACTGCGGGCGGTGTGCAGCTTCGCGGCGGCGGGCACGCGCTGCTTGAGGGCGTGCTCGATGTTCATATGCACGTCCTCGAGCTTCACGTCCCACACGAACTTGTTCTCCGCGATCGCGGCGGCGATGGCGTCGAGCCCCTTGTGGATGGCGTCGCGCTCGGCGTTGGTGATCAGGCCGACATGGGCCAGCATCGCGGAGTGCGCCTTGCTGCCGGCGATGTCGAAGGGCGCGAGGCGACGGTCGAACGTCACGGACTCGCTGAAACGCAGCATCAGGTCGGCGGGGCCGCTGGAGAAGCGACCGCCCCAGGTGGCTTGGGAAGGCTTGGCCATGCGCGGGAAACAACGCACCGCGCCAACCGCTGGCAACGGGAAAGGTGACGGGAGAAACGCGCCGAGCGCGCTGCCGTTACTCCTGCCAGTGGAAGACCACCGGCTTCTCGATCTCCGCGAGCAGGCTGCGGTGCACCGGGCAGGTCAACGCCGCGCGTTCGAGCCGCCCTTCCGGATCGGCGCTGCGCGGCAGCGGGATCCAGATCTCGGTGGTGAGCTTCGCGATGCGGCGCGGCGGCGGCGTCATCTCCTTCGTCACCTCCGCGCGGGCACCCTTGAGGTCGACGCCCAGCTGGCGCGCGGCCATGCCCATGATCGTGAGCATGCAGGAGCCGAGGGCGGTCGCCACGAGATCGGTGGGAGAGAACGTCTCGCCGCGCCCCTGGTTGTCGACCGGCGCGTCGGTGGCGAGCGTCTGCCCGGATGGCCCGTGCGTCGCCACCGTATGGAGATCACCCTCGTAGACCGTGGTAAGTTTGACCATGCGCGCAGCGAATTGCCCGCAACGCCGACGCGCAACGCGAAAGCGGCCCCCGCGGGGCCCGGAACAACGCCGACCGACGCGGCAAGCGGATCGGCGACTCAGCCAAACATTCGGTCGAGTGACGAGTGACGAACGTCGAGGGGCCGATCACAGAGGAGATCAAGCGAAGCACTCGTGCCGGAAGCTCGCCACCGATGCTTTGGCGCCCGTCCCTCGACGCGCGCCTCTCGCCAGCATCCTCACGTAGGGGCTCAGACCTGGTCGGCGAGTTGCGCGAGCGACTCGGCCATCGCCACCGCGTTCCACACCGTGGCGAGGGCGTAGCTGGCCTCCACCGCGGGATCGTCGCCGCGGCCGATCACGAGCTGGCCCGACTCCACGCGTTGGGTGAGCTGCGAATACGGCACCACCGAATCGGGCTCGAGTTGGCCGGGCCGGCGCTGGAAGACGAACCCCTCCGGGCGCAGTGCCGAATGGCCGAATACAACCGACTGGCCGGTCTTCACGCGTTCCACGATGCGGGCGGCCAACGTCGGCGCCACGCAGGACTCCAGGGCCTCGACGATCTGCCGGTAGCGCTCCGCGCCGCCATCGACGGAATCGAACCAGGTGATCGCATCGAGCACGACCGCATCGCGGCCCGCATACCAGGCGACCTGCGGCCCCTCGCCGCCGAGCCCGTTGCCGTCGTTCACGCCGTAGCGGATGCCGTTGAGCGCAGCCACCGGCCACTCGCGGCCGTCGAACTTGATGCGCTGGGAATCGATCTCGAGCCGCGAACCGGCGAATTCGATGGAGAGGGCCCCGCTCTGGGCGCGCTGGAACTGCTGCCAGAGCTGGCGTTTCTCGCGCACGACCAGTGTGCTCGTATCCTCGTCGCAAAGTTCGGCGGCCAACACGCAGGCCTGCGCCGACACCTCGAAGTCCCCGGATTCGCGCCACGCCTCGCGGGCGAGTTCGCGCAGACGCTGGAACACGCGTTGCCGGTAGGCCGCCTGCACCCGCGCGTCCCAGGAGAACTGCTCGACCGCGGGGATCAACACCTCGGAACAAATCTGCAGCACCGCCTCGGGGCGCGTCTCCGGCCCGGTGATGCGTTCGAACCACGCCTTGACCACCTGCTCCCAGGTGTCCGCCACGGCCGCGACCACGCGCTTGCGCTGGTCCGGCCCGGCCGGCCAGCCCGCCAGATAAAGCACCCAGGGCAGCACGGCGGCAGCATCCTCGGTGCGGCGAACATGCTCGAGCAGCCCCGCCAGGCCGGCGTCGATCGCCCGGGCCCCGAGACAACGCAGCGAGATCGAATCGGCCCCGGCCAGCGCCTCCACGACCTGGCGACGCGCATCGAGCCGGCGCAGGAGATCGCACACCTCCGCCAGGCAGGGGCCGTCGGCCGACATCAGCTTCTCCTCGGTCGCCGCCGTGGCCGCCGCGGTACGCTCGAGCTCGGTGTCGAGCACCTGCCGCACCGCCGCGTCGAAATCCTCCGTCGACGAAAACATCTTGGCCGCCAGATCGCGCAGCCAACGCGCCTCGGCCACTTCGCCGCGGCGACCGCGCTCCAACGCGCAGGCGAGGATCAGGCCACCGAGCAACCGCGGCAGCTCCTGCCGCGCCGTGGCCATCATCAGGGCGCCATCACCCGGCCCCACCACCGCCGCACACCGGTCCAACCACCGCTGCCAAAAGGCGTGTTCGGCCATCGCCGCCGTCCACCGGTCGACCGCCGCAGCCCACCAGGCGCGGGCCTCCTCGTCGAGCGGGCCGCGCTCCAACTCCCGTTCAAGCGCCGCATGGTGGAACATCACCCCCATGTTGTGGCCCGCCACCAGACCGAGACCCTGCTCCTCCGCGGCCAACCATTGGCCGTAGGCGGTCTCGACGTCACCGGCCTGCAACGCCACGAGGGCCGGATCCTCCCCCTCGCCCGGATAGGCCGTGGGCCAGAACCAGAACAGCTCCACGACCAGCCGCGCATGGGCGGAGTCCGCCGCCTGCCCCGACCGGCGCAACTGCTCCGCGGTGAGCGGGAGCGAGGGCGCAAACGCCCAGCCCGGGGCCGGCGCCTCACCAAGAAGCTCCTCGACCCGCGAGACGAGCACCGCCGCGTCCAGCCCCGGAAACAGGCCCAGCGTGCGGCACGGGTTGGTCGCATACAAATCGGGCCGCACCCACTCCTGCAAGAGGCGGGTGATGGCGGAGGCGTCGGCGTTTCCTTCGGTCGAGAGCAAAGCGGATGAGGTTGTGGATGCGGCGGCAACCGGTTGTGGGGTGACGGCTGGCATGGTCGTAAAATTGGGGTGAAGGCGGGGCGCCGCCGATCCTCGAGATGGGCGAGGATGGGAGTTGATGCTTTTTTGACAAGCCCCGCTGTCCGCCCCCGCCAACCATTTCTCCTGTGACTTTCCCGCGGATTCGGGCAGTGATGGGGAACCTCGCACCACCATGCCACGCCTCCTCGTGAAAGACGCGCTCGCGCGCGAAACACCCCTCGACTCGATCCTGCTCCAGGGCTGGGTCCGCACCCGCCGCGACGCCAAGGCCTTCTCCTTCATCGAGCTCAACGACGGCTCCTGCCTGAAGGGCATCCAGATCGTCGCCGACGCCGCCCTGCCCGACTACGTGCATATCGCCAAGGCCACTACCGGAGCGGCCCTCGAGATCGAGGGCCGCCTCGTCCCCTCGCAGGGCCAGGGCCAGAAGTGGGAGGTCGTCGCGAGCCGCCTCACCATCGTCGGCGAAGCCGACGCCACCTACCCACTCCAGAAGAAGGGGCACACCCTCGAGTTCCTCCGCGAGATCGCGCACCTGCGCCCCCGCGCCAACCTCTTCGGCGCCGTCTTCCGCGTGCGCAGCCGGCTGGCCTACGCCATCCACCAGTTCTTCCAGGAACGCAGCTTCACCTATGTCCACACCCCGCTGATCACCGCCAGCGACTGCGAGGGCGCCGGCGAGATGTTCCGCGTGACCACCATCGACCCGGAGCGGCCGCCGCGGCGCGAAGACGGCACCGTCGACTACACGCAGGACTTCTTCCAGAAACCCGCCTACCTCACCGTCAGCGGCCAGCTCGAGGGCGAGATCTTCGCCTGCGCGCTGTCGAACATCTACACCTTCGGCCCCACCTTCCGTGCCGAAAACTCGCATACCTCGCGCCACGCCGCCGAGTTCTGGATGATCGAACCGGAGGTCGCCTTCTGCGACCTGCAGGGCGACATGGACCTCGCGGAGGCGTTCGTGAAGCACCTCATCCGCGACGCGCGCGAACACTGCGCCGCCGAACTCGAGTTCTTCGCCAAGTTCGTCGACAAGGAGCTGCTCGCCCGCCTCGACTTCGTGCTCGAGCGCCCCTTCCAGCGGGTCACCTACGACGAGGCCGTCGACATCCTGATCAGGAGCGGAAAGGAGTTCGAGTATCCGGTTCTCAATGGCAGCGCGCTCCAGGCCGAGCACGAACGCTACCTCACCGAGGTGCACTTCAAGTGCCCGACGACCGTCTACAACTACCCGAAGGACATCAAACCGTTCTACATGCGCATCAACGACGACGGCCGCACCGTGGCCGCGATGGACGTGCTCGTGCCCGGCATCGGCGAGATCATCGGCGGCAGCCAGCGCGAGGAGCGCCTCGACGTGCTGCGCGCCAACCTCGCACGCCAGGGGCTCGCGGAGAAGGACTACTGGTGGTACCTCGACCTGCGCCGCTACGGCAGCGTGCCGCACGCCGGCTTCGGGCTGGGCTTCGAGCGACTGCTGATGTTCGTCACCGGCGTGGCCAACATCCGCGACGTCATCCCCTTCGCCCGCACCCCCGGCTCGGCGGAGTTCTGAGCAGTGCGCGCCCGGTGGCGCTGCTCGCCAAGAGCAGCGACTCCACGAGTGATTCCAGGCCGGAACGGGCGCCGGAAAACTTCCCGAAAAAAGTCCCCAAAGGATTCTTGACACCCCCCTCGCCGTTTCTACCGTCGCGCCTCCCTTTCACGGGGTGGTAGCTCAGTTGGTTAGAGCGTCTGCCTGTCACGCAGAAGGCCGCGGGTTCGAGTCCCGTCCATCCCGCCAGTTTCAAAGGCCGTTCTCCTCGGAGAACGGCCTTTGTTGTCTACGCGAATGTTCGAGTGGAAAACCACTTCACCGCGGCACGATCCACCGCTAATCCCGCCGCGCCATGAAACATCCCCGCGCCCTTCTCACCATCGGCCTCCTGTGCACTGCCGCATGCGCCGCGATCGCCAAGCCGATCCACGTCGCCCTCATCTGCGACGACGGCCCCCACCCCGAACAGACGCCGAAACTGCTCAAGGTCTTCGCCGCAGAGGGCGTGCACGTCACATTCGGCATCGTCGCCAAGACGGCCGAGCAACACCCGACGCTGCTCGAGCAGGTCGCGGCCGCCGGCCATGAGATCACCAACCACTCCCTC
Source organism: Verrucomicrobiota bacterium (assembly GCA_023443455.1). Taxonomy (GTDB): domain Bacteria; phylum Verrucomicrobiota; class Verrucomicrobiia; order Opitutales; family Opitutaceae; genus CAJCBL01. Next base: position 10,853 of record JAEZUE010000041.1, read on the forward strand.
TCGCACGAACACCCCAAGCAGCTCTCCGCCGCCGGGGTCGACGAGCAGGTGCTCGAAGGCCAAAAGATCACGGCCAAGGCGGCCGGCGTCGCTCCGGTCTGGTATTGGCCTCCCTTCATCGAGGTCGACGACAACGTGCGCGCCAGCGTGGCCAAAGCCGGGATCAAGATCTACCGGGCGAAGAAGCTCGTCGTCTCGGGCGACTACATGAACGACGTCGACGGCGCCGAGATCCTGCGCCGCGCCACCACCGGCATCGAAGACGGCGCGGTGATCCTCTTCCACGAATGGCGACCCGAGACGGCCCAGCAGATGCCGGCCGTGATCAAGGAGCTGAAGAAACAGGGTTGCGTCTTCCTGACCTTCAGCGAAATGGCCACCTACCTGGAACAATGGAACGCATCCGACCACCACGGTGCGGAGACACTTTCACAGACCGGTTCTTTTTCCGAAAAACCGGCGGAAAACTAGGTTGACAAGGCCGCGCCGGTCCGGAGTCTCGCCCCCTCTTCTTTTGGCTTCGTAGCTCAGCTGGTAGAGCAGTTGACTCTTAATCAATTGGTCCAGGGTTCGAATCCCTGCGAAGCCACCACTTTTCCAAACCTCCCGGTCGCAAGGCCGGGAGGTTTTCGTTTTCCCACCCCCGCCGCGCGACCGACACGCCGCCTGTCACACCCCAGGGGAATCGCCGGCAACCGAAAACCACGGGCCCACCGTCCACGCTTCACCGCCCCTTCAACACCACCGTCCACGCGATCTTGTCCTCGATCGCCTGCCGGTTCGGCTCCCACAGCAGGCGGGCGAAACCGATGCACCCCGTCGCCAACCCCGCCGCGTATCCGCCATAACGGGTGAACGCGTCGAGCGTCGTCAACGGACGCCCGTCGAGCCGCACCACCCGGGCCCCGACGATCCACTTGCCGAGCGTGCGCCCACGCAGCCAGGCCAGGCAAAGCGTGAAATAGACGCCGCCCCAACCGAAAGTGAGCCCGAGCGTGCGCGAAAAATCGCTCGCGGTGTTCACCCACGACGAGCCGCGCACCTCGCGGCGCAGCCGGCTGTTCTCGCTGCGCAGAATTTCGAGATTCGCCGCAAGCTGGGCATTGGCGCGACGGTAGTCCTCCTTGCCCGGCACCAGCGGCATCTCGTACTCCGTCAACACGGGCGCCGGCCGGGAAACTGCCGCCAAGTTGAACGCCCCTGCCCGGATCAACGGCCGCCCGGCCATCAAAAAGACCGACGCCACCATCACGCCGAGCCCGAGCGCGATGAAGATCCAGCGCACCACGGCCCACGCCTTCGTCGGGCTCACCTCGCGCCCGCCGAGCGAGGCGATCGTCGCCCCCGTGCCCATCGCAAGCAGCGGCCCCGAAAGCGCCGAGAGAGCCGATACCACCACCAGATCGAACACCATCGCGACGAGTCTCTGCCAATAGGCCGCCAGCGGTTTCTCCGCCAACGCCGGATCGACGACCGCCGTTTCCAACCGGAAACAAGCCACGCGTTTTTTCGCCTTGGCCGGCTTCGCCCCGGCCCCGGCCTCCGTCACCTCCGCACTCCCGCTGGGTTGTTCGCTCATGCCGCCCAAAATGGCCGCTCCGGTCTTCCCGGCCAAGAACCATCCGCTTTCCCGCCGCCCGCTCCGGAAACAGAGCCCTTCGACCCTAACGAATAAGGGGAATACCCCCTGCCACCCGACTAGGCGTTACGATCATTTTCAATTCGGGAGACTCAACCGCGCCCGCGACCGATCCGATAGCAGGGACGTGATCGCCCTCGAACGCCACCACCAGATGACCTTCCTCCCTCCGCTCACCGCGGAGCAGGAATGCGCGCTCAACGAGTCACGAATCTGCGGAGACAGCGACGCCCGCGAGCACATGATCCTCGCCAACCTCCGCCTGGTCTGGCACCTCGCCAAGCGTTACGCTTGGAGCGGCATCGATCCCGAGGACCTCTTCTCGAGCGGCGTGCTCGGGCTCATCGCCGCCGTCGACTCCTACGACCACGACCGCGGCCGGCTCGCCCCGCATGCGCGCATGCACATCCGCAAGGAGATGCTCACTCTCATCGCGGCCCAACGCTCGCTCATCCATCTGCCCACCTCGGTCAACTACCACGCCCTGCTCATCGCCCGCGCCGAATCCGAACTCACCGCGAAATTCGGCCGCGAACCCACCGAGCAGGAGGTCGCCCGCGCCGCTGGCCTGAGCCTGAACCGCCTCCGCACCGTGCGCGGCGCGCTCGGCACGATCGTCTCCCTCGACGACACCGGCGACGATTCCGAGGAATCGCTCAACCTCCACGAGGCGCTCGCCGACGAGGATGCCGAGGCCGGCGACCAGGCCGCCTCGCAAAACAGCCGCTCCGAATGGCTCACGAAGGCGATGCTCCGCCTCTCCCCGCGCGAGCAGGCCCTGCTGCGCCGCCACTACGGCCTCGATGGCCGCGGCGGATTGCCGCTGGCCCGCGTCGCCGCCGAACTGAGCATCAGTCGCGAACGCCTGCGGCAGATCGAGCTCGGCGCACTGCGCAAGCTCCGCCACCTGCTCAAGGTCGACAACGCCCACGTGGACGAGTCGCTCGGCCACACGGGCTGGGACCAGATCCTGCGCGAAGCCGGCCTGCGTCTCAACGCCGCGTGAGACGCCCCGCCAAACCGCACTCCACCTGCATTCGCCCGTTTGATACCGCAACCACCGGGGGCGGGAGTCTCCCGCGTCTTCATCGATCGAACACACGAAAGCCATCGAGATGACGGGAGTACCGCGCATGGAACCGGCGTCGGGCTAGTCGGTCCCGGTGACGCCGGGAAAGGGGCAGGCTCCACCGGAGAGGATCAGCGTGCTCGCCAACGCGACACCGGGGAAAAGCGGGCTGAAGCCCTCGCGAGAGGCGCCTGCGGCAAGCGCGGCCTGGGCCGTGACGATGCTGACGAGAGGCGAGCGTCGAGTGGCGAGCGTCAATCCAATTGTGAGCAAGGCGATTGCCCGAGGGTGCTCTCAATCTGCCTCCGAAACTCCGGCCCTCGACGCTCGTCCCTCGACGCTCGCCTCGACTACGGCTGAGCCGTAAGCACTCGGCCTAAACAAAGCAGTTGGACACTGAGGTCTCAGAGGTAAGACAGGAGTACACAGAGAGTTCGGAGAAAAACTAGAAGCCGGAGAGACTCACCATTTGGGTGAGTAGGCCGGACCACATTGCAAATACCCAAGCTCCCCTCTGTGATCTCCTTCCGTCTCTCCTCCACCTCTGTGACCTGCTCGAACTGCCGTTTCTAGGTTCGGTCGAGTGACGAGTGACGAGGGGCGAGGGGCCGATCACAGAGGAGATCGCGCGAAGCATTCGTGCCGGAAGCTCGCCACCGCTGCTTTGACGCTCGTCCCTCGACGCTCGCCTCTCGACCGCACCATCACGGCTGCGCAGCGGCGGCGAGTTGCCGCGCGCCGCCGCTGCGTTTCCACCATTTCCAAAACCCCTCCGCCGTGAAACAACCTCCCTCGACATGCCGGACTCTCCTCTCCAGATCGCCGTGCTCGGCGGCGGCGCCGCGGGCTTCTTCGGCGCCATCGCGTGCGCAGAATCGCTCGGCCCCCGCGGCCGCGTGACGGTCTACGAGGCCTCGCCGCGACCGCTCGCGAAGGTGCGCATCTCCGGCGGCGGACGCTGCAATGTCACCAACGCCCGTACCGACCCGCGCGAGCTCGTCGCCCACTACCCGCGCGGCGGCCGCGAGCTGCTCGGACCGTTCCACCGTTTCGGGCCGAAGGAGACGATCGCGTGGTACGAGGCGCGCGGCGTGCCGCTCGTCACGTTGCCCGACCTCTGCCTTTTCCCCGCAAGCGACGACTCGGCGACCGTGATCGATTGCCTGCTCGGCGCCGCGCGCGACGCCGGCGTGACCCTGCGCACGAGTTGCGCGGTCAGGGCAGTCGCGAAGACCGGCGACCGTTTCGCGCTCACGTTGGCCACGGGCGAAACGGTTTCCGCCGACCGTGTGCTGCTCGCGACCGGCGGCGCGAAGGGCCTCGATCTCGCCGCCGCGCTCGGCCACCGGATCGAGCCGCCGGTGCCGTCGCTCTTCACCTTCAAGGTCGCCGATCCGCTCTGCCCCACGCTCTCGGGCATCGTCATCGAGGAAGCCGTCGCGGCCGTACCCGGAACCAAGCTACAGGGTGCCGGCCCGTTGCTCTTCACCCATGAGGGGCTGAGCGGCCCCGCGATCCTGCGTCTCTCCGCCTGGGGCGCGCGCGAACTCGCCGCGCGCGAGTATCGGTTCACCGTCTCGCTCAATCTCGTGCCGCCGCTCACCACTGCGGCCGTCGTCGAGCAGCTCAACACCCTGCGCCGCACCCACGGCAAGAAGCAGCTCCACACGTGGACGCCGCTCGCCCTCCCGCAACGCCTCTGGGAGCACCTCGTCGCCCACGCCGGCGCACGCACCGGCCTCACGTGGGCCGAGGCTCCGGCCGCGATCGTGCAGACGCTCGCGCGCCTCGCCACGGCGTTGGAGTTGCCCGTGTCGGGCAAGGCCGTGAACCGCGAGGAATTCGTCACCTGCGGCGGCGTGAGCCTGCGCGAAGTCGACTTCAAGACGATGCAGAGCCGCGTCTGCCCGGGGCTGTTCTTCGCCGGCGAGGTGCTCGACATCGACGGGCTCACGGGCGGCTTCAACTTCCAGGCCGCCTGGACCACCGGCTGGCACGCCGGCACCGCGCTGGCCGGCTGAGCCGTGATGATGCTGTCGAGAGGCGAGCGTCGAGGGACGAGCGTCAAAGCATCGGTGGCGAGCTTTCATCACGATTGCTTCGCTCGATCTCCTCTGGGATCGGCCCCTCGACGCTCGTCCATCGTCACTCGACCGCATGCTTACGGCTGAGCAAGCCCCCCACCAACCCCGGCCAACCCGCCACCACCGCCCCGTCTAACAACGCGTTTTGGTGGTGCGATCGCACCACCAAAACGCGTTGTTTGGGTTTCACCGCCGACACGGGCGCCCGACCACGGCGTTGCCCCGGCGCTTGGTCGGGAGTACGTTTCGCCAGCCCCATTTCCCCATGAAAACCCGCTCGCTCGACACCCTCCCCGGCCCGCCCCAGATCCTCGGCGAAGGCGCCCTCTGGCACGTGCGGGCCCAACGGTTGTACTGGGTCGACATCGCCGGCCACGCCGCCCACGCCTTCGAGCCCGCCACCGGCCGCCTGCTCACCGCCCCGGTGGGCGAATCCATCGGCACCATCGTGCCCACCGTGCGTGCCGAGGTGCTCGTCGCGTTGCAACGCCGCTTCGCCTACCTCGACTTCGCCCACGGCCGCCTCACGCCCTTTCCCGCCGAACCGCTCCTGCCCGCGGGCCACCGTTTCAACGACGGCAAATGCGACTCCGCCGGCCGCTTCTGGGTCGGCTCCATGGCCCAGGACGACACCCCGGGCGCCGGCCAACTCTGGTGCCTGCACCCGACGCTTCGTGCCGAATCCCGCCGCGAGAACCTGACGATCCCCAACGGCATCGCCTGGAGCCGCGACGGTTGCACCTGCTACCACATCGACTCGCCCACGCGCCGCGTCGAGGCGTTCACCTTCGACCCCGTCGACGGCACCCTCTCCGCCGGCCGCCTCCTCCGCGAGTTCACCGCCGAGGAGGGCTACCCCGACGGCATGACGCTCGACGCCGACGGACACCTCTGGATCGCGCTCTGGGACGGCTGGCGCGTCGTGCGCCTCGACGCCGTCACCGGTGCCACTGTCGCCGAGATCAAACTACCGGTGCAGCGTCCCAGCTCGTGCGCCTTCGGCGGGCCAAAACTCGACACGCTCTACATCACCTCGGCCCGCATCGGTCTGGGCGAGGCGCAGCTCGCCGAGCAATCTCTCGCCGGCCACGTCTTCATCACCCAACCCGGCACCATCGGCCTGCCAGCCAACGAATTCGCCGGCTGATGATGCGGTCGAGAGGCGAGAGTCGAGGGACGAGCGCCAAAGCATCGGTGGCGAGCTTCCGGCACGAGTGCTTCGCTCGATCTTCCCTGTGATCGGCCCCTCGACGCTCGTCACTCGACCGCATGTTTACGGCTGAGCCGCCGATGCGATTCCCGCCAACCCGCGGACGAGGCAGCCCGGGCCATTTGCCTCTTGCGCCCCAGGCCGCTCCACCTACGCCTGCAGGCCCGACCGCCGCCCCGACCCCAGCGATATGCGCCTCTTCCCTCTCGCCCTCGCCATGGCTCTCGCCTCCCCGCTCGCCGCCACGACCCCGCAACCGGCCGCGCCCGCCCACACTCCGGCATGGCTGGAGAGCGCCGTCTTCTACCAGATCTACCCGCAGACGTTCCGCGATTCCGATGGCGACGGCATCGGCGACCTGCGCGGCATCATCGAGAAGCTGCCCTACCTGCACGACCTCGGCATCGACGCCATCTGGCTCAACCCCTGTTTCGTCTCGCCCTTCGGCGACGCCGGCTACGACGTGGCCGACTTCTACCAGGTCGCCCCGCGCTACGGCACCAACGACGACCTCCGCGCCCTTTTCGCGGCAGCGAAGAAACGCGGCATCCGCGTCATGCTCGACCTCGTCGCCGGCCACACCTCGAACCAGCACCCGTGGTTCAAGGAGTCGCAGCGCCACGAGCGCAACGCGTACTCGGACTGGTACGTGTGGACCGACAGCGTCTGGACCTGGTTCGCCCCCGGCCAGCAGGTCGTCGTGGGCGGTGCCGAGCGCGACGCCAACTTCATCCCCAACTTCTTCCACTTCCAACCGGCATTGAACTACGGGTACGCGAAACCCGACCCGAAGGCGCCGTGGCAGCAGCCCGTCGACGCCCCCGGTCCGTTGGCCGTGCGCGCCGAGTTGAAGAAGATCATGGCCTTCTGGTTCGACCTCGGCGCCGCCGGCTTCCGCGTCGACATGGCCGGCTCGCTCGTGAAGAACGACCCCGACGGCACCGCCACCGCCGCGCTCTGGGCCGACTTCCGCGCCTGGATGGATCAGGAGTACCCCGACCGCGCGATGGTCTCCGAGTGGTCGCAGCCGCAAGTCGCCATCCCCAACGGCTTCCACCTGGACTTCCTCCTGCCGTTCGCGAAGCCCGGATACAAGGCGCTCTTCCGCGCCGACGGCGACGCCGCGCCGATCTTCGACCGCTCCGGCCGGACCTCCATCCGCACGTTCCTCGACGAGTTCGAGCCGCTCCACGCCGCCACCCGCGGGAAAGGCTTCATCGCCATCCCCAGCGGCAACCACGACACCGTGCCCCGCGTCGGCAACGGCCGTGATGCCCGCGATGTCTCCGTGGCCATGGCCTTCCTGCTCACCATGCCCGGCGTGCCCTTCATCTACTACGGCGACGAACTCGGCATGCGCGCCCTCGACGGCCTGCCGTCCAAGGAAGGCGGTTACGGCCGCACCGGTTGCCGCACGCCGATGCAGTGGGACGCCTCCACCAACGCCGGCTTCTCCACCGCCCCCGCCAACCAACTGTATCTCCCGATCGATCCCTGCGCCGACCGCCCCACGGTCGCCGCCGGGCTCGCCGACCCGCAGTCCGCACTACGCACCGCGCAGGCCCTCATCGCGCTGCGAAAGGCACACCCCGCGCTCGGCGCCAGCGGCGACTTCGAAGCCCTCGTCGCAGAGAAGAACTGCTGGCCCTTCGTCTTCCGTCGCAGCAAGGACGGCGAGACAATCCTTGTCGCCCTCAACCCAACGAGCGAGACCGTCACCGCCCAGCTCCCGGCCGACGCCGTGGGGCGGTGCTTCAGCCCGCCCCGATCCACATCGCAAGCCGCCGAATCACCCCAGCCGAGGCGTCCTGAAGGAGCGCCCCACGTCACCGACCTTCTCGGCGAGCCGCACGCCTTCACCCGCGCCGGCCAGACGTGGACCGTCACTCTCCCGCCCGTGAGCTTCGCGGTGGTGAAGGTGTCCGAGTAGCCGTTCGCCACCACACCTTCGAGCCATGGCCCAACACTCCGCCCAAATCGTCTGGTCGCGCGGCGAACAAGCCTTCACTGACAATCGTTACAGCCGCGCCCACCGGTGGTTGTTCGATGGCGGGATCGAGTGCCCCGCCTCCTCGTCGCCGCAAGTGGTGCCGCTCCCGTTCTCGGACGCACACGCGGTCGATCCGGAGGAAGCTTTTGTCGCGAGCCTGTCGAGTTGCCACATGCTCTGGTTCCTCTCGATCGCGGCGAAGCGCGGCTACCGCGTCGATCGCTACGTCGACCACGCCGCCGGCACCATGGGCCCCGACAAGGGGGGCCGTATCGCCATGTTGCAGGTCGTGCTCGCTCCCGAAGTCGTTTTCTCCGGAGGCAAGATCCCGACAGCCGAGGAGCACGAACAGATGCACGCGTCGGCCCACCACGAGTGCGTCATTGCCAACTCGGTGCGAAGCGAAGTGCGCTGTCACCCGAGTATTGTGCAGCCCTGAACCGCACCGGAATCCGGGACACCAAAAACTGTCTCTGGCGTCCCATTTCTGGAACCCGCTTCAGCGTACCCCGCCGGCTGTCGGCGTTGCCAGCCCGCTCGTCACGGATCAATTGCGACAAACAACCGACCAACGGACGCTGGCGCCATGAACTCGCATCGCTCTGTCTCCCTTTCTGGCGGGCACGGTATCCGCATCCTCGCCACCTGTGCGGCCATCGACCTCGCGTTGGCCCTGCTCCATGTTGGCGCCATCTTCTTCGGCGAGGCCGGCGCCCGTTTTTTCACCGCACCCCGCTTCGTGTTGGAACTCATCCGCACCGGCAGCTGGTTGATCGCCCCGGTCTGCCTCGTAATCGTGTCCGTATTGGGCACCTTCGCACTCTATGCGTGGTCCGCCGCCGGGCGGATGCGCCGCTTGCCCTGGCAGCGGGGCGGGCTGATGACCATCGGCTGCATCTTCACGCTGCGCGGTCTCGTCCTGTTCCCGCAACTGGTCCTTATGCAGCGCCATCCCGGCGTGTTCCCGTGGCAGGGACCGGTGTTCTCGGCCGTGGCTCTTGCGCTCGGCATCGCCCACCTCGTCGGTGCACGGATGCGGTGGCACGCACTCATCCCCGCGTGAACACCATCTCCGGCAACCCGCCCTCACCCTCCCCCAAAACTCCGGCGCAACGCGCAACCGATGACGCAAATTTTCGTCCGACCGCGACACGTATTTGCGTCTTCGCCCGCCCCACAACCACGCCGGAGCAGACATTTCGTGCCGAAGACGCATTTTCATGTCCCGATCGCGACAGGGAAATGCGTCTTTCTCGGTTCCGACCGTTGCGAGGTTGTGCCTGCGGCAGGCGGGGCCGGCCTTTGAACGAGGCGCGGTCCCCAGCGGCGCGACGGAGTTTCCGCCACCTCCGATGTCAGTACTTCGTGAGCACAACGTTGCGGTAGAAAACCTCGGCGCCCTCGCTTTGCAGCAAGATGCGACCGGCGCGCACGGTGGCGTCGTGGCCGACGTTGACGAGGCGGCCGTTGACCCAGTGCTCGATCTCGCCGTCGCGACAGACGACCTCGATCGTGTTCCACTCGCCGCGCGGCTGCTCGGAATTCTCCGTGCGGATCACGTGCCGCATGCCCCACTCCTCCTTCGACTCGTTGGGGGATTCGAGCGTGGCACCGGCCACGCACCAGATGTCGCCGCAGTCCTCCTCCTGCACCTGACACTCGATCGACTTCGGCCAGACCTGGTCCGGCTCGCCGAGCGGGAAATGGTAGAGGATGCCACTGTCGCGCTTCCACTGGTCGCGCGGCGGATAGCGCTTCTCGCCCCACTTGAACTCGGCGCGCAGGTGGTAGTTGGCGAAGCTCTCCTCGGTGGCGAGGTAGCCGAACTCGCTGCCCTTGATGTGCAGCACGCCGTCCTCGACGCGGAAGATTCCTTCCGGATCCTGCCCGCGCTCGCGCTTGTCGAGGAAGGGATACCAACCGGCGAGGTCGCGTCCGTTCAGCAGCGGCCGCGTGTTCAATTCCCGAATCCAGATGTTGCGGAACGAGACCGGATTGCCGTGATCCTGCAGAGCGAGCGGCTGGAGAAAGGGGTGTTTCTCATAGGGTGGACGGCCGATCCACGCCGTCGGCCCGTCGAGCGCTACATGGTCCTGCACCAGCACCCCGTTGTGGAAGACGGTCACGACCGCGGGCGAGCGCACGGAGCCGTCGCCGTTGAAGCGCGGCGCGGTGAAGACGATGTCGTAGCTCTGCCATTCGCCGGGCGCGCGGCACACGTTCACCAACGGCGCCGCCGCCTTGTAGAGCGAGGCGGCCTGGCCGTTCACGTAGGTCGGGTTGTTGTGGCTGTCGAGGACCTGGACCTCGTAGCGGCCCTGCAGATAAACGCCGCTGTTGCCGCGCCCCTGACCTTCGCCGGACACCACCGACGGGCTGCGCCATTCGAGGTGCAACTGGCAGTCGGCGAACCCGCGCTGGGTGCGGATACCGCCCGTCCCCGGAGCGATCGTGAGCACGCCGTCGGCCACCGTCCAACCGGCCGGCCCGCCCTTCTCGGATTCCCACGCGTCGAGGTTCGTGCCGTCGAAGAGCACGATCGCGTCGGACGGGATGCCCGTCTCGGCCGGGACCGAAACCACCGGCGGCACCGGTGTCCAAACTTCGGTGGCGGCCGAATCGCCCGCGTCGGCGGCGAACACGACGAGCGGCAACGCAAACAGGGGAAGCGAGACCAGGGGGAAGCGTTTCATGCGAGGCAGGAGCGTGCCCGGGCGGCCCCGCCCATGGCGAGCCGCAAGCCGATGCGTAGCATGCTCAACCCGTAGGTCCAGTCTCCGACTGGACCCCCGACTGGACCCGGCCGACGTAGGCAATTCCTACAGCCACACCAGCCACCGCCGGCACGGAGGCCGGCGCCACGCGTGGTCCGACACGCTATGCCGTGGCGCAGGCGTCCCTGCCTGCGAGGCGACGCGCACGTCAGCTCCTGCCCCAACGGAACCGGTCGCAAACCGGTCCTACTTCGTCTCCACTTGATCGAGCACCAACCCGCGCACGTCCTTCCGCACGATGGTCGGGACGCCATAACGTCCATCGGCCCGCACGCGCGACAAACGACAACCGTCGACATCCTCGAAATACAGGGGCGGACGTTCGTCGGGGCTCGCCACGCGCAACTCGACGTCGGCGAAATCCACATTGCGCGCGTGCCGCACAAAGGCGCCCCAGGCCGGCATCGTGCCCCAACGCCCGGGCGGGCCGGGCTCCGGATAGTCGGCCTCGTACTCGGGAATCTCGCGCTGCGCATCGGTGCCGGTGCCGCCGCCGCGGTATTCGACGAGTATATCGCGCAACGTCACGTCCTCGATCGGGTGACCAGGCAACCCAACGATCATGAGGCCGTACTCCGGCGCGACGTCGGTCGCGATCAGGTGCGCGATCTTGATCCGGCGCACGGTGCCGGCCGTCGGATTGCCCGGCGCACGCAACCGTGCCCCGAGCCGGATGAAGAGCGGCGTGTTCTGCACCTCGCGCATCACGAGGTTCGTGGCGACCACGTCTTCGAGGATGCCGCCGTCGACCTGCTCGAGGGCGAGTCCACGGCAGTGGTCGAAAATACAGTTGGTGATCGTGATGTTGCGGAAACCGCCGCTCGATTCGGTGCCGAGCTTGATGCGGCCGTGCGGCCCGCCGCGGGTCTTCCACGTCGTGCGACGCGTGCCGTCGAGCAGCGAGCCCTCGTCGTAGCCGCTGACGAGACAGTCGGAGATCGTCACGTTCTCGGTGAGGCGCGGCTCGCCGAACGGGGCGCTACTCTTCAGGCAGATCGCGTCGTCCCACGGGGCGTTCACCGAACAGCGGGAGATGCGCACGTTGCGGCAACCGTCGATGTCCATGCCGTCGCGGTTGGTGTCAATGCGCAGGTTGTCGATGGTGAGGTTGTCGACCTCGGTCGTGAGAATGCCGAAGTGTCCGCCGTGCAGAATCGAGAAGTCGCGCAGGGTCACATTGCGGCTGCGCACGATGGCGATCGCCTTGTTGCCCGCGCCGTCGCGCAGACGGTCGCGCGCCTTCGGGTGTCCCCACGGTCCGGGCACAAGCTCGGGCCGCGGCGCGAACGCGAACGGCCCGTCGGCCTCGAGCACGTCGGGAACTTCGGTCGGCTCGGGCTGGTAGCGCGCGCCGACCGGCAGAGCGACAGGCGTGTTGCCGCGGCTGAGTCCGCGGCCGAAGATCCGGCCCGCGCCCTCGATCGTGACGTTCTCGAGGCCGTCGCCCCAGATCAGGCTGTTGCGGAAATGCGTGTGCCCGAAGTCCTGATGCACATTGTGCGGATTCGGCTCGGGCGCGTCGTAGCCGCCGGGTTCGCCTTCGGGTGGCGGATCGGCGGCGAGCAGTGTGGCGCCGGACTCGAGCCGCAGTGTAATGTGGCTGCGCAGGCGCACGGTGTAAGAGAGGTAGTCGCCGGCCGGCAGTACCACGGTGCCGCCGCCGGCCTCGGCCGCGGCGTCGATCGCGCGGTTGATCGCCGGCGAGTCGAGCGCGACGCCATCGCCCTTGGCGCCGAAAGCACGCACGTCGAACTCGGCGGCGGAGGCGGCGAATCCGGCACTGATCAGGAGAAGGAGAAACGGAAGTTTCATAAAAACCGGCAGAGCGTATGGAAGCCGGCGCACAGAGCGAGCGATGCCTGGGGATCGCGGCCTAAAGGCGCGCGCCACAGGCGAGGGACCCAAGCGAAACCGAGCGTAGGGCTGCACCTGATGGCCGTGGCGCGGGCTTCAGCCCGCGGGGGTTGGCCCACCCGGCGAGCGACGCCTCGGGAATCGCGGCCTAAAGGCGCACGCCACGGGCGAAGGGATGCGAGCGAAACAGAGCGTAGGGCCGCAGCGGATGGCCGTGGCGCGGGCTTCAGCCCGCGGGAGTTGACCCACCCGGCAAGCGGCGCCGGGGAATCGCGGCCTAAAGGCGCGCGCCACGGGCGAGGGACCCGAGCGAGACCGAGCGTAGGGCCGCAGCGGATGGCCGTGGCGCGGGCTTCAGCCCGCGGGGGTTGACCCACCCGACGAGCGGCGCCGGGGGAATCGCGGCCTAAAGGCACGCGCCACGGGCGAGGGACCCGAGCGAGACCGATCGTAGTGCCGTAGCGGATCGCCGTGGCGCGGGCTTCAGCCCGCGGGAGTTGGCCCACCCGACGAGCGGCGCCTGGGGATTCGCGGCCTAAAGGCGCGCGCCACGGGGGAAGGACGCGAGCGAGACCGAGCATAAGGCCGTAGCGGATCGCCATGGCGCGGGCTTCAGCCCGCGGGAATTGACCCACCCGGCGAGCGGCGCCGGGGATTCGCGGCCTAAAGGCGCGCGCCACGGGCGAGGGACCCGAGCGAGACCGATCGTAGTGCCGTAGCGGATCGCCGTGGCGCGGGCTTCAGCCCGCGGGAGTTGGCCCACCCGACGAGCGGCGCCGGGGAATCGCGGCCTAAAGGCGCGCGCCACGGGCGAAGGGATGCGAGCGAAACAGAGCGTAGGGCCGCAGCGGATGGCCGTGGCGCGGGCTTCAGCCCGCGACTGGAGTTTGGCCAATTTCAGAATCGAGGTCGGTCTTAAATTTAGAGTGACAGACCTTAGTATAGGCGCCAGCCTGCAGTCATGTCCGATCCTGCGACACGAGACGAGATCCTCGCCGCTTTCGAAATTGCATTGGAGACCCAATTGCGGGCGATTCGTCGCCTGCGCGGCCAGCGAACGAAGCCGGCTCGGGCTGGTCGGAAAGGTATGTCCAATATTACAATGGCGTACAGGCAGCTTCTTCTGGCAAAAGGTCCGATGCATGTCGACGATCTGATCGAGGCGATCGCCAAAGCCCACGGGGTGAGGCCGGCGCGCGATTCGTTGGTCTCGGCATTGAGCAAGAAGGTGGTCGCCGGGGACCGCTTCGAGAAGACCGCACCCAACACCTTCGGGATTCGCGCCGATGCTCGTGGATGAATGGCTGCGGCTGGTGGCCGCTTGGGAGGAGGTCTTCACCCAACAGCGGGTCTGGCATCGCGCCCGTCGCCTGGCGCTGGGGCTGCTTGTCGGGTTGGGGGTTCGCACGATCACCCGCGCCCTCGGCGCGGTCGGGCGGGAGCAGCAGGCGTGGAGCAACGACTACCGGCTGTTCTCCCGCAGTCCGTGGGCCTTGCGCGCGTTGTTCGCCCCGGTCGTGGAGGCGGCCTTGGCGTTGCAGCCGGCCGGGCCGGTGGTGGCCGCGGGCGATTACACCCATCTGGCCAGACCGGGCCGGAAAGTGAAGGCGGCACATTGGACGCGCGACCCGTTGTCTCCGGCGTTTCATGTCAATTTGGTGCGGGCGGTGCGGTTCTTCCAGCTCGCGCTGATCGTGCCCTGCGGCCAGGCCGCGCCACGGGCGGTCCCGGTGGCCTTCGCCGAAAGTCCGGTGCCGCGCAAACCGGGGCGCAAGGCCACCGATGCGGATCGGGCCGCCTATCGCGCCGAACAGAAACGCCAGCCCGCAGCGGTGGCCGCGCGCTCGGAACTGGTCGCCTTGCGCGAGGAACTCGACGCGCACGGGGCCCAAGACCGGCCGCTGTGGGTGGCGCTGGACGGCGGCTTCTGCCAACGCCGTTTCCTCGAGGAGCCGATCGAGCGGGTGGAATTGCTCTGCCGGACGCGCAAGGATGCGGTGCTGTGCCGCCGCCATGAAGGTACGGGCACGCGCTTCTACGCCGAAGCGACCTTCACGCCAGAGAGCGTCCGGCAGGACGATGCACAACCTTGGCAGACGATGACGGCACGCTTCGGCGCGAAGGAGCACACATTGCGCTACAAGGATTGCGGCACCGTCTACTGGCGCAACGGCGCCCGCCGGCGGCCGTTGCGCCTGATCGTGCTTGCGCCCCAGCCCTATCGCCGGTCGGCGCAGGGCAAGCTGTTGTATCGCGAACCCGGTTATCTACTCACCACCGATCTGACCAGTCCGGCGGCCCTGCTCGTCCAGGCGTATCTGGACCGTTGGCAGATCGAGGTGGCCCACCGCGACGAGAAGAGCGTGATGGGCGTCGGCCAGGCGCAGGTCTGGAACGACCAATCCGTAACCCGTCAACCTGCCTTCGCCGTCGCCGCCTACGCCATGCTCCTGCTTGCCGGCATCAAAACCTACGGAGGGATCCGCGGCCCCTCTCTGCCCGCGCTGCCTCGCTGGCGCGGGCCTGCTGGCCGACCTTCCTGCCTCGACCTGGTCACCGCCTTGCGCTCCCAGCTCGTCGACCGCCCCGAACTGCTCGCCGACTGGCAGGGTTCCTTCGGTCTCGCGCACGCCATCGAGCACGCCGCCGCCTGAATCCATCTCCAGTTGGCCAAACTCCAGCGGGCGTCGCAAGCGACGCCCCTACGACGGGCAACTACTCAGAAGGGTAAATCGTCGTCGGACGGTGCGCGCTCGACGCGATCCGGCTTCGGCGCGAGCGGGAACAGGTCGTCCTCGATGGCCGCACCGGGGAAGCCATCCCGCTCGCACTGCCGCTCGTGGAGGAGCTCGTAGTACCCCTCTGCGGCGAGGAAACAGTCGTCGGCGTGGGCGCGCAGGAAGTCCTCGACCGGCAGACCTCCGATCAGCGGGATCCGGATCCGCTTCATCTTTCCGCCCACGAAGTAGGTCTCGTAGCGGAAGTCGCGCCCTTTCACAGGCTCTCCGGGAGCGGGCTTCTTTTTCTTCTTTTTGGCCATCGGGAAACTACGGGCGGCGACGCCAACGTCGTCGGGCATCGCGCCCCGCAGACCGGTGCCTGCGGACTCTGTTGTGGTCGCGAAAGCCACCGAGGCTTTCGGCCACTGCGCGCACGCCGAAGGTCTTGGCAACCCTCGCTACCACAGATTTCAGGTTCTTGCGCACATCCCAAGAAACCTGCCCGCTCCCCGAACGGCGCAGCCGCTCGGGGCCTCAGGAATCCGGCCTGTGCCGGATTCCTTGCCGGCTTCCTTTCTAGATCTGCGGGTCGCGGTTGAGCTCCAGGCGCGGGGCCAAAAACTCGAGCAGGCGCTCGACGGCTTCTTCGGCGGAGAGCTGGTCGGTGCGCAACTCGAGGTCGGCCTTCACGGGGGCCTCGTACGGCGAGCTGATGCCGGTGAACTCTTTGATCTCTCCGCGCTCGGCGCGGGCGTAGAGGCCCTTCGGGTCGCGGGTCTTGCAGACCTCGACCGGCGCGTTGACGAAGACCTCGAGGAAACGGCCCGGCGCCATGATCGAGCGCACGCGTTCACGGTCCGCCGCGAAGGGCGAGATGAAGGCGGTGATCACGATCTGGCCGGTGTCGGCGAGCAGTTTCGCGACCTCGCCGGCGCGGCGGATGTTCTCCGTGCGGTCGTCGGCGGAGAAGCCGAGGCCGGCGTTGAGGCCGTGGCGGAGGTTGTCGCCATCGAGCAGGTACACCTGGCGGCCCGAGACGAAGAGCTGCTTCTCGAGTTCGGTGGCGATGGTCGACTTGCCCGAACCGGACAGGCCGGTGAGCCAGAGGATCAGCCCCGGGTGGCCGTTGCGCGCCTCGCGGGTCGCACGGGTGACGCGGCCGGAGGACCAGAAGAGATTCTCCGCGACACCGCCTTCCTTGCCGCGCTGGAAATAGCGGTCGGGCAACACGACGCCGCCGCCCGACGGGGCGCGCCCGGCGTAGATCGCGAAGCGGCTGGTCGGCGCGATTTCGCCGTTCACGTCGAAGGCGAGCGGCTTCTTCGTGCGCAGCGTGACCTCGGCGACCTCGTGGCGGGCAACGTGCGCCTCGCTCGGCGCGCGGCGGACCTCGTTGAGCGTGGTGGCGTCGACGACCTTCTCGATCGACACGACCTCGGCCGAGGTCTCCTGCGTGACCAGGCGGATCGTCAGCGGTTGGCCGGGGCGAAGCTTCTCCTGTTGAATCCAGAAAATGCGGGCACGGAACTGCTGGCCCTCGTAGGCGCCGTCCTGCTCGTGCGTACCGATGTGGCCGCGCTCGACGAAGATCTGGTCGGTGAGCGAGATGCCGATCGATTCGCCGGTGCCGGCCTCGCTGATCGTCGGCGAGCTCCAGCGCTCGATCTTGGCGACGGTCGAGGTCTTGCCGCCGGGCGAGAAGACGATGCGGTCGCCCTCCTTGAGGGTGCCGGACTCGACGCGGCCGACGAAGATGCGTTTGTCGTCCCAACGGTAGACATCCTGGACGAGGAAACGCAGCGGCTTGGCGGAGAGGTCCTCGGTGTCGGTGAAGGAGTCGAGGGCCTCGACAGCGGTGGGACCGTCGTACCACGGGGTGCGGGCGCTGCGGCTGGCGATGTTGTCGCCGTGCTTGGCGGCGACCGGGATGAAGCACTGCGGCTTGAGGCCGAGGGTCTGCAGGAAGGCGGTGTAGTCGGCGACGATCTGGCGGTAGCGCGCTTCGCCGTAGTCGGCGAGGTCCATCTTGTTGACCAGCACGACGAGCTGGCGCACGCCGAGCAGGGAGAGCAGGAAGGCGTGGCGTTTCGACTGCTCGCGGATGCCCTCGTGGGCGTCGATCAGGAGGAAGGCGGCGGAGGCGGAGGCGGCGCCGGTGACCATGTTCTTGAGGAACTCGGTGTGGCCGGGCGCGTCGATGATAGCGTATTCACGTTTCGCGGTGTGGAACGGGATGCGCGTGGTGTCGATGGTGATGTTCTGCTCCTGCTCCTCGAGCAGCGCGTCGAGCAGGAAGGCGTATTCGAACTCCATGTTCTCGGCGGCGCAGGCCTTGCGAACCTGCTCGATCTTGCCCTGCTTGAGCGAGCCGGTGTCGAAGAGCAGGCGGCCGATGAGGGTCGACTTGCCGTGGTCGACATGGCCGACGACGACGACGTTGAGGCGCGAGTGCTCGGTCGAGGCGATCGAGTAGTCGGCGGCCAGGCGGGTGGGCACGTAGCCGATGTTCGGCGCGAGCGCGCCGGGAGATTGCGGATCGCGGATTGCGGATTGCGGTTTGACGGAGGACACGGAGGAAAGGGCTGAGATTGAAGAGCTGTCAGTGATCGTTGGTGACGGGGCGGCAGCGCAGATCCCGGGCGGTGTGGTTCGAACCATTCCGCATTCCGAAATCCGCATTCCGCGTTCAGAAGAATCCCTTGGCGCGGAGCTTCTGCATGGCGTTGCGTTCGGCGTGGTCCTGGGCGCGGCCGGCGCGCTCGCTGGTCTTGGTGTGGCGCAGCTCCTCGATGATCTCGTCGATCGTCGAGGCGTTGCTCTCGATCGGGTGCGTGATCGGCCAGCAGCCGAGCGAGCGGTAGCGCTTGCCCTCGCGGGCGAAATACAGGCTCGGAATCGGGATTCCCTCGCGACGGATGTAGAGCCAGATGTCGAGCTCGGTCCAGTCGAGGATCGGCTGCACGCGGACGTTCTCGCCCGGGCCGACGTGGGTGGCGAACTGGTTCCAGAACTCCGGCGGCTGGTCCTTGTAGTTCCACTCGTTGTCCTTGTTGCGCGGGGAGAAATAGCGCTCCTTCGCGCGGGTCGGGTCCTCATCGCGGCGGATGCCGGTGATGAGCGCCTGCCACTTGCCCTCGGCCAGCGCGCGCTGGAGGGCGAGCGTTTTGAGCTCATGGGTGACCGTGACGGGATCGTGGGTCTCGTAGCCGATGCCACGATCGCGGGCCTCCTGGTTGAGGCCGACCTTCACCTCGACGTCGTGGAACTTCGTCGCCCACTCGCGGAACTGGTACATCTCCGGGAACTCGTAGGTGGTGTCGATGTGGAGAAGGGGAAACGGGATACGGCCGAGGAAGGCCTTTTTCGCGAGCCAGATGAGGACGTTGGAGTCCTTGCCCATCGACCACGGCATGACGATGGAGTCGAAGCTGTGGTAGGCCTCGCGAAAGATGAAGATGCTCTGTTGTTCGAGCTTGGTGAGATGGTCCATGTGGAAAAGCGGAAGGAGGAAAGCGGAAACCGGAAAGCCCGGCAAATACGGTTAACGAAAGGAAGACTGAGGTAGGGGCGTCGCTTGCGACGCCCTGGCGGGGGTCAGGCCCGCGCGGTGCGAGCAAGCTCGCACCCTACAAGTTTGGCCAAACACTCGGCCGCGGTGGGCGGAGCACGGAAGGCGTCGGCGAGCGACGCCCCTACGCGCACCGCCGGTGCGCATTTCGGCAGGAGGAAATTGGTGTCGAGTTGCATGATCGGGGTGCAGGTCAGATGGAGGGCGGCTCCGGAATGTCCGGGCTCTCCGGTTTCCGGTCTCCGCCGTCGACTTTCTTGGTGAAGGTGTGGATGCCGCACTCGGTCTTGTTGAAACCGGTCCAGCGGCCGGCGCGTTCGCCGCCACCGGCTCCGGTCGGCCGTGTGCAGACCGCGCAACCGATCGAGTGATACCCGCGGTCGTGCAGCGGGTTGTACGGGATGCCGTTGGCGCGGATGAAGTCCCAGACCTGCTCGCGCGACCAGTCGGCGAGCGGGTTGAGCTTCCAGAGGAAACGCTCGGCCACGCCGTTGAGCTGGTGCTTCTCCAGCACGCCGGTCTCGGCGCGCACGGCGGACTGCTCGCGGCGCAGGCCGGTGATCCAGCAGTCGGCGGACTCGAGGCGCTGGCGGAGCGGCTCGACCTTGCGCAGCGTGCAGCAGAGGTCGGGGTCGTTCTTCCAGAGCTCGGGGCCGATGTGCCGATCCTGGTCGGCGACGGAGAGCGCGGGCTGGAGGGTTTCGATCTGCATGCCCCAGAAGGCCTCGAGGCGGGACTTGAGAGCGACGGTCTCAGGAAAGAGCAGACCGGTATCGAGCGTGAAGACAGGAAAGCCGAGGCCGGCCTGGCGGCCGAGGTGGATCGCGACCAGCCCGGCGCCCTGGAAACTGGTGCCGAAGACGGCCTTGTCGCCAAACGCCTCCCACGCCCACCGCAGGCGCGCGGTGGCGTCGAGGGACGTCAGGTCGACGTCGGCCAGATAGGGATCGAGAAATCGCATGTTTCGAAACCGGAAACCGGAGAGCGGATACCGGAGAGGGTCGGAAAGGGAGACAGCGACCGGGGCACCGCGCGCCGGTCGGGTAGGACCGCGCGCAGCGCACACCGGAGCTGGTGTGATTGGTTCAATTGAGCACCGCGCGATCGGTGAAGTCGCCGAAGCGTTCACCCGGTCGGCGCTCGGCCACGAAACGCTGGAGCAGCGGGCGCAGCTCGCCGACCACGTCGTCGAATTTCACCGACTCCTTGTAGACGCGATTGAGGCGCGTGCTGATGGCGTTGCCGCCGAGGAGCAGGTTGTACTTGCCGGGTGCGCGGCCGACGAGGGCCACTTCGGCAAGATACGGGCGGGCGCAGCCGTTGGGGCACCCGGTGATCCGGAAGATGATCTCCTCCTCGGACAGGCCGACCTCGGCGAGCAATGCCTCGAAGCGCTCGATGAGCACCGGCAGCGCGCGCTCGGCCTCGGCCAGCGCGAGCCCGCAGGTCGGGAGCGCCACACAGGCCATCGCGGCCTTGCGGAACGACGAGCCCTGGTGCGCGAGATCGATGCCGTGTTGTGCGAAGATCCCGGTGACGGCCGCCTCGTCCTCGGCGCGGATGCCGGCGAGGATGAGGTTCTGCTGCGCGGTCAGCCGCACCTCAGGGGCGAATCGCTCCACCACCGTGCGCAACGCCGTGCGCAGGCCGTGGCCGGGCACGTCCTTGATGCGGCCGGACTCGATGTAGAGGCCGAGGAAACGTTGGCCGTCGGCCGAGGGATGCCAGCCGTAGAGATCGATGTGACGGGTAAACTCCGCCGGGCGGGCGGGCTCGAGGGCGAAACCGGCGCGGGCGGCGAACTCGGTGCGGAACCACTCCACGCCGCGCTCGGCGATCACGTACTTGAGGCGGGCATGCTTGCGGTTGGTGCGATCGCCGAAGTCGCGGTGGATCGTGACGACCGTCTTGGCGGCGTCGAGCACACGCTCGGCGGGCAGGAAGCCGGCGACGTCGGCGACGCGCGGATAGGTGTCCTTGTTGCCGTGGCTCATGCCCATGCCGCCGCCGACGAGCAGGTTGTAGCCGAGCAGACGCGCCGGATTCGCCGGATCGGCGATGGCCACGAAACCGAGGCAGTTGGCGAAGATGTCGGTGTCGTTGAACGGCGGGATGGCGAAGCCGATCTTGAATTTGCGCGGCAGATACGTGCGGCCGTAGAGCGGGTCGACGGAGTCGGACTCCGCCGCGCTTTGAAGCTTGGTGGCGCGGGGCAGGTGGAGCTCGGCGCCGTCGAGCCAGATCTCGTGGTAGGCGGTGCGCTTCGGCGCGAGCTCGTCGGAGAGCAGCGCGGCATCGGCGTAGACCTGCGGGATCAACGGACTTTCGCCCGGGGTCGGCGGCGCGAGGACGTTGCGCACGACGTCGCCGCAGGAGGCGATGGTCGAGGCGAGCGCGTCGTGGATGCCGCGCATCAACGGGCCGAGGCCGGATTTCACCACGCCGTGCCACTGGAAGGTCTGGCGGGTCGTGATGCGCAGGGTGTCGTTGCCGTATTTGCCGGCGAGGTCGTCGAAGGCGAGATACTGGGCCGCCGGCACGATGCCGCCCGGGATGCGGGCGCGGATCATCATGAGGTACTGCTTGCCGGTCTTCCGCTTGTCGCGGTCGTCCTGCTGATAGATGCCGTGGAACTTGAGAAACTGCTCGTCGTCGGCGTTGAAATGGTCGAGCGCGCCGTCGGCGAGCGTCGCAGCGATCTGGCCGGAGAGGTCCGGATAGGCCTCCTTCAACTGCTCGTTTTTGCTGACGGCGGGGGTGGAGGAATGGGCGGCGGCGGCAGAGGTGGTAGACATTGGTCTTGCTTTGTTGGTTTGTTGGGTTAACTACTAAACTCATGTCGTCAACATCAATTTCCGCGAAACAAGTCTTCCTCGTCGGCGCCGGCCCCGGCGACTCGCGCCTGATCACGTTGCGCGGCAAGGAGTTGCTCGAGCAGGCCGACGTGATCATCCACGACGAATTGGCCAACCGGGCCCTGCTGGAATGGGCGAAGCCGGGGGCCGAAATCGTCTATGTCGGCAAGCGCGCCGGGCACCACTACGCGCAGCAGACCGAGATCAACCGCATCCTCGTGGCCCACGCCCGCACAGGGCGGACTGTGGTGCGACTCAAGGGCGGCGACCCGCTGGTCTTCGGGCGCGGCGGCGAAGAGGCCAATGCTTTGCGCGAGGCCGGGATCGGCTTCGAAATCGTGCCGGGCGTGACGGCGGCAGTCGGCGTGGCCGCGACGACCGAGATCCCCCTCACCCACCGCGGCGTGTCGTCAGCGGTGTTGTTCATCACCGGGCACGAGTGCGCCGAGAAGAGCGGCACCGGCATCGACTGGGACGCCGTGGCGCGGGTGAAATGCACGATGGTCGTGTACATGGGCCTGAAGGCGGCGCGCACGATCGTCGGGCGCCTCCGCCTCGCCGGAGCGGAGGCCGACCTGCCCGTCGCGCTCGTGAGCCGCGCCACCCTGCCCGACCAACAGGTGCTCGTGGCCACGCTCGCCTCGTTCGAACAGGAACTGCTCGCCCGCGAAGTCCCCTCGCCCGCGCTGCTCGTCATTGGCGAAGTTGTACGCCAGAACCCGGCGGCCGCGGCGGCGCTGGCCGCGATGGCTCCGATGGCCGCGGAGCAGTAGGCGAGCCCCTCCGCCCAACCCGGCCCACGCACGTAGGCCACCCCGGGTATTGTCACGTATTACGTGACAAAGCCCAAAACGCCGACGAAAGCGCTGCACGCGTTTCGCCCCCATCTGCTCGTGCGGGGAGGCCATCCGGGATTCCCACGGCAACTGGACGCACCTGGAGACCTACTGCTCCAAGAGCACCGAAGCGCCTTTGACTCACGGATACTGTCCCGAGCTGCGACCGGGCCACGATGGAGGGGCGCCGGGGCCGGCGACTCGGGACACCCGCGGTCGTTCCCTCCTCCCCGAGCCGCGCCGCCTCCCCCCCCCCGGAAACACCCGGCGCCGCGCGGCGCCGGGAAACGGGATTGCGGGACGTCGGCCGCCACCGCATACAGACGCCACGCCACGGACCGGACATGGAGCACCCCCGCAAGAAACCGCGCAAACCCGCCGCCCGGAAACCCGCCCACGCGAAACCGTCGGCCGCCGAGCTCGATTCCGAGATCGCCGCGATGAATCAGGACGCGACCGCCCCCGGCCTGATCGAAGGCGTCTACAATTACTGCGACCGTTGGTGCGAACGTTGCCCCCTCACCGCGCGTTGCCTGCTCTTCCGCACTTCCACGCGACGCGAGGCCGAGGCCTCCGCAAAAGCGGAGACGGCCCGCGACAACGAGGCGTTCTGGAACGAGATCGCGCTCTCCTTCGCGGCAGCGATCCGCATGGTGCGCCGCGACGCCAAGAAACGGGGCATCGACCTCGACTCGCCCGAACTGCAGGCCGAGGTCGAGCGGGAGGAGAAGAGCCGGCGCCGCGCCGCGGCCCGATCCGGCAACGAGATCCATCGCGCGGCCTCCGCGTACTGGAAGGCCGGCCAGAAGCTCCTCGCCGCCCTCGTGCCCACCCTAGTCGAAACCAACCGGGCACTCGCCACGGAGGCCGAACTCGGCATCGGGCAACCGGGCCAGACCGCCGCCTCGCTCGGCGACGCGCTGGAAATCGTCGAGTGGTATCTGTTTTTCGTCGACGTGAAGCTGCGCCGCGCCGTGAGCTCGCGGGTCGACGAGCGCCGCGACCATGCCGAAGGCCCGAAGGACAGCGACGGCTCCGCCAAGATCGCCCTGATCGCGATCGACCGCTCCATCGCCGCCTGGTCGCTGCTCCGCCGCCAGTTCGAGGCGGAACACGGCGACACCATCCTCGACCTGCTCGTCCAGCTCGAGCGCCTGCGCCGCGCCGTCGAGGCCAAGTTCCCCCACGCCCGCGCCTTCCGGCGGCCAGGCTGGGATTGAGCCAGCGCCTATCGGAGTGCGCTTGCCGCGGGGGCATCTCCGACCTCGGATTCCGCGGCCGATGAAGCTCCCGAACAAACTGCTCCCCTGGGCCGAGGCCCGGAAACGTCACCGACTCTCGGATCTCCACGTCGCCATGGCGCGCGAGCTCGGCCTCAACCCCGCCAAGCTCGGCCGGATCGACAACCACCAACAGGAGCCGTGGAAACTGCCGCTCCCGGCGTATCTGGAGGATCTATACCGCAAGCACTTCGGCCGCGACCGGTCCGAGACCGTGCGTTCGCTCGAGGAGATCGTCCGCCACGAGGCCGAGAAGAAGGCCGCGCGACGCGAACGCAGACAGGCGCAGCTCATGGCCACGCCTCTGCCTCCGGGCGAAGACCCGTTCTGACCCGCTCACCCCCGCGCCACGGCGGCCGCGAGCGCGGACAGCGTCGTCTCGACCACCACCGGTTCGTGGGCACCCAAAGGGCACAAGGCCACCCCCTCCTCGTCGGCCCAATATCGCCGCGAATGTTCATACAGGCAGTCGTAGGGATCGGTTGGAGCCGGAGCATGCCGCTCGACCGCCCGCGCTCGCGCGAGTGCCATCATCGCCTCCTGCGCCGGGGCCAACGCCTCCTCGCGCAGCTCCGCACCCAGGAGCGCCTGCGCGGCCTTCAAACGCCGCGCGGCCAGCGCCCGCTGGGCGGCGACCTCCGCCTTCTCCGCCTCCGTGAGCCCGGGCCTCGCCGGCTCGGTGGCCGGGTGCAGTTGCCGGATCGCCGCCGTATTCACAGTTACCAGCCCGGCTTCGGCCAGCGCCGCGAGCGCGGCCTCGGTCGCGCGATCGAGCACCAGCAGCCGCGGGGCTTCGCCGGCAACATGCTTCCACGTGTCGGCCTGCGCGGCCGCAAGACGCGGGCGCCACAACTCGGCCTCGCGCTCGACCACCGCGACGAGGACCGCCGCGCCCTCCGGACCGGCCGGACAACGCTCCTCGCACCGCACGAGCTGCGGGCCCACCTCGCCCGCGAGACGCCGCGCGAACTCCGCCGCCGGGTCCGAGGGAGCCGCGGGCTTCGGCGGCACCGCCGGCACCGAGCCGGCGAGCATCACCTGCTCGAGCCGCGCCATCAACGCCTGGCGCCCGCTGCGCAGGCGCACCTGCGAGAGATCGCCAATGCGGTCGAGCACGCCGTCGGCCAGACCGCGTTTGTCGGCGAGCGTGGCGAGCATGCGGTGCTCGATCGTGTCGGCCGAGACGAGGTTGATCACCGTGACCGCGCGCGTCTGGTGTTTGCGCCAGGCACGCGCGATGCGCTGCTCGAGCTTGGCGGGATTCCACGGCAGATCGCAGTTCACCACGACCGAGGCGTTCTGGAGATTGAGCCCCACGCCGCCGGAGTCCGTGCTCAGAAACACGCGACACTCCGGGTCCTGTTTGAAACGGTTGATCTCCACGCGTCGGCGCTGCTGCGGCACGGAGCCGGTGTGCCACGCGAAGCCCAACCCGAGCTTGCCGCACAGCTCGCGCACCAGCTCGAGCATGCGCTCCCACTCGGAGAACACGATGACCTTCACGTCGCCGGCCTCGCGGCATTCGGCGAGGATCGGCTCGAGTTCGCCGAGCTTCGGGCAGGTGCGCTCCTTGTCGTCGAGGATGTAGTTGGTATCGCAGACCATGCGCATCATCGCCAGTTCGCGCATGAGCCGGTCGAGCTCCGCCGGCAGCAGCGGTCGGCGTTGCGCCTTCGCGGCGAGCTTCGCGACAACCTCCTCGTGTTCGACGTACGCCTCGCGCTGGACCGGCGAGAGCGGCACCAGGCGCACCTCGTCGGTGCGCTCGGGCAGCTCGGTTTCGACCTCGGCCTTGCGGCGGCGCAACATGATCGGGCGTAGCCGCTCGTGCATCTGGTCGAGGTTTTGGTAGCCGGCGGGGCGCCCTTTCTCGTCGAAGGTGTAGTGCTCGCGGTTGAAGCGGAACAGCGGGCCGAAGACCTGCGGATCGAGGAAGTCGACGATCGAGTAGATTTCGTCGATGCGGTTCTCGATCGGCGTGCCGGTGAGCACGAACGCGTAACGGCTGCGCAGGCGCTTCACCGCCTGCGCGGTCTTGGTCGACCAGTTCTTGATGCGCTGCGCCTCGTCGAGCACGACGATGTCGGGCCGCAGCCGCTCGTTGAGATCGAGCGAGTCGGCCAGGACCTGCTCGTAGTTGCAGAGCGTGAAGAACGGCGCCGCCTCGGCGTCGTAGGCCGCGAGGCGCTGGAGCCGCCCGCCGTACACGATCTGGAGCGAACGCGCGGTGAAGCGCCGGATCTGCTCCTCCCACTCGGTCTTGAGCGAGGCCGGCGTCACCACCAACACGCGACGCGCGCGGCCGAGCCGGTGCAGCAACGCGCAGGCGGCGATCGCCTGGATGGTCTTGCCCAGACCCATCTCGTCGGCGAGCAGCGCGCGTTCGGTGAACGCAAGGTGCAGCATGCCCTCGCGTTGATAGGGAAAGAGCGGCACGAGCGTCTCATGCGTCGGCCACTCGCCGGACTGCACCTTCGACTCGTATTCGCGCCGCAGCGTCACCCGCTCGGCGACGCGGGCGCGCGACTCCAGCCACGGCCCGACCTCGAGCGCAAGACGCACGCGGGTTTGAGGCTGGCGTTGCAGCAGCCCCGTCAGCATCTCGGGCGGGCACCCGACGAGCCGGCCGGCATCGTCGAACAACCGGGCCAGCGTCGGCGGCAGGCGCCCAGCGTTGCGCTCGATCTGCAGTGTGGCGCCGTCGGCCGAGGGCACGAGATCGACCAGCGGCGAACCGTCGCGCACGGCCTCGCGCCACGCGACCTTGCGACACCGCTGCGTCCAAGCGAGCACGGCCTCGACGTGTTTGCACGTGCCCAGACCATTGATGCGGAAGTCGACGCACTCGCACGCCGCGACGGGGCGCTCGCCCAGTTCGCGCAGCTCGACCGCGTAGGTGCGCCCGCTGCCCGAGCCGACCTCGTAGCGACAGAACAGATGCCCGCAGTTCTCCGCCTGCCGCACCCGCATCGGCGACTCCTGCGCGCGCAGCTTGCGGCGCAGCCGTTCGTCCTCGTCGGTCGTCCGCCAATCGTGCACCGGCGGGAGGGCCGGCTCGGCGTCATCTTTGGCGGCGACGGAACGGGCGGCGGAGCGGGCGCGGGGAGTATTCTTCATGGCGGTGGAGGGTACGCAGAAAGCCCGAAGAGAAACGCGCCCGCCCCCACGCCGCGAGGCGAATTCGGCTAGGGCTGCCACTCCCCGGCAACGAGCCAACATACCCTCGGCGCTCGCTCCTCCGCTGGTGGGGCCGCGCCTCGCCCGGTCCGGCTGGCTCACCCGTGGCGCAGACGTCCCTGCCTGCGATTCTCGACTCCGCCAGCTCACCGGCTCGACCGCGCCCAGATGAACCGGTCGCAGACCGGTCCTACCCCGGCCAGCACGCCCGCCACGTAGGTCCACGTCTCCGACTGGACCCGCCCGGCTCCGCCCGCTCCCCAGCTCACGCCCAACCTCGCCGGCACGGAGGCCGGCGCCACGCCCCATCCGGCAGGCTCACCCGTGGCGCAGGCGTCCCTGCCTGCGGTTCCCAGCTCCCGCCCGCTCCCCGGCTCACTCCACTACCACGACCGCGGCGGTCAGGTCGTTGCCGGTGGAGTCGATCAGCGAGGTGGCGATGGGCTGGGCGGGGGCGAGCCGGCCGCAGGAATCCTGGGCGGCGCCCATGGTGACTTTGGCGAGGCCGTTGACGGTGATGGAGCCGCCGTTGGGCTGGGCGAGGATGGAGCCGGCGATCTTGACGTTGGCGGTGCCTGCGGGGCCGAAGAAGAGGTAAGGCTGGGCATCGGCGCTGGCCTCGATTCCATGCACCACGACCAAGCCCCCCCCGCACCTCGGTCACCGTCGGGGCGTAGATGCCCGTCAGGCCGATCTCGGCGTTGTAGGCCACGTTGCCCTGGTGGATGCCACCGAGCTTACCGCCGGTCGAGACGATGCCGGCGGCGGTAACGCTGGCCCAGCAGGCGTAGGTCACGTCGGAGTTAACCACGCCGGGGTTGGTGGCGGAGCCCACCTGACGCGCACGGCGACACGATCCTCGACCTGCTGGTCCAGCTCGAGCGTCCCCACCGCGCCGCCGAAGCCAAGTCCCCCGCCGCGCGGGAGTTCAGAAGGCCGGGTTTCGACTGATCTTCTTCGACAGGTCGATGGTCACCTCACCGTGCCGATGCTGCGGTAGTAACTGACGCCGAGGTGGGTGAGCTTCATGGCTGGGGGTGGTTCACGGCAGTTCGCCGGACGGCCCGAGCCTGGCGAAACCACGTCGTATTGAAAGCCTCGGTTTCTTGAAGGCCCACGGCACAGCCTCCGGCCGCAGTCGCTTTCTTATTAAGGGCAAAGCGCCTTCCCTTTGATTGAGTCTGGGCCAATCAAAGGATCCCTGAACAAGAGAGGGTCGAGTCTGTTCCGGTCCGTCCGCAGCACATCGGCCAGCCGGCCGCCTATTGCTAAACCATATCCCGGTCTCGTCTCCGGCCGGCCTTTTAAAAATCCGGAGGTTTTCTTTAAAAGCCCAGCTCGGCTTTTAAAGCAGTTGAAGTCGGCCAAAGACACGATGCCGGGTTCGCCGCCCCCAGCTACACACCAAGCAGCATCGCCGCTCTCGCGAGCGGCGCCACGCGGCGGACGGACGGCTCGTTCTGCTGTTCAGCAGAATCTTTGAGAGAGCCGTCCCTACCAGTTCATCCCGAAATGGTCCGCCATTTCGGCTCAGGAATCCGGTCTGCCGGATTCCTCACGCGTTGTCGACCTGCTCGGCCAGCAGCGCAAACAGCTCGGCCTCGGTGATGCGGCGCTGCTGCATCGAGTCGCGCTCGCGCAGGGTGAAGGTGTCGCCTTCCTTCTCGATCGTGTCGAAGTCGATCGTCACGCACCACGGCGTACCGGCTTCGTCCTGACGACGATAGCGACGGCCGATGGCGCCGCCGTCGTCGTAGGAGACGTTGTAGCGGCGCTTGAGTTTGGCGTAGAGGGCCTTGGCGCGGCCGGTGAGCGCCTCCTTGTTCTTGAGCAACGGGAGCACGGCGACCTTGTACGGCGCAATGCGCGGGTGCAGGCGCAGCACGGTGCGCTTCTCCACGTTGCCCTTCTCGTCGGTCACGTCCTCCTCCGCGTACGCGGCGCAGAGCACGGCCAACAGGATACGGTCGACGCCCACGGCCGGCTCGATGACGTGCGGCACGACCTTGGCCTTCGTGGCCTCGTCGAACCACGTCTGCGGCACACCGGAGAACTTCTGATGCTGCTGGAGATCGTAGTCGGAGCGGGCCGCGATGCCCCAAAGCTCCTGCACGCCGAACGGGTACTTGAACATGATGTCCACCGTGCGGCGGCTGTAGAACGAGAGCTTCTCCTTCGGGTGCTCGTGCAGCGAGAGGTGGCTCTCGGGCAGGCCGATGGACTTCAGCCAGTCCTGGCACCAGATCAGCCACTCCTCGTGGCAGGCGAACCAGTCGGCGTCAGGATGAATGAAATACTCCATCTCCATCTGCTCGAACTCGCGGGAGCGAAAGATGAAGTTGCGCGGGGTGATCTCGTTGCGGAACGACTTGCCGACCTGCGCGATGCCGAAGGGCAGCTTCACGCGCGTGGTGTCGATCACGTTCTTGAAATCCACGAACATGCCCTGCGCGGTCTCCGGGCGCAGGTAGGCGACGGCCGAGGAGTCGCGCATCGGGCCCACGTGCGTCTCGAACATCATGTTGAACGCGCGCGGCGGCGTGAGGCTGCCCGGCTCGCCGGTGGCAGGCGACGGGATGAGCGGAATCTGCTCCGGTGTGGCCTCGGTGAACTCCTTCACCTCGACCGGCGCGAGCGCGCCTTGGAGGGCCTTCTTGCGCTTGAAGGTCTCGGCCTTCTCCTGGAGCTCCTCGGCGGTGCGTTCGTTTTCCAATGCGGATACGTAGCCCGCCACGGTGCCGTCGACGACGACCGCGGCGAAGAACAACTGGTCGGCGCGGTAGCGTTGCTTGGAGGCCTTGCAGTCGACGAGCGGGTCGGTGAAGCCGGCGACGTGGCCGGAGGCTTCCCACACCTTCGGGTGCATGATGATCGACGACTCGAGGCCCACGATGTCGTCGCGGCGGTGGACCATGTCCTGCCACCACGCGTTGCGGATGTTGCGCTTCAGCTCGGCGCCGAGCGGGCCGTAGTCGAAGAAGCCGTTGAGGCCGCCGTAGATCTCCGACGAGGCGTAGATGATGCCGCGGCGCTTGCACAGCGACACGAGGGTTTCCATGAGGTTGTCGGAGGAGGACGGCGTGGCCATGATTGAGAAAAAGAGGCCGCGAGTTAGGAGCGCCCCGTGCCCGCGGTCAATGGCGGGGTTTGGCACATCATCGCTCGCCGCCGAATCCACCGTCTGGACCCCGCTTGCCGAAGGTAGGGCGGGGCGTCCCCGCCACGCCGCTTTCTCCGCTTGCCGTGGCGTACCCACGGGCGCCAAATCGCATCCCGTGTCCTCACCGATCCCGCTCACCAACGAACAACGCCGCGCCCTGAGTGCGGCGCTCGAGGAGTTCTCCATGGCGAGCCGGAAAAAGGGCCTCAAATACATCGGCCTGAACCGAGTGCTTTCCGTCACACTGGATCCCGACTCGCCCCCAAACGCACCGGCCTTCGACTCCGAAGTGGACGGCTTCAGCGACATCCACGAACCCGGCTGGTTCTACTCGCCACTCGACGGCTGGGACCACGACTGCACCTGCGAGCAGCACGGCGACTGCGGCCACGCCTACGCCGCCGCCATGGCCGCACTCGGCGCCCAGAGCGCGACATCCACCTACACGCCGCCCACCCCGCGAGCGGTCCAGCCGGCCGCGTTCTCCGAACCCGACGAGGAGGAGAAGCTCATCTCCCTGCTCGGGCAACGGCTCGGCCGGCGCATCACCAGCGAGGAGATGCGCTACGTGCGCGCCCTCTACGTCTGCTTCCGCCAGTCCGGAAACCGAAGCACGGTGCCGCTCTACCCCCTGGTCGACCTCGGCCTCGCCTCCTACGGCAACTTGGGGCTCGGCTTCGGCGCCGCCCCGGCCTTCGAGGGCTGGTGGACACCCGCCAACGCCCCCGCCTCGCTCCTCGAGTTCTGGCAATACCTCGCCCACTACGCCGAGCGCAACGGGCACGACATCCCGGCCTTCATGCGGCCGATCACGGACACGAGCGCGGTACGCGACCGGATCGATGCGTTCGAACGCAAACGCGACGTCGAGCGCTGGAAATCCCTCTTCGCCGAAGCGCGCACGGGGCCGCTCGAACCCTACGCGCACACAGTCGTCACCCGCCTGCCGCGCCACATCCGCCTGCGCCTCACCTTGCCCAAGCTCACGTGGGATTGCCGGGAAGAGGCGGACTCGCCCTGGCAGGAGGTCAAATCCGCGGTCGCGGGCAAATGGTTCGACGCCCTCGACTCCGGCGTGGTCGAGACCCATCCCGAGAGCCTCGCCCTGCTCCAGCAGGTGGCCATCCACCACGCGAGCAAGCGCTACTATTCCGGGGCACACGCCCACACCCTCAAGATCGAGGAGGAGCGCACGGTCGCGCTGATCCGGCTGCTTCTCGCCAGCCCCACCCTGCGCAAGGCCTTTGTCGCCGCCGACGGGATACCATTCGAGCCCGAACCGCTGCCCCTGCGCTGGCTCGGCCGCCCGTTGCCCGACCGCCCCGAAGACATCGTCTTCGAACTCGTGCGCCCCGACGGATCGCCGCTGCCCGAACCGCAGTTGCGCCTCACCGGCAACCCCGTCGCGATCCTCGCCGGCCACACCCTCCACCTCGTGCCGCCCGGGCTGCCGGGCCACCAGTCCCGTGCGACCGTGGTCCCCCGCGAGGCGCTCCAGACCAGCGCCGCCCTGCGCGCCCTGCACCGCATCTCCGCGACCGTCGAGGGCGTCGACCTGCCCCAACTCGAGATCGTCACGCTGCTCCCGCGCCTGGTCTGCGACCTCGTCGCCGAACGGCCCGACACCCTCGCCGACCCGGCCGACTGGGTACGCCTCGAGCTGCACGGCGTCTCGCCCGACGGCGCGCTCGTGCAGCGCCTCGACGACCGCGACCGCTGGACGACCCAGCAGGGCACGACCAAACCGTCGGCCCCCGGCGCCACCAGGGAGATCGAACACCGGCGCGCCGCGGCCGCCCTGCCCCTGATCCACGAGTTCGGCTTCGACCGCGGCTTCGACGGACCACACTGGTGGCGCACGACCGGCACCCGCGGCTTCGCCGAGCAGTTCGCCACCTGGGCCGAACGCTGCCGTTCCCTCGGTGTCGAGCTGCTCTGCTGCCCCGAACTCGCCGGCCTCGCCCGCCCCGCCGACCGCGCCCGCGTCGACGTGTCGGTGAAAACCGAAGACGAAGGCTCCGGCATCGACTGGTTCGACCTCGAGATCGCCGTGCGCGCCGAGGACAGCACGCTCACCGACGCCGAACTGAAGCTCCTGCTGAAGGCGAAGGGCCGCTTCGTGCGCCTGCCCGGCAAGGGCTGGCGCCGCCTCTCGCTCGAGCTCTCGCCCGAGGAGACCGCCAAGCTCGCCGAGCTCGGGCTCGAGGCCTCCGCGCTCGAGGGCGGCTCCGAGAAACAGCGCTTCCACGCCCTCCAGCTCGCCGACGAGCGCATCGCCGGACTCCTGCCCGAGCAGCACGCCGCCCGCGCCCGCGAGCGCGCCGCGCAGCTCACCGCCATCGCGGCGCCGGCCGTGCCCGCCAACCTCACCGCCGAGCTGCGCCCGTATCAGAAGGAAGGATTCCACTTCCTCGCCCACCTCGCCGCCAACGGCCTCGGCGGCGTGCTCGCCGACGACATGGGCCTGGGCAAGACCGTGCAGGCCCTCACCTGGCTCCTCCACCTTGCCGCGCAGCGCCCCTCCCAAGGGAAGAAGGCGACGCCGCTGCGCGCCCTCGTCGTCTGCCCGAAGAGCGTCGTGCCCAACTGGACGATCGAGACGAAAAAATTCGCCCCCTCGCTCACCGCCGCGCCGTTGCGCGGCGCCGAAGTGCCGGCCGAGGCCAACCTCGTCGTGATCAACTACGCCCAGCTCCGCCGCGCGGCGAAGGAGCTCGGCGCCGTGAAATGGGACGCCGTCATCCTCGACGAAGGGCAGAACATCAAGAACCCGCAGTCGCAGACCGCGCGCGCCGCCCGCGACCTGCGCGCCGCCCACCGTATCGTTCTCACCGGCACGCCGATCGAGAACCGCACGCTCGACCTCTGGAGCCTGTTCGCCTTCGCGATGCCCGGGCTGCTCGGCAGCCAGGCGTCGTTCAAACGCGCCTTCAACGACAAGAGCGATCCCGGCGCCGCCCGCTCCCGCCTCGCCCGCCGCGTGAAGCACTTCATGCTGCGCCGCACGAAGGGCCAGGTCGCCGCCGACCTGCCCCCGCGCACCGAGGAGGACCTGTTCGTCGACCTCGACGGCGCCCAGCGCCGCCTCTACGACGCCGAACTCAAGCGCACCCGCGCGATGCTGCTCGGCGTGCAGACCGCCCGCGACTTCGACCAGCAGCGCTTCAACATCCTCCAGTCGCTGCTGCGCCTGCGCCAGATCTGCTGCGACCCGCGCCTCATCGGTTTCGAGAACGCCAAGGCCGGTCGGCCCCGCGCGGCCAAGCCCGTGGCCCAGCCCGAAAAAATCGACGACTCCGGCGACGACGCAAAAACCGGCGATTCCGGTTCCGCCAAGCTCGAGGCGCTGCTCGACACCCTCGAGCCGCTCGTCGAGGAGGGCCACCGCGTCCTGGTCTTCTCGCAGTTCGTCACGATGCTCGAACTCATCGCCGACGAGCTCGCGGTGCGCGGTATCCGTCATCTCATGCTCACCGGGCAGACCGAGAACCGGCAGGACCTCGTGAACCGCTTCCAGTCGGCCGAGGGCGAACCCGTTTTCCTGCTCTCGCTCAAGGCGGCCGGCGCCGGGCTCAACCTCACCGCGGCCAGCTACGTCGTGCTCTTCGACCCGTGGTGGAATCCCGCCGTGGAGGCGCAGGCGATCGACCGCACCCACCGTATCGGCCAGACCGAACACGTGCTCGCGTACCGGCTGCTCGCCCGCAACACGATCGAGGAGAAGATCCGCAAGCTTCAACAGGCCAAGGCCGACCTCGCGCGCAGCATCGTGCAGGAGGAAACCCTCTCGACGGTGATGAGCCTCGACGACCTGCGCTTCATCCTGAGCGAAGATCGGGTCGAGTGATCGCCTGCGAACCCTGCGTGGCGCCCGTCTCGCCCCGCCGCCCATGAGCCGACGGCAAGCGGCGTGCGGAGCTGTTGGCCGAGTACAACGGCAACGGGTTGACGCGAGAGGCGTTTACGAAGCGCAAGGGGATCGATGTCCACACGTTCGACGCCTCATTGCTGCAGCAGCGCCGGTCGGACCGGGGCACCGCGGCGCGTTTTGAAGAAATGCCGTGGACGGGCTTGGCGGCGACGCCGTCATTGGAGGTCGCCGAGTTGGCCGCGCAGGGCTACGACGTCACCAAGCTGCGCCGGATCCCCCAGCATTGGCCCACCGCGCCGTGACGCGCACCCCGCGCCACCGCCCGCCAGCTCAATTTCCAGCCGAGGGCCCGATATCAAAGATATCGTAATGACCCCAACTTCCGCCGCTCCAACTTCCGCCGCGTGAAGAACGACGAACTGGAGCTGCGCTGAAGCCATGGAGTGCGGCGGCTCGACGCCGCTTTCGACGCCGTGGCTCGACACGGCGCCTCACGCCCCGGATCCCGGCAGGTCACAGAGGTCACCGAGTGAGAGGAGAGCACAGAGAGTTCAGAAATCGGATTCGGATCATTTACCGCAAAGAACCTAGCGCGGCAGAGCCGCAACCAAACCTGTTTATGGCCACGAAAAGGCACAAAGATGCACAAAAAGACCGGATTGTTTTCGTGGCTTTTTGTGCCTCTTTGTGGCGATCCCGCTCGGTTCTGTGACCGAGGAGAATCGTGCCAAAAATGCAGCGTTGTGAGGGATAGC
>JAEZUE010000099.1 GCA_023443455.1 Verrucomicrobiota bacterium
CCGACGGCACCTGCTTCCACCAGTACCAGCCGCTCACCAAGAAGGGCAACGCCGACATCGGCGGCGGCTTCAACGACGACCCGCTCTGGCTCATCCTCTCGACCTGCGCCTACATCCGCGAGACCGGTGACACCTCGATCCTCGACGAGCCCTGCGGCTACGCCGACAAGCCCGGCTCGAAGGACAACCTCCTCCACCACATCGAGACCTCGATCCAGTACACGCTCAACAACCGCGGGCCGCACAAGCTGCCGCTCATCGGCCACGCCGACTGGAACGACTGCCTCAACCTCAACTGCTTCTCGAAGGAGCCCAACGAGTCCTTCCAGTGCGTCGGCGACATCAACGGCTCGCAGGCCGAGTCCGTCATGATCGCCGGCCTCTTCCTCTACGCCGCCCGCGACCTCGTGAGCCTCTACAAGTTCATGGGTCGTACCGCCGACGCCACCCGTATCCAGTCCGCCTACGACGACATGCTCCAGACCGTCGAGGAGCAGGCCTGGGACGGCGCCTGGTACACCCGCGCCTTCGACGCCGCCGGCAATCCCGTCGGCTCGAAGAAGTGCAAGGAAGGCAAGGTCTACATCGAGAGCCAGGCGTGGTGCGTGCTCGGCGGCGCCGGCATGAAGAACGGCCGCGCCAAGAAGGCCCTGCAGGCCGTCGACAAGTACCTCTACACCGCCGACAAGGGCTGCGCGCTCCAGTACCCGCCGTATTCGGAGTACCACCTCGAGCTCGGCGAAGTCTCCTCCTATCCCCCGGGCTACAAGGAGAACGCCGGCGTCTTCTCGCACAACAACACCTGGATCCACATCGGCTGGACGCTGTTCGGCGAAGGCGAGAAGGCCCTCGAGTACTACCTCTCGATCTGCCCGTCGGCCAAACCCGACCACGACGTCTACCGCTCCGAGCCCTACGTCTATGCGCAGATGACCGCCTCGCAGTTCGCCCCCACCCCCGGTGAGGGCAAGAACTCCTGGCTCACCGGCACCGGCGCCTGGTCGTTCGTGGTCGCCTCGCAGTCGATTCTCGGCGTGCAGCCCGACTTCACCGGTCTCCGCATCGATCCCTGCGTCCCGAAGAAGTGGAAGGGCTTCACGGTGCAGCGCAAGTATCGCGGCGTCACCTACACCATCATCGTCAAGAACCCGAAGGCCAAGTCCAAGGGCGTGAAGAGCCTCGTCGTCG
The DNA here is from genome assembly GCA_023443455.1 of Verrucomicrobiota bacterium. Lineage (GTDB taxonomy): Bacteria > Verrucomicrobiota > Verrucomicrobiia > Opitutales > Opitutaceae > CAJCBL01. Next base: position 1,189 of record JAEZUE010000099.1, read on the forward strand.
ACGGCCAGAAGGTCGCCGGCAACGTGATCCCGCTCCCGACCGACGGCCGCACCGAGGTCAAGGTCGAGGTCACCCTCGGCGCCTGATCCCCGCTCCGGTTCTCCCCCCGAAAAGAGAGGCGCGGCCCGCGACGGCCGCGCCTTTTTCGTGCCCGGATCCGCCGTGGCGCGCTGCCGGCCAGCAAAAATATAGCGGAGCTCTTCCGCCATATCGACGGCCCGACTCGTGGCGAAACGCGCCAAACGTTTCGGCATCCGTCTCCGCCCCCATTCCGTGGGCACCGCGGCTTTCACGGACAAGCGTGTTCCCACACTCAAGCACCAAGGGCCATCAATGCCGCTTCAGGCATATGGCCAGCAGTATTGCAGTACGGGACGAACAGTTCGGGGCGGGCCGCCATGTGTGTATCTCGCGCACTCAGTGCGCAGGCACAGGCCTGCAACCCCTATTGCAGCGAGGTATCCACCGGCGACGGGTTGCCCGGTTGGATCTTCTTGAAGAGGTCGGTCAATCCTCGAGCAATCGCGTCCTGAACCGACTCTTTGACGATCGCGATCAACTTGTCTTGGTCGCTCTCGGCGAATTCCTTCCACTTTTCGTGAAAGGGGACTTCGCGCACCTCGCGGAAGCAGGCCGCTTTGTCGGAGAATCCGATCCGCGCTCCGGTCCGGGTACTGAAGGCCACAATCTCAGTATGCTCGGAGACGATGAGCGCTTTGAATCCCAGTATCTTCGACGGGATCACCTCAATTCCACCAAACCCGTTTTCAACACCATAGTTGTTCACATTTCTTCCGTCGAATATCACCACAACCGAGTCGGCCTGAGCGGATAGCGCCTTGAGTTGCGCGACCTGTTCATCCTTCAGCCATCTCGACGTCACGCCCGCAGCAAACGCTTCGAGCTCCGGTGTTGGATCCACCCGATTAAAGCCCGCATCGGCAAACTGGGCCTCGGCCTCCGATTGCACCACTTCGCGGACATCAATCACCTCGGCCGGAACCGAATCCCCGCTCTGAAAGGCTGGAACATATCCCATCGAGTGGAAGCGAAGGACCGGCGACATCACAACAACCACGGCAACCCGTCCCGCAGGCTCAGGAACCTTGGGCACATCGGTCGTCGCACAACCGCCGAAAAGCCCGACCAAAACAACCGCCAACAACGCTTTGCAGATATTCATGAGGAGAAAGCTCCCGTAACACAGCTGTGAACACTCGAGTGAAGCAACCGGAAACCCAAAGGCCCGCGCTAGATCCGATGGAGCCGGCGAAACGAGCCACCGTTTCCGCCACCAAGCGGTTGCCTCCATCCAGAATCCACCGCGCAATCCACCGCGGATGAGGGCATTATTTCTAGTCTTCGCGATCGTGCTCGCCAGCTGCACACACCCGGCTCCGTCAGAAGTACCGGTTGTCGATATCCGGGACGTTTTGGCCAATCCAGCCAGTTTCAGCGATAAACGAATCCGAACGCGCGGGGTGTATGTCGGCGGCTTCGAGCAGTCAACGCTCGTGGCCGAACCGACGCGCCTCGGCGTGGCGCAACCGATCTGGTTCAGGACACGCGACTATTTGCTGCCCGAGTACGAAACGAAGTGGGCAAGCCTCTGGGCCGACCTCGAAACCCTCAGCGAGGAAACAGAATGCGGGTTCCTGCTCGCCGAAGTCGAAGTGGAGGGAGTCGTTGCGCACACATCCGATACGCGCTTGGGTTCCGGCTTCGGCCACCTCGGCGACTATCCGACCGAGTTCAGGGTCGAGAAGCTGTTCTCCTGCCGAGTACTGAAACAGGAAACCGCAGCACTGGAAGAAGAGATGCGGGTCGATTCCGAAATACGGGAGGCCCTTCGCGAGCAGTTCGCCACAATCGATTTTCCAAACGGAACCATCGCAGAACAAGTGCTCGCAGTCCTTCCCTACCCCTGCTCCCGCACTGGCACCACCAACGAGTGGAACCCCACCATCGAAGTGGAGGAGATCACCTGCGAGATCCCGCTCGACGGGCACGGCACGGGGACGCGACGGCCGTCGAGCGCCCAATTCTCGGTCGATCTCTACGACGGCCTAGTCTGCGACTGCTTCTGTCGACTGACCGATTCCGTCGGCGTTGTGGCAACGATCAGAAGCACGGACCGAGCGCCGCTCCTCCTACCACCAGAGGCGAGCCGCGAAGACCTGAAGGCTCAGCTGGAGCAGCTTGTCCGGGAAATCAGCGAACTGCGCAAAGCGGCCCTCGCACGAGGCGTCGACCTGACGCCTCGTGTAACCGACGAGAGCTTCCCGGCCTGCCGGCCGTAACGCGGTGCCGAGACCACGCCCACGGGCAGTGCGGAGACACTATTCCGCGTGAAGTATCTTTGCGGCCCAGTCTTCAGCGGTCGGGAAGGCCGGGGATACAATCACGCCGTCAGCATCGGCCGCAACCACCACAGGGGACACCCACTCGCCGCTGCGCGGATCAAACCAGGTCCACGAATACTCCGCGGCCGGAGCGAAGCCGGCGATGCGGGCCGGCACGGCCTTCGTCTCGAAGTACGCGAGGGCGAAGTCGGCGGCGGGATTGCGGAGGAGGAACGACCAGCCGTCGAGCCCGTCGGCCAACGAGCCGGATGCGGAACGCGGTTGCAGCGAGGTGGGGACCGGAGCGAGTTCGCGGTAGCGCGATCCTTCGGAGAGCACGAAGTCGTGCAGGTGGCGCATCTGCGCGCCGGACTCGTAGCGCAGCGCCTCCCAGATGAACGGCCGCCACCCTTCGGGTTCGCCCGTGCTGGTGATGTCGTACGCGGCGGTGCCGTGCACGTGGCCGGCCAGTCCGCCCGAGAGCACCGAACCGTACATCTGGGCGCGGGCGAAGTAGTTGTCGCGCGGCGAGTTCGCCTCCGGCGTCTCGCCGCCGGGGCGGTTGATCGAGTGGTTCCATCCGGTGTAGTAGGGCTCGAGGTTCGCGGCGGGATAGGCGGGCTCGAGATGGAAGAGTTCCTCGATCGAGGCGTAGATCGCATGGTTGCGCGGGTTGTTGCCGACGGTGTGCATCGTCAGCCACGGACAGGAGTCACCGTGGCCGAATCGCAGATACGTCGAGCTGTCGATGAGCGCCGTCACGGGCTGGCCGAAGGGCGGCGGGCCGTACGTCTGCAGGTGGAACTTGAGCGCGCCATTCCACTCGTGCTCGGTGAGCGAATAGTCGGCCGGGATCCAGTCGAGGTGGATGCCGCTGACGATGAGGTTGTAGGCCCCGTAACGGGCGATCAGGTACTGGACGAAGCGGGCGTAGGACGCGTTGAAGTCGAAGTACGCCTTCCACGAGGGGCCGTGATCGCGACGGATCGGCTCGAGGAACGGCGCAAAACCCTCGTCGGCGAGATGGCGCAGCTTGCGGTCGAGGCTCCGGAAATAGGCCGGTTCGATGCGGTCGAAGTCGGCGAGCCCTTCGCGGTCGGTAAAGACGGCGAAGGGTCGGTGGCCCGCCTCGTCGTGCATGTCCTTGGCGGTGGTCGTGGCACCGTCGTCGGTGGTGATGGCGGCACCGGGCGCCCACGTGCCGAACTTCTCCCAGGCGTTGCGCAGGTAGACGCCATCGGCGTTCTTGAAGGTTGCGCCGCGGTGGTCGGCCGCCCAGTTCGGGAAGGCGGCGATGAAGCTGACCGAGTTGAACCCCTGCCGTTTGCGCCAGGCGACCGCCTCCTCGAAACTGATGCCCGGGCCGGGAGTGTAGTCGGCAGCAGCGTGGGCGCCGCGATAGGGCAGGCGCCAGGTCGACGCGGCGAGCCATGTGTCGCCGACAAGGAAATACGGCGTGCCGTCGGCATACTGGAGCGTGTGCCCCTCGACGGAGGCGCGAAGGAAGCCGCGGCGGTTGGGGTTCGCCCGCTTCTCATCCTCGGTCCAGGCGAACGCGCGCACACCGCCGGTGCCGCCGTTCAGCCCGGTGTCGTCGGACTGGTTCGAGGCCGTCTTCCAGCGCCATTCCCCGGGCCCGGTGGCGACGAAGCGGACCTTGAAGGTGCGCCCGCCATCCCAGAATCCGTACACGCGTTTGGCGAAACCGGGGCCTTCGAGATCGATCCAGCACACGACCTCGGTGTACGGATTCGCATAGTCGCGGGCGGCCTGGAGCGTGATCTCCTGGCATTCCCACACGTGGACCTCCCCTCGGTCGAGGCGGTGCGCGATGGCGAAATGCGAGACAAGAAGACAGAGAGCAACGGCAAGAAAACGTTGGAGCATAGGGGAAGGGGTGGGGATGCGCGGAACAGGGCAGCAGCGTGGGCCCCTGGCCACACACCGAAAGCCGGCACCTGTGCGCACTATTGAAAAGCCGGCCGGGGGCCGGCCGCCTTCGTCCACTGGTAGAACACGCCCGCGCTCGCCGACCCAGCCCGATCGCAACCACCCTCGTAACCACATCCCCATGATCCATCCCCTACGCATGCTCACCCTTGCGGCGCCGCTGCTTGCCGCCCCCCTGCTCTGCCATGCCCAGTTCCTCGACCAGTTCGACAAGCCCGAGATCGACGGCTGGTTCACCATGGCCGGCGACGGTTTCGCCACCTGCAAGCTCGTCCCGAAAAGCGGCCACACCACCCTCGCGATCGACGGCACGACCGACCCCTACGGGGTCTGGTGGACCCTCATCAAACGCGATGTCGCCCCGTCGCTCGATCTCGCGAAGCTCGCCGACCCGGCCTACGAGCTCCGCGTCGAGGCCCGCGTGCGCTCGAGCCATGCCCCGCGTCGGGTCAACTTCATGCTGAACACCCAGCGCACGACCGACTACCACGAGCACCTGCGCGAGTACGACCTCGCCGACACCGACTGGCATGTCATCAGCCTGACCACGCGCAATTTCGACGCCCGGCCGGGCGACAACGTGTTCGTACAGCTCTGTGCGACCGACTACGGCCCCGGGAAGTACGAGGTCGACATCGACTACTACCGGGCGGATGTCGTCCTATGCGCGGAAGCCGCGCCCGATGTCGGCGAGCCGCTCGTCTACCATCCGCCCGTACCGGACCTCGCCACCTTCGCACTCCACCAGCCCGCGAGCCACGACAGCCAGATCAACTCCGACTTCCCCGACGTGAACTTCAACGACTGGCACGCGGTCGGGAGCGCCGGTCCGTCACGTATCCTGACCATCGACCCGCACCAGACGCCCATCCTGCGGTGGGACTTCTCGCAACTGGCCGGGCGCACCGCCGACGGTGCCGGCGTGCTCGAACTCACGACCTTCTGCGTGCCCCAAGGCGGCAAATACATCGAACACTGGGGGCAGGAATTCGGCGAGGAGTTCGGCAAGGTCCACGTCGTCGAGATCCTCGGCGGCGATCCCCACTGGGACCAGGAAACCGTCACCGCCAACAGCCTGCTGCGCGGCGAAGCACTCACCGATGTATTCAATCCCCAGATGATCCAGGATGTCGACGTCGCGCCCGCTCCCGGCGGCAAGACGTTTGTCGTGCTGCCGCGTCCGGTGCTGCAGCGGCTGCTCGACGGCACCACCAAGGGCATCGCCCTCCGCCCGCTCGGGGCGATCAACGCGACTTTCTACGCCTCCGAGGATGCCACGCCGGGCGCCGCCCCCACGCTGCATTTCTCGACCGTCGCAAAGCCGTAGCGAGTCCGCCGGGCAGCAGCAGGGCGGCTCCTTGCCCCTAAACAAAAGCGGCGCCACCGCGGTGAGCGATGGCGCCGTTGAAAAACAGATACCCGGTTCCGCCCGGTGGCTCAGGCGCCGCCGCCGCTGGTCACAGCCGGGGCCTGGCCGAAGGTCGAGCGCAGGGTGGCGGTGAGGTAGTCGCGGTTGAACTTCGCGATGAAGTCGTGGCTGATGAGCTTCGGGCACACCGCCGAGCACTCGTACTGGTTGGTGCAGCTGCCGAAGCCGGCCTCGTCCATCGCCGCGACCATCGCGAGCACGCGGCGGTCCTTCTCGGGCTGGCCCTGCGGGAGCAGGTTGAGCTGCCCGGCCTTGGCGGCGGTGAAGAGCATGGCGGAGGCGTTTTTGCACGCCGCGACGCAGGCGCCGCAGCCGATGCAGGAGGCGGCGTCCATCGCGAGGTCGGCGGTCTCCTTGGCGATCGGCAGCGCGTTGGCGTCCTGCGGGGCGCCGGTGCGGATGCTCACGAAGCCGCCGGCCTGCATGATCTTGTCGAAGGCCTTACGGTCGACGATGAGATCCTTCAGGATCGGGAACGGGGCGGCGCGCCACGGCTCGACGGTGATCTCGTCGCCCTCCTTGAAGGAGCGCATGTAGGTCTGGCAGGTCGCCACGGCGCGGTGCGGGCCGTGCGGCTTGCCGTTGATCACGGCCGAGCAGGTGCCGCAGATGCCTTCGCGGCAGTCGTGGTCGAACGCGATCGGCTCCTCGCCGGCGTTGGTCAGGTCCTCGTTGACGACGTCGAGCATCTCGAGGAACGACATGTTCGGATTGAGGTCCGGCGTGTCGTAGCTTTTGAACTCGCCGGGCGTATTGGCGTTCTTCTGGCGCCAGACTTTGAGTTTAACTTTCATGGGCGGAGGAGGAGTGGACGGAAACGGGTTGGCTATTTCTTGGAAGGTTTGGCGCGGCCGGCGGCATGGAAGCCGATCTGGCGACCGTGGGACGGGATGTCCTCGGACATGAGCGCCTGGATGGCCTCGAACACGACCTTGAACTGCTCGTCGTATTTGGCTTCGAGGGCCTTGAGTTTGCGGGCGAGCTCCACGTGCGTGGAGAGCATCTGCCGGAGCTTCACGAAGGCGCGAATGATCGCGATGTTGACCTGCACGGCGCGCTCGCTGCGGAGCACGCTGGAGAGCATCGCGACGCCCTGCTCGGTGAAGGCCAACGGCAGGTAGCGGGTACCGCCGTGGTCCGAACTTGAGGTGCCAATTTGGCACCTCAAGTTTGCAAGCTCCTTGGCATCAAGCTGAAACATGAAATCGGCCGGGAAGCGCTCGATGTTTCGCTGGACGGCGCGCTTGAGCACCTTCGTCTCCACTCCGTAGAGCTCGGCCAGGTGGAAATCGAACAGCACCTTCTCTCCGCGCAGGAGGAAGATGCGGTTCTCGATCCGCTCGGCCAATACAGGACTGGGGGTGGAGGCGCCCATGAGCGCGATGCGTGCGGCAGTGGCTTACTTGTAGGAGCGGGTGACCATCTTGGCCTCCTCGTACACAAGGGCTTCCTTGTGCAGCTCGGGGGCCTGACCCTCGCCCTTGTACTCCCAGACGGAGACGTGGGCGAAGTTGGTGTCGTCGCGCATGGCCTCACCGTCCGGATACTGGCTTTCCTCGCGGAAGTGGCCGCCGCAGGACTCGCTGCGGGCCAGGGCGTCGCGGCACATGAGCTCGCCGAGCTCGAAGAAGTCGGCCACGCGGTTGGCGCGCTCGAGCGACTGGTTGAGGTCGTCGCCGGAACCGGGCACGTTGACGTCCTTCCAGAACTCCTCGCGCAGCTTCGGGATGAGGTCGAGGGCACGCTCGAGGGATTCCTTGGTCCGGCCCATGCCGCAGTTGTCCCACATGATCTTGCCGAGTTCCTTGTGGAAGCTCTGCACGGTGCGGGAGCCCTTGATCGAGAGGAGACGCGCGTTGATGTCCTTCACGTTCTTCTCGGCGGCGGCGAACTCCTCGCGGTCGGCCTTCGGGCAGGAGCCGGGCTTCACGGTGGCGAGGTAGTGGTTGATGGTGTTCGGCACGACGAAGTAGCCGTCGGCCAAGCCCTGCATGAGGGCGGAGGCGCCGAGGCGGTTGGCGCCGTGGTCGGAGAAGTTGGCCTCGCCGAGGACGAACAGGCCGGGGAGGTTCGACATGAGGTCGTAGTCGACCCAGAGCCCGCCCATGGTGTAGTGGACCGCCGGATAGATGCGCATCGGCACCTTGTAGGCGTTCTCGTCGGTGATCTCGTGGTAGATGTCGAAGAGGTTGCCGTAGCGCTCGGCCACGGCGGCCTCGCCGAACTCGCGGATCTTCTCGGGGCTCGGATTCGCGATGCCCTTCACCTTGGCGGCCTGACGGCCGTAGCGGTTGATGGCGTCGGCAAAGTCGAGATACACGCCCAGGCCGGTCTCGCCGATGCCGCGGCCCTCGTCGCACACCTGCTTGGCGGCGCGGGAGGAGATGTCGCGGGGGGCGAGGTTGCCGAAGCTCGGATACTTCCGCTCGAGGTAGTAGTCGCGATCCTCCTCGGCGATGTCGTTCGGGTTCTTCTTGCAGTCCTCGGCCTTCTTCGGGACCCAGATGCGGCCGTCGTTGCGGAGCGACTCCGACATGAGGGTGAGCTTCGACTGGTAGTCGCCGCTGACCGGGATGCAGGTCGGGTGGATCTGTGTGTAGCAGGGGTTGGCGAAGCCGGCGCCACGCTTGTAGGCGCGCCAGGCGGCGGTGCCATTGGACTGGCGGGCGTAGGTCGAGAGGTTGAAGACGTTGCCGTAGCCGCCGGTGGCGAGCACGACGGCGTCGGCCGCGTGGCGGGTGATCTCGCCGTTCTGGAGGTTGCGCACGATGATGCCCTTGGCGTGGCCGTCGACGACGACCAGGTCGAGCATCTCGGCGTGCGTGAACATCTGCACGGCGCCGCGGGCGATCTCCTTGTTCAGGGCCGAGTAGGCGCCGAGGAGGAGCTGCT
>JAEZUE010000009.1 GCA_023443455.1 Verrucomicrobiota bacterium
ATTCGGCGGCGGCCAAGGCGGCGCGGGCGGCGGCGGCGGCGCGGGCGCGGCGGGCGTCGCGGTCGTTCTTGCGCACCGGGCGGGGGCGGGCTTCGGCGGGAGGGGTATCGGACGAAGCGAACATGGATGTTTCAGGTTCGGGGTCGTCGGCATCCGGGGCGAAGTGGCCCCGGGGCGAGATCTCCGTTTGCGGCATGGGGGGGGCGAGCGCCACCGGGGGGCGGGTGGAGAGTTTTTCGGCGGCGCCGATGAGGGCGCGTTTGAGTTCGTGCGGGCGCACGGGTTTGGACACGTAGTCATCCATGCCGGCGGCGATGCAGACCTCGCGGTCGCCGGTCATGGCGTTGGCCGTCATGGCGATGAGGTGGGGCTGGCTCTCGGCGCCGTCGTAGCGGAGGCGCAGTTCGCGGGCGCAGGTCAGGCCGTCCATCTCGGGCATCTGCACGTCGAGCAGGATGACGTTGTAGGGGTGCTGCTCGAGCGCGGTGAGGACTTCGAGGCCGTTGTTGGCGATGTCGACGCGATAACCCATGCGGCCGAGCATCAAGGTGGCCATGCGCTGGTTGGTGGGGTTGTCCTCGGCGAGGAGGATGTCGAGCGGGTGGCTGTGGGCGATCATCTCGGCGCCGGAGGCGGAGGGTTTGCCCGAGCGCTGGATCGAGGTGCCGGTGGCGAGGGCGCGGAGGGCGTCGAGCAGGGCGGCGGACTTGACCGGTTTGGCGATGATGGCGGCGATGGCGAGTTCGGCGGGCGGATGCCCGAGGCTGCCGAGGGGGGCGAGGACGCCGATGGGCAGCAGCGTGGCTGGTTGGAGGGCGCGGATGCGGCGGACCAGGGCGAGACCGTCCATCTCGGGCAGGTGGAGGTTGACGACGGCGAGGTCGAACGTCTCGCCGTGGCCGAGCCATTCGAGCGCTTCGGAGGGTGCGCTGGCGGAGCGGAGCGTGGCGCCCCAGGAGGCGGCGAGCGCGCCGATGACGCGGCGGCTGGTAGCGTTGCTTTCGACCAGAAGGATGCGTTTGCCGGAGAGTTCGGGTTGGCTGGTTTCGAGGCGGTTCTGCTCGGGGTGGGTTTCGCCGGAGCGCACGGGGATCTCGAATTGGAAGGTGCTGCCTTGGCCGGCTTCGCTCTCGACCCAGATGCGGCCCTCCATGAGTTCGACCAGCTTCTTGCAGATCGCGAGGCCGAGGCCGCTGCCGCCGAATTGGCGCGTGGTGGAGGTGTCGACCTGGCTGAAGGTCTTGAAGAGGCGGTCCATGCGGTCGGCGGGGATGCCGATGCCAGTGTCGCGCACGGCGAAGTGGAGGCGATGTCGGCCGTCGTCGGTGTCGCCGAGGAACTCGACGGAGAGCAGCACGTCGCCGGTGGCGGTGAACTTGATGGCGTTGCCGATGAGATTGATGGCGATCTGGCGCAGGCGGGTGCTGTCGCCGAGGATGGTGGCGGGCACCTTGGGGCCGACCCAGCCGACCAGGTCGAGGTGTTTTTCGGCGGCCTTGGCGCCGAGCACATCGAGGGCATTCTCGAGGCATTCGCGCAGGTCGAAGGGGCGTTGTTCGAGCTCGAGCTTGCCGGATTCGATCTTGGAGAAGTCGAGAATGTCGTTGATGAGGCTGAGCAGGGAGTCGCCGGAGGTGCTGATGGTTTCGGAGAGTTCGCGTTGTTCGACGCTGAGCTCGGTGTCGAGCAGAAGGCCGCTCATGCCGATGATGGCGTTGAGGGGGGTGCGAATCTCGTGCGACATGTTGGCGAGGAACTCCGACTTCGCGACGGTCGCGAGGGCGGCTTCCTGGGCGAGGGAGTTGGCGCGCTCGATGGCGTTTTCGAGCTGCTGGTTGAGGCTTTCGGCGTTTTCGGCGGCGGCGCGGAGGTAGGCGGCCATCTCCTTTTCGGTGGTCGTGTCCCAGGCGATGCCGAAGACCCGGGCGGGGGTGCCGCGATCTCCGGGTGCCACGTGGGCGATGGCCCGGACGTGGTGGATCGAGCCGTCGATGTGCTGGATGCGGAATTCGGTATCGAACTCGGCGCCGGTCGAGATGGCGGCGTGGAGGTGTTGCTCGGTCGTGGGCCGGTCTTCGGGGACGATGCAGTGGCGCCACGTGTCGTAGGCGATGCCGTTGGCGGCGGGGAGGCCGTAGATCTCGAACGTCCGCTGGTCCCACTTCATCGAGCGGGTGGTGATGTCGAGTTCCCAGATACCGAAGCCGGCGGCCTGCACGGCGATTTCGAGGTGCGCGGACTCGGGGCTGGGGTTGTTGCTCCCACCGATTTCAAGTGCGAAGGCGGCGAAGCGCTTCGCGCCCGCTTGATCGGTGAAGGGAACGATCGTGACGTTCGATTCGTAGAGTCGGCCTTGCTTGGACTTGTTGGTGATTCTCCCGCGCCAGTTCTTCCCGGCGAGGATGGTTTGCCACAGATCGCGGAAGAACTCCGGGGGGTGTTTGCCGCTGTTGACGAGCCGGAAGGTGCGGCCGACGAGTTGCTCGGGGTGGAACCCGGTGAGCTGGCTGAAGCGGTCGTTGACCTCGATGATCAGGCCGCGCTCGTCGGTGATCGCCATGGCCGTGAGATCGCGGAGCGCCGCCCGCATGCCTTCGTTGGTCGGGCTGGGGGCGTTTTCCGGCTCGGGTTTGGTCGAGGGCGAGGCAGGCGCCTGAGGGGCGAGCGGCCCGTGGACGAGAAGAACCAAGCGTGCGGCCAAGAGTGCGAGGGCGGCAGCAATCAGCGAGGCGCCGAGGGCGATGCGCGCGGCGGCCGTGGAATCGGCGGATTCACGGCGCCCGGTCGCCGCGACGAGTTCGTCGACTTCGGCGAGTTGGAGCCGTTGGAGATCGGCCAACGCGGCGGCCAGGGCGGTGCCGCGCTCGTGGCCCTCGCCTCTCTGGGGTTGGCGCGAAGTGGCATCCTTCGCTTCGGCGAGGGCTTTCTCCAGCCCATCGAGGGCGGCCAGATAACCCGCCTTGGTCGCGGGCGGGATCTCCGGTGCCTGGATCGCCCGGCGCAGCGCCTGCAACGAGTTTGTGGTGGCGTTGTCGACGGGTTGCCGGTTTCCGCTGCGCAGTGCGCTTTGCTCCGCCTGCAGCGCCGCGATCGAGGCGTGCAAGGCCGAGATCAAAGGGGGCCGGGTCGCCTTGTCGTCGCGTCTGGCGAAAGCGGTCAGGGGCGGGGCGGCCATCCATGTACCCACGCACAGCGCGCCGGTCGCCAGAATGGGCGCCCAGCGGCCGCGCACGAATTCAAGGGTCGAGCGAGGGGCAGGTATCGAGATCACCGTGGGATCGCCCCGTGGTTGGACGGGGCCGTAGGTGACTCATCGGACTGCGTTCGAAGCTCTTGAGTCCGGAGTGGGTGCGGCAAGTCGATCGCAGCCTAAAATGGGGTGCGCTTCGAGTTGGAGAACCGAGCGCAGGAGTGGCCGGCCGGTGGGAGAACGGGAGACTCGCTCCGGGGTGGTGGCCACCGTTTTTGCACGGCGTGCGAAGCAAGCCGTGGTGCGACACGGCGGACCATGCCGAAGTTTCGAAATCGCGCGCCCGACGCGGGGCTGTGGCGGCCGGCGCTACGGGCGGAAACGATCGGGCGGGGCGCTGCGCCCGGGGGTGGCGTTCAGCTTCCGGAGAGCCGGTCGGCGATGGCGGCGACTTCGGGCGGGAGCTGGATGCCCAGGTGTTGGCAGTGGTGAAGGGCGCTGAAAAACATCAGGCGGGGCACGGCCGAATCGGTGTGTTTCTCGGCGTACTGGGCGAGCTCCATGATCCGGGGGCGCACGGCGCCGAATTTCTCGGGCCCGATCACGGCCTTTTCGGCGAGGAAAAAGTGCAGCGAATGATCGAGCATCGTCGCGTGCTCGGTGGGGTCGCGCGGCAGGGCGTACTCCATCGGGCCCGCTCCGGGCTTGGAGGCTTCGAGGTAGGTGAGGAGCTGGGGCCAGAGCGTCGTCAGGGCCTCGGGGCCCTCGGCGCGGAAGGTCTTCATGAGCTTCGTCTTGCGCATGTCCCAGATCGAGAGTTCGAGCGCGGCGACGCTGCCCTCCGGGCCGGCCGAGACCGCCCCGGTGAGGGCGTAGTCGAGCGGTTCCTCGTTTTTCGGAAAGAGCTGGGCGATTTGCTCGCCGCCGAACTGCATTGGAGTCAGCAGGAGGTTGCCCTCGGGATCGAGGCCGGTGACGCCCACCGCCCGGTAGGCGGGCGCGAACCAACAGGCTTCGGCCAGGGCGTAGGGCAGCCCGCGGACGAACGAGGCGAGCGGGTGGGTGGCCGGCGCCATCTTGCCCTCCGGGACGCCGTCCCCGGTGAGGGCGAGCGGCATCATGCCGATGTTGCGGACCCGGTGGTTCTTCGTCGGGAGGGTGTTTTCGCCCTGGGGCAGGCCGTACGTCCAGACCGGGCGGCTGATGTTGATGAGCTGGATGTTGGGACCGTCCGGGGCGCGGTTGGCGTTTTCCGTCACTTGGGTGGCCTTCATTTCCTCGGCGGCGGTGCGAAAGCCATCGAGCCGGTCGCGCATGGAGTAGGTGGTGACGAAGGGGCGGAGGATATCGACCAGCTGCAGGGCCGGTACCGGGTGCTTCTCGTGCAGAAAGGCTTGGATCAGGTTGATGCCGGGTGTGAGGCCGTGGGCGCGCGGGTCGTAACGCGGGGCGACGAACTCGATCATCGCCTGGATGTTGCCGGTCGCTCCGAGGTCGCCGGAGATGGTCGTCAACGGCCCCGACAGGTCGATGTCGGCGTTGGCCAGGCGCTCGTAGATTTGGAGCGCGGCCGGCAGGTCTTTCATGTCGAGGCGCTCGCGACCCTCGGCCAGCAATGCGGGCACGTCGAGAGTGCCTTCCTCCGCGTGGGCGGAGGGGGGCGCCACCGCGACTTCTCCGGCACTGCCGAAGACGGCGCTTCCGCCGGTCGGGGCGGGGGCCGGCGCCGGGGCCTCAGCCACGGCGGTGCGGACGTTGGGGGTGGATTTTTTACCGAAGAGGGAAGCGAAGAAGCCCACGCGAACGTGGCTAGTCGGCCGAGGCCGGTTGGCGAGGTATTTCCCGGGGCGCCGGCTTTCTTTTTTTGCCCCTTGTTCAGCCTCGCCAGCGAGCCGGCATGGCCTTAGCTCGACCTCCGCCGTGAATACCCGATTCCTTGTTACCGATTTTGGCGACGTCAACAATGGCTGGGCGCAGGCCACCGGAACCGTGCAGAAGGCGATCAACACCGCCGCGACGGTCGGCGGAGGCACCGTGGTGTTTCCGCGCGGAGTCTTCCGCTGTGGCACGCTGGAGATGCGCTCCAACGTCACCCTCGAGCTCACCAACGGCGCCATTCTGGTCGCCTCGCCCGATCTCGAGGAGTACCGCCCGATCGCCGAATCGCATGGTGACCGCCACCCCTACCACCTGATCGTCGCCCGCGGGTGTGAGAACATCGAGATCCGCGGCCCCGGCATCATCGACGGCAGCGGTGCCGAGTTTTGGCAGGATGCGTCGAACCCGCGCGGCCCGATCAAGGTCAAGCGCCGGGTCGTCACCCCGCTGATCGAGTTCGTCGACTGCAAGGATCTGCGCATCTCCAATGTCTTCATGCGCAACGCCGCCGGATGGACGCTCCATCTGCAGCAATGTGAGCGCGCCTGGATCCATTGTGTGCGGATCGAGAACGACCTGCGCGCGCCCGACAGCGACGGCATCGTCATCAACGGCTGTCGCGAGGTCTGGGTGCGCGACAGCTCGATCGTCACGGGCACCGATGGCATCGCCTTGAAGGCGTGGCGCGACACCGGCCCGTGCGAGCGCATCTCCGTCAACCGCTGCTTCATCCGCGCCAACGGCTCGGCCTTGGTCTGCGGTCCGGAGACCGGTTTTCCGATCCGCAACATCATCTTCGGCGACTGCATCGTGCACGAGAGCCACACCGCCGTGGCCCTGCATTCGGTCGAGGGCGGCGACATCGAGGAGGTGCTCGTCCACGACATCTCGGTCGATACCTGCTGCAACCTGCTCGACTCGCGCCCGCTCGTGATCAACGCCCGCCCGCTCGACACCGCCGAAGGGGTGACCCCGGCGATCCGCGGCGTCACCGTGCGCAATCTGCGCGCCAAGACCGATGGCCGCATGATCATCGCGGCCACCAACGGCGGCATCATCGAGGACGTGCGCCTGGACGATGTGACGCTGCGTTTCCCGGTCGTGGAGAACGCGATCCGCCACCTCGAGCCCGCGATGATCGAGGAGCGCGTCGGCAGCATCGAGGCCCGCCGGGCCAATGCCGCCCTGGTCGCGGAGAACGTGCAGGGTCTGCGTATCACGAATTTCGACGTGCGTTGGCCCGCCGGACCGGCGGGCGCCGAGTGGCTGCCCGACTGGAAGCGCCTGCGCAACACCTCCGAGACGCTCGCCCGCGACGGCTGGCTGGCCGAGAAGGAGCCGGCCGTGCCGGCGATGTGGTTACGAGGCGTCGTCGGCTCGATCGACCTCAAGGCCGACGGCTTCCGCGGTGCGCCCGCGATGGATGCGCTCGAGTGCCGGCTCGACTGACGTGACGATGCGGTCGAGAGGCGAGCGTCGAGGGACGAGCGCCAGACCGTCGGTGGCGTGCTTCCGGCACGGGTGCTTCGCCCGATCTCCTCGGTGATCGGCCCCTCGCCGCTCGTCACTCGACCGAATACTTGTGGCTCAGCGCGCCAGGTCGCGTTGGCTGAGCACGCGGTGGCCGCGGATCGAGAGCGACTGCGCGGCCAGTTCGCGGTCCTCGACGTGGATGACGAGTCCGTATTTGCCGTTTGGGCGCACGAGGAACGGGAAGAGGTAGTGGATGTTGACCTCGGCCTCGAGCAGCGCGGCGAGCACCCCGGGCAGCTGGGCCTCGCTGTCGATCTCGAGCCCGAGCACGTCGCTCTCGTTGACGTAGTAGCCATGCTTGCGGAGCAGGTCGTAGGCCTTGTCCGGGTCGTCGACGACGAAGCGCACGATCGAGGACTCGGTGATGTCGATCACGCTCAACGCGAGCACATGGATCGACTCTCCGGCGAGCAGCACGACCAGATCGTGCAGGGCGCCGCACTTGTTCTCGACATACAGGGAGAAGTGCCGGACGGGGTCGCCCGAGTCGGGCACGCTGGTGTTGGCGGGCGTGGTCATGACGCGATGACTGAGGCGGAAACGAATGGGCAGGAATCGTCCCGGGTCAAAGGCGAAGGCAGGCCGCCCCACCGACGGCCTGCTCACCGCCATCAAGACCGGACCGACCCTCGGCTCCTCTCAAATCCAAGGTCTCACATTTGCCTATGACGGTTTGGGTAACCTCACCAAACGCACCACTGTGGGCCAGGGCGGTGACCTGGCCGAGGCCTTCACCTACAACCGCCTGACCACCGGAGGCATGGGCTACGCGGCCAACGGCAACATCACCGCCAAGGGCGCCGTCGATGGCACCGTCCTGAGCGGCTACACCTACAGCCCCACCAAGCCCCACGCCGTCACCGGCGTCACCGCCACGCTCAACGGAGTCGCCACCACCTACACCTTCGCGTACGACGCCAACGGCAACCTGACCTCCCGCACCGGCGGCGGCCAGACGTGGTCCACCAAATGGGCCGGGTTCGACAAACCCCGCTGGCTGATCGACGCCACCACCGGCAAGGGCGACGAGTTCACCTACAACGCCAATCGCTCCCGCGTCGTTCACCTCTCGATCGATGGCGTCAACGGCACCGGCACCGCCGCCACTCCCAAGCACTACTCCCGTAAGAAGGTCTACGGCCTCGGACCCCAGCTCGAAGCCGACTACGTCCCCACTGCTTCCTTCAATCCCTCAGTCCCTCAATCCCCGTCGGGTTGGTCCCTCCAGAAGATCCGCATCTACGTGCCCGGCCCGGAGGGCAACGTCGGCACGATGGAGCTCGCGCCGGAACCCGGGCAGAGCATCGCGACCGTCGAAAGCGCCCTCGTCTACCACTACGATCACCTCGGCTCCATCGAGCGCCTCACCCCCTACGGCTCCGCCAGCACCACGTACGTGCTCGACGACGCCGGCAAGCAGTCCCGCTACAGCTACGATGCCTGGGGCCAACGCCGCGATCCCAACGACTGGTCCGGCAAACCCACCGCCAC
>JAEZUE010000051.1 GCA_023443455.1 Verrucomicrobiota bacterium
ATGTAACACATTGTGTTACATTCGGCGTTGGACGCCCGTCGCAGGTGGGAGCGTGTTTTCAGCCGGACTCAGGCTTTTGGGCCGATGCTGCCCCGGCGAGCTGGAGACCATCCAACTCGGCTGCATGGCAGCTGCTCCCCGGGGAGAGATCGACCATGGAGACGTCGAGTTTCCCGAGGGATCAGCTGCAGCGTTCGCTCCGCAGGTTGGACGAGTTCGGCCCGGCGAATGTAACACATTGTGTTACATTCGCCGGTGGCGAGGCCACGCAGCCCGACGCGAGCACCTGATTTGGCCGGTGGGCTGCCGTCGCGGCAGCGGAGCTCGTGACCGTTTATGGGATACAACACTCGGCGGGATCGGCTTTCTGGAAAGGTGGGGCGAGACTGGTCCGCAGCGGCGTGCGGGTGGCGACGGTGGGGCCTGCGCGCCGGAAACGATGGCGGCGGCGCCGTTGCTGGCGCCGCCGCGAGGTCGGTCGGAGCGGAGCGACCGAGGTCGGTCCGTCCGGTAGGTGATGGCTCAGGACGAGATGCCGGTCTCGGAGGTGGGGTTCTTGGTCTTGAACTCGAGCGCCTTCTCGCCGCGCACGACGAGGACGGGTTCCCCCTCCTTGAAGTCGCCGCGAAGGATGAACTCGGCGAGCGGGTCCTCGAGGTGACGCTCCACGGCGCGGCGCAGCGGACGCGCGCCGTACTTCTCGTCGGTGCCGTTCTCGATGAGGAACATCTTCGCATCGGTCTGCACGTCGAGGACGAGCTTCCGCTCGGCGACGCGCTTGACGACCTTGGCAACCTCGAGGTCCACGATCTTGAGCAGGTCGTCCTTCTTGAGCGGGCGGAAGACGATGAGCTCGTTGATGCGGTTGAGGAACTCCGGCTTGAAGATGCGCTTCGATTCCTCGAGCACCTTCTCCTTGATCTTGTCGAGGTCGCCGATGCCCTCGTTGGCGGCGCCGAAGCCGACGGTCGTCTGCCGCTGGATGAGCGACGCGCCGACGTTGGTCGTCATGATGATGATCGTGTTGCGGAAATCGACCTGACGGCCGAGCGAGTCGGTGAGGCGACCGTCCTCCAGGATCTGGAGGAGGAGCTGCACGACATCCGGGTGGGCCTTCTCGATCTCGTCGAAGAGGATGACCGAGTACGGGCGGCGGCGGACCTGCTCGGTGAGCTGGCCGCCCTCCTCATGGCCGACATAGCCCGGAGGCGAGCCGATCAGGCGCGAGATCGCGAACTTCTCCATGTACTCGGACATGTCGATCTGCACGAGGGCGTCCTGGTTGCCGAACATCTGGGCGGCGAGCTGCTTGGCCGTCTCCGTCTTGCCGACACCGGTGGGCCCGAGGAACATGAACGAGCCGATCGGGCGACGCGGGTCCTTGAGATCGGCGCGGGAGCGGCGCAGCGCGCGCGCGATGGCGGTGCAGGCGTCGTCCTGGCCGATGATGATCTTCTGGAGCTCGGTCTCGAGGGTGAGGAGCTTCTCGCTCTCCTTCTTTTCCATGCGCGAGAGCGGGATGCCGGTCCAGTCGGCGACGACCTGCATGATGAGCTCGTCGTCGATGGTGACGCGTTTGTCCTCCCGCGACTTCTTCCACTCCTCGAGCGTCTGCTCCTGCTTGGCGCGGAGGTGCTTCTCCTTGTCGCGGTACTTCGCGGCCTCCTCGAAGTGTTGCTTCGCGATGGCCTCCTCCTTCTGCGCGCAGACGGTTTCGATCTCCTTGGAGAGCTCCTCGATCTCCGGCGGGCGGTTCAGGGACTGGATGCGGGCGCGGGCGCCGGCCTCGTCCATGACGTCGATCGCCTTGTCCGGCAGGAAACGGCCGGTGATGTAGCGATCGGAGAGCTTGGCGGCGGTCTCGAGGGCCTTGTCGGTGTAGATCGCCTTGTGGTGGTCCTCGTACTTGCCGCGGATGCCCTTGAGGATGGTGATGGTATCCTCGATGGAGGGCGGCTCGACCTTCACGTTCTGGAAGCGGCGGTCGAGGGCGGAGTCCTTCTCGATGTACTTGCGGTACTCGTTGAGCGTGGTCGCGCCGATACACTGCAGCTCGCCGCGGGAGAGCGCGGGCTTGAAGATGTTAGAGGCGTCCATCGCCCCCTCGGCGGCGCCGGCGCCGACGATCGTGTGGAGCTCGTCGATGAAGATGATGACGTTCTTGGCGCGCTTGATCTCGTCCATCACGGCCTTGATGCGCTCCTCGAACTGGCCGCGGTACTTGGTGCCGGCGACCATGAGGGCGAGGTCGAGGGTGATGACCTTCTTGTCCATGAGGATCTCGGGCACGATGCCGCTGGAGATCTCCTGGGCGAGGCCCTCGACGATGGCGGTCTTGCCGACGCCGGCCTCGCCGATGAGCACCGGATTGTTCTTGGTGCGGCGGCAGAGGATCTGGATGACGCGGCGGATCTCGTTCTTGCGGCCGATGACCGGGTCGAGTTCGCCCTTGCGGGCGAGTTCGGTGAGGTCGCGGCCGAAGGCCTTGAGCGCGGGAGTCTTGAGCTCCTTCTTCTCGCCCTGCCCCTCGGGTGCGGCCCGCGGGGAGGACATCGCCTCCTCGCCCGGGCCGCCGGCTCCGGCGGCCTCGGCGGAGAACTGCGGGTCGAGCTCCTTGAGGATCTCGTTGCGGGTGCGTTCGATGTCGATCTCGAGGGATTTGAGCACGCGGGCGGCCACGCCCTCGCCCTCGCGCAGCAGGCCCAGCAGGATGTGCTCGGTGCCCACATACGAATGGTTGAGCGCCTTGGCCTCCTTGCCGGCGAGCGCGAGCACCTTCTTCACGCGCGGGGTGTACGGGATGCTGCCGCCGGACTTGCCCTCCTGGCCGACGCCGACCTGCTTCTCGACCGCGCCGCGCACGGTCTCCAGGTCGAGGCCCATTTTCTGGAGCACGCTCACCGCCACGCCCTGACCGAGCTTGATGAGCCCGAGCAGGAGGTGCTCGGTACCCACGTAGTTGTGGTTGAAGCGGTCGGCCTCCTTGCGGGCAAGTGCGAGCACCTGCTGGGCGCGCGGAGTGAAGTTGTTCATCGGTTCCATGAGCGTGGAAAGGTTGGGAAGGCTGGGTAGTGAGTGATCAGTCCGCCCGAGGGGACGGACCGGGGTGCTTGAACTCCGGACGCGGAAAATCGGACAAGGCGGCCCGCAGGATTGCAGCGCGCAGCATGTCGCGCTGGGCCGGATCGGCATCGCTGTCGGTGGTGTACTGGATGTGGGCCGGCTGGCTGAGGATGAGCAGCCGATTGGTGACGGCACGGAGTTCTTCCGGGAAGCCGCCGAGATCGATGCCGAGCCGCAGGAGCGAGAGCAGGTTGAGCGCCTCGGCCGAGGTGACGAGATGGGCGTTCTGCAGGATGCCGTAGGCGCGGCCGATCTTGTCGAAGAGCTTGGTCGGCTCGGCCTCGAGGAGCTTCTCGCGGGCGTTCATCTCCTGCCGGAAGATCGTCGTGAGCACGTTGTGGAGACGCTGCACGATCGCCTCCTCGTTCTCGCCGAGGGTGGTCTGGTTGGAGATCTGAAAGATGCTGCCGGAGGCGTCGGAGCCCTCGCCGTGGAGACCGCGGACGACCAGGCCGAGCTGGTTGAGGGCGCGCACGATCTTGTCCATCTGGCCTGTGATGACCAGGGCGGGCAGGTGCATCATCACGCTGGCGCGCAGGCCGGTGCCGAGATTGGTGGGACAGGCGGTGAGGTAACCGAGCTCGGTGTCGAAGGCGTAGTCGAGCTTGTCCTCGAGGGCGCTGTCGACCGCGTTCATGGTCTTCCAGACCCGCTTGAGCTGGAAGCCGGGTTTGATCACCTGCATGCGGAGGTGGTCCTCCTCGTTGACCATGATCGAGCAGGAGCAGTCGCGATTGATGACGACACCGCTGCCGGCCTTCGAGGCGGAGAGCTCGCGACTGATCAAGTGCCGCTCGACCAGCAACATCTTCTCCTGGTCGGAAAGCTCCTCCATGGTGAACGCCGAGCCCTTTTTCATCTGGGGCAAAGCGCGCACCGCGTCGAAACACTCGGCCAGGATGTCGCTACGCTGCGACTCCTTGGCCCACCCGGTGAAGGGAAAACGGCTCAAGTTGCGCGCCAAGCGCACGCGGGTCATAAGCACGATCGGGCCGGTGCCGAGGAACGACTCCCCGGTACCCTCGTCCGACTGGAGCAAGGCGGCGATGCGCGCCTCGGTGTCGGAATCACGTCCCTGAGGATTGTTTGATCTGGCGAATTTCATCGCGGAAGCGGGCGGCGTCTTCGTAGCGCTCGGTTTTGATGGCGAGGTCGAGTTCCATTTCGAGCTTGGTCAGGCGCTCGTAGATGGAACGGCGGTCGAGGGCATGCTGCGGCACCTTGCCGACATGCGCCGCGCCCTTGTGCATGTTGCCCAACATGGGCAAGAGCATCGGGCGGAAAGCCTTGTAGCAGTCGGGGCAGCCGAAGCGGCCGACCTTCTTGAACTCCTGCTGGGTGTAGCCGCAGCTCGGGCAGACGGCTCCGCCTTCGGCGTGGGTGTCGGCCTCGGGGTTGAGCGCGCCTTTGATGAGCAGATCGGCCAGCGAGAAACCGCTGGGGTCGGTCACGCCCTTGGCCTTCGCGCAGTCCTCGCACAAGTCCACCTTGTGGATCTTGTTGTTGATGATCTGCGTAAGGTGAACCGTCGCGGGTTTGCCGCAGAGGCTGCACTTTATCGGGTTGGCCATCGGAGAATGTGGGATGTGGAGTTTAGATCGACCGTTCGGGAGCGGACCTGAGACACGGTTGCCGGCAATGTGTCCCCTTCGCAGGGAACATGCCAGTTGCGCGCCTGGCTGCAAGTACCACGGAGCAACCGTCGCCCACGGAATCCGGGCGACGGTAGAGAGGAGCCCCGGCAACTCAGAGGCGTGTGCCTTCGACGGTGACGAGACGACGGAAAGCCTCGATGAATTTCGCGGTCTGCGGGCCGGGTTTGCCGGTGCCGATCTCGCGGCCGTCGAGTTTGACGACCGGAATGACCTCGGCGGCGGTGCCGGTGAGAAACATCTCGTCGGCGATCCACAGATCGTAACGGGTCATGTCGAGTTCGCGCACCGGGATGCCGAGGCTGCGGGCGATGTCGACGACGGCATCGCGGGTGATGCCGCGCAGCGCGCCGCTGGAGACCTTCGGCGTGAGCAACTCGCCCTTGAACAGCGCGAAGATGTTGTCGCCGGTGCACTCGGCGACGTAGCCCTCGTCGTTGAGCAGGATGGCCTCCTGATAGCCGACGTTCTCGGCCTCGATCTTGGCGAGAATGTTGTTGAGATAGTTGAGGGACTTCACCGCCGGAGGCAGGGCCGCGGCATTCAGGCGGCGGGTCGGCACGGTGATGACCTCGAGGCCGCTGGTGTAGAGCTCGGCCGGATAGAGCGCGATCTTGTCGGCGATGATGAAGATCGAGGGCTTCGGGCAGCGCTTCGGCGAGAGGCCGAGGTTGCCCACGCCACGAGTGACGACGAGGCGGATGTAACCGTCGCTCAGGCCATTCTGACGGCAGGTCTCGCAGGTCCACTCCGCGATCTCGGCGCGGGACCAGGGCAGCTTCAACGCGATGGCCTTGGCGGAGTACTCGAGACGCTCGAGGTGGGCATCGAGGCGGAAGATGTTGTTCGAATAGAGGCGGATGCCCTCGAACACGCCGTCGCCGTAGAGCAGTCCATGGTCGAACACCGAGACCTTGGCTTCGGCCGCATCGACATACGAACCATCGAGGAAAATCTTCATATGGGCGGGACGATGGGAGGCGAAAACGCGCTTGTCCAGCAGCGGAATGGCCCCAAACGACACCCGCACGAAGCCCACCCCGGCAACCTCTCGGTGTTGCACGCGGCGCCGCGGTCCCGCCCTCCCGCAGGAACAACCTGCGGCCGCGCGGAAGGGCCGCGCTCACGGCGTTCTGGCCCCATGGCCAACTACGGGGCGACCGCCACGCGCAGGCGCAGGAAGCGCCGCTCCAAGGAGCCGAGGGGCACGGTGTCGCAGTGGGTGAGCGGCGAGTACTCGTGGGCGTAATACGGGCCCCGGGCGATGGGCGTCCAGCGCACGAGGTCGCTGCTGCTTTCGATCGTGTAGACCAGCCCGGAGGAACGAGTGCGGCGATTGAAGGTGAGCGTCAGGTAGGTGGCGCCGTCCTTGGTCGCACTGCCGACGATCACCGGCGGCCCCACCTGACCGCGGGCGGCGAGCGCAAACGCATAACGGGCGAAGTTGGTGAGGCCCGCTCGGTCGGGATCGGCGTCGGGGCCGGAGATGGCGTCCTGGGCCGCTTCGGCCGCGGAGAAATTGGCCGCGCGCCACGCCGCGTAGGAGGTGGCGGTGTCGGCATCGATCTGCACCTCGTACCAAAGTGTGTCGCCGACGGTGCCAAGGGTGATGGCGGACCGGCCCGCCTGGTTGCGCACCGGCAACTCAACGCTCCGGGTGCCGTCGCCGGCGAGGGCCCAGACTTTAACGCGGGACGGCGGGACAGGGAGCTCGACTTCGCCGGAGACGATCTCGGCGAGGAAGGGGCCCTCCCCCCAATCGGTCAGGCCGGTGTGGGTCACATCGCGCCATTTCCAGCCGGTGTTGGCATACTGCCCGGTGGCGACAATGAGGGCGCGGCCGGCGTTTGTACTCGAAAATCCGGTACCCTCGAGCAGGGTGACGCCGATCGTGCACCAGTCGAGGCGGTTGACTCCGGGGGTGATCGCCACCCCGCCCAGCTCCACCCGGCGACCGGCACCAAAACCGCAGAACGCTTTGGTGAGTCGGGTGTCGATCGTGAAAAAGCCGGCATCCGGATCCGTGGCGTCCCAACGCAGCTCGCCGGTGTCGCTGACATAAACCGGGCCGGCGGGCCGAGGGGGCGGGGTTGCCGAGTCGGAGGCTCCCTCGCCGATGGCCATCCGGATGCGGCTGACGAGGGCGACGGAGGGGGACATCCCGAGGACCGCGGCGTTGGGCATGCGGCGCTTACCGCCGATCTCGGCCACCTCGCGCTCGGGCGTCATCGCGAGCACATACTCGTTTCGGGCGGGGGCCACATCGCGGCGAAAGAGCGCGGCGGCGATGGGGATGTTCGCCAGGTGGTTCGTCGCATTGAGCGAGTCCCAAAGCGACGAGATCGAGGCCTGCGCCTTGGTCGAGTAGGAGTAGACCCAGTAGCCGTCGAGATCCTGCAACGCGGCGTAGGCGGGAAAGAAAAACTCCTGCTCGCCGGCGTAGAGATTCGGGGCGGGATGCGCGTATTCGGTGGCGATGTTGGGGTAGCCTTTGACCTGACGAAGCGCGCCCAGAAGGTAGTCATTGTCCCGGGGGAAGTTCACCATCGCACGATGCTCCATCGACCAGTCAAATTTGTCGGAGTGGTCCCTGTACGCGTCCCCGAGCGCGGGGTAGTTCCAATAGTTGTGCGTATCCATACCTTGCAGCCCAGCTTGGCTGCCGGAGGGGGAAAAACGCGTGGTGGTGCCCACGATGGCCCCTTCGAAGCCGAGGCTGCGCACGTGCTCGCGCATGCCGGTCCAGTAATCCGTCTCGAGGGAGATGAGGAAACGGACCCAATCCTCCCGCATGCCTTGGTAGGCGGCGGGGTCGTTGGCCAGAGGCGCCGGGATGTTGCCGGCCTCCAAGGAGACGCCCGGCGGCAACGCCCCCACCGTACCGCCCGGTTGCAGCTGCACATCGGCGATCCAGGTCTTGCCCACGACGGCCCCGAGGCAGAAACCGAGGCGCGACAGGTCCTCGGTGGCGCGCATGACGAAGGTGCGCGAGTACTTCTTCCAGGTGGTGCCCTGAACCTCGATCGGCTCGCACAGGTCGGCATAGGGTTCACGGCCGGCGTAGATCTTGAACTTGTGCACCTTGGCAGGGGCATCGACCTTGGCCCAGAAGCTGAGCGTGTAGGCTTCGTGGGCGGTGAGCACGAGGGGCTTGTGCACGAGGTTTACGGCGGCGTAGTTGCCGGCGGTGATGACCTCGACCATCCGGCACGGGGCGCCGTTGAAGTACTCCGCCGTGACGCTCGTGGTCGCGTGCGGGACGTCATTGGTGGTCGGGCGAATGAGGGACCAACCGTCGGTGCCGAGGGCGGAAGTGACGGGGAACAACCGGTTCTCGCCGAGCGGTTCGTCCACGGCGTACCAACCGTGGTAGAGCGCGGCTTGGTCGATGTAGCGCGCCTTCAGCCAAGCGATCCAGCGCCGCTGCAGTTCGGCGGTGTAGACCGCGGGGATCAGCGGCAGCTCATTGTGGAGCCAGCCGTAGACCAGGCCGTTCTCGTTCAAGATCTCCACGATCGCGACCGCCGAGTCCTCGGCCAGCGTCTGGTATCCGCGATGTCGATTGGGGGTGCCGAGCAGCCAGGTGGCATAGTCCTTCTGGAGCTCGACCATCTCGTCATTGAAAAAGCTCAGCAGATGTTGCCGCCGCCAAGGCATGGCCGTCACCTCGGCGCCCAGCCCGTCGCCCACGCGGAATGTGCGAGCCACCAGCAGGTTCACATTGGAGTAGATGCCGACCTCGGCGCACTTCGCCATGAAGTAGTGCAGCCGGTCGAGCGCGAAGGGATCGAAGCGGGTGGAGGAGTCGGCGTCCTGGATGATGAGGGAGCCCGGCTCTTCGGCGTTGTTCGGCCAATCGGAGTCGGCCCAATGGAAACGCACCGAGTTGAAGCCGAAACGGGCCAGGCGCTGCGCGTGGAGCTGGGCATCGGCGAAGGTGGGGAAATTGTTGCACCCGGTGAGATCAACCCCGAAGAAGCGGATACGCTTCCCGCCGACCTGGAAGTGGCCGTCCGCGCCGACGGTGACGAAACCCTTCACGCCCGCCGGCGCCGGGTTCCACGAACGCAGGTTGGGGAACACCCCGGCCGGAGTGGTGCGCGGGATGGTGAAGGGCTTGAGCGCGACCAAGGGATCGTCGGGCCACACCACCGCGAGGGCGGACTCGGTGGCACCTCCGGCGTTGCTCACGGTCACCGAATAGGAGCCGGCAGCGTTGGCGAAGTAGCTGGAACCCGTCGCGCCGGCGATCGGCTTGCCGTCGCATTTCCACTGGTAGCTCAGCGGCGCGGGACCAGTCGCTTCCACGCCGAGAGCAAGGGTGCCGAAGAGGTCGACCGCACCACCGGAGGGCTGCGTCGCGATCGTGGGCCGGGTGACCGAGGTCTCGATCGGTGCGGCCGCGGCCGAGGAAGCCAGCCGCCCATCGGCCGCAAGCAGGCATGCGGCGGCACAGGCAAGCGACAGACCGAAGAATTGAATACGACAGGTGGGCATGGGGCGTCCGGCAAGGGCGATGCGGTGGCGACCGCGGCGAACAGCGGCGCCCCCACCACAGAGGAACCGGGCGGGCCGGCAACACCTCCCCCACCCGCCTCCGGTAATCGGGACGTAAAGATTCGCCCAGGGGCGCCCCACCGCCCACCCCGCTCAAGTCCGCCGCCGCCGGGCGGCGCGGGCGCACGCCCCCGCCAGCCTCAGCGCCAGGAGAGAGCGCGCGCGAGCTCGGCGGCGAAGAACGGACCGCGGTAGATCCAGCCGGAGTAGACCTGCACCAACGTGGCGCCGGCATCGAGCTTCTCGCCCGCGCTCTCCGCATCGGTGATGCCGCCCACCCCGATGATCGGCAGCCGGCCCGAGGTGGCCCGGGCGATGTAGTTGATCACCTCGGTCGAGCGACGGCGGAGCGGCTTGCCGCTGAGCCCGCCGGCCTCGTTGATCTCGGCGAACGATCCCGGACGCGCCAACGTCGTATTCGTTGCGATGATGCCGTCGAGCCGCAGCTCGTGGAGGATCGCGAGAATGTCGTCGATCTGCGCCCAGGTCAGGTCCGGGGCGATCTTGAGGAAGATCGGCCGGCGCCCGCCCATCGCGGCCGCCTCGCGCTCGGCATTGGCCTGCTGGAGCGCCCCGAGCAGCTCGACGAGCCGGTCGCGTTCCTGGAGCTTGCGCAGGTCCGGCGTATTCGGGCTGCTGACATTGATCGCGACGTAGTCGGCATGGTCGGCGAGCAGCGCGAAGCTGGCGAGGTAGTCCTCGACCGCCTTGTCGAGCGGGGCGACCTTCGATTTGCCGAGATTGATGCCCAGGGGAATCCGCCGGCGCCCGCGCTGGGGCTGGCCCGCGAGCCGTTGCGCCATCGCGGCGGCCCCGGCGTTGTTGAAGCCCATCCGGTTGAGAATCGCCTCCTCGGCGGGGAAACGGAAGAGGCGGGGCTTCGGGTTGCCCGGCTGCGCCTGGTGCGTGACCGTGCCGATCTCCACGTGCCCGAAACCCAGCGCCGCCGCCGCCGGCCAGCACTCGGCATTCTTGTCGAAACCGGCTGCGATCCCGACCCGATTCGGGAACGCCAGACCGGCGCACTCCACCGGCTTGCACGCACTGGCCGGGAGCGCGTTCCACCATTCCAGCAGCCGACACACTGGCGGAAGATGCCCCAGGACGGTCAACGCCTTGACGACCATTTCGTGCGCCGACTCCGGATCGCGGCGGAACGCGAGCGGTCGGACCAGTTGTTCGTAGATCAAGCCCATGATGCGAAGCGGAGGTTGGTCAGCCGCTCCGGATTACTCAAGCGCCCGCCAGCAGGACTTTTGCAGCCGCGGCGTCCCGAAATCCACCCCGGAAAAAACCTTTGCTTAAGGTGTTGACGCCCCGCCCGATTTTCGCGGTCACCTATCCCGGCATTTTCATACGCGGGACAATTTTCATCAGGAAACCGACTCCTCAATCAACATGGCGAAATCAACCCCAACGCTCGACTGGGCCGTCATCCGTCTAGGCGAAGATCACAACTGGTGGGTAGAAGAACTCAGCGACACCGTCCATTGGGACGTCGACGGCCTGAGCATCATCGATCCCCGCCAGATCGACCACATCGTCGAGCTCTGCGAACCGCTGCGTGAATACGGCTTCGACCTCGACGACATCGACACGGCCTTCATCCCCTTCCGCATCGACAAGGATCTGGGCGGCGGCCGCGTGCGACTCAGCCGCGTGCGCGACTCGTTCCTCGAGTCCGACGACAAGCTTTTCGCCCTGCCCGATGTCGTCGACGAGGAGAACGGGCCCTACGCCGACTTCCTCGACGCCATCACTCGCGCGCGAGTGAAGATGCTCAACGATCTGTTCGACTTCGAACAGAAACTCACCGTCGACGAAGTCGAGGACCAGCTGCGCGAGGAACAGAGCAACCGCTTCATGGAGGGCAAGTCCATCCACCTCTTCGAAGAGGTCATCGCCATTCTCGACTACGTGCCCGAAGGCTGGGAGACCGACGAGGATCTCCCCGCCAAGGTGGCCGACGAAGAAGAGGACGAATTCCCCGACATCGAGGACGACGAAGAGGAGGAGAAACTCAAGGGCGACGCCTCCCTGCGTTGGGACGAAGACGAGGAGGAGGAAGAAGAGGAGAAGGTCGGCGCCCGCGGTGAAGAGGGCGACGACGAGGACGAGGAAGACGAAGAAGAAGACGACGACGAGGAAGCCGAGGCCGAGGAGAAGGCCCCCCGCCGTCGCAGCAGCCGCAGCTGAACCGCCCGCCGGTCACCATTGCAGAAACGCCCGCCAGCCCCGCGCTGGCGGGCGTTTTCCTTTTCCGGTGGGGGCGGAGCCTGGCCCGCTCGACCATCGCAGCTCCCCGAGCCGGCCCGTGCCCACCTGCCGCGCGCCCCCCTCGCCCCCCCGACATGCGGGGCGCATCGCAGGAGCTCAAATCAGCGAATACACGCCGATGCCGATATGCAGCAAGGCACAGGTGCCCAGGGCGGCGGCGAAATCGTCTGCCACCACGCCCAGACCGCCCGGCAGCGTCTGCAGGGCCCGGATGCCGAAGGGCTTGGCGATGTCGAGCACCCGGAAAACGGCGAATCCCAGCGCGAACACCGCCCACTCCGGCACGACGGCCGCCAGTTGCGGCCACCCGAGGAAGCACAACGGCATCACCGCGAACTCGTCGAGGACGATGCAGCCCGGATCCCGTGCGGCGAGCCGCACCTCCGCCTCGCCGCAGAGCGCGATCGCCAGCCACGCCAGAAAAACGGATACGGCCGCCAACGCGATCGCCGGCAGACCGGACAACGCCGCCACGAAGAACGCGACGCCGGCCAGCGAGCCCCACGTGCCCGGCCCGAACGGGCTGCGCCCGATCGGCCCGAGCGTGGCCAATCCCACCACGAGCGCCGTCGGCAACCGCCGCGGCCATGCCGGTTGCGACCAGTTCACCCGCGTTTCTCCGTGAAGATGCTCCGGTATTTGAGGACGTAGCGAATGCCCGAATCCACGGTCAGGAACGTCGCCACCGCATAGGTGCCGAACGCGAACCACCGCAGCCACGGCATCACCGGACCGAGATCGGCCTGGAGGAAATGGTTGAGATCGCGCTCCACCGCGGGGACCAGCAGCAGCGCACTGATCGCCACGATCTGCAGGATCGTCTTGAACTTCCCGCCCTTCTCCGCCGCCACCACCACCCCTTGCGTCGCCGCGAGCAGACGCATTCCCGTGATCATGAAATCGCGCGTCAGGATCAGCAGGAACATCAGGACCGGGATGATCTGCGAATGCGGCAGCACCAGGCGGGCGTCGGTGAGCGCCACCAGCACACCAAGCACGGCGATCTTGTCGGTGAGCGCATCCATGAAGATCCCGAAACTCGAGATGATCCCGTGCTTGCGCGCGAGGTATCCGTCGAGCCAGTCGGTGACCCCCAACACGATGAACAGCACAAACGCCAGCGTCGCGGCACCGAGCCACTCTCCGTAGATGAGGAGCACGACCGTGAAGGTCAGCGGGATACGCGAGAGGGTGATCAGGTTCGGCAGGTTCATTCCGTGGCTTTCGTCGGAGTTGCGCGCGCAGTGCAAACTCCCCTAACCTCCGGTGCAACCCCGGAGATCGCGCTTCGCTCCGCCACTACGATCTCCGGCCCACCCTCCCACCAGCAATGCGCACCTGCATCTTCCCGGGCACCTTCGACCCGATCACCTACGGACACCTCGATGTCCTCCAGCGCGCCATCCGGCTCTTCGACCGCGTGGTCATCGGCGTCGCCCGCAACCCGGGCAAAGGTCCGCTCTTCACGGCCGAGCGCCGCGTCGAGCTCATCCTGCCCAGCATCGCGGCCATGCCCGAGGTCTCGGTCAAAATCTTCGACGGCCTGCTCGTCGACTTCGCCGACGAAGAAGGTGCCGCCGCGGTCATCCGCGGGCTGCGCGCATTCTCCGACTTCGAGTTCGAGTTCAACATGGCTCTGATGAACCGCCACCTACGATCCTCGGTCGAAGCCGTCTTCGTCATGCCCAACGAGAACTTCTCCTACACCAGCAGTTCGCTCGTCAAACAGGTCGCCCGGCATGGCGGCGACGTGGCCAAGTTCGTCCCCCCCAACGTCGCCGAAGCCCTCCGCTCCGTCTACACGGCCGACTAGACCATCGCCCGGGCATTCTCCCGTATTTCCCTTCTCCGCGGTAACCACGCCCGCCGCGGGTGCGTCCATTTCCAACGCCGTCCGGAATCCCGGGCGGCGTTCCCATTTCCCACCCCCTCCTCACCATGGCCCGCTCCGGTTCCCTCCTCGGCAAACTCGTCGTTCCTCTCGCCGCCCTCGCCCTTGTCGGCGGCGGCGCCTACTGGTGGTTCCATCGACCCGAGCCCGCTCCCGTCTTCACCACCGTCACCGTCACCCGCGCCGATCTCGCGCAGAACGTCACCGCCACCGGCACCCTCGAAGCCGTGACCGAGGTCGAGGTCAGCTCCCAGATCTCCGGCCAGATCCTCGACGTCTTCGTCGACTACAACACCCCCGTGAAGGCCGGCGACGTCCTCGCCCGCATCGACTCCTCCACCTACCAGCAGCGCATCAAGCAGGCCGAGGCCAACGTCGCCTCCTCCACCGCCTCCGCAAAGCTCGCCCGACTCAACACCGAGCGCATGCGCGAACTGCAGGCCAAGAGCCTCGTCTCCCAACAGGAACTCGACCAGGCCGAGGCCCAGCTCGCCCAGGCCGAGGCCGCACTTCTCACCCAACAGGCCTCGCTCGCCGATGCCCGCGTCAACCTCGAGCGCTGCACCATCAAGGCCCCGATCGACGGCATCGTGCTCGACCGCGCCACCGAGAAGGGCAAGACCGTCGCCGCCAGCCTCAACGCCCCCACCCTCTTCACCCTCGTCAACGAACTCGTCAGCATGGAGATCGTCGCCGCCGTCGCCGAGGCCGACATCGGCTCGGTCGCCAACGGCCAACCCGTCACCTTCACCGTCGACGCCTTCCCCGCGCGCACCTTCCACGGCAAGATCGCCCAGATCCGCAACTCGCCGAAGACCGAGTCCAACGTCGTCACCTACCAGACCGTCATCGCCGTCGACAACGCCGACCTCAAGCTCAAGCCCGGCATGACCGCCAACGTCTCCATCGAGGTCGCCCGCCGCACCGGCGCCCTCGCCGTCGCCAACAGCGCGCTGCGCACCCGCATCCCCGACGACCTCCTCGCCGCCCGCCGCCTCGACCCGCCCGCCACTCCCGCCGGCGAGGCCGCGCCCGCCGCCAAACCGCTCACCGAAGAAGAGCAGCGCAAACTGCGCTTCGAGCTGTTGCGCGAGGCCGGCTACGAACGCGGCAACGGGCGCCCCTCCGAAGCCCACATCGCCAAGGCCAAGGAACTCGCCAAGGCCCGCGGCCTCGACATCGACTTCACCCGCCGGGGCGGCCCGGGCGGAGCGCCCCGCACGAAGCCCTCCGGCGAAGCCGACGCCCCCGTCACCCGCACCGTCTTCAAGCTCGTCGGCGACGACCCCGCCACCGCCAAGATCCAGCCGCTGACCGTCAAACTCGGCATCTCCGACGGTCTCAACACCGAGGTGCTCGACACGCTCGCCGAGGGCGACGTGCTCGTCACCGCCGTCGCCACCGGTGCCGCCGCCCAGGCCGCCGGCAACAATCCCTTCGGCCCGCCGAGCATGCGTCGCCGCTGATCCGATACGGGCCCACCCTCGATCCCCGCATCGCCATGCCGACCGTCGTCCAGCTCACCGACATCCACAAGACCTACGACTCGGGCGAGGTGGCCGTGCACGCCGTGCGCGGCGTCTCGCTCCAGATCCGCCGCGGCGAATTCCTCGCCCTCATGGGTGCCAGCGGCTCGGGCAAGTCCACGCTGATGAACATCCTCGGCTGCCTCGACCACCCGACCCGCGGCACCTACCTGCTCGACGGCGTCGACGTGTCGCCACTCGGTCGCGACGAGCGGGCCGACATCCGCAGCCAGAAGCTCGGCTTCGTCTTCCAGGGCTTCAACCTGCTCGCCCGCACCACCGCGCTCGAAAACGTCGAACTGCCGATGATGTACGGCGCCCATCATGTCTCCTCCCGCCAGATGCGGCGGCGCGCGATGGAGTGCCTCGAGATCGTCGGCCTCGCCAACCGCGCCGACCATTTCCCCAACCAACTCTCCGGCGGCCAGCAGCAACGCGTCGCCATCGCCCGCGCCCTCGCCAACCGGCCCGAACTGCTGCTCGCCGACGAGCCCACCGGCAACCTCGACAGCAAGACCTCCGTCGAGGTCATGGGCGTCTTCCAGACCCTCAACGACCAGGGCATCACCATCGTCATGGTCACCCACGAGCTCGACATCGCCCAATACTGCCGACGCAACCTCGTGCTGCGCGACGGCCGCATCGTCGCCGACACCCAGGTCGCGACCCGCCTCCACGCCCCCGCCGAGCTCGCCAAACTCCGTGCCGCCGAGGCCGACGCCCGCCTCACCGCCGACTGAACCACCGGACCGTCCCGACATTCGCTCTCCGCTGCAGGAGCCTGCTTGCAGGCGATCTGCACCCGGAATCGCCTGCAAGCAGGCTCCTACCTCCGACTCCATGCGCCTCGTCAACACCACCAAAGTCGCCATCCGCGCACTACGGCGAAACAAGCTGCGCTCGCTGCTCACCGCCCTCGGCCTGATCATCGGCGTCGGCGCGGTCATCGCCACCACCAGCATCGGCAACGGCGCCAAGTCCCAGGTCGAGGCCCAGGTCGCCTCCCTCGGCCAAAACGTCATCACCGTCTTTCCCGGCAATTTCACCTCCGGCGGCATGCGCGGCGGCTGGGGCAGCGCCTCCTCCCTCACCGCGGACGACGCCGAGGCCATCGCCCGCGAAATCCCGGGCGCCGTCGCCGTCAGCCCCGAGTCGCGCAACCGCCAGCAGGTGCTCGCCAACGGCCTCAACTGGAACACCCAGATCATGGGCGAGTCCCCCGACTACCCCTCCATCCGCGCCTGGCCGATCGAAACCGGCGCGATTTTCACCGATCAAGACGTGCGCTCCATGGCCAAGGTCGCCGTCATCGGCAAGACCGTCGCCGACCAGCTCTTCCCCAACCAGGACCCGCTCGGCGACACCCTCCGCATTCGCAACATCCCCTTCAAGATCGTCGGCGTGCTCTCCCCCAAAGGCTTCAACCTCTTCGGCCAGGACCAGGACGACATCGTCATCGTGCCCTACTCCAGCCACCTGCGCCGCATCGCCAACCGCACCTACCTGAGCGCCATCATGGTGCAGGCCCGCAGCGCCGAGGAGATCGAAGATGTGCAACAGCAGATCACCGACCTGCTCACCCAGCGCCGCAACGGCCGCGAGCCCGACTTCACCGTGCGCAACCAGGTCGAGCTCGCGCAGATGGCCACCGCCACGTCGAAGACCATCGGCAGCCTCCTGCTCTGGATCGCCATCATCTCGATGGTCGTCGGCGGTATCGGCGTCATGAACATCATGCTCGTCTCCGTGACCGAGCGTACTCGCGAGATCGGCACACGTTTGGCCGTCGGCGCGCACGGGCGCGACGTGCTGCTGCAGTTCCTCGCCGAGGCGTTCGCCCTGGCCGCCTGCGGCGGCATCATCGGCGTGGCCGTGGGCGTCGGCGCCTCGAAACTCATCGCCATCCGCATGGGTTGGCCCATCGAGATCTCGACCTTCTGGTGCCTGCTCTCGTTCTCGATCAGCGGCCTGGTCGGCATCGTCTTCGGCTTCTTCCCCGCCTGGAAGGCCGCCCAGCTCGACCCCATCGAGGCCCTGCGCTTCGAATAGTCCGGGCGACCGCGACATCGCCAAGCCGGGGCTTGAGACGGCTACCTCCCTGCCTTTTGCTCCCGCCTCGTACCGCTCCTCCGTGCGGCGCGCCACCATGCCCGATCCCGCCCTCTCCGCCCTCCTCGCCGCCGCGCTCGCCCCGCGGGCCGAACTGCTCACCGAGCCGCACGACTCGGTCGTCCGCCTCTTCAACGGCTTCCTCGAGGGTTGGCCCACGCTCGTCGCCGAGGTCTACGGCGACACACTGGTCCTGCTCAACCACGCCAAACCGGCCGAGGCTGCCGCCGCGGACGTGCTCGCGGCCCAACAGTTCTATCTCCACGCCCTCCCCTGGTTGCGCTGTGTCGTTGTAAAATCCCGACACGCGGCCCCGCCCGAACGCAACGGCATGGTCACCCACGGTACCGCACCGGCCCGCGAGATCCGCGAACATGGGGTGAGCTACGCCCTCGACCTGCTGCTCAACCAGGACACCAGCTTCTACCCCGACACCCGCCTGCTCCGCCGCTGGGCGCTCGACCACCTCGCCGGCGCCCGCGTGCTCAACACCTTCGCCTACACCGGCAGCCTCGGCGTCGCCGCGCTCGCCGGCGGTGCCGCCCGTCTCGTCCAGCTCGACCGCACCCGCGGTTTCCTCGACCTCGCGCGCCGCTCGCATGCACTCAACGGGCACACGGTCGGCCCCGACACCTTCTGGGCCGGCGACTTCTTCGCCGCCGTCGCCCGGCTCAAACGCGACCGCGCCCTCTTCGACTGCATCCTCCTCGACCCGCCGTTCTTCTCCACCTCCGGCCGCGGCACCGTCAACCTCGTCACCGAATCCCGGAGACTGATCAACAAGGTCCGCCCGCTGCTCGCCGACGGCGGTCGGCTGGTCGCGGTCAACAACGCCCTCTTCCTGCCCGGCGCCGACTACCTCGCCACGCTCGAGGAACTCGGCTCCGGCGGCTACCTGACCGTCGAGGAGCTCATACCGGTGCCCGCCGACTGCATCGGCTATCCGTCGACGCTGCTGCGCCCGCCGCCGGCCGATCCCGCCCCCTTCAACCACTCCACCAAGATCGCCATCCTGCGCGCCCGACGGAAGGACGCTGCGCCCGTTCCGGCCGCCGGCACGTAGCACTCCGTTCCGCATCCGCCATGAACCTCCGGCCCGTGCTCCAGTTCTGCGTCGTGTTCGTCTGGGTCACCACGCTGATCACCGCAGTGGGCGCGATCCTGGGCGCCGCGCTCTGGCCCCTCGTCGGCATCTGGACCGGCACCCAGCAACCCCTTTGGGAGCTGGCCCTCGCCGGCCTGCGCACCCTCGGTTTCTATTTCTTCATCTGGGCACCGGGCACCGGCATCGTTGTCGCCACGATCCGCGAACGGCGTCGGCGCACCGCCGCCGGGCGTTCAAAAGATTGAACGACCGCCGCACATAACGGGGTGGACACTACCCCGCGCCCCGGCCAACTAGACGAGCTACCCTTCCGGTCTCGCGCTCCGCGCGGAACCACCCTCAACGCTTTCGCCGCGCCCCTTCCCCGGGCCCCGCGCCAGCCAGGCATCCCCCCCAACAAACCTCATGCAACCCATCGACTGGATCGTCATCGGCCTCTACTTCGTGCTGCTCGTCGGCATCGTGTGGTGGTCTTCTCAGTACCAAAAGACCGCGGCCGACTACTTCCTGGCCGGCCGCCACGTGAGCTGG
>JAEZUE010000103.1 GCA_023443455.1 Verrucomicrobiota bacterium
GCCCCGGGTCGTGCCCGCGGTCTGCACCGGCTGCAACGTCTGCCACGAGGTCTGCCCCGCGCCCGGCCAGGCCATCCGGCTCGTGCCGCGCCCGCCCGGCCTGCTGGCTCCGAACATGAACGACAACACCCCGCGCTCGCCGTTCCCCACTCTGCCGACACCGCCCGCACCGCCCGAACCGCCAACTCATGGCTGATCCCGCCCCCCAGCTCCCCGCACTCACCCAGGCCGTGCTCGACCCCGCGACGCTCGACGCGCTCTTCCGCGACCTCGCCACCTGCACCGAGATCCTCTCCGTCCATCCGAAGGCGTCGCCCGGCGCCCACGTCGGGGAAACCGCGATCACCCTGCCCGCCGCCCGCGCCGGCCTGCTCGCCGGAGAGTTTCGCGGGGTCCAGATCCGCTACCGCTACGAATCCAAGGAGTGGTGCGACACCCTGCTCGCCTCCCCCGGCGGCATCCGCATCGTCCGCATCTGCACCGACGACGTCGTACCCGGCAGTTCGTGACTCGCCCAGGGTTCCTGTCCGCGATCGGCCGCCAAGCGCGGGCCCACCTCCGGTCGCCTGCGGTGGAAAACTCGCTCCTCCGATTCCGACGCACGTACGCCGTAGCGGCCGCCGCCAAATCCGCCGGCCGAGCGAAGATCGCAATTCGGGCCGGTCTCCAACAACTCGCGCGGCGGCCTCTTCCACCCCAAAGGCATGCCTCGCGATCCCTCGGCCCCCCTGGCGAGGCAACGCCTGCAGGACGCAAAAACCTGTCGCGATCGCGACAGGATTTTGCGTCCTCCCCTCACTCGTCCTTCAGCCCCAGCGATTCCACCACGCTGTGACAGAGGCCGACGAAGGTCTCCTCGCCGAGCGAGAGCTGGCGGTGGGCGAGGTGCGTCACGCCCCAGCGACGCTTCAACGCCCGTTTCCCCAGCGGGAGGCTGATCAGGCGCCCGGCGGCGAGATCCTCCCGCACGCTCCACGGGGCCAATACGCCGGCACCGATGCCCACCTTCACAAGTTCCCGGATCGCCTCCATGCTCCCGGGCTCAATGCAGGCGCCCAGCGTGATCCCTTCGCGGCGGAAATACTCCTGCACCAGCGCGTAGGTCTGGCTGGTGCGGTTGTAGAGCATCACCGTCTCCTCCGCATACTGCTCGCGACCCACGCGCCCGGCCTGCGCCCACCGGTGCATCGGGCCGACCATCAGCCGAAGCTCGTCGGAGAACAACGGCACGAACCGCAACTCGTCCTCGCCGAACGACTCGAGCGTCAGCGCCAGATCGATCGTGCCGCGACGCAACAGTTCCACCTGCCAGGGCAGATCCCCGGGCTCGATCCGGATCACGCACCGCGGGAAGCTCTGCTTAAATTCGCGCAACACCGTGGGCAGGATGTGCTGGCACGCCGTGGTGCTCACACCCACGCGCAACCGTCCGTGTCCCCAGTTGGTGAGGTCTTCCAGCTCGGTGCGGGCGCGTTCCATTTCGCGCAGCACCAGCTCCGCGTGCCGCAAAAATTGCTCACCGTGATGCGTCAACGCCACCCGACGCCCCACGCGGTCGAAGAGCCGACAGCCCACATCCTCCTCGAGCGCCCGTAGTGCATGGCTCACCGCGCTCTGCGTCAGGCTCAGGTCCTTCGCCCCCAGCGTGAAACTCTGCCGGTGCGCCACGGCGACGAACGCCTGCAGTTGCCGACTGTCGAGCGAGCGGTTCATCGGGCAGCCCTCCCTGTGGCACGAAGCGACCGTATACTCAGATGAGCGTTCTTCATTGGTTGGATGAGAAAGATGAAGAGCATGCAACGGGCCAAACACCCCCTGCTGGCACGCCCCGGGCTAAAAACGGGCCAACATGTCTGCCACCACCCGTTCCGCCCTCCGCCGCCCGCTCGCCGTCGGCTTCCTCCCGCTCACCGACGCGGCGCCGCTGGTGGTCGCGCAGGAGCTCGGCCTCTTCGCCCGCCACGGCGTGTCCGTGAACCTACGACGCGAGGTCGGCTGGGCGACCGTGCGCGACAAGCTGCGTTTCGGCGAGCTCGACGCCGCCCAGGCGCTCGCGCCCATGCTCTGGAGCACCGCCCTCGGCCTCGGCGGGGCACGCGGCGAGCTCGTCACCGCCTTCGTCCTCAACCTCAACGGCAACGCCATCACGCTCTCCCGCAAACTGCGCGACGAGGGCGTGACCGACCTCGCCTCCCTGCGCGCCGTCGCCCGCGCACGCCGTGGCGAACGCAAGCTCACCCTGGGCGTCGTCTTCTCCTACTCCTCCCACCATCTGCTCCTGCGCAACTGGCTGCGCGCCGCCGGCCTCGATCCCGAGCGCGACGTGCGCGTCGTCATCGTGCCACCGGCCCAGGTCACGCGTAACCTCGCCGCGGGCACGCTCGACGGCTTCTGCGCCGGTGAGCCGTGGAACTCGCTCGCGGTCGCCCAGGGCCTCGGCTGGTGCCCGGCCTGGAGCGCCGCGCTCGCCCCGGGCCATGTCGAGAAGGTCCTCATGGTCCACCGCGACTTCGCCGAGCGCCGCGCCGCCGAACACGCCGCGCTGCTCGCCGCGCTCGCCGAGGCCGCCTCCTGGTGCGACGAGCCCCAGAACCGCCGCCCGCTCGCCGAGCTGCTCGCCCAGCCCGCCTACGTCAACCAGTCCGTCGAAGTCCTCGCTCCGGCCCTCGAGGGCTTTTTCGACACCGGACTCGGCCGCGAACCCGCCACCGACTTCTTCATCTTCCACCGCGGCGAAGCCAACGTGCCCTCCCTCGAGCGCGCCCGCGGCCTGCAACGCGACCTCGTCGCCTCCGGCCTGATACCCGGCGACGCCGCCGTCCCCGATCTGCCCGCCCGCCTCTTCCGCGAGGACCTCCACCGCGCCGCCCTGGGCGCGACCGCCCACTCCCTCTGAACCTTCCTCCCGTATCAAACTTCCAAGACCCATGATCCGTCACCACCTCCGCTCCCATGGTTTCCGGCGCTTCACCGCCGGCCTGCTCGCCCTCGGCGCCACCCTCGGCGCGCTCGCCACTCCCGAGAAGGACGAACTCAAGTTCGGCTTCATCAAACTCACCGACTGCGCCCCGCTCGTCATCGCCAAGGAGCAGGGCTTCTTCGAGAACGAGGGCCTCTACGTCACCCTCGAGGCCCAGGCGAACTGGAAGATCCTCCTGGATCGCGTCATCACCGGCGAACTCGACGGCGCCCACATGCTCGCCGGCCAGCCGCTCGCCGCCACCATCGGCTTCGGCACCAAGGCCCATGTCGTCACCGCCTTCTCGATGGACCTCAACGGCAACGGCATCACCGTGGCCAAGTCGGTCTGGGCGGAGATGGTCGCAGCCAACCCGGCCCTCGCCGCCGATCCCGTGCCGCGTCCCGTCTCCGCCGCCGCGCTCAAGCCGGTCGTCACCCGCGCCAAGGCCGAGGGCAACCCGCTCAAGCTCGGCATGGTCTTCCCGGTCTCGACCCACAACTACGAGCTGCGCTACTGGCTCGCCGCCGGCGGCATCGCCCCCGGTTACTACACGCCCAACGACACCACCGGCACCGCCGAGGGCGACGTACTCATTTCGGTGACACCGCCGCCGCAGATGCCCGCCACCCTCGCCCAGGGCACCATCCACGGTTTCTGCGTGGGCGAACCGTGGAACCAGCAGGCCGTCGCCCGCGGCATCGGCGTGTCCGTCATCACCGACGGTGAGATCTGGCGCAACAACCCGGAGAAAGTCTTCGGCGTCACCGACGCGTGGGCCGCCCAGTACCCGGAGACCCATGTCGCGGTGGTCAAGGCCCTCATCCGCGCCGCCGAGTGGCTCGACGCCTCCCCGGAAAACCGCGTCGAAGCCTGCCGCATTCTCTCCCGCCCCGAGTACGTCGGCGCCGACTTCCAGATCATCGCCAACAGCATGACCGGCACCTGGGAATACTTCCCCGGCGACAAGCGCCCGCTGCCCGACTTCAACATCTTCTTCCGCCACTTCGCCACGTACCCATTCTACAGCGACGCCGTCTGGTACCTCACCCAGATGCGCCGCTGGGGACAGATCGGCGAGGCCAAGCCCGACGCCTGGTACGCCGAGACCGCCAAGTCCGTCTACAAGCCCGAGATCTACCGCACCGCCGCCGCCGCCCTCATCGCCGAGGGCAAGATGAAGCCCGCCGACCTCCCCGAGACCGACGGCTACAAGGCCGCCACCAACGAGTTCATCGACGGCATCACCTACGACGGCCGCAAACCCAACGACTACCTCCGCCAGTTCCCGATCGGGAAGAAGGACTGAGCGCCTACGCCCGTGGCGCAGGCGTCTTTGCCTGCGTTCCCAAGCCCGAGTCAGCCTCCCCGCACCATCCAACACCGCCGGCACGGAGGCCGGCGCCACACCCGATCCGGCCAGCTCAACCCGTGGCGCAGGCGTCCCTGCCTGCGTTCCCAAGGTCACCGCCCACGGCCCACCGCTTACCGCCCAACGCCCATCATGTCCGACTCCGCCAACACCACCTCCCGCCCAACGTTCGCCGCCCGCTTCGAGGCGTTACTCGCCGCGGCATTGCGCAACGTCGGGCTGCCCGCCCTCGGCATCGCCGTCTTCCTCGGCCTCTGGTCCTTCTCGGCCGAGCGGATACAGGTAAGCTTCGGTTCGCTGCCCGGCCCGCGCGCCGTGCTCACCGAAGTCGGCCATCTCTGGCAGGACCACGTCGCCGAGCGCAACCGGGAGAAGGAGTTCTACGTGCGGCAGGCCGAGCGCCGGAAGGCCTTCCTCGCCAAGACGCCCGACGGCGAGTGGAAGGAGCGCAAATACGCCGGCCGGCCCACCTACGTCGACCAGATTGTCACCAGTCTCGAGACCGTCTTCGCCGGCTTCGTCATCGCCTCCCTCGTCGCCGTGCCGCTCGGCATCTTCTGCGGGCTCAGCCGCAACTTCAACCTGGCGGTCAACCCGTTCGTGCAGCTCTTCAAGCCCGTCTCGCCCCTGGCCTGGCTGCCGATCGTGATGATCCTCGTCAGCGCGCTCTACAACCCGGCCGAGCCGCTCTTCGAGAAGGCCTTCCTCAGCTCCGCCATCGTCGTGGCCCTCTGCTCGCTCTGGCCCACCCTGGTCAACACCGCCGTCGGCGTGGCCTCGATCGACCCCGACTTCCTCAACGTCGCCAAGGTCCTGCGACTGAGCTGGGCGGCGAAGATCTTCAAGATCGTGCTGCCCGCGGCCCTGCCGATGATCTTCACCGGCCTGCGCCTCTCGCTCGGCGTGGGCTGGATGGTTCTCATCGCCGCCGAGATGCTCGCCCAGAACCCCGGCCTCGGGAAGTTCGTCTGGGACATGTTCCAGAACGGCAGCAGCCAGACGCTCGCCCAGATCATGGTCGCGGTCTTCACCATCGGCATCATCGGCTTCGCCCTCGACCGCATCATGCTCTCGCTCCAACGCGCCGTGAGCTTCGGCCGCGCCAACCACTGAGCCACCGGAGGCCCCCAACCGTGACCGACCTCACCCTCGGCTTCCTCCCGCTCTCCGACGCCGCGCCGCTGATCGTGGCCCACGCCCGCGGCCTCTTCGCCGCCCACGGCATCCGCTCCACGCTGCGCCGCGAGACGAGCTGGACCGCCCTGCGCACCGCGCTCAACTCCGGCGCCGTGCACGCCGCGCAGATGCTCTACAGCATGCCCCTCGCCGCCGCGTGCGGACTCCTTGGCGACGACCAGATCCCGCTCGTCGTGCCCTGGGTGCTCAGCCGCAACGGCCAGGCGATCACGCTGCACCACCGCTACGCCGGCCAGGTCGCCCACGACGCCCGCGCCCTGCGTTCCCTCGCCCACGAGCGTCGCGACTGCGGCCGCCCCCTGGTCTTCTGCCACACCCTGCGCGTCGGCACCCACTCGCTTTGGCTGCGCCACTGGCTCGCCACCGGCGGCATCGACCCGGTCCGCGACGTCGCCCTCATCACCGTGCCGCCGCCCCAGATGGTCGCCAACATGGCCGCCGGCAGCGTCGACGGTTTCTGTGTCGGCGAACCGTGGAACGCCCGCGCCATCGCCGACGGCCTCGGCTACACCGCCGTGACCTCGCAGGAGCTCTGGCCCGACCACCCGGAGAAGGTCTGCGCCTTCTCCGCCGCCTGGGCCGACGCCCAGCCCGCCGCCGTGCTCGGCGCGCTGCGCGCCCTCCACGAGGCCGGTCGCTGGCTCGACAACCCGGCCCACCACGCCGAGGCCGCCGCCCTGCTCGCCGCACCCGAGCACCTCGACTGCAACCCCGCCTGGATCGCCGCCCGCCAGACCGCGTCGGTGGACTATGGTGACGGCCGCAGCGCCACGCTCGCCCACGCCCCGAGCTACGCGCGCCCGGGCGCCAACTGTCCGTTGCCCGAGCACGGTCTCTGGTTCCTCTCGCAGCTCCGCCGCTGGGGCCTGCACTACGGCGCGCCCGACTATGCCGGGATCGTCGCCCGCGTGCTCCGGCCCGAACTCCACGCCGCCGCCACCGGCGAAGCCGTGGCCACCGAGACGATCGCCCTGCCCGGCGCGCCCGTCTTCGACCCGGCGAACCCCGAGGGCTACGCGCGCTCCTTCGCCCTCAAGAACCTCCAAGGCTGAACGCCTTCCCGCCATGGCCTTTCTCGAAATCAAAAACGCCTCCAAGACCTACGCCGCCGGCCGCCACCGCACCGAGGTGCTGGCCGACATCAACCTCGAGATCGCCGAGGGCGAGTTCGTGGCGATCGTCGGCTACTCCGGCTCCGGCAAGAGCACGTTGATCAACCTCGTCTCCGGTCTCGTGCAGCCCGACACCGGCACCGTCCGCCTCGACGGCAAACCGATCGAGGGCCCCGGACCCGACCGCGGCATCATCTTCCAGAACTACTCGCTGCTCCCGTGGCTCTCGGTCTTCGGCAACATCGCGCTCGCCGTCGACCGCGTCTTCGCCGACTGGTCCGCCGAGCGCCGCCGCGAGCACATCGAGAAGCACATCGCGATGGTCAACCTCACCCCGGCCCGCGACAAGAAGCCGCACGAGCTCTCCGGCGGCATGCGCCAGCGCGTGAGCGTGGCCCGCACCCTCGCCATCAACCCGCGGATACTCCTGATGGACGAGCCCTTCGGCGCCCTCGACGCCCTCACCCGCGCCACCCTCCAGCAGGAGACCCTCCAGATCTGGGAGGCCGACCGGAAGACCGTCGTGATGATCACCAACGACCCCGACGAGGCCATCCTCATGGCCGACCGCGTGATCCCGCTCACCGCCGGCCCCCGCGCGACCCTCGGGCCGAGCATCCCGATCACGCTGCCGCGCCCGCGTCGCCACGCGGAATTGAACCACAACTACGACTTCAAGCAGATCCGCGCCGAGGTCACCGACTACCTGCTCAAGGCGACCGACCGCCGCCGCCTCGGCGTGCAGCACACCCTCGTCCTGCCCGACATCGAACCCGAGGACGTCCGCCACCGCAGCTGGTTCTCCGGCCGCCGCCGTCCCGTCCGCCGCAGCGAAATCAAACAGGAGGTCATCGCCCCATGAGCGCATTCGTCGACATTTCCCAACTCGCCAAGATCTACCCGACCCCGAAGGGCCCCGCCGTCATCGTGCGCGGCTTCGACCTGAAGGTGAAACAGGGCGAGTTCATCTCGATCATCGGCCACTCCGGCTGCGGCAAGAGCACCGTGCTGATGATGGTCGCCGGCCTGAGCGAGATCTCCGAAGGCGGCATCATCCTCGCCGGCAAGGAGCTCGACGGTCCCGGCCCCGACCGCGGCGTCGTATTCCAATCCCCGGCACTGCTTCCCTGGCT
Source organism: Verrucomicrobiota bacterium (assembly GCA_023443455.1). Classification (GTDB taxonomy): domain Bacteria; phylum Verrucomicrobiota; class Verrucomicrobiia; order Opitutales; family Opitutaceae; genus CAJCBL01. The sequence continues at coordinate 7,774 of JAEZUE010000103.1, forward strand.
CTCCGCGCTCGACAACGTGTTGCTCGGCGTCGACCAGGTCTTCTACACCGCCACCCGGGAGGAACGCCGCGCCATCGCCGAGTACTACCTCACCGTCGTCGGCCTCGGCGACGCGATGGGCAAGCGCCCCGGCGAGCTCAGCCAAGGCATGCGCCAACGCGTCGGCATCGCCCGCGCCTTCGCGCTCAAGCCCAAGATGCTCCTGCTCGACGAGCCATTCGGCATGCTCGACTCGCTCACCCGCGCCGAGCTCCAGCAGGTTCTGGTCGACCTCTGGCGCCGCAACCGCATCACCGCCATGATGGTCACCCACGATGTCGACGAGGCCCTCCTGCTCTCCGACCGCATCGTCTGCATGACCGACGGCCCCGCCGCCGAGGTGGGCGAGATCGTCGAGGTCAACTTCCCGCACCCACGCGACCGCGCCGCCATCATGGAGCATCCCGACTACTACAAGCTGCGCGCCCAGCTCATCGAATTCCTCGAAGTCCGCGCCCACCGCCGCCACGAACCCGTGGCAGTTGCATAATCCTGTAGGAGCCTGCTTGCAGGCGATCTGCGCGCCGCCCTCCGGAAAACCCGGAATCGCCTGCAAGCAGGCTCCTACGGGGGACCGCTCCGCCGTGGACTGTATGGACGACCATGAACCCGTTGGACAAATACAGACAATAGCCTCTCCGTGGCGCTCTGCCGTGCGGCAGAGTGAGAGCAGCGATCACCCCCGACCGTGGCGCAGGCGTCCCTGCCTGCGATCCCCGGACAACGCCGGCAACCCAGCATCATCGAACACCGCCGGCACGGACGCCGGCGCCACACCGCCACCGGCCGCTCCGAGGTCATTCCGGTTTCCGCCTTCCGTTTTCCGGTCTTCCCCCATGACCCAGATCAAGGACGCGCTCCCGCGCATCCACTACGCTCTACCCTGCCAACCGACCGAAGCACTGCGATGCCTACCAAACACCACCTGCCACAATTGCTCCTGAACTCCGCCGCCGTCCTCGGCGTGCTCGCCTCCACGGCCCTCGCCGAACCCGCCACCTCGCTTGAGGAAGCCCTCACCGGCGGGAAAGTCTCCCTCAACGTCCGCGCCCGCTACGAGGGCGTCGACCAGACCGGCGTGAAGGACGCCGACGCCTTCACCCTGCGCACGCGTTTGGGCTACACCACCGCCGCGTATCAGGGTTTCAAGGCGTCCGTCGAGTTCGAGAACACCGCCTCCCCGAATGGCGACGGCTACAACCAGGCCGGCACCAACCCCGGCGGCGCGGGCAAGGCCGTCGTCGCCGACCCGACCGGCAGCGAGGTCAACCAGGCCTGGCTCAACTACACCACCGGCAAGACCTCGTTCACCGTCGGCCGCCAACGCCTCGCGCTCGACAACGCGCGCTTCGTGGGCGACGTCGGCTGGCGCCAGAACAACCAGACCTTCGACGCAGCCGTCCTGCAGGACAAGTCGCTCGACAAGCTCACGCTCACCTACGCGTACGTCGACCGTGTGAACCGCGTGTTCGGCAAGAAACACGCGCAGGGAGCGTGGCAGTCCGACTCGCACATCTTCAACGCCGCCTACGCCGGCCTGCCCTACGGCACCCTCACCGGCTACGTGTACCTGCTCGACTTCGACGCCCCCGCCGCCGCCAACAGCAACGCCACCTACGGCCTCTCGTTCGCCGGTGCGGCCAAGGTCTCGGACGACTTCAAGGTCACCTACCGCGCCGAATACGCGTGGCAGACCGACTACGCGGACAACTCCGCCAACTACTCGACCGACTACTACGCCCTCGAGGCCGGTCTCGCCCACAAGGTCGGCAGCCTGTCGCTCGGCTACGAAGTGCTCGGTAGCGACAACAACGTCGGCTTCAAGACCCCGCTCGCCACGCTGCACGCCTTCAACGGTTGGGCCGATCTCTTCCTCGCCACGCCCGGCGCCGGTCTGCGCGACACCTACCTGAAGGTCGCCGCCAACCTTCCCGCGGAGTTCAAGCTGCTCGCGTTCTACCACAAGTTCGAGGCCGACCAGGGCGGCGCCGACTTCGGCGACGAGTTCGACGTGCAGCTCTCCCGCAAGCTGTACAAGAACGTGACCGGCACGCTCAAGTACGCCCACTTCGACAGCGACTCCACCCTGCCCAACGTCGAGAAATTCTGGGCCCAGATCGACTACACCTTCTGACACTGAAACGTGGCGATGCTCGTGAGAGCAGCGATCCCCGCCCGCCGTTGTCTCCCGCCCGTCCCGGCCCTGCGCCGTGGCGGGCGTTTCCGTCGTAGCGGGGTTCTTCAGACCGCGTTCCGACCGATGCAGGCGCGCGACTCCGCTCTTGCGCCGCCAATCCGGGCAGGGACGACGGAATCGGCCTGATCGAGGCCGGCCCAATCCAATGAGACCCAAGATGGTCATTCCCATGCTCGTGTGCCAGGACGCCGGCAAAGAGGTGGCCTTCTGCAAAGCGGCCTTCGGAGCCGAAGTGCTTTCGTGCCGCGAAGGGAGCGATGCCACCGTACTTCACGCGACGCTGATGGTGAACGGAGCGTTGATCATGGTTCACGACGTTTCCGCGCATCTCTCGAGCCGCGCACCCGAACGGGATGGCAGCTCACCGGTCGTGATCTACCTATACGGCGAAGACGTGGATCCGGTGATCGGCCGAGCAGTCGACGCGGGCGCGACGGTGCTGATGCCTGCTCAGGATCAGGCTTGGGGCGACCGAGTCGGACGAATCGTCGATCCACAGGGGCACGTGTGGAACATTGCTTGCCGGATCGAGGGCTAAACAGAGCCGCGCTCCTCCGCGATTGTTCCGTTCCTGCTCCTCGGTCACCTTCTCCTCATGCCGATCACCTACTCCGCCGACCGAACCATCACCGTCGAGCAGTTCGTCGGCGTCCTCCAGCGCACCAGTCTGGGAGTGCGCCGCCCCCTGAACGACCCCACTCGCATCACGGCCATGCTCGCGCATGCCGACCTGCTCTGCACTGCATGGGATGGCGACATTCTCGTCGGCGTCGCCCGTTCGGTGACCGATTTTGTCTACTGCTGCTACCTTTCCGATCTCGCCGTGGATGAAAACTACCAGCGACACGGCATCGGCCGCGAACTGCTCCGGCTCACCCAGAGCCGGCTCCACCCCGCGGCCAACCTCATCCTCCTGGCCGCACCCGCGGCCCGGGACTACTACCCACACATCGGGATGGCCCGGCACGACTCGGCCTGGATCGCACCGGCCAGCCAGCGGCTTTGAGGTTCGCCGGGCCTGCGCGCGGCCGGGGTTTGCGATGAACACCGTTCATCGTTTCACGTGAAAACATTCACGTTGTTTCTCCGGCCACCACCCCGTCCCGGCACCGGCGCTGCTGATTGACGGGCATCGTGAACGACTCGCCACTTGCCACCGCGCCCTTCTCCGCCGCCCAAAAAGAATACCTGCAAGGCTTCTTCGCCGGCGCGATGATGTCGGCGCCGTTCGTCGGGCACACCGCCTCGGGCCTGCTCACCGGCTCGGCCGCCACCGCCACGACCGGCAACCTCGGCGCCACCGGAGCCGGGACGGACACAGAGGAGGAAACGGTTTTTGGCACACCGCTCTCCGAACTTTCCAAGCCGGAGCGCTGGAAGCATGAGCAGAACGGCCTCGACGTGTGGGACAAACTCGTCGCCCACGCCGCGCTCAACAAGGCGCCCGACGATCCCGACAACTTCCGCTTCCGCTACTTCGGCCTGTTCCATGTCGCGCCCGCCCAGGACAGTTTCATGGTGCGCCTGCGCATCCCGGCCGGCGACGTGACCTCGCACCAACTGCGCGGCCTGGCCGATCTCGCAGCCGATCTCGGCAACGGCTTCGCCGACGTCACCACCCGCGCCAACTTCCAGCTCCGCGAGTTCAAGCCCAAGCACATCGTCGACGTGCTCACGCGTATCCAGGACCTCGGCCTGAGCTCGCGCGGGTCCGGCGCCGACAACATCCGCAACATCACCGCCACGCCGACCTCCGGTTTCGACCGCGACGAACTCATCGACGTGCGCCCCTACGCCAAGGCGCTCTCGCACTACATCCTCAACCACCGCGACCTCTTCGGCCTGCCGCGCAAATTCAACATCGCGCTCGATTCGGGCGGCTCGATCTCCGCCGCGGCCGACACCAACGACATCGGCTTCTTCGCCGTGCGCGTCACCGAGAAATCCCTCGCCGCCGCGACGCCCCCACTCCCTTCCACCCCCACTCCCTCACTCCCTCCCCCCGGCATCTACTTCCGCGTCGAGCTCGGCGGCATCTCGGGCCACGGCGATTTCGCCCGTGACACCGGATTGCTGCTGGCGCCGGACGAACTCGTGGCCGTCGCCGCCGCGATGGTACGTGTCTTCCGCGACCACGCCGACCGCACCGACCGCAAGCGCGCCCGCCTCAAGTACCTGCTCGAAAAATGGGGCTTCGAGAAGTTCATCGAGGAGACGGGCAAGCGCCTCGCCTTCCCGCTGCGCCGCCTGCCGCGCGAGGCCTGCGAGCCGCGCCATCCATTACTCAAGCACGGTCACCTCGGCGTCTACCGGCAGTCGCAACCGGGCCTCTGCTACATCGGGGTCGGCGTGCCGGTGGGCCGCCTCTCCGCCAAGCAGCTCCGTTCGATCGCCGGTCTCGCCGACCAATACGGCAGTGGCGAAGTCCGCCTCACGGTCTGGCAAAACCTGCTCATCCCGCACGTACCTGAAGGTTACGTACCCGCGGTCGAACGCGCGATCCGCCACCTTGGCCTCTACACCGAGTCGACCACCACCGCCGGCTGCGTGATCGCGTGCACGGGCAACAAGGGTTGCAAGTACTCCTCGGCCGACACCAAGGGCCACGCCGTCGCGCTCGCCCGCCATCTCGCCAAGCACGGGCCTTCGACCGACTTCCCGGTCAACATCCACCTCACCGGCTGCCCGAACTCCTGCGCCCAGCACTACTGCGGCGACATCGGCGGCATCTCCACGAAACTCGCCGACGGCCGCGAGGGCTACCACCTCGTGATCGGTGGCGGCATGGGCGACGAACAGGGCATCGCGCGCGAGCTGTTCCGCGGCGTTGCCGCCGAGGAGTTGCACACGCTCGTCCCAAAGATCCTCGCGACCTACCAGGCCAACCACACCCCGGGCGAAACCTTCGTGCAATGGGCCCGCCGCCACTCCGTGAAAGAGCTCCAAGAGAAGCTCTCGTGAAACCGGAACTCGGAGACCGGATACCGAAAACTCCGAGCGCCGAATCCGAACCGCACAAACCCGCCCATCCCTTCGGCCTCCGCCCAATCGCAAATCGGCAATCCGAAATCGAAAATGTCCACCGCCATTCCCTTCCTGCCCGACAACGCGCCGTTCACGCCCGAGCAACGCGCCTGGCTCAACGGTTTCCTCGCCGGCATCTTCAGCCGCCACCCGTCCGGCGCCCAACTTCCAAATTCCAACTCCCAACTTCCTCGTCCGCTGCTCATCGCCTTCGGTTCCCAGACCGGCACCTGCGAGGGCCTCGCCAAGAAGGCCGCGAAGGAGGCGAAGAAACGCGGCTTCGCCCCGACGATTCGCGACCTCGCTGAGGTCCCCCTCGCCACGCTCGCCCAGACCGGCGCCGCCCTGATCCTCACCTCGACCTACGGCGAGGGCGAACCGCCCGACAATGCCAAGCTCTTCCACGCCGCGCTCGCCAAACCCGATGCCCCGCGCCTGGAGAACCTCCACTTTAGCGTGCTCGCCGTCGGCGACCGCAACTACGCGAAGTTCTGCCAATGCGGGAAGGACTTCGACACCCGCCTCGCCGCCCTCGGCGCGAAACGCGTCGCACCCGTGGCCGAATGCGAACTCGGCAACGCCGCAACCTTCACCGCCTGGCTCGACGCCGCCCTTGATGCGATGCCGAAGACGGCTGCCGCCGAACCATCGCCTCTCTCCGAGGCACAACCCGCGCTCGGAGATGACGAGGGCGAAGCCGAGCCGAAGTTCCATCGCGAGAATCCGTTCCCGGCTCCGGTGCTCACCGTCCGCCGGCTCAGCGCCTTCGGTTCCGCCAAGGAGGTCAACCACGTCGAGTTCTCCCTCGAGGGTTCGGATTTGTCCTATGAGGCTGGCGACGCGCTCGGGGTCGTCCCGTGCAACGATCCGGAACTCGTCGCCGAAATCCTCGCCCTGCTCGGGGCCGACGGCGAGGAGGCCGTCGCCACGCCGGTGGGCGAGCGCCCATTGCGCACCGCCCTGCACGAACACTTCGACCTCGGCAAACCGTCGCCGGAGCTGCTCTCGGCTCTTGGAGTCGACGCGGCCACCGCCCCCCACCACGTGATCGACGTCCTCGCCGCGGCGCCCGCTTCTGAAATCTCAAATCTCAAATCGCAGATCACAATTTCACCGGCCGCTTTCGCCGCCGCGCTTCGTCCGCTCCAACCGCGCCTGTACTCGATCTCGTCGTCACCGAAATCCCATGCCGGCCAGGTTCACTTGACCGTTGGGGCCGTGCGCTACGAACTCGGCGGCCGCGCCCGCAAAGGCGTCGCCTCGACCTTCTTGGCCGAGCGTGCCCTAACCGCGGGTACAGTCGGGGTCTATGTACACTCGAACAAAGGCTTCCGCCCGCCGACACACGGCGACACGCCGATGATCATGGTCGGCCCGGGCACCGGTATCGCGCCGTTCCGCGCCTTCCTGCACGAGCGCCGTGCCACCGGCGCGACCGGCAAGAACTGGCTGTTCTTCGGCGACCAGAAGGAGGCCACGGACTTCCTCTATCGCGACGAGCTGCTCGCCCTGCGCGCCGACGGTTTTCTCACCCAGCTCGATCTCGCCTGGTCGCGCGAACAGTCCGCCAAGGTCTACGTGCAGAACCGCATGCTCGAAAATGCCACCGAACTCTGGGCCTGGCTCGAGTCCGGCGCGCACTTCTACGTCTGCGGCGACGCCAACCGCATGGCCAAGGACGTGCACGCTGCGTTGCTCAAGATCGTCGAGACCGCCGGAGGCAAGAGCGCCGACGACGCCGCGGAGTACGTCGCCGCCCTCCAAGCCGCCAAACGCTACCAACGCGATGTGTACTAGCCGCGAAAGTACCGACGGTCGGTCGGGCTCTGGTCGCCTGCGGCGCCGCCTCTGGCGGGCAAACTTCACGCGCCGCCACCTCCCTCGCCGTGGCGCGCGCCTTCAGGCCGCGATCCTCACCCCTCTCACGTGCCGCCCCTCCGTTGGTAGGTTGGGCTTCACGCCCGACATGCCGTCCTCCGCCGTTCTCCCCCACTCATGAACGCGCCCCGCCCGACCGTCCGTCCCGCGACCGACGCCGACGTCAACCGTCTGCTCGCCGAACTGCTCGGCGAACAGCAGCGGCTCGCCACGCCGGTGGTCCACGCCAGCGCCACCTTCGATGTGGCGTCCGCCCAATCGGAAATCGGCAATCCGAAATCGAAAATGTTCCGCGATCTGATCCCCCTCTCCGCCCCCGGCCCCGGCGAACAATACGCGTTCGAGGTCGACCTCGACGCCTGCTCCGGTTGCAAGGCCTGTGTCTCCGCCTGCCATGCGCTCAACGGCCTCGACGAGACCGAGTCTTGGCGCGACGTCGGTCTGCTCGTCGCCGCCGACGACAACCCGTGGCAGCAGACCGTCACCACCGCCTGTCACCATTGTTCGGAGCCTGCCTGCCTGCTCGGCTGTCCCGTGATCGCCTACGAGAAGGACCCGCTCACCGGCATCGTCAAACACCTCGACGACCAATGCATCGGCTGTAGCTACTGCGTGCTGAAGTGCCCGTACGACGTACCGAAGTTCAACGCCCGCCTCGGCATCGTGCGCAAGTGCGACATGTGCCAGCAACGCCTCGCCGTCGGCGAGGCCCCCGCCTGCGCCCAGGCCTGCCCGACCCAGGCGATCCGCATCGTGACGGTGGACACCGGTGATGCCGTTTCCGCTGGAGGGCGGCGCTCCGTCGCCGCCGTTTCCACAGCCACCGGCGCCGACAAAGCGGCGCCCTCCAGCAGGCCAACCGATCCCCCCTGCGGCTGCGGCGGTTCCTGCGGCTGCGATTCCGCCCAGATTGCTCCCGGCCGTGGCGCTGCTCGCCAGAGCAGCGATCCGTCCGCCCCCCATCACCCATCGCCCATCCCCCATCATCCATCTTCCTTCTCGTCCTTCCTCCCCGCCGCGCCCGATCCCGCCTACACGCGGCCGACGACGCGCTACGTGTCGGCCCGTGGTCTGCCGCCGCATATCCGCGCCGCGGATGCTTCCGATCTCCGCGTCCAGCCTGCGCATTGGCCGCTGGTGTTCATGCTCACGCTCACCCAACTCGGCGTCGGCCTGCTCGCCACCGCCCCGATCTTCGAACTCCCGGTTCCGCTCACCCCGGAGGGCCCCTTCACTCCCTCCGTGCTCCTCGACTATTGGTCGGCCACCACCCCGGATGCGCCCCTCCGGAGTCTTGTCACGTATTACGTGACAAGTGCCGCGGGGCCCACGGCGTTGGTGGCCGGGCTCGCACTGCTCTTCGCCGGGCTGGGGGCGAGCGTGCTGCACTTGGGAAAACCGCTGCGCGCGTGGCGGTTCTTTCTCGGTCTGCGCACCTCGTGGCTGAGCCGCGAGATCCTCGCCTTCTCCGCTTTCGCGCCGCTGGCCGCGGCGACACTTCTGCTGCCCGACTCCTTCCTCCTGCGCGCCGCGGTCGTCGCCGGCGGACTCGCCGCGGTGTTCTGCTCGGCGATGATCTACATCGACACACGGCGGCGGTTCTGGGCTCCGGCAGCCACGGGTGTCCGCTTCTTCGGCACAGCGTTGGTCGGCGCACTCGCGCTCGCGCACCCGCTCGCCGGGGCCGGGGTCCTGCTGGCCAAACTGCTCTTCGAGGGCGGGCAACTCGTAGGTCCGTCGATTTCGGCACGCCTCCAGCGCGGACCGCTCCGCGCCCTCACGGCCACGCGTTTCGCGCTCGGCCTCGCCGCGATCCTCGCCCTGGCGCTCGGCGCACCGACGTGGCTTGTCCTACCATTGCTCGCGCTCGGCGAACTGGCCGAGCGCGCCGTGTTCTTCTCCGCCACCGATTCCCCGAAAATGCCCGGCAACCCCGCGTCCGCATGAAGCGCGCTGAACCTGTCCGAAATGGTGGGTCAGGCTTTTCGCCCGACAGCGTGAAGCGCCTCCGGATGGCGGGCGTAAAGCCCGCCCCACCATCAAACCTCCCGACCCAGCCATGAACCCGACCCTCGACCGCCTCCTCCACGCGCGCACCGGCGAGATGACCCGCGAGCTCGCGCATGCACCGAGCGAACTGGGCAACGTGCCCGCCCGCCTCGCACCGGTGTCGACGACGCGCTCGATCTGCGGCTTCTGCAGCACGGGTTGTTCGCTGCAGATCCACCTCGATGCCAACGGGCAGGCGATCAATCTCACGCCCGACAAGGCGTATCCGGCGAACTTGGGCATGGCCTGCCCGAAGGGCTGGGAGGCCCTCACGCCCCTCGCCGCCCCGGACCGAGCCACCACGCCGCTGTTGCGCAACAAGGCCACCGGCCAGCTCGAAGCGGTCGACTGGTCCACTGCGTTGCGCGCCTTCGTCGACAATTTCAAGGGCATCCAGGTGCGCCACGGCACCGCCGCGCTCTCGTTCCTGAGCACTGGCCAAATCCCGATGGAGGAGATGGCCCTGCTCGGCTCGCTCGCGAAGTTCGGCATGGGCATGCTCCACGTCGACTCCAACACCCGCCAGTGCATGGCCACCGCGCACGTGGCCTACAAACAGTCGTTCGGCTTCGACGCCCCGCCTTTCACCTACGCCGATTTCGAGGAGAGCGACGTGCTGGTCTTCGTCGGCGCCAACCCCTGCATCGCCCACCCGATCATGTGGCAACGGGTGAAGCGCAACCGCCGTAATCCGCGCATCGTCGTGATCGACCCGCGCCGCACCGAGACCGCGGTGCAGGCCGCGCTGCACATCGCCCCGTATCCGAAGAGTGATCTCACGCTGCTCTACGGCCTCGCCCGCGAACTGATCGGGCGCGGCGCGACCGACCGGCCGTTCATCGACGCCCACACCCGCGGCTTCGACGAGTTTGCCGCCTTCGTGACCGCGTTCACACCGGAACGCGTCGAGCGGGAGACCGGCGTCAACGCCGACGGGCAGCGCGCCCTCGCCGACCTGGTCGCAGGCGGCGAACGCGTGTCGTTCTGGTGGACGATGGGCGTGAACCAAAGCCACCAGTCGACCCGCACCACGCAGGCGCTGATCAACCTCGCGCTCATGACCGGCCAGATCGGGCGGCCAGGCACCGGCGCGAACTCGATCACCGGCCAATGCAACGCGATGGGCTCGCGCCTCTTCGGCAACGCCACCTCGCTGCTCGGCGGCCACGATTTCGCCAACCCCGCGCACCGCGAGCGCGTCGCCGGCATCCTCGGCATCGACGCCGCTTCGATCCCGGCCGAAAAGAGCCTGGCCTACGACCAGATCCTCGACGAGATCGACGCCGGCCGGATCCGCGGCCTGTGGATTGTCGCCACAAACACGGCACACTCATGGGTCGACCACCGCCGCTTCGCCGAGCTGCGCCGCAAGCTCGATTTCCTCGTCGTGCAGGACATGTACGCGAACACCGAGACGGCCCGGCTCGCCGACCTCGTGCTGCCCGCCGCCGGCTGGGGCGAGAAGGAGGGCGTGTTCATCAACAGCGAGCGCCGCCTCGGCGTGGTCCGCAAGGTCTCCCGCGCCCCCGGCCAGGCGCTGACGGATTTCGCCATCTTCCAGCTCGTCGCGCAGGCCTGGGGCTGCGGATCGATGTTCACGAAATGGACCTCGCCCGCCGCCGCCTTCGGCCTGCTGCGCGAGATCTCGCGCGGCCAGCCGTGCGACTTCACCGGCATCCGCGACTACGACCACATCGAGGCGGAAGGCGGCATCCAGTGGCCCTACTCCGCCGCGGACGCGGCGGAGCCATTGCGGAATACGGATTGCGGATTGCGGAATGAAGCAGAGCGGAGTGCCGGCACCAGCGCAGAGTCCGATCTCGTCCGAGCGGCCCAATCCACAATCCGCAATCCACAGTCCGCAATCTCCGAGCGCCGCCTCTTCGCCGACGGGCGGTTCTTCACGTCCGACGAGCGTGCGGTCTTCCTCTTCGACGAGCCGCGTCCGTTGCCCGAGCCTCCGGACTCCGAATACCCGTTCCTCCTTTTGACCGGCCGCGGATCCTCGGCGCAGTGGCACACCGGCACCCGCACCGACAAGAGCGCGGTGCTGCGCAAGCTCGCCTCGCGGGCCCACCCGCTGGAGATCAACCCGCACGACGCCGCACGCCTCGGCATCGAATCCGGCACGAAGGTGCGCGTGGCCTCGCGCCGCGGCGAGACGACCGTCGTCGCCTTCGTCACGCCCACGATCGCGCCCGGCCAGATCTACCTGTCGATGCACGGTCCCGAGGTAAACCGGCTCACGTTCCCCGTCTTCGATCCCCACTCGCGCCAACCCGGCTACAAAGCCTGCGCCGTACGCCTAGCGCCCGCCTGAGCTTCTGCGCCGTTGAAACTCCGCGCCAACTTCGCCAACTCAACGCGATGGCCGATGGCTTCACAGGACCAACTGGACACATCAGCTTCGTGGGCGCCGGCCCCGGGGCGCCGGATCTGTTGACATTGCGCGCCGCCTCACGGCTGCGGGATGCCGATCTCATCCTGCGCGACATTCTCGTGCCCGACGCCTTGCTCGCGAGCATCGGCACCCGGGCCGAAATCATCGAGGTCGGCCGGCGCTGCGGGTCGTCGCAGACCCAGGCCGACCGGCTGGAACACATCCACGATCTGATGATCACCGCCTACCGCGCGGGTCGGAAGGTCGTGCGCCTGAAGTCCGGCGATCCTTTGATCTTTGCTCGCGCGGTCGAGGAGACGGCCAAACTCATCGAGGAGGGAATCCCGTTCGAGTTCGTGCCCGGCGTCACGGCCGGCTTGGCGGCGGCCAGCCTGGCGAAGATCCCGCTCACCGAGCGCGGCACGGCCTCGTCGGTTTTCTTCTGCACCGGCCAGACCGCCGGAACACCCAACGAGGACGTGGAATCCTGGGCGGCGCTGCTGCGCGGCGGCTCCACGCTGGTGCTCTACATGGGGCTGAAGGCGCTCGCCCGGATCGCGCCGAAACTCTCCGTCCTGGTGCCCACGGATCAGGTACACGTGAGCGCGGTCTCGGGCGCGAGCCTGCCGCACCAACACGTCGTCAGCGGGACGTTGGCCGACATCGAGGGCAAGCTCGCCGCGGTCGACCTGCCCTCGCCCGTGCTCCTGCTCATCGGCCAGCACGCGGTACCGATGGATCCGGCCCTGCTCCTGCGGGCGTAGGGAGGCAGGGGCTTTCCGCCCAGCCGACGGCCTCGGCGGCCGCCGCCACCTGGCGGAAGCTCCGGCTCAGTAACGGCAGAGGCGCACGACCTCGCCGGCAATCTGGTTGAGCGGGAGCACCCGATCGACGGAGCCGGTCTTGATCGCCTCGGCGGGCATGCCGAAGACGACGCAGCTCGCCTCGTCCTGGGCGATATTGTACGCGCCCGCCTCCTTCATCTCGCGCATGCCGTTGGCGCCGTCGTCGCCCATGCCGGTCATGATCACGCCGACGGCGTTCTTGCCGGCATAACGGGCGGTCGAGCGGAAGAGCACATCGACCGAGGGCCGATGCCGGCTGACCAGCGGGCCGTCCTTGACCTCGACGAAGTACTTCGCGCCGCTGCGCTTCACGAGCAGGTGCTTGTTGCCCGGCGCTATGAGCGCCTGACCGCGCAGAACCGAGTCGCCATCGACGGCTTCCTTGACCGTGACGTTGCAGGTGCTGTCGAGCCGTTTGGCGAACTGGGCGGTGAACTTTTCCGGCATGTGCTGCACGATCGCCACACCCGGCGCGTCGGCCGGGAGCGCCTCGAGAAACTCGCGCAACGCCTCGGTGCCGCCGGTCGACGCACCGACCACGACGATGCGTTCGGTGGTCTCGATCATCGCGCGCGAGTTGGGCTTCTCGAGCACGGCGTCGGCGGTGAGCTTGGGTGCGACCTTGAGTGGCTTGAAACCGTCGCCCGCCCTCCGTTTCTGCACCCTCGCCTGTGCCGCAGATTTCACGACATCGCAGATGTGGATCGCCGACTCCTCGAAGAAGAGCTTCGTGCCGAGCTTGGGCTTGGTGATGATCTCGACCGCGCCCTTCTCCAGGGCGGCCATCGCCGTCTCCGAGCCCTTCTCGGTGAGGCTGGAGCAGATCACGACCGGGATCGGCTTCTGCGTCATGATCTTGTGGAGGAACGTGAGGCCGTCCATGCGCGGCATCTCGACGTCGAGGGTGATCACGTCGGGCACCTCCTCGGCGATGTGCTTGGCCGCCGCGTACGGATCGGCCGCGGTGGCCATGACGGAGAGCTCGGGGTCGCTCTCGAGGATCTGCTTGAGCGTTTGCCGCACCGAGGCGGAATCGTCGACGATCAGGACGCGGATCTGTTTGGCCATGGGAGCGCGGGCTCAGCCCTTGAGAAGTTTCACGTGGACCTCGCCGGTCTGCGTATTGAAGACGACCTTTCGCCCGTGCGAACCGCCAACATCGAACGCGCAGACGGAGAAGCCCGCCTCGTCCAACAGGGCGCGGGCCAACGCCACGTTGGCCGCCCCGACATTGCCCCAGCGCCCCGGCACCCATTCGCCGTCCTGCAGGCGAGCGCCGCCGAAGAGCTTCACCTCGACACCGGCCGGCACCAGCCCGTGGGGCGAGAAGCACTGCACGAGCTCCTCGACCGCGTAGCACACGTATTTCCAGCGTTCGGGGCCGCCGCCCTCCTCGAACGCCTCCGGCGAACGCGGTTCGGGCAACATCGCATGGCAGATGCCGCCGAGCTGGAGTTGCGCACTGAAGAAGGTGAGCGCGACGCACGAGCCGAGCACGGTGGTGACCTCGCAGGCGCTGCGGCAGATGAGGAGATCGCCGGCCGTCAGATAGCGGCGGGGAAGCTCGCTTCGCGGCAGGCGCACCCAGTCCGACGAGGCGGAGGACTGCGCTTTCGCCGCCTTCCGGCCGGAGCCGGACTTCTGGTCACGGGTGGAGGTCATCATCCGTCCTCCGGTAGACCGCGGAAGCGACCATCTTGAGCGGGAGCGCCAGGCCGATGAGCGACTCGGAGTGCCCGATGAACAAATACCCGCCGGGACGCAGATGCCGGCAAAGCCGCCGCACCACCTTCTCCTGCGTGGGCCGGTCGAAATAGATCATGACGTTGCGGAAGTAGACCGCGTCGAACTCCTCGCGCACGCCGAAGTCCTCGTCCATGAAGTTCAGCCGGGCGAAACGCACGCGCTCCCGCAGCTCGGGCCCGATGCGGACCACGGCCTTCGCCGGGTCGCGATGCCGCAGCAGGTAGCGTTTCCGCCAGTCCGGCGGCACCGGTTTGACGAGGGCCTCGTGGTAGACGGCGTGCCGGGCGGTGCGCAGCACCTTCGTCGAGATGTCGGTCGCGAAAATCGAATACGAGAAGGGAGTGAGCCGGGCGGCCTCGGCCAGGTACATCGCGATCGTGTACGGCTCCTCGCCGGTGGAGCAACCGGCGCACCACACCGCCAGTCCGCCGCGAGCGGCCGCGTCGGGCAGGGCCGCCGGCACCACCGTCTTCACGAGGAAGTCGAAATGATCGGGCTCGCGAAGAAAGTCGGTCTTGTTGGTGGTGACCGCGTTGATGAAGTCGGTCAGTTCCCCTGCCCCGCCTTCCGGATCGAAGAGCAGGCGTTGGTATTCCTCGACCGACGGGAGCCCGAGCGCGCGCAACCGGCGTTGGAGCCGGCTTTGCAGCAACGGGATCTTGTTCTCCGACATCTTGATCCCGAGCTCGCGCGAGATCAGTTCGGCGAAGCGGTTGAAACTCGCCGGAGTAATCTCCACCGAGAGCCTGCGGGCGTCTTCGACTTCACCGGCCATGGCGGAGGGGCGGTCGGTCAGGCGACCGCCTCGCCGGGCCGCACCTCGGCGAGGGTCAACTCCGCCTCGGAGAAGACCGTCGCGAGATCCAGCAGGATGATGAATTCGTCGCCGCGCTTGCCGATGCCGCGGATGAAATCGCTGCGCCAACGCATCGCGACGGTCGGGGGCGCCACGATCTGCGCGGGCTCCAGCTCGATCACCTCGTGCACGCTGTCGGCGATGCCGCCGACGACCACCAGCTCCTCCTCGATCTCGAGCTCGAGAACCAGGATACGGGTGTTCACCGTCTCCTCGACCGACGACATGCCGAAGCGCTGCCGCAGATCGAGCACGGGGATGGCGCTGCCGCGCACGTTGACCACGCCGCGCATGCAGCGCGGGGCGGTCGGCACCTTGGTGATCGGCGTGAGGTCGAGCACCTCGCGGACGTTGGCGACGTTCACGGCGAAGACCTCCGACCCGAGCCGGAACGTGATGTATTGTTCAGCCTGCAACGTGTCGTTCATGGGCGACGGAGGGGTCGGTGGGAACGGCGGATCAATAGCGGCGGAAGTCGCGGTCGTCGGGCGCATCCTCGTCGTCCATCACGATCGTGGCACCACCCTTGGCGGGCCGTTTCGCGGCGGACGACTTGGCGCGGGACACCGACACCTTGGGCGAGGTGACCGAGGGCGACGGGCGCGGCTCCCGGCGCACGGGAGCGGCGACTGCGCCGGAGCCGACGCGGAAGAAGGCGACGGCCGACTGGAGCTGCTCGGCCTGGCTGGCGAGCTCCTCGGCGGTGGTGGCCATCTCCTCCGACGCGGCGGAATTTTGCTGGATCACCTGGTCGAGCTGTTGGATGGCCTTGTTGACCTGACTCACGCCGGTGCTCTGCTCGGCGCTGGCGGAGGCAATCTCCTGCACCAGTTCGGCGGTCTTGCGGATGTCGGGCACGAGCTTGGCCAGAAGCGTGCCGGCATCCTCGGCCACCTTGACGCCGCCGCTGGTGAGCTTGCTGATCTCGCCGGCGGCGTTGGCGCTGCGCTCGGCGAGCTTGCGCACCTCGCTGGCGACGACGGCGAAACCGCGACCATGTTCGCCGGCGCGGGCGGCCTCGACGGCGGCGTTGAGCGCGAGCAGGTCGGTCTTGCGGGCGATCTCCTCGATGATCGAAATTTTCGCGGCGATCTCCTTCATGGCGCCCACGGTCTGGGCGACGGCCTCGCCGCTGGAGCGCGCATCGTCGGCGGCCTTGCTGGCGATCTTGTCGGTCTCCTTGGCGTTGTCGGCGTTCTGCGAGATGCTGGAGACCATCTCCTCCATCGAGGAGGTGCTCTCCTCGGCGGCGGCGGCCTGTTCGGAAGACCCCTGGGAGACCTGCTGCGCGGCGCGGTTGAGCTGCTCGCTGCCGGAGGTGACGTTGTCGGCCGCGATGGAGACCTCGCCCACGATCTTGCGCAGGTTCTCGAGCATCTTGTTGAGGGAGTGCCCGAGCGAGTCCTTGTCGGAGAGCAGCTTCACCTGGACGCTCAGGTCGCCGTTGGCGATGGCGTCGGCCACGCCGGCGGTCGCCCGCAGGCCCGCGAGCATCTTCGCCTGCGAACGCCCCAACGCATCGCGTTCGGACAGGAGGTTGACCTCGACGGAGAGGTCGCCGTTGGCGATGGCGTCGGCCACGCCGGCGGTCGCGCGCAGGCCCTCGAGCATCTTCGCCTGGGAGCGGCCGAGCGCATCGTGTTCGGAAAGCAACTTCACCTCGGCGCTCAGGTCGCCATTGGCGATCGCATCGGCCACGCCGGCCGAGGAACGCAGGCCCTCGATCATGCGGTTGATGGCGCCGGAGATCTGGCCGAGTTCGTCGCGGGAATCGACGGCGAGCGTCGAGGAAAGATCGCCGAGGGCGACCTGGGCGATGGCGGAGTTCGCACCATGGAGCGGCCGGGTGATCGAACGGGTGATGAACAGCGCGATGAGCGCGCCGGTGATCACGGCGGCGAGCAGGCAGAGCTCGATGCCGACCATCGATTTCTCGACGGAGGCCACGACCGCCGCGCTGGCGTTGCCGGCGCGGGCCTGGTCGTACTTCACCATCGCGTCGATGGTGCCCATGTAGGTGGTGAAGACCGGCACGATGGTGTTGCGCACGACCTCGAACGCCTCGGCGTTCTTGTGCTCGCGGCTGAGCGCGAGCACCACGCCGCGCTCCTTGATGAAGTCGGCGCGCGCGGCCTGCATCGTCTCGAACAACTGGCGACCCTCGGCGTCGGTGAGCAGCTCGTCGTAGGCCTTCACGATTTCGGCGTTGCGGCCGCGGGCGGCGGCGATGCCCTCCTCGATCTTCGCCTTCTGCTCGGCGGTGTCGCTGATGACATGCGCGAGCACGGCGGCGTAGTTCTCGCGGGCGTTGGACTCGATGCCGCCGATCGCGATCATGCTCGGGATCACCTTCGAGCTGATGTCGTTGGAGTTGCTCCGAATCTGCCGCAGCTTCGTGAACGCGAAGGCACCCAGTCCGACGGCGATGATGATGACCAATACGAACCCGGCGGTGATGCGGGTTCCGATCTTCCAGTTTTTCATGATACGGTTCCTTGCGGGATGGTGCGCGCGGAGAGCACTCTTCGGCGTTGAAGTGGGGGCCGTCCGGCGGGTGTTGAGTTGTGAAAGGCGGGAGGAGCCCGGGGCGGACGCGGCGCCGTCGGCGACACGAACGCGCGGGGCCGAGCTATCGTTTCGCTGGCGGTCGGGGCGGCCGGGAGAGAACCTCCGACACGACTTCCAACAGCCGCTCGGCGGTGAACGGCTTCTGGATGGTGGCGTCCGCTCCAAGCAGGCGGGCGGCCGGCAGCATGTTCATGATGGAGTCCTTGGAGCTGATCGCGATGACCCGCGGCACGAAGCCGGCAGCACGGGTGTTGCGGATCATCTCGAGACCGTCGCTCTCCGGCATGAAGATGTCGGTGACGACGAGATCGAAGTGCGTCTGGTGCAGGCAGCCGAGGCCTTCCTTGCCGTCGGCGGCAAGCACGACCTCGTTCCCGGCCCCCTCGAGCGACTGTTCGAGAAATGCCCGCATGGAGACGGAATCGTCAATTATCAGGATACGTGCCATGGTAGTTCAGTTCGATGCTCCGGCGGCCACTGCGCAGGAGGATTCTTCCGGGAGGCGGTTTGCGGTCCGGATCAGCCCGCCGAGGTCGAGGATCAGCGCGACGCGGCCGTCGCCCATGATCGTGGCCCCGGAGGCCACATCGATGTTGCGGTAGAAACGGCCGAGCGACTGGATGACGGTCTGGTGGCTGCCGAGCACGCGGTCGACGACAAGGCCGACGCGTTGGCCCTCGTGGTTGACGATCACGATCTTCTCGATCTCGGGCACGGGGCTGCGGATCTCGAAGAGGTCGCGCAGGCGGATGTAGGAAACGAGGTCGCCGCGGACCGGCACGACATTGCGGCCGTTGTTGCGCTCGCGCTGCTCGGGCTCGAGTTCGACGTTCTCGGCCACCGCCGACATCGGCACGATGAACTGGCTGTCGCCGATCTCCACGAGCTGGCCCTCGATGATGGCCAAAGTCAGCGGCAGGCTCAGCGAGACGGTCGAGCCCTGCCCCGCCACGGTGGAGACCTGGATACTGCCGCGCAACGCCTCGATCTGCCGGCGCACGGCATCCATGCCCACGCCGCGACCGGAGACGCTGGTCAGCTGCTTGGCGGTCGAGAATCCGGGCAGGAAGATCAGGTCGATGATCTCCTTTTCGGAGAGCACGGCATCGGGGGCGATCAGGTGGCGCTCGACCGCCTTGGTCCGTATCGCCTCCAGATCCAGACCGCGGCCGTCGTCGATCACCGAGACGACGACATGGGCGCCGCTGTGCACGGCCGCGAGGGTGATGGTGGCGCTCCGCGGCTTGCCCCTGCGCTCGCGCTCTTCGGGGGTCTCGATGGCGTGGTCGACAGCGTTGCGCACGAGGTGCACGAGCGGGTCGCCGAGCTGGTCGAGCACCGTCTTGTCGAGCTCGGTCTCCTCGCCGACGATCTCGAGCTCGATCTCCTTGCCGAGCTCGGAGGAGAGGTCGTGCACGAGGCGCTTGAAGCGCCCGAAGGTCGTACCGATGGGCATCATGCGGATGCCGAGCACCGCGTCGCGGATCGAGCCGACGATGCGCTCGAGGTCCTCGACCGGCGTAACCAGAAGGTCGTTGCCGGAACTGGATGCGACCTGCGCGATGCGCGAATGGGTCATCACGAGTTCGCCGACCAGGTTGACAAGCAGATCGAGGCGTTCGGAGGCGACGCGTACCGGGGCGCTCTTGACACCGACGGCCGGTCCGGAACGGCCGCCGCGCGGGCCGCGAGCCGGGAGAGCCGGAGTCTCCACCACGGGCAGCGCAGTCTCGGCAAGCGGCTCGGTCGGGGGCGCGACCGCCACCTCGACCGGGGTCGGCGCTTCGGGCGCGGACGGGGCCTCGGCGCCATCGCGCACCTCGTCGATGCGCAACTCGGCGCCGTCTTCGACGAACATGAACACATCGCGGATCGCGGCGAGGCCGCGGTCGGTGGTCAGCGTGAGGCGCCAGCTCAGGTAACAGCCGTCGGGCTGCATCTGCTCGAGCGGCGGCACCGCCGAGGCATCGGCCTCGACCACGCAGTCGCCCAGGTCGCGCAGCTCGTCGAGCAGCAGGCGCGGGTCGGTGCCCGCTGTCATCAGATTCTGGTTGGGCCGGAAAAAGATCCGGAACGTCGCCGCCCCAACGGGCACGGCCTCGGGCACCGGCGCACTCTCGGGCAGGGCCGGCGCGGCTTCCGTCGCGGGGATCAGCGCCCGGCAGGCCGCGATGATGTCCGCGCCCTCGGGGAAAGAAGCACCGGCAGTCTGGTCGGCCGCCAGCAGCACGGCGATGTGATCACGCGCCGAGAGCAGCACCGCGACCATCTCCGGCGTGAGCGCACCGCGCCCCTCCCGGACCGAGTCGAGCATCGTCTCGACGTGATGGGTGAACTCGGCGACGGCCGTGAAGCCGAACATGCTCCCCGAGCCCTTGATCGTGTGGAACGCACGAAACAGCCGGTTGACCGCTTCGGTCGTGTCGCTGCCCGGTTCGACCGCGAGCGACACCTCCTCGATCTGCGCCAACAGATCCTCGGCCTCATGCCGAAAAGTCTCCGCCGGACTGATCCTCTTTTTCATCAAAGGTTCTCCCTTCCACTCCGGTTGCCGCCCTAGGGCAGGAACTTCTTCGCCACCGCCACGAGTTGTTCGCCGCGGAACGGCTTCACGATCCAGCCGCTCGCCCCGGCGGCGCGGCCGGCCTGCTTCTTCGCGTCCTGCGATTCGGTCGTGAGCATCACGATCGGCAGATAGCGGAACGCGGGCATCAGCCGCACCTGGCGGATCAGCTCCAAGCCGTCCATGTTCGGCATGTTGAGGTCGGTGATCAGCAGGCCCGGCGCACACGTCGCCAGTTTCCGCACCGCCTCCCGCCCGTCGCCGGCCTCGGCGACCTCGTATCCGGCGTTTTGCAACGTGAAGCGGATCATGTCCCGCATGCTCGCGGAGTCGTCGACAGTCATCACCAGTTTGGCCATGGCAGAAACGGATTCAGGAGAGCGCAGGAAGCCCGAGACGCCCGAAACAGGCATGCACCGGCTCGGGAATGGCGACGAAACGCAGCGTCCGCCCCTGTGCCGCGGCCGTGGCCCGGGCGGAGAGCAGCAGTTGCGCGCCGGAGGCGTCGCAGCCCGCCACCGCGGAAAGATCGAGCTCGGCCGGAGCGCTCCCGTGGAGCAGTTCGACGAGCGCAGCGTGCACCCGCTCGGCGGCATACAGATCGAGCTCGCCCTCGAGACGGAGGGCACCGGGCGGAGTCTTGGATGGAGAGTGGGGCATCAGAAGAGTTCGACGTTGTCGCCGAGGGACTGGGCATCATCGGCCACCGCGGGGGGCGTAGAGGCTTCCCCGATATCGGCCTTCGCCTGCGCCGCTTTAGTCGTATCGGAGCCGCCCGGCGCCGAGGCTCCGGCGAACAGGCCCGCAGGCGCCGCCGCCACCGATGCGATCCGGCGGTGGATCTCCCGCTCGCTCTCCATCGTGTAATGGTGCTCGGCCACCGCTCCCGCACCGCGCCCCGTGGCGACCGGTCCGGCGATCGCCTCCAACTGCAGGCACACGCCCTGCACCGCCTCGCGCAGAGAACGCACCTGGCCGGCGAATTCGCCGAGCTGCGACAACCGGTCCCGCCCGGCCTCCAGCAGGGCGTTGCTGTCGCTCACGCGCGCCCCGATCTGCTCCACGGTGCGTTCGTATTCGGCGACTCCGTTCGCGACCGCACCCACCACCTCGACGAGAGTCCGGTCGGCCACATGCGTGGCGAGATCGGTGGTCACGTCCGACTGGCGATGCAGCGTGAGGCGCTCGGCCTCGGCGCCGATCGTGCCCACCGCGGCATCGGCCTGCCGATACAGCTCGTGCACCTGCATCGACAACACCTCGAGCGTGGCGCCGGCCTCGCCCAGCGCGGCCGTCATCACGATGGCATTGAGCGCCAACAGGTGCATCTCGCGGTTGATCGCCTGCACCTCCTTCATCTGGCCGGCGATGCGCTCGGCCGTGGAGAACGCCTCCTGGCCGGAGACGACGGACTGTTCGCGTAATTGCTGCTCCTTGACGGCAAGGCCGCGCAGCTTGTCGAAGTCGGCGAGCACACCGCGCAGCTCCACGACCCCCGACCGCCCCGTTCCCCGGCCGTCGGCCGAGTCCCCGAAACCGGTGGCGGAATCGGCGATCTGCGAAAAGGAATGGCTCAACTGGCGTTCCGCCGTGGCCAGTTCGTGTTCGACGGCCTCGAGCTGCGCCACCTGCACGGCCAACGCGTGCACCCCGTCCGGCACCCGACCCCAGCGCACCGCCGCCGGCGCGCGCAGATCGTGCGCCACCCCGACGAGCGCCTCCACCACATGCTCGATCTTCTGGCGCACGATGTCGCCGAACTGCATGTGGAAGACGGCCTCCTCGGTGTATTGCCGAATCCGGACCGAGCGGTCGCGCATGACCGCGAGCGCCGCCACGATGTCGTCGAGCCGCGCCTGCACATCCATGGCCGCGCGCGCCGAGGTCTCGGCGAGTTGCCCCGCCAGCCCGCCCAGTTCGGCGAGCTCGGTCTCGATGCGACCCAGCGCGCTGTTCTCCGAATCGCAGGCCTTGGCCAACTGCTCGCCAATGCGGCCCTCGACCTCGTTGGTGCGCCGCGAAAGCCCGCGGATCTCCTCCACGAACGAACCGAAGGCCACCTGGCTCTCCTGGTCGCGCGAACTTTCCACCGCGAAACCGACCGCGACCGACTGCAACAGCACGCCGACGCGGTTGACCACGTCGAGTTGCGGGCGCATCGCCGACAGATCCGCGGTGATCGCCTTCGAGCGCGCCAGCAAGGCCTCGACCGCACGCACGCCCGACTGCACCTCGGCGAGCGCTGCGGCCACGACGCCATCGGCGCCGGAAAGTCGTTGCGAAGCGAGCTGCGCGTGCAGGCGGGAATTCGAATCTTCCAAAGCGCGGGTGAGCTCGGTCGACACGCGGTAGAGCGACTGCAGGTCGTTGCCCAGCGCGAGAAACCCCGGCTCGGTGGCCGCCGCATGCCGCGCGAGCGAAGCCGCGCAGTCCTCGAGTTCCACTCCCAACGCCGGCAGCGCGCGCAGGCCGCGCCAGCGGATCATCCGGTGCCACCACGCACCGAGCCGCCCGACGGCGGAGTCCTCAGCCCGGGCAGAAGACGGAGACGGGTTCGGCAATTCTGAACCGGAAGAAAAGCGCACGGCCTCCCAATCGGGAAATCGACGACGTTGTTTAGTAAATTCGACCCCCGAAGAGCCGGGGCAGTGGCGCAACGAACCCGGACCGAAGGCGCCCAGCGGTCCGCACGAACAACCGCGGCCATGCGGCCGCACGCGACAGCCCAACCTCCGCGCTTGCGAAGTCCGCCGCGGCGCTCCAAACAAGCGCGATCCTGACGCCGGCATAGCACAGTGGTAGTGCAACGGTTTTGTAAACCTCGGAGCACAGGCTGCGCGTCAACGACTTGCGCGGATTGGGGCAGAAATTGGGGCAGATCCTGCCAGCGGCGCAGGGCTCAGGACCCTACCACTCGACCTTCACCCGCTTCATCGAAGCTTTGCGCGCGACCGCGGGCCGCACAGAGGCGTTTCCGCTGAAGGTCTCTTCGCGGAACTTCCCGATCGTTTCCTCCTTCGGAACCCCGGACGCCACCTCGAACTCGCACTCGTCGAGCATGGAAAACGTGAGCTTCAGCCGACGTGGTTTCGATGTCATATTCACCACGCGGATTTTCCACGCGTAGATGATCTCGTTGGCGTCGGAGCTGATGATCGTCACCTCTGGTTTCCCGGCCATGATCTCGGGGAGCTGTTCATCATCGGCTAGCTTCGCTGTGCTGCCCGGGTCAACTCGCTCTTGGATGGACTGCGGCAACAGGGAGAGCTTCACGCGCGCCGCGTATCCACTCCCGCTGATGATCACGCAGCGATCTTTGTCGAGTGCCCCGATTGAGGCACCGGTAAATGTTCGTCCGTCCGAGAGCGTGATGTCCTCGGCGCCGAAAGCGCAGGCTGCGACGAAGAGGAGCGAGGCAAGAAGCGGCTTCATGTGAATAAGTGGTGAGCAACTACATGGGGCGTCGGACATGCTTTGACCGGCCCGGATGATATCGTACCCCGCGATGGAAACTGAAGTGGTGAGCTACAAGCCTGGAGCTTGGTATTTCCGGGCCGCTCTCAGGGAGACGAACGATCCCGAGCGGCTGAGGGCGATTGGGCTGCTGGCGGTAGCGGAGCTGGAGCGGCTGCGCGAATGGTGCCGGGCGGATGGCAAGATACCGCCGAAGTGGAGAGTCACGAAGGAGGAGGCCCGAGCGAAGGGGTGGATCTCTTAGGCTGATCGCCGACGCTGGCGAACAGCGCCAGGTACCGGAACATCAACCCCAACATCACTGACCTTCTCAGACGCTTCGGCGTGTGCGATTTCGTCGCGCTTCTTCTTCGCCGGCTTGGTTGCCGCCCAGTCGCTTAGTATTTCATCAACAATTACGGATTTGGTGCAGCCACGTGCGTTAGCAAACGCCTGAATGTATTCACTTACCCAGTCGTTGACTTGGCCTGAGACGATCTTCTTCCCTGCCTTGATTGATGCCATAGGGGCATCATCGGCCCGAACTTAGAAGACTTCAAGAAAATGGCTTGACCAGAACCCGCGAAGTCTTCTAAGCCTTCTAAGGTGAAACGAGATACTCCTCAGCAAAAGCCAGTTAAGGTAGTGATTTCGGGCTGGGTAAAAACCGATGTCGCAAAGGCCATATCCGCCGAAGCGAAATCTGATAGCCGATCGCAATCCTTCGTCGTTGGCGAAATCCTGACCAACTGGGCAACCAAGCAGCGGCGTAAAGAGCGGAGGGCGGCATGACCCCAGACTCTGCTGCGGTCATCTGTTTTGCTGGCGGGCTGGTCCTCATCGCCTGCCTGCTCCTCGTGAGCATGGGTTGCCGCGCCATCGTCTCTCTCTGCGGCCAGCTCGAGCGTGATCGCCGGACCGAATACAAGATCCCAGCGAACCTCCGTCCGAAGCTTGAGCGCCACTGCCCGAGCTGGCTGGGCCGCGCAACCGGGAGGGCGAGCCGATGAGTTCCCCGATGACGCTCCGGCTGGAGCCGGATCAGCTCCGACAGCTTGCGCGATTGGTCGCCGTTGAGACCGCGCGCCACGGCCAACCGGCTGAACGACTGCCCGAGAACCTCACGCCGAAGCAGGCGATCGAGTACTCGGGGCGTGGCCGAACAGCTGTGTTTGCATTCATGAAAGCGGAGCCGGGCGCCTGCACGGTTGACGGCGACGGCATCCGCCGAGTCAGCCGCCGCTGGCTGGACGCCTGGTGCGCTGGCGAGCATGCGCTCGCCGCTATGCGGAGGGCCGCAGCATGAGCTCCCGCGCCCGCCTTCCGCGCGGCTACTTCGCCGACGCGCCAACACTTACCCCCGCCGGCAGCGACGCCGCGAACACGGAGCCGCGGACCAACGCGGAGGCCGGCGGGGATCACTTTGCCGGCCCGGAATCGGGTAAGCGGACCACGGCCACGGGGGGCCCAGGGGTACGCGATACGGCCCGGCACATGCCGGCGCCGGCCGGCGAGACTCTCCGCGCCTTCGCGCGCCACGCCGCCGGAGTCGGTCGCCAAGCCTACGCCGTAGCCGCAAAGCGGATCGAGCGGGCGCAGAAGCTGCGAGCCGCTCGGCTGCTCTTCGGGCGGGCCTGAGTCTCCTCGAATACGCGGCCCGCGCGTCACCAAACCCCGAGGCAGCCGGCCGCCGAGGCTCGAAACAGGCGGTGCACTTTCCACCCACAAAAAGGCCCGAGGCGCGAACCTCGGGCCACAAACAAAAAGCAGATCGATATGACCACTACTACGAAACCAGCCGGACAGGTCAAGCGCCTCGTCCTCAACATCGGGGGAACGAAGCTCGTTCTCGACCCGAGCATTACCCGCGAAGAAGCGCTGACCATCGTCGATATCCTCGCCAAGGGAGCGAAGGAGCAGAACTACGTCTACGTCGGAGCGCCTGTCCACGGCGAGGCGCAGTACGCAGAGGGCGACGTCGACATCTCGTTGCGCGTCACCGTCGCGGTGATTCACGAGTCCCGAGCCGCCGCCCAGGAAGCCGCAGATGCCGCGGTCGCGGACGCGAAGGAGGTGGCCCAGTGAGCACCCTCGCCCGCAACGAATGCCGCGAGCAATTGCGGTACAACTACACACCCGACGAGCGCCGCGAGAAGGGGCAGCAGCTGGCCGACACGCACATCCGGCTCGGCTCGGTCAACGACGAGCTGGACCGGATCAAAGCCGACTACAAGGCCAAGATCCAGGCGCTCGAATCCGACATCTGCGCGCTCTCGAATCAGGTGAGCAGCGGATACGAGATGCGGGAATACGTATGCTTTTGGGAATACGACAACCCCGAGAAGGGAAAGAAGACACTCCGCCGCAAGGAGCCGCCGTGCGACGCCGTGCGCACCGAAGAGATGACCATCGCCGACCGGCAGACGGTCATGGACGAGATCGACAAGGAGGCAGCGGAGGCCCAGCCGGACCCCAAGGACGGCACCATCGTGCCGTTCACGCCGCGCAACGTGGCTCCGGCTCCGGAGAGCGAGGCCCCTATCTGGGATCTGGCAATCAAGCTCGCGAAGGCCGGTCCGGTTTCCACCTCGAAACTACAGCGAGAGCTGAAGGTCGCGTACAACGAGGCCGCCGCCCTCATGGAGCGCCTTCGCGACGAAGGCGTCATCGTATCCAACGACGACGAAGACGACGAACTCACGTGGGCCGCGCAGCTCGAGGCCCAGCGCAAGCAGCAAGCCAAGGAAGGCGCCGAGAAGCGCAAGGCCAGCAAGGGGCGCCGCACCTCTTCCGGCGGTGTCGTCGCCACCGAGGCCGATGGCAAGGACCTTGCCGATCCTGACGACAACAAATCCACGCACTGAAATTCACATGACACTCACCATTCAAAAAGGCCCCCGCTCCGTACCAGTTCGCGCGGTCATCTACGGCCCGGAGGGCATCGGCAAATCGACCATCGCCAGCCACTTTCCGAGCCCGCTGTTTCTCGACGTCGAGGACGGCACTTCGCAGCTCGACGTCGCCCGCGTTGCCTGTCCGACGTGGGACGCTCTCGTCGCCGCTGTCAAGCAGCTCGCGACCAACTCGCACGGCGCGCAGACCATCGTCATCGACTCCGCCGATTGGGCGGAGAAGGCGCTGATCGAGCACATGCTCAAGCAATCCGGAAAGTCTTCGATCGAGGACTACGGATTCGGCAAGGGGTATACGATCCTCGCCGAACACTGGATGCGGTTTCTCGGACTCTGCGACGCGCTCGTTGCCTCCGGTCTGCATGTCGTCTTCACCGGGCACTCGGCCGTCAAGCGCATGTCGCCGCCCGATCAGACCGACGGATACGACCGCTACGAGCTCAAGCTCTCCAAGCAGGTTGCTCCGTTGCTCAAGGAGTGGTCGGACTTGCTCCTGTTCTGTAACTTCAAGGTGCTCGTCGTCGAAGGCACCGACGGGAAGATCAAGGCGCAGGGCGGCCGCGAGCGCGTGATGTACGCGACTCACTCGGCCGCGTGGGACGCGAAGAACCGCTTCGGCCTGCCGGACGAGCTCCCAATGGAGTACGACCAGATCGAGCATCTGTTTTGCGGCGGAGGCGCCAAGCGCGAGGCTAGCCCGATTGCGGAGCCTGCCGCTCCGGCCGCTGTCATGGCGACGGCCGAGCAGGTTGTGCAGCTGACCGAACTCGCGAAGACCGAGATCGGCGGCGGCATCATCGAGCGGGTGCTCGCGAAGGCCAACGCCGTCGACGTGTCCGAGCTGACCGAGGACCAGGCCGCAAAGACGCTCGCGTTCATCGCCGAGAAACAGGCAGCAGCGACTCCGGCGACGGCAGCACCTGCCGTCGAGGCGGCACCGGTCGACGAGCTGCCGAGCATGCCGACCGGACTTGCCGCTTGGCTCGCCGCGAACGAGGCCACCGTCAACGCCTACCTCGTCCGCGTGAAGTGGATTCAGGAAGGCCAAACATTCCGTGACCTCCCGGTCGACAAGGTGGCGAAGATCGATGACCGCCGTGAGCAGTTCGCCCGCGCCGCCGGGATTAGCAAGGAGGCCGCGTGAGTAGCCACAACGGAAAGCGCGGTCCGATTGCGTACGGCGAGGCTTCCAGCATCGCGGAAACGCTCAAGATCGGAGAGCTATATTGCACCCGGCACCTCTGCGCGGTCCCGAAGCTCACGCGCGCGGAAGTGATCCGAGCCGGTGGCGTGTTCCCGTCCCAACGTCCCTCTGCTTGCGGGCACACACGGAAGGAGGTGGCTGCATGAGTACTGCCCTCACTCTCACCGGCCTACAGTCGGCCGAGATCGTAATTGCCGACGAGGCTCGCGCGATGCGCGACAAGCTGCTCGTGGAGATCCGCGAGGTCACGGCTGTGTCCGACGCCTTCGACGCCGACGTCGCAGCCGACGTCCTCAAGCGGGCAACACAGCTCGCCCGCGGAATCGAGGCTGACCGCACCACCGTGAAAGCCCCGATCCTCGCGCTCGGGAAGAAGATCGATGCGCTCGCCAAGGAGATCACCGCCGAACTGAACGACGAGATCGGCCGCGTCTCTCGCGTGCTCGGTAGCTACCAGCTCGCCGAGAAGCAGAAGGCCGAAGCCGCCGAGCGTCTCGCCCGCGACGAGGCCCGTCGCATCCAGGCAGAGGCCGAGAAGCGGGCTCGCGAAGCCGCGCGAACTGCTGAGTCCGACACCGAAGGCCTCGCCGCGGCGTCCGCGATCATGGATCAGGCCGCTGCGAAGATCGTTGAGACGCGGAAAGCCATCGTCTCGACGGTCGCGCCGAAGGCCGCAGGCACCGCCGTCCGCGAGGACGTGTGTTTTGAAGTCACTGACATCGTCGCTCTCTACGCCGCCCGCCCGGAACTCGTGAACCTCGAACCCAACGGCACCGCCATCCGCGCCATCTGCAAGGTCAATCCGAAACTTCAACTCCCCGGCCTCCGCCATTGGACGGAAGCCAAAACCAACATCCGCTGACAATGCCACTCATCCAGAATCCAGGCCGCTACACGGCCACCGTTCAGTCCGCCGAACTCGGGCAATCCGAGAAAGGCACGCCGTTTCTCGCGCTGCTCTGCAAGACCGAGCAGGGCGAAGAGCTGACCGCGTATCTCTATCTCTCGGACGCCGCAATCGAGCGAACCGTCAAGACCCTACGCGAGGTCTTCGGCTTCGACAACGACTTCGAGAAGGTCGTCGAGCAGGTGACCGGCAAGCCCTGCTCCATCGTCGTGGAGGCCGAGGAGTACGAGGGCAAGACCCGGATGAAGATCAAGTGGGTGAATACATTGGGCGGATCATCGGCCAAGCCCCTCGACAATGCCGCCTCGCTGCTCGCCCAGCTTTCCGCGCGGGCTAAACGGATACCAGCGGCGGCCCCGGCGGCAGCTCGAACCGCTGCACCTGCGGCTCGCACGGCTCCGGCAGCGCGGCCAGCGGCTGCTCCAAAGGCGGCGGCACCCGAGAGCGGCGACCCATTCTGAGGGCCTACCCATGCGCCTCCGCTCCTACCAGCTCGCCGCCGTCCAGTTTCTGCATACGCGGAAACGCGGCTTTGTCATTGCCCCAGCGGGCAGCGGCAAGACCGTGATCGCCGCAGAGGCAGCGGCCGACTGCGCCCGGACGTTCGACCGGGTCGTGTGGCTCGCGAACACCCGCGAGCAGTGCGACCAGGCGCGGGCGGCTATCGGGCGGGCGAGCTGGCAAGAGCTGGTGGAGATCGATGTGCGATGCGCGGCCGGACAGCCGGACGTGAGCGACGTCGACATCCTCATCATCGACGAGAGCCACCATCTGCCGGCGGCCACGTGGTTCGCCACGGCGTCGCAGGCGTGCCGCATCGTGTGGGGGTTCTCGGCTACGCCGTGGCACAAGGACCCGGAGCGCAACGAGTGCCTCCGGTCGTTTTTTGGTGGAGACAACTTCTTCACCGTCGAGCGCGACGATGTGCGCGCCGGCGGCCACTTGGCCGAAGGCCGCGTCGTGTTCCATGATCTGGACACATCCGGAGAGTTCGATGCCGAGATCCGAGTAAAGACCGCGGTCGAGGTTGAGACGCAGCGGCGGCGCATGCCGCGGGCCGACGTCGACGAGCTCGCGAAGCGCGCCCGCTGGCGCGTCACCTCGGAGGCGATCCGGGGCAACTACGCCCGCAATTCGCGGATAATCTCGCTCGCCAACGACAGCGACGCGGTGCTCGTGCTAGTCGGCACGATTGAGCACGGCGAACACCTCGCCGCCGAGATCCATGGCGCTGTGCTCGTTCACGCGAAACTCGGGAAAAAGAAGCGGGCGGCGGCGATCAACGGATTCCGCGACGGCACCATCCGGTGCATGATCGCAACCTCTCTCGCCGACGAGGGTCTCGACGTACCGCGGGCGTCGGTACTGATCTTGGCATCGGGCGGACGCTCCGCCGGCAAGATTGAGCAACGCGCCGGGCGCGTGCTCCGACCGCATGCCGGCAAGGAGTTTGGCCTCGTTCACGATTTCACAGACCGCGGGAGCGCGATGGGGTACGCCCAGGCTCGCGCCCGCGAAAAAGTATATCGGTCGCTCGGGTACACCGTTACGACCGCAACCAATCAGCAGAGGACAGCAGCATGACCGAACCAATTCAATTCTGGGTATCCGGCGAGCCGAAGGGCCAGCCGCGCCCGCGGGCTTTTTTCAACAAGCACACCGGCCGGGCCAGTGTCTTCGACGCCGGCACGGCAGAAAGTTGGAAGGGGGCCGTCGCGATCGAGGCGTCGAAGCACCGTCCGGCCGAGCCGATCGCTGGGCCCGTTCGGCTTCGCATCAACTTCGCGATGCCGCGCCCGAAAAGCCACTACACAGCCGGCAAGCCGGAGCGTGGCCTCAAGACGGGCGCGCCGTACCGTCACGTCGGCAAGCCCGACGCCGACAACCTCGCGAAAGCCGTCATGGACGCACTTACTCAGTGCGGATGGTTCTGGCGTGACGACTGCCAAGTCGCCGTGCTGACCGTCGTCAAAGGCTTCGGCGAGAACTCGACCGGTGCGCACATCGAGATCGCGGAGGTTGAGCCATGAGCGACGCATATCTAGATTTCCTCCGATCCAAGATACCGCAGGCCGAAGTCTGCGGATTCGAGCCGCCGAGCGAGCCGCATGCCTCGCTCTTCCCGCACCAGGTCGACATCGCTCGCTGGATGTGTCGCGGCGGCCGTCGCGCCTGCTTCGCTTCATTCGGCATGGGCAAGACGCGCATCGCGCTTCAGCTCGCCGACTGGGTCGCTCAGAAGACTGGCGGGCGCTTCCTCATCATCGCCCCGCTTGGCGTCCGTCAGGAGTTCACACTCAGCGACGGGCCGAGCATGGGATTGCGCATCGAATACGTCCGCGACGATGCCGAGGTTGCCGCATCATCGGCGCAAATCCTCATCACAAACTACGAGCGTGTCCGTGACGGCGGGATCGACCTCGACCAGTTCGACGGCGTCTCCATGGACGAGGCTTCTGTTCTGCGCTCCTTCGGATCGAAGACCTATCAGTCGGCGATTCGCTGGGGCCGCAAGGTCAAGTACCGCTTCGTCTTCACGGCGACGCCTTCGCCGAACCGATACAAGGAGCTCATACACTACTCTGCCTTCCTTGGCGTGATGGACTCGGGCGACGCGCTCACCCGCTTCTTTCAGCGCGACAGCGAAGAGGCGAACAACCTCACGCTGTATCCACACATGGAGGCGACGTTCTGGGCATGGATGAGCAGCTGGGCCGTCTTCCTGCAAAAGCCATCAGACCTCGGATACTCGGACGAAGGCTACGACATGCCACCGATGCAGGTGCACTGGCACCGCGTCGCCGTCGATCACAGGGCCGCATGGTCGCAGGTCGACAGCTGGGGTCAGGCGCAGCTCTTTCAGGATGACGCCGAAGGGCTCGCGCAGTCGGCGAAGGCCAAGCGCGAGAGCATCGCCCTGCGCGTCGCCAAGGCCCGCGAGATCGTCGACCGCGGACCCGATGGCGCCCACTGGCTCATCTGGCACGACCTCGAGGCCGAGCGGGCCGCAATCGAAGATGCATTCCCTGAGGCAAAAACAGTCTACGGGTCGCAGGACCTGGAAGAGCGCGAATCGCTCATCATGGGCTTCAGTCGCGGCGAGTACCGCACGCTCGCGACCAAGCCGAGCATCGCCGGCAGCGGCTGCAATTTTCAGCGGCACTGCTCAGACGCGATCTTCCTCGGCGTCGGGTACAAGTTCAACGACTTCATCCAGGCGATACATCGCATCTTCCGCTTCCAGCAGAAACACACCGTCAACATCCACATCGTGCACCTCGAAAGCGAGGATGCCATCGTCACCGCGCTGCAAGCAAAGTGGCGCCGGCACGTCGAACTGATGGCAACGATGTCGGAACTCCTCCGCAAAAACAGACTCTCGAATCTCTCAGCAATGGAACTCACACGCTCTCTCGGCTGCACGCGCGCCGAGGTAAAATCCGACCGCTTCACCGCGATCAACAACGACACCGTCATTGAGACCCGGGCGATGCCCGAGAACTCCGTCGA
The DNA here is from genome assembly GCA_023443455.1 of Verrucomicrobiota bacterium. Taxonomy (GTDB): domain Bacteria; phylum Verrucomicrobiota; class Verrucomicrobiia; order Opitutales; family Opitutaceae; genus CAJCBL01. The sequence goes on from JAEZUE010000103.1 coordinate 39,905, forward strand.
CCTCATCCTGACGTCGATCCCGTTCGGCAACCAGTATGAGTATTCGCCGAGCTACAACGACTTCGGGCATAACGTCGACAACGGCGCATTCTTCCAGCAGATGGGATTCCTCTGCCCGGAGCTGCTCCGCGTCCTTCGCCCCGGCCGCATCGCCGCGATCCATGTAAAGGACCGCATCCGGTTCGGCAATGTGACGGGCGACGGCTTTCCGACGGTCGACCCGTTCAGCGATCACGCCGTGACGGCGTTCTGCAAGGCAGGGTTTCGGCTCATGGCCCGCATCACAATCGACACCGATGTCGTCCGGGAGAACAACCAGACGTACCGGCTCGGCTGGTCGGAGAACGCCAAGGACAGCTCCAAGATGGGCGCCGGGATGCCGGAGTACGTCCTCGTCTTTCGCAAGCTCCCGAGCGACACGAGCGACGGCTACGCGGACGTGCCGGTCAAGAAATCGAAGGCCGAGTACACTCGCGCCGACTGGCAAATCGACGCCGCCGGAATCTGGCGCTCGTCCGGCAACCGGCTGCCCGACATCGAGGTGCTGCGCCATGCCTCACACCCCGAGATCATCGCGGCATGGAAAAAGCACTGCCTCGCCGGAATCTACTCGCATGAGGAGCATGTCGCCGTAGCGAAGCGACTGGAAGACGCGAGCCACCTCCCGGCGACGTTCATGCTCTTCGCGGCCGTGTCGCGCAACGCCGACATCTGGACCGACATCTCCCGCATGCTCACGCTCAACTCGCGACAGGCGCAAGGTGGGCGCGAGAAGCACGTTTGCCCGCTGCAACTCGACATCATCAAACGCCTCATCACCCGCTACACGAACCCGGGCGATCTCGTGTTTGACCCGTTCATGGGCATTGGATCGACCGGATTCCAGGCGATCAAGATGGGCCGTCGCGCGCTCGGCACTGAGTTGAATTCCGATTACTGGGCGGATTCGGTCGGATACATGGAGATGGCGGAGCGCGAGGTCGACGTCCCTACGTTGTTCGACCTGGCCGCCGCGGGCGCTGTGAAGATTGGGGAGGCCGCATGAAGCTCAAAAAGATTCCAACCCCTCCGCGCGGTAACTACGACGGCGACAAGCTCTCTCGCATCTGCACCACGTGGACGCGCACAAATGAGCACTGCTCCGACTGTGGCTCTCCAATCATGCGCGGCGAGTGCGAGGGGCGCTGCGACGTGTTCGCGTGCTCGGGGTGCGCGGCGGTGTTTGCGGAGGTGGGAACATGACCATCGCCGACCTTTTCTGCGGAGCCGGCAAAGGAGGGCGTAATGTATGAGCTGGCACTTTTCGCTGGCGCTGGTGGCGGCATCCTCGGGGGCAAGCTCCTCGGGTGGCGCACCGTCTGCGCCGTCGAGCGCGACCCCTACGCCCGCGCCGTCCTTGCGGCCCGGCAGAACGACGGATGCCTTGATCCGTTCCCAATTTGGGACGACGTGCGGACGTTCACCAAGCGCAACAACGCGGTGCGCCGACTCATCCGGGAGCTTCGCCGCATCCGCGATTCGCTCGTCATCTCGGGCGGCTTCCCATGCCAGGACATCTCGTGCGCCGGCAAAGGCGCAGGACTCGACGGCGCACGCTCCGGCCTATGGGCTGAGTTCGCCCGAATCATTCGCGAGATTCTGCCGCGCCACGTCTTCGTGGAAAACTCCCCAATGCTCACTTCTCGCGGGCTTGGACGAGTACTCGGAGACTTGGCCACAATGGGGTACGATGCGCGATGGGGAGTGCTCGGCGCAGTCCATGCCGGCGCACCTCATCGCCGGTTGCGGATTTGGATACGGGCCGAACTTGCCAACGCCGACCGCCTCGCGATACGGGACGAATCAATCACAGTCGGATGGCGCGACGGTGCGCGATTCGCTCGACGCGATGGCTCGGAAGAACACATGGCCGACGCCAACGGCGACGCTCGGCACTCATGGTGGGCGAGTGACGCCGCGCAAGGGATCGGAGGGAGGGACACTCATCGAAGCGGTGTCAGCGCGCCAGCAGTGGCCGACACCCCGAGCGATCGACGGCCGCAGTGCGACGAACAACACGACGGACGGAGCATTGCAGCGCAGATTGGAGATGGGCTTAGCGAATTTGGCGGAGTCGGTACAGATCGACAACCGCAAGCTCTGGCCGACTCCACAAGCTCAGGACAGCAAGCAGAATGGACCGAGGCTCAAGAGCGCAGCCGTGATGCTGGGGCAAGCTGTGATGTTTCCGGAGGCGATAGCCGAGAGAGAGAGAGAGAGAGAGACGATCCCAACACCCTGCTCGACGGATTGGAAGGGCTCCATGAAGGACGGACAACGACGGGGACAACTTACGGACCCAGCACAGGGAGTCATCCCGGCTGGTGGATCGCTGAACCCGACGTGGGTCGAGTGGTTAATGGGCTGGCCTCTAGGGTGGACCGACTGCGCTGCATCGGCAACGGGCAAGTGCCAGCAGTGGTCCGACTCGCATGGCATTGCCTCGCCCCAGAAACGACCTGACGAACCAACAACCGACGCGGCGAAGGCCGCCTGAATTTCCCCATGCAGCAAACCCTTCCCACCGCCCTTTCCCTCCGCGCCGCCGGCGTTGCCTGCATCCCTTGCAAGCGCGACAAGCTGCCGACGATCAAATGGTCCGAGTTCCAGCGCCGCCTGCCAACCGATGATGAACTGAATACATGGTTCGCCGACGGGAAAGCCTCCGTCGCTCTCGTCGCCGGTGACGTCTTCACTCTCGACTTTGACGAGAAGTACCGCCGCGGAATCCTCGCCGAGTACGTGAAGAGGGCAGAGCAAGTCGGCATCGACGAGCTCGTCGGCCGGCTGATCGTGCAGACGACTCCGTCGGGCGGATATCACCTTGTCTTCCGCTGCGACTTCGGCGCCGAGGTCAGAAACCTAAAGCTCGCCTGCAAGGCGAACCGAGAGGTCATGATCGAGACCCGCGGCGCCGGCGGCTATTTCCTGATCGCCCCGTCCGAAGGCTATCAGCTCATCCGCGGCGATTGGGCCGCCATCCCGGAAGTGACCGAAGATGAACGCGACGCGCTCATTTCGCTAGCCCGCTCGTTCGACGAGACCGAACCGAAGGAGGTACACGCTGCCCCGACGCTTGCGGCCGACGGCGCAACGCCGGGCGACGACTACGACGCGCGCGCCGACATTCCCGAGCTTCTCCGGGCCCATGGCTGGACTCACGCGGCCGGCAAGTACTGGACTCGTCCCGGGAAGACACGCGGCATCTCCGCGTCATGGGACGTCATCCCTCGGCGGCTGTGGGTATTCTCCACGTCGACCGAGTTCGAGCCGCAACACGTGTACCGCCCTTGGCACGTATTCGCGATCCTCTGTTGCGATGGTGACTTCCGGGAAGCCGCCAAGCAGCTTCGCAAGCTCGGATACGGCGGGGCCCGGCCGGCGCCGGCACCAAGCCAGCCGCCCCGCCTGTCTCCGCCCATGCCAATGCCGGAGCACGTCGACGGCGAGCCACCGGAGACCGAGGGCATGGAGCTCTCGCCTGAGCAGGCCAAGGCAGAGGCTCGGCTTGCCCGCCTGCGTGAGATTCTCGCGTCCTGCGAGTTCGACGACTCAATCGAGCCGCCGCCGCTTCGCCCGGTGTTCTCGCTCGCGATCGGTGGCGAGCTGCGCCCGATCTCCACACCCGGGAACATCACCGCACTGATCGCCCAGGCCAAGGCCGGCAAGACGGCGTTCATGACGGCCATGATCGCGGCGACGATGTCCGACCCGACCGTCGACGCAGATTTCCTATCCGTCGTCTCTGCGCCGAACCCGGATGGAGGTGCGGTCCTCTACGTCGACACCGAGCAGAGCCGCGACGATTTCTGGCACATCACCAAGCGGGCAATGCGCCGCGCAGGAGCCAAGCAACGGCCCGAGTGGCTACACTCGTATTGCCTGACCGGTCTCGCCGTGGCAGATGCCAAGGCGTGCGTCTGGCAGGCCGTCGCAGACGCCTACGTCCGGCACGGTCGTATCCACGCCATCTTCATCGACGGCGTCGCGGACCTCGTCCTCGACGTCAACAGCGCAGAGGAGTGCAACAGTTTTCTGGCCGAGCTGCACGCGCTGGCGATCGGCTTCGACTGCCCGATCGTGACAGTCCTCCACCTCAACCCGAAGAGCGGAAACGGTGGCTTTGAGAAGGCCCGAGGCCACCTCGGCTCCCAGCTCGAGCGCAAGGCCGAGACGAACCTCAGGATCGAGAAGGACGGCGACGTGTCGGTCGTGTGGTCCGAGAAGCAGCGCAGGGCCCCGATCTTCAAGGACAAGGGCCCGCGCTTCAAGTGGTCGGACGAGGCTGGCATGCATGTGACGGCGCAGGCTGAGGATGCCGGGGCTAAGGTCAGCAAGAGGGAGCAGACATATCACGATCTCGCCGCCGAGGTCCTTGGCGACGGAGGAACAAAGACTTGGTCCGAACTGATGGCCGCGTGTACCGCAGCCCGCACAACGCCAGACGCCACTCCGGCGCGAAAAACCGTTGAGGGGTGGATACAGCAAATGAAGAAGACTGGGGCTGTTTCCCTTTCCTTCGGTGCCTATCGCCTGAAGCAACCCTGAACCCTGAAGTAACCCTGAAACCAACCCTGATCATGGTTAACCCTGAAGTAACCCTGAAACCAACCCTGACTCAGGGTTAACCCTGAACCCTGAGCGCGCCCGTATATATATATACGGGCGCTCAGGGTGAGGGTTATGCGGATAGAAGTTACCCCCAACCCTGAACCACAAATCCAATGACCAACGACCACACCCAACACCTCACACTCCGCGATCAGCTCGCCCTCTCCGCCCTCCCTGCCTGCATCACCTGGCGTCGTCACCACGGGCGAGATGAACTCATCGGCGACGGTGAGCCGGCGCACGCTCAGCCATCTCTCCCGATGGACCCATCCGACTCCGACCTCTCGGCTGTTGCCAACGCCGCCTACTTGTTCGCCGATGCCATGATCATTGCGCGAGCCCGTCGCGCATGACCAGCGCAACACACAGCCCCGATGCCACCCCACCCCACCCCGCCGCCATGTGGCGGTCTGGAGCATCGGCCCGCAAATCGCCCGGAAACGGCATTTGTCGCGTTCCGGCAGCAAGCCCGGGCTATTTGCAAAATTTGCCCACCGGCAAAACCTACAAATAGGCAAAATTTGCCTACCAAAAACAGGTGGACGGGGGTAGGGGGGCAAAAGTTGCCCACCTGCCAGACTGCGACCGACCCGGGTCCTTCACAAAAAACGCGCCAAGTTTCATGATTTGTTGCCACAACAACTAAACTAATGCCAACACGACCGCAAAAATATCGCCCCCAATGTGCGGCAGATGGAAAGGCCCAGACGCGCCGCGAGTACGACATCCGGCGCGCCGCAGACCTACGGCTATCCGCCGCGGCCAAGCTGCGCAGCTCGCAGGCATGGCGCCGCCTCGCCGTCCGATTCCTGGCCGCACATCCGATCTGCGGAATCTGCAGATCAGCGCTCGCGGCTCAGGCGCACCACGTCGAGCCCGTCGAGAGCCGTCCGGATCTGGCGCTCGACTGGGACAACCTCGCCCCGGTCTGTACCCGATGCCACGCCGCCTGCAGTTCGGTCGAGCGCCGCGGCGAGTCGACCGCGTACCTGTTCGACGGATTCGTCCGACGGCCTGCATTTTCCGCATGAAAACAATCCCACTCAGCAAAGGTATGAACGCCATCGTCGACGACGAAGACTTCGACCGGATCTCGAAACACAAGTGGCATATCCAAAGCGCCTCTATGCTCTACGCTGTTCGCAAGGGAGCGCGCGATGAACACGGGAAGCGCATCCGCTACCAGATGCACCGAGAGGTAATCTCCGCTCCACGCGGAATCTTCGTCGACCACATCAACGGTAACACGCTCGATAATCGTCGCTGTAACCTTCGCTTTGCGACAACGCAGCAGAACGCATTCAACCGGAAGATGACTAGCGCGAACACGACAGGCTCGAAAGGTGTTTACCTGTGTCGCGCAACTGGGAGGTACTACGCTCAGATTTGCGTCAACGGGCGCGGGAAGCATCTCGGGTTTTTCGCTTCCATATCGGCAGCATCCGCTGCCTACGATAATGCAGCGCGCGCGAACTTCGGCGAGTTCGCCAAGACCAACGCAACACTCAACCAGGCGGAGGCCGCTTAAGGTGGGAGCAAGAGGTCCAGCCCCGAAGGATAAGCCGACGCTGTCGTTCCGCGTCGGCGTCCGCTGCCCATCCCGCTTGACAGGCGATGCTCGCGATGAGTTCCGCCGCGTCGTCCGGATATTGACTGCGGGTGGGTGCCCGCCGATGGAGCCGGATGTGGATTCAATCGAGCGATACGCGCGAGCGACCGTGAAGGAGCGTGAGCTTTTCGATGAACTCGAGAAAGAGAAGTGGGTAACTGCCGGAGACCGCGGCGGGATCAAGGTCCATCCGCTGATCACGGCTTGGCGCGCATGCAACGCTGTGTGCGAGGAGACTGCGGCAGCGTTCGGATTCACGCCGGCGGCTAGATCGCGTATTCCGAAATCAAGTGCGACAGGCAAGTCCAACAACCCATTCAAGGCACACATCGAGAATGACTCGTAACCGCAAAACACCGAATCGGCTCAAGGACTCCGCCACAGCCTACGCGATGAGCGTTGCCGCCGGCGAGTTGCCGGCGTGCAAGTGGGTCAAGCTTGCGTGCGAGCGCCATCTTCGAGACCTCGACAGCGGGCTCTTCCATTGGGACGTTGCCGCTGCTGAGAAGGCCGTCGCGTTCTTGCGCTTGCTTCGCCACTACAAGGGCGAATACGCCGGTCAGCAGTTCGAGCCGCTGCCGTGGCAATGTTTCGTTGTCGGCTCGCTCTTTGGATGGAAGCAGAAAAAGAACGGATTGCGGCGCTTCCGATATGCGCTCGTCGTAGTTCCACGCAAGAACGGGAAAGCACTCGACGTCGACACCCCGATCGCTACGCCGTCAGGATGGAAGCGTCACGGAGACCTCGTGGCGGGCGACTACGTTTTCGCGCCTACCGGAAAACCGATCCGCGTTGAAGCCGCAACTCCCCATTATTCAGGCCCTTGCATGGACGTCGTGCTATCCGACGGCGAGAGGATCACAGCGCACGAGAGGCACGAGTGGGTGACAGACCGGACGTGGTTCACTGGACGTGGCCGCGAGAAGCACCACGGTGCCCCGATGCCTCCGGTGGAAACGCTTCGAATTGGAGAGACGTTGCGCGGTGGAAGCCGGGGTGATTTCATTCACCGAATCCCGATAGCCGCACCGCTTTCGCTTCCCAATGTAGTTCTCCCGATCGATCCATACACGCTCGGGGCATGGCTTGGAGACGGAACAACTATTCGGGCGCATATCACATGCGCTGATCGCGAGATCATTGATCGGATACAGTCGAACGGAACGGAGTGCCAAGTCTTCTGCAAAGCAGGGCTCGCAACCACATACCGATTCGGATCAGGGGACAGAAGCCAAGTGTCGAGGGATGCGTCGCCTCAGGCCATCATGCGGAAAGCTGGATTGCTCGGGAATAAGCACATCCCGGACGCATACCTACGGGCATCGCACGCGCAGCGCATGGAGGTTTTGCGCGGGCTTATCGACACTGATGGCCACGTTACTCCACGCGGACAGATAGAGATCACGCTGACCAACGAGCGGCTAGTGCTTAATGCAATGGAGCTAGTTAGAACGCTTGGAATGAAAGCCACGATCTCCACTGGGCGTTCAACCATAGACGGTCGCGATTGCGGAGTGAAATTCAGAATACGATTCCACCCATCAAACAACGAACCGCTCGCCTACGTGAAGCGAAAGCGCGAACGCCAGCGAATACTTGGTTCAGGGAAGCGGCGCTGCATGGCGCGAACTATTATCGACGTTGTTCCGGTTGGTGATCGGCTCGTGAACTGCATCCAGGTTGAGGGCGGATTGTATCTCGCCGGCCGATCGATGGTCACAACACACAACAGCTTCCTCGGCGCTGGCATCGGCCTGAAGCTGCTTGCCGCAGACGGAGAGCATGGAGCCGAGGTCTACAGCGTCGCGACGAAGGAGGACCAGGCGCGCCTGCTATGGAACGACGGCCGGAAGATCGTGAGCCGCTCACCGGGAGCTGGTGAAGTCTTCAAGCGGACCGTGAAGGAAATTCGTCACGACGATTCGGATTCATTTTGGCGCGCGGTCGGGTCTGACTCTGAGACTCTCGACGGACTGAATCCTCATGGCGTGCTAGCCGACGAGCTGCACGCGTGGAAGTCCCGCGACCTCTGGGACGTGCTCGACTCGGCGACAGGCGCCCGCACTCAGCCGCTCTTCTTCCAGATCTCGACCGAGGGAAAAATCCGCGAAGGGATCTTCGATGAACAGGTCGCGCTGGTTCAGTCGGTACTCAGCGAACAGTCCCTCGCCGACGATGCAGGAGCGAACGTGTTCGGCATCATCTTCACCATTGACGACGACGACGACCCGATGGCGGAGGCATCGTGGTTCAAGGCGAATCCGAATCTTGGTTGCGGGAAGAGCCTCGAGTACATGCGGGATCAAGCCGCGAAAGCCCGCCTCTCGCCCGGCAAGCTTCGCGACTTCCTGACGAAGCAGCTCAACGTTCGGCAAGGGAAGGACGCCGATGGATGGCTCTCCGTCGAGCGCTGGCAAGCAAGCTGCCCCGTCGCGATCAAGCCGGCCGACGCATTCGCCCGCCTCTCGGGCCTTGAGGTCGCCGCCGGCCTGGATCTTGCCCGCGCCGGCGACATGACCGCCGCCGCATTCTCGGCGCGCACCGCAGACGGCCGAGTTCTCACCGCGTGGAAGTACTGGCTCCCCGAGGAGGATCTCCGCGAACGCTGCCTGCGCGACGGCGCACCGTACGACCAATGGGCGCGAGAAGGTTGGATCACTTTGACCGACGGCAACGTCACCGACTTCCGCGTTGTCGAGGCCGACATCGCCGAGCTCTGCGCTCAGCTCCATGTATCCGTTCTTCACTTCGATCCGATGGGCGCCTTCGATCTCGCGATGCGCCTTCGTGATGACCACGGCGTCAACGTCGTGGAGTTTCGCCAGACCTTCGGCAACTTCGCCCTGCCGTGCCGCGAGTTCGAGCGCATGGTCGAAGGCGCGCTGATCGATCACGGCGGCAACCCGGTGGCATGCTACAACGTGGCCAACGCCGTGGCGCGAACCGGCCCGAGCGGAAACGTGATGCCCGACAAGGGCCGCAGCCGGAAGCGCATCGACGGTCTCGTCGCCGCGATCATGGCCACTGCCGGGCTGATCGTACCAGAGTCCGGCCCCATCGAATTTGGCGCAATCTTCTCCCGATGAACACCGACGGTCTGCTCAACGTGAAGCTCCTGGCAGCCGCGATTGGTGTTTGCGAAAAGACGATCTATCGCGCCCGCTGGTCCGGATTCGAGATGCCGGGCGGTGTCGCGACGGTCGCCGAGTTCCGAGATTGGCAGCGTGCCGAGTTGCGCAGGAAACGCGGTCGCCTCGGCCGGATGTCCAAAAATGTCCAATCTCGTGTGATGCCTTCCTAGCATCACATGCCACGCTGTGATGCGTGGAGATCGCCGCCCGTCTCAAGCAAGCAGCCCGCGCACTGTTCCCCATCCGGGAACAGCGCTCGCTCTCGCTTGACCAGATGGCGGACAAGCTCGGCCTCTCGATCAAGAGCCTAGCCGGAAAGGCGGTTACCGAGGAGAGCGCGATGAAAGTGTCCTCTGTTTACGGATGCGTTCGCGTCCTCTCGGAGTCGGTCGCCGGCCTACCGCTGAAGCTGAAACGGAAGATCACCGGTGGATCAGAGGAAGCTGTCGACCATCCGCTGTATCGTATCCTAAAGGATGAACCGAACGAGAATGACACTGCCTATGAGTTCAACGAGACGATGTCCGCATCGCTCGAGTTGCGCGGCAACGCGAAGGCCCGGATCCTGCGCGACGCCTACGGGCGCGTGAAGGAGTTGCGGTTCGTGCACCCCGACGAGCTGCGCACGCAGAAGCTGGCCGACGGCCGGATCGTCTACCGCGACGGCAGCCGCGTGCTAATGCCGTTCGATGTTCTCCACCTGCGAAACATTTCGAAGGATGGAGTCGACGGGATGTCTGTCCTCGCCCAGGCGCGCGAGTCCATCGGCGTATCGTTGGCGACCGAGGAGCATGGCTCGCGATTCTTCGGCAACGGCGCCGCGCCCGGCGGCGTGATTGAGTTCCCGAACGGGACGAAGAAAGAGGATGTCGAGAAGTTCATGGAGCGCTGGAAGGAAGCGCACCAAGGATCAGAGAACTCCTATCGCGCTGCGGCGCTGTACGGTGGCATCAAGTACACGAGCCTCGGCGTCAACAACGAGGACGCGCAGTTCCTCGCCACGCGAAGCTTTCAGGTCGAGGACATCGCCCGATTCTACGGCGTGCCGCTATTCCTCCTTCAGTCGACGGAGAAGACCACGAGCTGGGGAACCGGGATGGAACAAATCCAGCTCGCATTTCTCACCTTCACGCTTCGCCCGCGGCTCATCCGCTGGGAGAAGCGGATGAACAAGGTCCTCCTCACCGAAGAGGAGAAAGCCGCCGGCTACTTCTGCTCGTTCAACTTCGACGCGCTGATGCGCGCCGCCTTCAAGGACCGGATGGATGGATACGCCATCGGGCTCACGAACGGCATCTATTCGATCAACGAGGTCCGAGCCAAGGAGGACCTCAACGCCCTGCCCTCCAATGAGGGCGATGCCCACCGCGTTCCGCTCAACACCGCCCCGTCCGGGGCCCAAGAATCATGAATACTCCCGCATTCCGTGCGATCCGCGGCATCGAAGTTCGCGAGGCTCCGAAAGACTCCAGCTTCATCGGAGTCCTCGAGGGTTACGCCGCCGTCTTCAACTCCGACTCTGTTCCGTTCACCGGGTACGAGAAGCCGTGGGTTGAGCGCATCGCCCCCGGCGCCTTCACGCGCTCGCTCCGCGAGCACCCCGACGTCAAGGCGCTCTGGTCCCACCGGTCCGACGCAATCATCGGCCGCGCTCCCGACACGCTGAAGATTGAGGAAGATGCCACCGGCCTCCGTGTGCAGATCATGTTGATCGATACGCAGCAGAACCGCGACATCCTAGCATCGGTCCGCGCGAAGCAGATCGACGCGATGTCGTTCGGATTCACCGCCAAGTCGGTCCGCTGGGATGAAGAGGATGAGCGCGATGTGCGGACCCTTCTCGACGTCACCCTCGACGAGGTCTCGCCGGTCGTCTGGCCGGCGTACACCGACACGTCCCTCTCTGCCCGGTCGGCTGTGATCTGCACCGGCCACACCGACACCGAGTTTCGCACGCTCTCGACTGAGCGCGCCCATCACTTTGCCGAATCCGCCAAAGCCAGACAGGCCGCGGACGAGGCCAACCAGAACGCCATTCGCGGGATGGCGCTCCGGTTCCTGTAACTCCCGCATCACCACAGAATCATCATGAATCGTATCAAGGAACTGTTGGAGAAGCGTGGTGCGAAGGCTCAGGAAGCCCGCGCCATTTTTAACAAAGCGACCGCCGAGAAGCGCGAGCTTTCCGCCGACGAGCGCACGAAGATCGACGCCCTCCAGAAGGAGTGCGAAGACCTCGACGCGAACGTACAGATCGAGATTCGCCAGCTGGCGCTCGAAGCGCGGAAGACCCCGTACGAGGATCTGTCGACGTCCGAGAAGCGCGACCTCGACACCTTCGACCTCGGCAAGGCGATCCGCTCGCTCGTCTACGGCGAAGCGCTCGACGGCATCGAGAAGGAGATGGTCGACTCCGGACGGGCCGAGGCCCGCACTGCCGGGATCAAGAGCGCCGGCGGGATAATCCTCCCGCAGATGCTCGTCCACCGCAGCGCGATCGGTCCGCGTGAAAAGCGCATCTTGTCCGCCACTGGCGGAACGGATCTCCAGTACGGCGGCGGCCTGATCCAGACGACCAAGATGGGAATCCTGGACGCCTTCTTCGACGCCCTCGTCCTTCGCGAAGCTGGCGCACTCATCCTCACCGGCCTTCAGGGCAACTTCGACTGGCCGTCCTACGTCGCCCCGAGTGCGTTCGCGCACAAGGCTGAGAACGCCGACGCCGGCGAGGGCTCCCCGTCGTTCTCGGACGTCTCCTTCTCGCCGAAGCGCCTCCCTGGCTTCATCGACCTGTCGGACCAGCTGCTCATGCAGACCGGTTCCGTCGTCGAGCAGGTCGTTCGTCAAAACCTTATCTCGCAGCTCGCCGCCCAGGCCGAGTACTTCGCGATCCACGGCACTGGCCTCAACGGCCAGCCGAAGGGCATCCTCGCGACTGTTGGCATCGGTGATGTTGCGATGGGTACGAACGGCGCCATCCCGACGTGGGCGAAGGTCGTCGCGCTCGAGACGAAGATCGCAGTGCAGAATGCCGCCCGCGGCACGCTGCACTACCTCAGCAACGAGAAGATGCGCGGCCAGCTGAAGGTGACCCCGAAGGTTGCCAGCACCGACTCGCGCATGATTCTCGACGACGCCGCCGGCGGTATGCTCAACGGGCACAAGCCGCTGTTCACGAACTCCGTCGCGTCGAACCTCGTCAAGGGCAGCTCGGGCGCGAAGTGCTCGCCGATCATCTTTGGCCAGTTCTCCGACCTCGTCATGGGCTACTGGTCCGGCATCGAAATCGACCTCGTCCGCGATGTCGCATACGCGAAGGCCGGAAAGCGCGCGCTCGTGTTCAACTTGTTCCACGACTCCAACGTCGTTCGCCCGACCTCCTTCGCGGCGATCAAGGACTCGCTCACCACGACCATCGACTGAACGTCGACCTGAACCATCACGCGGCCGGAGAGTGAACATCTCCGGCCGCTTCTCAGAAAATGCCCCGAACCATAGCAGACTTCGTCGGAATCCACCGCGGCGAGACCGCGTGGATCTTCGGCAAGGGCCCGACGCTCGACCGCTTCGACATGGCGTCGGCCGGCCCGATCCGTTGCGCGCTCAATGACGTAGTCCGCTATGTTCCGGAGGTGATGTTTTGTTTCGCGTGCGACGGAATCGGGCCATGGGCGCACCTCTACCGTCCCGAAAATATTCTCTTCCAGCCGCAGCGCACCGTCGAACGCCACGACATGCGCAACCCGGAGACGTGGCCGTGTGAACTCGTTCCATTCGTCGACATGCCCGGCGTCGACCTCGCCGGCCGCTCCGTCGCTGACCTCGTCTCCGGCGGACTTGCCATTCGCCGCGGCACGATCGGCAGCGCGATCCAGGTCCTCCACATCATGGGGATCACGAAGATCGTCTGCGTCGGGATCGATGGCGGCGGAGGGCGCGCGGCGAAGGAGTGGCACACGAACCTTCGGTCCGATCATCACGAAGACTACAACGACATCCGCGACGGCTTCATCGCCGCCGCTTCCATTCTCGGAATCGAGCTCGAGTTCTTCGGACTCGACTCCCCCATCGTGAATACGAACGGCACCATCACCGTCCGCATTTTGTCCGGTTGCGGCATCGGGTCTGGCTCTGCGGAGGCTGGCGACATTCTCGATCTGCACCCGGCCGATGCGAAGACGCTTCTCCGCCTACGCCTCGCCGAGCCGTTCGTGCGCCACCCTGCGCACCCTCGCATTCGCGAGACCGCCACACTCGACCGTCCACGGGAGACCCGCTCATGCTGATCACCGACCGCCTCACCACTCCGCCCGCCGAGGAGCCGATCACCGTATCCGAGCTGAAGGCGCATCTTCGCATCACGAGCGATGAAGAAGACACGGAGCTTGCTGGCTACATCGCGTCGGCTCGTGAGTACTACGAGGGGCAGACCGGTCGGGCGCTCGTAACGCAGTCGCGCACTGCGGCATTCGACGAGTTCCCGGTCGGGGGCGGCGCCGTCACATTCGGCCGCGTTCCCCTCACCTCGGTGGCCGCCGTGAAGTACCTCGACGGCGAACTCGTCGAGCGGACGCTCGGAGGGACCGCGTACTACGCCGACACGATCGGCGAGCCTGGAAGCATCAGCCTTCGCCCCGGCCAGTCGTGGCCAGCCACGGCTACCGTTTCGAACGCCGTCCGCGTGGAGTATACCTGCGGGACAGAGGCGGCTTCAGTCTCCGCGGTCGCGAGGCAGGCGATCCTGTTCCTTGCCGCCCACTTCTTCGAAAACCGGGTTCCGGTCAACATCAGCGCCACCGCGAGCGATGTCCCGCTCACGCTTCAGGCGCTGATCTGGTCGGACCGCATCCACTGACCCCACCAGCCATGCGCGACCTTCTCCGCGATCTCATCACCTTCCTCGTAACGATGGCTACGGCCGCCGGTTCGTACCTTGCGGGCAATTACGACAAGCTCTCGGCCGCTGCGCTCTCCATCGCCGGACTATCCTTCTTGGTCTGGCGCTGGCGCAAGGCGTCGAAGACGCAGCTCTGCGACAAGACGAACTGCCCGCACCGCCACGACCCGACCTCCTGAGTCATGAACCCCGGCCGTCTCGACAAGTACGTCTCGCTCCGTCGCCTCGATACCTCGCTCGACGCGATCGGTGGAGTCGTGGAGTCGTGGACGCATGTGGCCTGGGTCTGGGCGCAGAAGCTCCCGGAGAAAGGCCGCGAATTCATCGCTGCGCAGGCTCGCGTTGCCGAGGCCGCCGCGGTGTTCCGCATCCGCTACCGCTCCGACATCGCCGCGACGTGGCGCATCTTTTCCGAGGGGGTTGGCTACCAGGTGGCGGCTCCGCCGGTCGAAGTTGGCCGGCGGAGCTTTCTCGACCTGATCGTACGCTCTGCCCCGCCATCCGATCCGCAGTGGCCGCTGTCGAACGTGTTTGAGGTCTCGCTCAAGGCGGGCGAGGCGTTGCGTGCCGTCACCTTCGCCGCCGCCTTCGAGTCGGCGCCGCGTGGCCTCTACGTGCAGCTCCTCGTCCCGGCCGGTGGCGAGACGTTCGAGGTGTTGATCAACCCGGCAAACATCACGGCCGCCGGCTTCGTCGCCGAGTTCGGCGCCGCAGTTCCGTCGGGCGGGTACAAGCTCAGCGTCCAGGCGTTTCAGTTCGTGCAGACGTTTACGGTCGAGCTGACGGACGGCGCCGCGTCGCAGGCCGTCGAGTTCGCCACCGCGTTCCCGTCCGTGCCTCGTGGGCTCAAGGCCACGCTCCTGCCCCCGTCCGACGGCTACGAGTTCACCGCCGCGCTGGTCGTCAAGTCTCTCACCGCCGCCGGATTCTCTCTCGAGTTCGGCGCCATCGTCCCCGGGCCCGGCTACCGCGCACTCATCCAAGTTTCGCTATGAGAAAGTCCACCGCCATCCTACTCGCCGCGCTCTGCCTCGCCCCGTACGCGCAGGCCCAGAACACCCTCGCCGGTAACCTGACCGTGCAGCAGACGGTCAAGCTCACCGGTGCCGCGTCGCCCGCCCAGATCACGTCAAACGTCAACGACTACGCGCCGACCGGGTTCGCCACGGCATCCGTGCTCCGCCTCCAGTCCGACGTCCCGCGCACCATCACCGGCCTAGCAGGCGGCGTCGCCGGGCGCATGGTCTGGCTGACCAACGTCGGATCGCAGACGATCACGCTGGCGACGGAGTCGGCATCTTCGACGGCCGCCAATCGCTTCGCCTTCGGAGCGCTCGGCTTCGATCTCCCGGCCGGCGGGAGCCTCAGTATCTGGTACGACACCACGTCCAGCCGTTGGCGCGCCGCGACCAATCTCGCCGCGGGTGGTGGTGGCGGAACCATTGACCAGACCGCCCGCGACGCAGCGGCGGCCGCCCAGGCCACCGCCGACGGCAAACAGGACGCGCTGGCCAACGCGGCCACGCTGGCAAAGGTCAGCGAGTCCGGCGGCCTCCCGCTTTGGGACGGCTCCGCGTGGCCCGGCGGCGGTGGCGGCGGGACCGGCACCGTGACAGAAGTCTCCGTCGTCACTGCGAACGGCGTATCGGGATCAGTCTCCAACGCGTCGACCACGCCGGCCATCACCATCTCGCTTGGCTCCATCACTCCGGCGAGCGTCGCGGCGTCCGGCACCGTCACCGGCTCGAATCTCAGCGGCACGAATACCGGTGACCAGACCAACGTCACCGGCAACGCCGGCACGGCGACCAAGCTGGCCACGGCCCGCACGATCAATGGCGTCTCCTTCGACGGTACGGCCAACATCACCGTGCCGGCCGCCGCCGGCACACTCACCGGGTCCACGCTGGCGAGTGGCGTCACTGCGTCGTCCCTGACCAGCGCCGCGGGCGGATCCTTCGGCACCGCAGCCTTTACGGCCGCGACCTCGTACGACCCGGCCGGATCCGCCGCCGCGATCACGCTTGCCGGTCTCGGCGGAGTGCCGACGTCGCGCACGGTCAACGGGCACGCGCTCACGGGCAACGTCACGGTGACGCCGTCCGACCTCTCGCTCGTGATCGGCGCGAACACCCAAGCATGGTCTACGAAACTCGATACCATCGCCGCCCTCGCCGCTGGCTCCGGGTGGCTGCACAACGACGGAACCGGCGCGCTCGCGTGGTCCATCCCTAGCAAGTCCGACATCGGCCTCGGATCAGTCGAGAACACCGCGCTCTCGACGTGGGCGGGCTCCGCGAGCATCTCGACGGTCGGTACCATCACCTCGGGCACATGGCAGGGAATGGCTGTCGACGACACCTACGTCGCCAGCGCCGCGGCGTGGAACGCGAAGGTCTCGTTCCCGGGATTTGGCACGACCGGCTCGACCGCTGCCGTTGGCAACGACTCGCGCTTGAGCGATGCCCGCACCCCGCTTGCGCACAACCAAGCGTGGAGCACGATCACTACTACCCCAACCACGTTGAGCGGGTACGGCATCACCGATGCGCAGGGGTTGGACTCTGACCTCACTGCGCTGGCTGGTAACAGCACCAACGGCCTGTGGGCGCGGACCGGCTCGGGCACTGGCGCAGCTCGCACCATCACCGGCACCGCCAACCAAGTCACCGTGACGAACGGCGACGGCGTGGCAGGCAACCCGACACTAGCCTTACCCCAGAGTATTGCCACAACGAGCACACCACAGTTCGCCAGAATCGGCATTGGGCAAGCTGCTGACGCAGCAATCGAGGTGTCGATTGCGGGCAACTTGATGCTACCGGGAGCCGGAAGGCGCATTCTGGGGGACTTCTCAAACTCTACCTTCCCAAATCGGCTAATATTTCAATCAACAACTACGAATGGTAATACCAACGTGATGGCAATGCCGAACGGGACGGCGACGCTATCGAGTTGGACGCTACTGAACTCATCGAGTGCGACGGATTGTGCGAAGCTGCAATTTTATACGACCGGTGCGTCATCCCACCACCTAAACTCGGGGCATGTTGGATCCGGGACAACCCTGTCCGTGGCCTTTTCCATCGATGACATTCCCGCGCTAGAGATTTTAACCACCCGAGCAATTAAGTTACCGACCTACGGCGCCGGCACACTCGTCACCGACAGCTCGGGCAACGTCACCGCTTCATCGGACGCCAGCCTCAAGACCGTAACGGGCACGTTCACGCGCGGTCTCGCTGACGTTCTCAAGCTCACGCCACGTACATACCACTGGAATGCGCAGTCCGGCATGAATACGGATGACGAGAACGTCGGCTTCATCGCGCAAGAAGTCCTCGAATCCATCCCCGAAGCGGTGGGGCAATATCGCACCTCCGAAGTCGAGGTTGACGGGAAGAAGACCAAGAAGCGCGAAAAGGCCGAGCTGCTCACTCTTTCCGACCGCCCGTTGATTGCCGCGCTGGTCAACGCCGTGAAGGAATTGAAGGCCGAGAACGACGCGCTCAGCGCACGCATCGCGAAACTGGAGGGGAAGAAGTGAAGCACCGCCCCGATACCCGTGGCCTCCTCTACTTCAGTATCGCCGTCCTTGGCGTTTGGGCTGGCGAGCTGGCGAACCTTGGCGGGGCCGAGCTCTTCGCCCGCATCTCCGACCGTTGGCCCGCGCTCGCAATCTCCTCTGTGCTCGCCGGTCTCATCGCCGTGCGCGCCTACATCGATCAGCACATCTCGCGCAACAAGTAACCAGTCATGAAATACCTAACCACCCTCATCTTCGCAGCGCTAGCGCTGCTCTGCCTCCAGGCCTGCACTACCACCACCGGCACCAATCCTGATCGCTCTGCGGCCATCACCAGCGCCGTCCTTGAGCTCGCCGGCACGGCCATCGCCCCGGTGCTCACGAACAACCCCGAGTACCGTCCCGTCGCCTCTGGCGTGGCCGAGGCGCTCGGCACTCTCGAGACCGGCACCATCACCGCGGAGACGGTCCGCAGCTTCATTGCCGCCTTGGCTGAGCGTCAGGGTTGGGCGCCCGACCAGCGCGCCTATGCCGAGCTCATGGCCGCCTCCGCCTGGACGATCTACACCGCGCAGACCGGGCAGACATCAGCTCCCGTATCCGACCCGCAGACGCTCGCGTGGATCTCCGCTTTCCGCCGTGGCCTGCAAACCGCCGTCGCACTCAGCGCCGCGCCCGCTTCGTCCTGACCATGGCCCTCGGCGAATCCATCTTCTCGGCCATCGCGAACGTCTTCGGTCTCACCCGGGACCGGAGCGCACTGCGCAACTCGCCCGCGATGCAGGCGAGCAAGGCCGCGAAGACGGACGCCACCATCCGAGCCGAGTCCACGGCCGCCGTCGCCGCCGCCAAGACCGGCGACGCCGAAGCCCTCGAGAAACTCCGCCGACTCACCGCCGAATGAACACCCTCCGCTCTCTTCTTTTCGGCCTCGGCCTCGCGCTCGCCGTGACCAGCTGCACAACCGTCGTCCCGACTCCGGCCGATGTGCCAGCCGCTGCGTCCTTCGACGGGGCCGAGCAGAATAGCGGAATCGTCAGCGTGCAGCCCGACGGGCTATTCGTTGTCACGTCGCATCTGCGTGCCAGGTACAACGCGCTTGTCGCCGACTACGGCCATGAGTTCGCGCCGGCCATCGTCGCAGACTACGGCCTCGCCCCGATTGCCGAGACCGATCGCTGGACGATGACGCCGCAGGCTATGGCCGACTTTGCCATCATGATCCAGTGGCGACGCATGGGGAGGACCTCCCGATGACCGAGTCTCTTGCCGCTCTCATCACTTCGACCGCGAAGGCCGCCTCTGCCGTCGCCGCCATCGCGGGCTCTCGCATCTATCCGACCGCGGCACCGCAGGGCGTCGTGGCGCCGTACAGCGTCTGGACTGAGGTGTCCACGGTCGGCGCCGAGTCGCACGACAACATGCTCGGGCAGGACGAGACGCAGGTGCAGTTCGCGTGCTACGCGAACGACACGCGCACCGCGCTCCTCCTCCGCTCCGCCATCCGCTCCGCATTTTGCACCGGCGGCGGCTACCTCAACGGCACCACCGTGACGAGCCCGACGCTCCGCCTTCTTCCCGCCGACGAGGTCTCGTTGGCCAATGCCATTCTCGAACTCACGTTTATCCACAATCCTACCACGTAAACACCATGTCCACCGTCTATCCCAACAAGGGCAAAAGCATCAAGGCCGGCGCTGCCGCGTCTCCCACCACTGTCGTCCCCGGTCTCCTCGACTTTGACATCAACGAGGGCGGCCGCGAACTCTTCGACACCACGAACCAGTCGACTACTGGGACTAAGACGTACGCGCCTGAGCCGCTTCGCGAGCCGCGCAACGTTGAGGTGAAGCTGCAGTTCGACCCGAAGGACACCGAACACGCCCGGCTCTACGCGGCCTATCTCGCCGGGACGCTTGAGTACCAAACCTTCATTCTGGCAAGCGGCTCCACGTTCGCGTTCTCGGGATACATCACCGACTTCCCGATTCCCGGCGGCGGTCTCACCGGCCAGGCGGAAGCGTCCTATACGTTCCGCGCTGTTGCCGCCGAAACCTTCACCCCGTCTCCGGCCTAACCTCTCGCCATGCCAGCCACCCCATCACAAGCAAAGACGGCCAAGGTCATGCTCGATTGCGAGCGATCAATGACCTACGACACCCGCGCCGAGTTTCGCATGGGCTCGCTTGATCGCCCGTTCGGAGTCGGCGACCTAAGCAACAGGCGCCGCTCTTGGGCGGCTCTCGTTGCGTGGACGTGGGCATGCTTATGCGATGACGACGCCGCAGAATTTCAGACTCCGGAATCGCTCGCCGCAGTGATGCAGTCACCTGACGCCATCAAGTCGGCCTTCGCGGCGTTCATCGAGACGTACACCGCAGCGCTGCCACCGAGCGCAAAAAACTCCGACGGCTGATGCGGCAGTGGGCGTTCGCCCGTATCAGCCTTCGCCTAACAGATTCCGAGTTCTTCTCTTCGACGCCAGCGCAGATCGAGGCCATGACTGAGGTATGGGCCGAAGATCGGCAGTGGGATCTCGCGAGCCGCACAGCATCAGCACTCAATGCGAAATGGAGCCACGAAAAAAAGGTAGTCCCATTTTCACCACGCGATTTCATTCCGAAGACCGCGGAGGAGAAACGCGCAGATGCGCGAGCGGAGTCAAAAGCCAGAGCCGAACGCGACCGGATACTCGAGATGAAGTTTGCATCTGTATCCGCAAGCCTACCGAAGAAGGGAGCGCCTGATGGCACGCAGGAAAAACGGTAGAGTTGCCCATCTCGACTTTGACCTCGCCGCCGTTCTTGACCTGCAGAGGACGTTAGCCGGGATCGCAGAGAATGTCCGGTCCGATGTTATCGGCGACATGGTCGCCGAAGGCGCCAAGCCGATCGTGCGCGCGATCAAGCCGAAGGTGCCTGTCGACCTCGGAAACCTTCGGGCATCCATCGCTTATGGGGTGCGAAAGAACAGGCGCCGTGGGACAGCTGTCGCCTACGTCGGGCCCGAGGTAGGCGGAATCTTCCGGGCAGGGAAGCGGCTCAACAAAAAGAAGGACGATCTTCGCGGGGCGTCAGGACCATCTCGCTACGCACACCTTATCGAGTTCGGTCACGCCGCCCGCGACGGATCAAACGTCGAGGCCAAACCATTCATGCGACCCGGAACAAACGAGTCGATCAATCAGGTCCAAGGTGCGCTCGTTGTTGGGTTCCAGAAGGGACTTACGCGCGCCGCGAGAAAGTTTGCCAAACGAATCGCAAAGGGGAAATAGCCAATGGGCAAGAACATCACAATCGCTCGACTGAATACGCTTGTGACGGCCAATGCCGCGCAATTCAGCCAGGAACTCGACAGGGCGCAGGCCATTGCCAAAACGAAGAGCCGCGGGATCAGCTCGGCTCTCGATGGGCTCGGAAGCAAGCTTGCCGGAGCACTGACCATCGGAGGAGCTGTCGCGTTCGGGAAGTCGCTCGCTGACTACGGCTCCAACATCGTGCACCTCGCCGAACAAGCGAACCTATCGACGCGGTCGTTTCAGGTGCTCTCAGCTGTTGCGGTGCAGAATGGCGTCGAGATGCAGCGCGTTGCCACGGCATCGGAAAAGATGCGAATGGGCCTTCAGCGTGCACGTGAAAACGCCGCAGATCCTCTGCATAAAAGCCTCCGCGCACTCGGACTCACTGCTACAGGTCTGTCCGGTCTCAATACGGATCAGAAGTGGGAGGCCATTGCGATCGCGATGTCGCATGCGAATAATGAGCAGGCAGCGTTCAACGCCGCGACGGCGCTGTTCGGCGAGGAGATGGGCCCGAAAATGCGATCAACGCTCCGCGAGTTGGCGGTCGGCTTCGACGCCGCATCCAGAGGCGTCGATGGGCTGATGCTCGACGATTCGCAACTGAGGTCACTCGAGCAGTTCGGAAGCTACCTCGATCGCATCGGTATCGCAGCGAAGGTTATGGCGGCCAACCTGTTGGATAGGTCGAAGGGATTCGATGACATGTGGAGATCGGCAAAGACATTTCTCGGGATGGAAGAGAAGATCGGGAAAGGCGACGTGCGCGCACGCGGTGGATTCGTTTTGCCTGGAAGCAATCTGCCCGCAGCAAAGACGAGAGGGCAGGAGATCGACGACATGATGTTGGAGGCCCAGAAAAAAGAGTGGGCCCGTGAATGGCAGGAGCATCAAGTCAAGATGAAGCAGATACATCAGCGCAATATTCAGAATTGGTCGTCACCTGAATATCAGATGAAGGTGCGAGAATCACTGAACGCGCTCACGGTGGCCCCTAGGAATGTCGGCACACAGGCTCCGACTGATGCGTATTCGCGGATCGGACTTGCAAGCACAGACAGCAGCCCGACGGTTACCCCGCAGAAGGAGACAAACGAGCACCTCAAGAAGGTTAATGAAACGCTCAAGCAGATTCGCGACGGACTATCGCATCTGAACAAATACCAAACCGCAGCTTTCGGAAACTGACAACATGGCAGGACTTATTGACTACCTTCGCCCGGACTACCCGCAGCGCGTTCGCGACGCGTCTGGCGTACGCCGGATCTACGCGTTCCGCGGTCCGTCGGCCACGATCATTCCAGTTCTTCCGGCGATCGGTTCGACGTGGCTCGACCTATACCCGGTCGACAGGGTGAGCGACAACCAGATAGGCGTGTCGGACTACTCGGATGCGTTCGTCGAGACGTACCAGATCGATTCGGAGACGACGACAGAGAAGACCGACGATCAGTATCCGTTCTTCGAGATCGATCAGGTGCAGATCGAGAAGGCGCTGAAGCAGCATCCATCGTTCATCTCTTTCGCCGCTGCCGACTGGCAGGCCGTGAACGCGTGGGACGTCGAGACCGATCACGTCCTTCGGTCCGCCTATCAGTACTATCTCCGCGACAAGGATGGGCTCGCGGTCGGATCTGTCGCGACGCTTACCGGAACCACGTCGTCAGGTCAAAAGGCGTACGCTTATCTCCGACTTCGAGGTGTCGAGTCGTTCCTCGATTTCGCGCCAGTCGTCAGGAAGAGTTCGCGATACCTCGGGAGCGCAGCTCCCGACAGTGTCGACACAGGGCAGAAGACGGATGCGCCGACATACGCGCCGACCGGTTACGAGTGGCTCAAGACCGCAGATCGCGTGTCAAAATCAGGCTCGCGTGGGATCGAGTGGATACGACAAGAGGAATGGACAGGCGCCCGCAAGGTGCTGCTCGACAAGGATAGCCTCTTCACCTGATCACGATGAAACTTCCGTCACCAGTCTCGCCCGGGCAGCCGCTGAGCGCGAAGGCGTTCAACGATCTTCTCGCATTTGTCCGCTCGCTTGATGTTCGCAGCGGACCCGGAATACGGGTTGTGCGTAGTGCCGTAGGAACAACAATCACGGCAACAGTAGGCGGCGTAACACAAAGAGCGTCTTCCGCGCTGACGCATCCATTCCAAGTCACCGATTCAAGCTCCGGAGTTAATGCTTCCGTCACTGTAAAAACCGGGAGTGTTAACGACTCGATCCCAACCGGGATCGACCCAACTTCTCACTCGCTCACGTCGGCCGGGACATGGCGGATTTATCTCGACTGCACGCTCAGCGCCGATGCTGCCGGATCGATCACAGCGGTTGCTGTTGCAGTTGTAAACGGGGCCCAGCCTGCCGACACGCGAACGCACGCATACATCACGCTCGCCACTGCAACCGTCGTTGCGATCACTGGCGGGTTCAGCGTATCGGAAATCAACCAGCTTGCGACGCACTCGTTGCGGTTCCACGCATGCGGTCGTGACGACTCGGTGGACGGTTCATACAACTTCTGGGGATTCTGACGATGGAGTGGCCACCGCAAGACACTGGCCGTTTCGCCGTTCCGTTCTGCGTGCAATGCTGCACGTTTGAACCCGTCGATAAATACGAGATATCTGGATCTGCAAACACCGGATACATGATGGTCGGCACACCAAATCCAGACGGCAGCGGGACAAGCCTGTTTCGCACTGTTACGTGGTCTGGCGGATTCTCGATCCAGTATTCGAACGAAGAGGACTGCTCGATAGTGGAGCTGACATCGACTGCATCATACAGCGGAGCGAGCACGAATGGCTTCGACATGTCTATCTCTGGATCCGTTGTGCTCTACCAAGACAGCGCTCTTATCGCAGAGACAAACATCGACGCTCCGAGCCTAGTAGCTCCAAACGGCATGCCAGACGACACCGCGGGAGGAACGACTGGAAGCACCGAATATCTCGACGGAACTGGCGAGTGTTACGTCGTGAGCGGTGGCAGCATCTATCCGCTTGGGAGGGCAACAGGGCAGGCAGTTGCGACGTTCTCAAACATATGCACGGAGGAGGATTCGATTGCGTGGTACGATGCCGAATATCCCGGTTGGGATTCTTGGAGCAATGCCTTCATGGATTCTCTTTGGGACTACGTATGGACATCTGGCTATCAGCCAGCTCCACCGGCTACCGTTGGATGGTACCGACACGGAAGGATGAGGTTTCGCCGGACAAAGAGCGGATACACGCCAGGCGCACGATACATTTGCCAGATGCAAGTCGAGCGCACCGCATATGGCGAAGGGGCGTGGGCGCTGTACGCCACGATTGAGACGACTCTTGATGCCGATGCGAGCGGCACATTGACGTGGGAGGGCGAGACTCCATTTGCCCGCGGATACGAGACATGGGTAAAGGCGCGGTCGTTTACCGCGGTCCCGGCATGAGGCTGATCGTCCACCGGCCAGATCTCCATGATCCTGTCGCTACGCCGGCGGCGACCGCCGCAACGCCATCCGCGGTCAAGATCGGCAACCTGCGGCGGGCCCTGCGGCGGTGGCAGCAGTCCGGGTTCAAGCTGACGCCCAGCAGCGAGCGCAAGACGAGGTCCTCCATCTGCGCCGCGTGCCCGCACTGGGACGACGCTGGTAACCTCGGCCTCGGTGAGTGCCGTGCGCCCGGGTGCGGGTGTACCCGGGCGAAGGTCTGGCTGGCGACAGAGAGGTGCCCGCTGGGTAAGTGGGCGAAGTCCAGCTGACTGGTCGCGGTCACCCACCGATTCGAGCAACGACAGCATCCAACACCCGCCAGCATTTCGCGGCCTCCGATCGGGAGACCAGCCGGTTGATGTAGTGGCTGCGGAGAACTACCACCGAGTTGCCCATGTCGGCAGACAGGTCGTGCTCTGCGGTTCCGAGCGCGTAGAGAGTTGAAGCGTAGGTGTGCCGCCCGATGTCGACCGCCCACCCGTCGCCCTCGCCGCACCCTGCCCTCGCGCGGATCCGGCGGAACATCCGCCGCGACCAGTACCCCGGAACCTCTCCGCGCTCGGCCAGTACCTTGAGCACGCGAGCGAGCCGCGGATCAAGCCGGCTATGGCGCACGCGCGACACCTTGGTCGCAGCCTCGTCGAGCACGACCTCGCCTCGATCCCACCCGAACTGCTTCCAGCTCAACTTCTGGATTTCCTCCGGTCGCACGCCGGAGAAGAAAAGCAAGAGGATGTGAGCGAGCATCGGGCCCGGCTCAGTCCGCGACCCAGCATCGCGCCACGCCGCTGCAACGAGGCGCGAGAGGTGATAGGCCGACAACACGGCCGGCAGCTGGCGCTCGGCGCTGGGCAGCTCCACGCGCTCCATCGGAGATCGGTCGCAGTGACCGGAGCGCACGCACCAACGGAAGAAGTTGCGCCATGCGATCGCATAGTTGATCCGGCTCCTGGCCGACAGCGGGGCCGAATCGAGCCATCGCTGCAGTTTGGCCGCATTGACCTGCCGCGGCGGAACGTCGCCACAGATCTTCGTGAGCTGCCCCACCCGGAACGTGAGGTTGACGGTCGTTCGCTCGCGACGGCCGGCCGCTTCCTTTGCCGCGACAAATTCGCCGACGAGCGCCAGCAACCCGCCGCGCAGTGCCCCAACGCTGGTGGACGCTGCCCCAACGCGTGCCTTGTCGCCCCAGACCAAGGCGCAGACCCCATCCATGCCGCTGCGGGCGGCTACCGCGAGCATCTCGCGCCGACGGGCCTCCGCCTCCTCTTTGCTTGCGAACCCCTCTCGGTATCGCTTCGGTGTGCGCTCGTGAGACCATCGCAGGCCAACGCTCAGGCGCCAACGCTGCACCCCATCATGCCTAAACTCTGGCGCGATTGTTATTCGCATACGCTGGAAATTGGGGCAGAAATTGGGGCAGTTCAAGCGGCCTTTTGCGGACTCCAGCGGACGGTTCTCCTCTCTGACGCCGGCATAGCACAGTGGTAGTGCAACGGTTTTGTAAACCGTAGGTCGTCGGTTCGAATCCGACTGCCGGCTCCAGCTTTTTGCGGCGCGAAAAACTTCAAAAAATCCGCTTGTGCCGCGTGATCGGCCTCCTAGCGTCGCCCCTCTCGTTTCGGCGAGCACTGCCCGATGGTGTAATGGTAGCACAGCAGATTCTGAATCTGTTTGTCTAGGTTCGATCCCTAGTCGGGCAGCCACTTTCTCCCTCCGCGGAGAGGCCTGGTGGAGCCAAGATGCCCGTCGACATGGCAAAGCAAACACGGGGACCGCGCGAGTCTGCATCCGTCGCGATCACGGCTTCACAACTCGGCGCGGAACCACCCTATTGGGGCGCCCCGGACAGCGACGGCGGAACACTCGGCGCGAGGGGCGACCGGAGAGAAGAGGCGATTCCGTTCCCGCGCTGGAACCAATGCACCATGCCGAATTGGCAGGCCCATCAGCCCCCGGTCGCACAGGGGCCCCAAGAACGGCCGCGCCCGTAACTGCCTGCGCCCCAGTTTAGCCTTAAACGCTCCACTATTGCCTCCGCCTCGGCCAAACCGTAGCGGTTTTCAATCACGCCCCACGCCGATGACCATTCGCTCCCTCCGAGACACCCTCCCCTCACTTGCGACCCCACCACGCCGAAAGAAGGGCATGCTCGCACTGCTCACCTTGCTCTGGGCCAACGCCGTCTTGGCCCAGGGAACCGGACGGGCGGGCCCGCCCCATCTCCACCCGTGGGCGCCCAACCTCGGAGCGGCGGGCCTGTTGGCTGAATTCGGCAGCTACGACACCTACGGCACCGTCCAGGAACGACTCGGCCAGTCGCGGGCCCAGATCGCTTGGGCCGCCATTCCCGGCAACCCCACCTCCGGCTACGAGGACGCCGCCGATGTGCTCGTGGTGCCGGTCGATCTGGCCGTCCCCCTCGGCTCCGAGCATTCGTTCCTGCGTGTCGGCGGCGTCGCGATGTACAACCGCGGCCGGGAAAACATCACCTGGGTCGACATCGACACCAGGCGCGCCGAGCTGCAGTACCTCTACATCCCCACGCCCGACACCATCCTTGCGATCGGAGGCACGGTGGAAAACGCCGACATCGCGATGGGCCACAGCCCCGGCCACATCGCCAGCGACGGGCTCGGCCTGCGCGCCGACATCGTGCACAAGTTCAGTCCGCGCTGGGGCATCGCGGTGCGCGGCGAACTCATCGCCGCCGAAGCCGAAACCCGCCTGACCCTGCGCAACGCCCTGCGCTACGGCTACGACCAGGACTATCGGCGCCTCTACCTCCAGACCTGCCTCGTCGGCACCTTCACCCACGATTCGCTGCGCTGGGTCCCGCAGGGCTGGGTCTTTCGTCCGAACTTCACCGCCCTCTTCGAGCGCAACTCCTTCGCCGACGCCCTCGACACGTTCGGCCGCACCGTACGCGGTACCGTGGGTTCCAGCGACAGCTACGCCACCCTCTCCGCCTGCGGCCGCCTCGAACGAGCGAGCTTCCGGCCCTGGCATCCGGCCCCCTTCCTCGAGGTCGGGCTCGAACACGAGATCCGCAACGATCTCGACGCCCTGCTCGACGAACCGACGATTCTGCGCACCGCCATCGGCGCCTCGCTCAACCTCACCCACGGGGCCCGCATCGACGTCGAGTACTCGCGCCACGACGGACTCGAAGGCCTGCGGCGCGACCAGTCGCTGACCGTGCACCTCGGCTTCCTGTTCTGAGCGTTGAGCCTTCGGTCGAGTGACGAGTGAGCAGCGTCGAGGGGCCGATCACAGAGGAGATCGAGCGAAGCGCTCGGGTTGGAAGCTCGCCACCGATGGTTTGGCGCTGGTCCCTCGACGCTCGCCTCCCGACCGCATCATCACGGCTGAGCGTATCCGGAAAAGTGGCGCGCACTGCGCGCGCCGTCGCCGGCACGGGGAACTAGGCCGCCGGCCCATGTGCCCCGCCGCGCCGCTTCCCGGGCCACGGCGCGCCACGCCACGCAATCTCTGCTCCACTCGCCCCGCGGTGCGGCCGATGAGCATCCCAAAGCCGCCCGCGTGCAGTTCGCCCGAACCCACTTTCCCAACCTTCGCACGATCGCCGCCACCGCAGCGATCGCGGCCGCGGCGTTTGCCGGGGCCCAACCCGCGTCTGTCGCGCCCGAAAAGCTCCCGCCCCCGCTCGCCATCCATCCGCTCACCCGCAGCGCAGACGTGCGCGCTCCCGATGGCGCGGCCGAGAGCGCGAACCGCCTCGTCGAGCTCCGGGGCACCGTCACCTTCGTGCACCCCGACGGCACCTTCTATCTCCAGGAGCCGACCGGAGCCATGGCGGCCCGACCCGAGTCCCAGACCCAGCCCCGGCCGGCCGTGGGCGACATCGTGAGGGTCTCCGGCCGCACCGAGCCCGGGGCACGGTTGCCGTTCGTGCGCGCGAACCGCATCGCGATCGAAGGCCATGGCGCCCTCCCGGCCCCCGCGGCGATCACCCCTGCGGAGGCACTCGGCGAGAGCCGGGAGTACCAGTGGGTCGAGCTCGAGGGGGACCTTCTCGAAAACGAATCGCTGGGCGACTGGCAACGGTTGCGCGTGGGCACCGCCGACGGCGAGTTCTCCGTCAGCATCCCCTCCGCCGAGCCCGTGCCGGCGGCCGAAGGCGCCCGCCTGCGCATCCGAGGCGTGTGCAATGTATGGCAACAGAGCGGCACGGCCGCCCTCGGCGGGTTCTTCCTCTTCACGCCCACCCCCGGCGACGTGCAGGAGATTGCCGACGACGACGAGGCGGCGCCCCCACCGATCACCGATATCCGGAGCCTGCACACACGGAAGCCCCGTCCCGGGCAACCGGTGGACCTGCGGGGCGTGGTCACCTTCGCCCACCCGGACCAGCGTCTCTTCTACCTCGACGACGACACCGGCGGCGTGCTGGTCTGGCCCTCCACCCCCGCCCTGCCCCTGCCCGCCGTGGGGGCCCGCCTGCGCCTGCACGGGGTCGCCACCATCGGCCCGGGCGCCACCACCGTGCGCGCCGACCGTATCGAAACATCCGGCATCGGCCCGCTGCCCGCAGCCCACCCCATCGGCATCGGGCAGGCCGCCGCCGGCGGCGAAGATGCGCAATGGGTCGAGATGCGCGGCCACCTGCGCCAGGTCGAGACCGGCGGCGGCTGGCTGCAGCTCTTTCTCACCACCGCAGCCGGCGAGATCACCGTGAGCATCCCCCACGCCTCCTCGATCGCGGCGAAGGTCGGCTCCTTCCTCGCCGTGCGCGGCGTCTGCCAGTCCTGGACCGACGAACACGGCCGGATCGCCGGCTTCTTCCTCTATTCGCCCTCCACCGCCGAGCTGACGGAGTGCGCCCCCGCCCCCGCGGACCCCTTCGCCGTGCCGGAGGAGTCCATCGCCAATCTCGCGCGCTACCGTACCCGAACCTTGGAGATGCAGCAGGTCCGGCTGCGGGGAACCGTCCTCCACCACATCCCGGGACGCTCGTTGATCCTCCGGAACGGGGACGACACCGTGCGCGTCTTCAGCAACGACACGGCGTCGCTCGTGCCGGGCGACGTCGTCGAAGTCGCCGGCGTGCCCGGGCGACGCGGCCACCACTCCGTGTTGCGGGGCGCCACCTACCGGCGTCTGCAGGCCGGCCCCGCCCCCGAGCCCCGCGCCTTGACGCAGGTCGCCACCGTCGCGCCCGAACTCGACGGCCACCTCGTCTCGCTGCAGGGAGTTCTCAACAGCATCGCCCTCCGCCCCACCGACACCCGGATGCTTCTCGATGTCGGCGGCACCATGGTCGAGGCCATCCACTCCGGTCCGCTGCCCGCCGGAGAAGGGACCGGCTGGAAACCGGGCAGCCGGCTCGCACTCACCGGACTCTACAACGTGGAAGGCCGCGAGGACGAGGAGGTCAGCCACTTCATTCTCCAGATCCGCCACCCGGCCGAAGTCGTCGTGTTGTCCTCCCCGCCCTGGTGGACGGCCGGGCGCGCCCGGACCGCGCTCGGTGCGATCGCCGCCGTACTCCTGGCGGGCCTCGGTTGGGTGGCCGTCCTGCGCCGCCAAATCAGACGCCAGACCACGGTCATCCGCCGGCAGCTCGCGAAGGAGGCGGCCCTCGAGGTGCGCCACGGCGTGATCATCGAGCACGCCAGCGACGCCATCTTCACCACCGACCTCGAGGGGCG
Source organism: Verrucomicrobiota bacterium (assembly GCA_023443455.1). Lineage (GTDB taxonomy): Bacteria > Verrucomicrobiota > Verrucomicrobiia > Opitutales > Opitutaceae > CAJCBL01. The sequence continues at coordinate 70,167 of JAEZUE010000103.1, forward strand.
CTTCCTCACCTTCAATCCCGCCGCGGAGTCGATGACCGGATACAGCGAGGCGGAGATGCTCCGGCGCCGACTCGCCGACCTGCTCCCGCCCGACTCCCCGGAGCCGCTCGCCGGCTTCCTCGCCCAGGCCCGCCACCCCGACCCGGCCGCCGCGCACTTCGAGGCGCAGTTCCAAACCCGCGCCGGGGAGCGCCTGTGGGTCGAGATCAGCGCCCGTGCGATCCGTGAAGACGGCGCCGCGACCGGTCTGCTCGGCATCGCCCGCGACATCACCGCGCGCCGGCAGATGGAGAAACTCGACCGCCAGATCCAGAAGGCCGAAAGCTTGGGCCGGATGGCGGCGGCCATCGCCCACAATTTCAACAACCAGATTCAGGCCGTGTCGATGGGGCTCGAAATGTTGCGCTTCGAACTGCCCAAGGATCCCGCCATCGGCGAGATCCTCGGGGCCGCGGAACGTTCGGCCCGGCAGGCCTCCCAAGTCGGAAAACTGATGCTGACCTACCTCGGGCAGTCCCCGGGCACGCGCAAATCCATCGACCTCGCCGCGCTCGCCCGCGAGGCGATCGCCCGTTGGCGCAAGGCTCTGCCGTCCGGGATGGCACTGGACACCGAGATCCCCGAATCCTTGGCACGGGTACGAGCCGATCCCGAGCAGATCATCCAGGCGATCACCTGCCTGCTGGCGAACGCCCAGGAGGCGGCCGAGGGCACCGGCGGCACGATCCGCCTCGCCGTCGGCACCGCCGATCCGGCCTCCATCCCGAACAACTACCGACGCCCGATCGACTTCCAGGCACTCGGCGAGACCTACGCCTGCATCACGATTTCGGACACCGGGGGCGGCATCGCGGCAAAGGACCTCGAGAAGATCTTCGACCCGTACTTCACCACCAGATTCCACGGCCGCGGCATGGGGCTGGCGGTCGCGCTCGGCATCGTGCGCTCGTACGACGGCGCGGTGGCGGTGGAGAACCGCCCCGGCCAGGGTGCCACCTTCAGTCTGTTGCTCCCCTTCGAGGCGAGCGAAGGCCGTTAGCGCGTATCTACTGTGCCGTCACCCCGCGGGCGCCGCAGCGCCAAATAGATCAGCGGCCAGGTGGCCAACGGGAGTCCGACGCTCAGGCCGACCGCCCAGCCCCGCTCCTGCAACGCGCTCGCGCCGATCGCCGCATACGCGAAACCGGTCGGCACGCACCCCGCCACCAGCGCCGGGAAATACAGCCGCGCCGGCATCCGCACCACGCCGGCCAGGCACGACGAAGCCTCCTGCAGGATCGGCACCGAACGGGTCGCGAGAATCAGCCACGGACCATGGCGCGCCATCGCGGTTTCGACCCGCGCCATCCCCCGCTCCCCGCAGAGACGACGCGCCATCGGCAAGCCCCACCGCCGGCAAACCCCGTAGGCGAGCGCGCCCGAGAGAGACAGCCCGAGCGAAGCCGCCAAGCCGCCGAGCAGCACTCCCGCCGCGTACCCGAGCGCACTCATCACCAAAGTCGAGGGCACCGGCAGAAAACTGTCGCCCGCCAACAACAGCAGGCCGACCACCGCCACGATCCCGCGCGCGCCGCCCTGCCCGTCCACGGCAAAGAAGCCGGCGGCCCACGGTTCGAGCCAGGGCCCGAGCAACAGCCACGGCAGGATCGGCACCAACAGGACACCGAGAAACAGGAACCAGATGCGTTGGCGCGGCGACACGTTCACGCCCCGAGGTTCGGTTGCGTGGGACGCCGAGGTCAAGCGCCCCGCCCCAGCGGAAACTAATTCTGCACGCCGCCGCGCCTTCGCCGGCTTCTACCCGCCCAAACCGGTTTCCACGGTTTGCCTCGAGGCGATTCCCCAACATCCCTCCACCTCATGTCCGAGCCCGTTACCCGCAAGAGCTCCCCGCTCAACCTCGCCATCGACGCCGCGCTCTGCGCGACCGCCTTCGTTTTGTTCTACTGGGTTTCCGAGACCCACGTGCCCTCCGAAAACCCGACCCAGATCACGCTCTGGTCCGCCTACAGCGCTGCCTGCATGACCGGCGTGTTCTGGCTCGCGTGGCAGATGCTCAAGGCCGTCTATCGCCACCAGCGCGGGGTGCCGGTCGTGCACGACTGAGCCAGCATTCGGTCGAGTGAGGAGCGTCGAGGAGCCGATCACAGAGGAGATCGAGCGAAGCACTCGTGACGGAAGCTCGCCACCGATGCTTTGGCGTTCATCCCTCGACGCTTGCCTCTCGACGGCATCATCACGACTGAGCCGTCGCCACTCGCGCTCCGCGGCACCGGAAACCGGGCCGCGGATTTTTCCTGCCCTCACGCAGGCGCCCTCTCGCCTACTCGCCGTAGGTCTCGCGCCAGTTTGCGGCGTCGGCCTTGGCCTTGCGGCGCTCCATGGCGGCGGCGACCAGCAGCGACACCTCGAACAGCAGCCACAACGGCGCGGCCACGAGACATTGCGTGATCGGATCGGGTGTCGGCGTGATGATCGCGGCAACCACGAAGCACAACAGCACCACCAGCCGGCGCGACTTCCGGAACGTCGCCACCTCGACGATGCCCAGATACGAGAGCGAGAGCACGATCAGCGGAAACTCGAAGACCACGCCCATGCCGACCACCAGCCACGTCATGAGGCTGTAGTACGAACCGACGGTCCAGATCATCTGGTAGCCCATCCACTCGTTCGCATCGATCGCCACGCGCACCGAGGCGGGCACGAGCAACAGGAAGCTGAAGGCCGCCCCACCCACGAAGAGCGCCATGCCCGTGAGCACCGCCGGCGCGACCAGCCGCTTCTCCTTGGCGGTGAGCGCCGGGCCGATGAACTGCCCGACGAAAAACAGCAGAAACGGCATCGAGGCGACCAGCGCGGGCGTCACGCAGATCTGCACCATCACCCCGTAGATCTCCATCGGCGTGTCCGTGCGCAGCTGCAGCTCGAGATCCGGATACTTCGCCAACGCCGTGTACCACGGCCACTCGAGGAACCCGCGCACGTGCGTGAGGAACACACCCGACAACACCGCGAACGACACGACCACGATCGCGCATTTCACCAGCGTCCACCGCAACTCCTCGAGATGGTCGAAGAACCCCATCACCTTCTCGCGGGGATGTTCGTCCAACTCGTCGGTTTCCGCGTCGTGGTTCGCGGGTGGCTGCGGTTCGATGGGCACGGTCAAAGCTCAGTCTCCGACGAGGGTGAACGTCAAGCCGTCGAGTCGGAAGGTCGGCCGGCCAGCGCGTCCTCCAGCGCATGCCATGCCAAGGTCGCGCATTTCACCCGCTGCGGAAACCGCGACGCCCCCTGCAGCGCCGCCAGGTCGCCCAGCGCCGCGAGCCGCTCCGCGGGTTGCGCCGCCCCCGACACCAGTGCCAGCACCTGGCCCACGAGTTCCGGCATCGCGGCGACCGGCCGGCCGCGCACCGTCGTGGTCAACAACGACGCCGACGCCTGGCTGAGCGCGCACCCCTGCCCGGTGAACGTCGCCTCCGCCACCACGCCGTCGGCCACCCGCAGGTGGAGCACCACCTCGTCACCACAATTCGGATTCTCCGCCCGCGCACGGTGCGTCTCGCCGGTGCACGCGCCGTGGTGGCGCGGGTGCCGCGAGTGGTCGAGGATGATGTCCTGGTAGAGCGCGTGCAGGTCCACGCCGCGGAGGTTGCCCCGCCCCCCGGGAGGAATCAACCCCGAGCCCGCCCCACGATCGCTGATCCTGCGCCCCGCGCACGCAAACCCGGCTTCTTCCCGTCCGCCCCGCCCGCCTCCCCGAGTCGGTGACGTTGACACCTCCGGACTGTCCGGAATTATACGCGGCGATCCCTCAGGCCCGACCCCGGTTACCCCGACCGCCCCGGTCGTCGCCACCCTAAAACCCTCATCCACTGCGATGCCTGCGAAATCAAAAGCCAAGAAACCCGTGGCCAAGAAGGCTCCGGTCGCGAAGAAGCAGTCGGCCGTGAAGGCCGCCCCGAAGAAAGCCCCCCAGGGCAAGCCCGCCAAGGCACCTCCGGCCCCGAAAAAGTCCGCCCCACCCCGCAAGGCCACCAAGTCCAAGGGCCCCAAATACGTCTACCAGTGGGGCGCCGGCCAGGCCGACGGCGACGGCAGCATGAAACCCCTGCTCGGCGGCAAGGGCGCCAACCTCGCCGAGATGACGCGCATCGGCCTGCCCGTGCCCCCCGGCTTCACCGCCACCACCGAGGTCTGCACCTACTACTACGCCAACCGGAAGACCTACCCGCCCGAGCTCCAGTCGCAGATGGAGGCCGGCATGGCCAACATCGAGAAGATCATGGGCACGAAGTTCGGCGCCACCTCCGGCATGCCGCTGCTCGTCTCCGTGCGCTCCGGCGCCCGGGACTCGATGCCCGGAATGATGGATACAATCCTCAACCTCGGCCTCAACGACCGGACCGTCGTCGCCCTCGAGAACACCACCAACAACCCGCGCTTCGCGTGGGACTGCTACCGCCGCTTCATCCAGATGTACGGCGACGTCGTGCTCGGCGTGCAGAAGCGCGAGAACGAGGACCACGAGCCGTTCGAGACCGTCATCCACACGCTCAAGCACGAGCGCTACCACGGCGACATCGAGGACTCGAAGCTCACCGCCGACGACCAGAAGGAGCTCGTGCGCCGCTTCAAGGAGCTGGTGAAAGAGCGCACCGGCCACGACTTTCCCGACGACCCGTGGGACCAGCTGCGCGGCGCCGCCGGCGCCGTGTTCGGTTCCTGGATGAACGACCGCGCCATCGTCTACCGCCAGAAGTACAACATCCCCACCGAATGGGGCACCGCGGTGAACGTGCAGGCGATGGTCTTCGGCAACGCCGGCGACACCTCCGGCTCCGGCGTGGCCTTCACCCGCAACCCCGCCAACGGCACCAACGAGTTCTACGGCGAGTTCCTCATCAACGCCCAGGGTGAGGACGTCGTCGCCGGCGTGCGCACTCCCGAGCCGGTCGCCGCGCTCAAGCAGCAGATGCCCAAGTCGTACGCCGACCTGCAGCGCGTGCGCCACCTCCTCGAGAAGCACTTCAAGGACGTGCAGGACATCGAGTTCACCATCCAGGACGGCAAGCTCTTCATGCTCCAGACGCGCAACGGCAAACGCACCGCCGCCGCCGCGCTGAAGTTCTCCATCGATATGGTGAAGGAGAAGCTCATCGACTGGCAGACCGCCATCCTGCGCAACCCCGCCGACCAGCTCGAACAGCTGCTCGCCCCGATCTTCGACCCCGCCGAGATCAAGAAGGCCGCGCTCATCGCCTCCGGCCTGCCCGCCGGGCCCGGCGCCGCCACCGGCAGGGTCTACTTCAACGCCGACCGCGCCGTCACCGCCTCCGAACGCGGCGAGAAGGTGCTGCTCGTCCGCATCGAGACCTCGCCCGAGGACCTGCGCGGCATGATCGCCGCCGAAGGCATCCTCACCGCCCGCGGCGGCGTATCCTCGCACGCCGCACTCGTCGCCCGCCAGATGGGCAAGGTGTGCGTCTGCGGCGCCTCCGCCGTGGCCATCGACTACGACAAGAAGCTCGCCACCATCGCCGGCCAGATCTTCGCCGAAGGCGACTTCCTCTCGATCGACGGCACCTCCGGCTCGGTCTACGCCGGCCAGATCAAGACCGCGCCCTCCGAGATCATCGCCGGCCTGCTCCACAACGACGAGGCCGCGAAGAAGACCGAGAAGTTCAAAAACTACACGCAGCTGATGAAGTGGTGCGCGCAGGCCACCCGCCTGCAGGTGCGCACCAACGCCGACACCCCCGAGCAGACGCAGAACGCCATCGCGTTCGGCGCCACCGGCATCGGCCTGACCCGCACCGAGCACATGTTCTTCGAGGGCGACCGCATCGACGCCATGCGCGAGATGATCCTCGCCGACACCGTCGAGATGCGGCAGGACGCGCTCGCCAAGCTCCTCCCGTATCAGCGCGCCGACTTCCTCGGGATCTTCAAGGCGCTCAGGGGCTACCCGGCCACGATCCGTTTCCTCGACCCGCCGCTGCACGAGTTCCTGCCGCACACCAAGGAGCAGCAGTTCGACCTCGCGCGGAAGCTCGGCATCCCGGTCGAGAAGATCATGAACCGCGTGCACGAGCTGCATGAGTTCAACCCGATGCTCGGCTTCCGCGGCTGCCGCCTCGGCATCCGGTATCCGGAGATCACCGCCATGCAGGCCCGCGCCGTGTTCGAGGCCGCCGTCGAGGCGAAGAAGGCCGGCGTGAAGGCCAACCCCGAGATCATGATCCCGCTGGTCGGCTTCAAGAAGGAGCTCGATCTGCAGGTCGCGCTCGTGCACGAGGTCGCCAAGGCCGTGCAGAAGGAGGCGAAGGTGAAGATCGCCTACAAGGTCGGCACGATGATCGAGGTCCCCCGCGGTGCCCTCACCGCCGACGAGATCGCCCAGACCGCCGAGTTCTTCAGCTTCGGCACCAACGACCTCACGCAGACCTGCCTGGGCATGTCGCGCGACGACTCCGGCTCGTTCCTGCCCGCCTACCAGAACGAGGAGATCGTAAAGAAGAACCCCTTCGCCTCGATCGACCAGACCGGCGTCGGCCAGCTCATGCAGATCGCCATCGAGAAGGGCCGCAAGACCCGCCCCGACATCAAGCTCGGCATCTGCGGCGAACACGGCGGCGATCCCGACTCGGTGGCCTTCTGCCATCGCGCCGGATTGAGCTACGTATCCTGTTCGCCGTACCGCGTGCCCGTCGCCCGCCTCGCCGCCGCCCAGGCCGCGGTCGCCGAGGCCAAGGCCGCGAAGAAGAAGTAGGCCAGCTCTGCTGTACAGCAGAGCTCGCGCCCTTCCCGAGCCCCGCGCCCAACGGCGCGGGGCTTTTTGCTGGGTGGGGTTGAGCGGAGCCCGGGGCTGCGGCGGGGCGCACTATGGACCATATGGTCCAGGCCGCGCGCAGCGGTGTGCAGAACATCGGTGAGGGCAGCGAGGCGAGCGGCACCTCGAAGAAAACGGAGATCAAGCTCACGAAAGTCGCCCGCGCCAGCCTCGAGGAACTGCGCCTCGACTACGAGGACTTCCTCCGCCAGCGCGGCCCGAGATCTGGCCCATCGACGATCCACGACGCGAAGCGCTCGTCGCTCGACGCTGCCGCAACGCCGACGAAGTCGCCGCGTGGATCGTCACCCAGCGCGCCACCGGCTCGTATCCCGAACTCTCCGCCAACGCCGCGCTCGTGCTCATCGGAGTCGCCTGCTCGTTGCTCGATCGCCAGATCGCCTCGCTCGCCAAAGCGTTCACCGAAGAAGGCGGTTTCACCGAGCGTCTCTACCGCACCCGCCGCGCCGCCCGAGACAAGCGTCAGCGTCCATCCGGTCCATAGGGTCCATAAGGTCCATTTCCCCTAAGAAACCGCGGCTCCGCACGTAATCACTTCGTGCACCCCACCTTCACGAGCTCGCCCCAACTTGCGCCTTCCGTCTCCGCCGATCCATGCCACGCTCCCCGCATGGTCGTGAGCTCCGCCCTCCCCCGCCGTTACCTGCTCCCGCTGCTCCTCGCCCCGGCCCTGCTCCTCGCCGAGCCAGCCGCGGACACCTCGGGCATCCCGACCGAGCCGCCCCGCCCGAATCTCCGCGGCCTCTCGCCGGAGCAGCAGCGCCAAGTCTCCAAATCGTATCGAACCGCGAGACGTGAATGGGAGAAGACACTGCCAGCCTCGGAAAAGGCGAAGCTGGTTTCCCTGAATACAGATCATGATATGGAGCTCGCGCTGCGCGTCTCGGTCTTCCACGAGGAGGGCCTTGAGGAGGCACTCCTCACACAGACGCTCTCGATGCCGTGGCGGGAATCCGCCGTCCGCGCCGGCCTCTCCCCAGCGGAGATCGAGCGCCTCGCCCGGGAAAAGGTTCTCATCGAAGACCGTCAGGTACCGCAGAGTTTCTCGCCCTACATCGATCCCGAGCGCGCAGTCTTCGTTACCACCGACTCGCTGCTCAACGGCTTTCATGTGCTTCTGCAGGATTCCATCTGCGAACTGGAACGCCACCGTGCCATCCAACTTCGGCAGCAACTCGAGTCGTTGATCCCGCATGTGAAGAGCGACTGCGAGTCCCTCAAAAGCTATGTCACCGATTTGAATGGAGCCGAAGCAATCCGCACAGCGGAGATGATCATCGGCCCGGCGATTGGTCTGCTCGGTGGCTCGCTCGAAACCATCGCCCCGGAAAATCGAGCGGAAGTCATGCGTCAGACAGAGCTGATCCGCCTCGCGAACTCACAAGAAACCCCGGCGTGGTTCGAGTCTCCCGGCATCCAAACCAAACCAATCGACTACCGGCAATGCCTGCCAACCGGATACTACAAATCCGATGCGACGCTCGCCGACTACTTCCGAGCGTTTCGCTGGCTACAACTCGTCCCATTCCGGGCCTGCCTAGACCATGAACTGCTCGCCGCCGCCCTCCTGGATCGGTGCCGCGATTCGGCATTCTTCGACGATCTTTCGGCCCAGACCGGAACCACGGACATCGATACGTTCGAGCCATTTTGCACAATACCCTACAGCCTGCCCCAACCATTCATCGACAAGATGACGGCGGTCGAGTTCTTCGCGAGAGCCCGGCGAACGTTGAACAACGGCAACGGCCCGCTCTACTTTTCGCTGACCGAGAACGGAGACACCACCGACACCGACTCCGCGAATCTCCTCCAGTTCGCCTCATCACGCTTTCTGGATCCCGCGACCGCATTCGGGCGAAGGGAAGTCGAGAGAATCGGCCCACCGCCCGATAGCCTAACCATCGCCGCGGCAATCAACTCGGCGTTCGCACGCAGCAAGCTCCCCCAACCGGTTCCGCCCCGCGAAGACCTGATCAACCTTCCGGAACTGTTTGCCCCCGGGACGTCTCTGGACTTCCACGTCGCCTACCTGAACACCTTGTCGAGCGTTACCGTGCCGACTGACGATGCCGCGCCGGCCTTCATGAAAAGTGAAGCATGGGCAGCAAAAAGCTGCCTCACCGTTCTCGCGGGCTGGACACAGAGCCAGCACCTCCCGACCCGGCAATATCGCAGCTCGGGTTTCTGCGACTGCGATACCTTCACCTTGCCCGGATTCGTCGAACCGACGCCCGAGTTTTTCTTTCAAATGGCCGACCTCGCAGCCGGAACCGCCGAGTACTTCTCAAGCCGAGGTGCGTTTTCTGACGAGCGCCCCCTCCCGGTGAAGCAATTTGAGAACGAGGAACCAGCCGAACGAGCGCCCGACCGGCAGCTCTCCGAACGTTGGTTGCGCCTCATCCGCCTCGCCAATCAATTGGCGCAAGCCAGCAACACGGAGCTCCAAGGAAAACCCGTCGATCAGAGCGTGATCACGAACTACGGCCACATACTCGGATTCGTAATGGGCTACGCCGAGTCATCATGGATGATTCCCCGCGACGACGCCCCGCGCTGGGCCGAGGTCCATCGCCAGCCGACCGCCGACCGCACGTTCGCCATCGGCACCGGACGGCCGCGCCTGATCCATGTGCTCTATCCGTACGAAGGCCGCGAGGTCCTCTGCACCGGTTCGGTCATGAGCTACTACGAGTACTGGGAAAACGGCCACCTCACCGACGAGGAGTGGAAGGCCAAGCTCGACTCGCCCGCCGCCCCACCGCCACCCGATTGGCTCACACCGTTCATGGCGCGCTAACAACTTCGTACCTGATGTCCTTCGACGCATGCCCGATCCACGAGCATTCGCCGGAATTTCAACTACAGATGTGTTTGCCGCTTGAGACCCGTCTTTCCGCCGGCTCTAACAACCCATTGATGAAACGTGCCGCCCTGTTCCTCCTTTTCTGTGCGATCGTCGGGCGACTTCTCGGCGTGGCCGTCGGCGACAGCCGCGACGCCTTGATCAAGGAGCTGGGCGAGCCGGCCAACCATATGGCCGCCGGCAACGGAGAGATTCTGCAATATCCGGCCTTCGGCCGCATCACACTGCGGAACGGAGTGGTGACCCAGATCGATCGAACCGCTCCCACCCGGGCCGTCGTTCCCTCGACAAGCCCGAAGCCCGCCGACGGCATTGCCGACGAAGCCCATGCCCTTATCGAGGAATCCCTCGCGGGCGGGCCGCCAAAGGACTTCCACAAGAAGGTGGAGAAGAGTTCCATCGACAATCACAACTACGTGAAAATGCAGCAGGGAAAGCCGGTCGAGCTGAAGTACAGCAACCAGTGGGACGCCGCTGCCGATGCACGGCGAAAGGAGCTGGAGCTGAAGCTCGAACCGATCGACTTCATCGCGCTGGATGTGATTCCCGGCAAAGTCGTGTTTTTCGTCGGGGCAGTCCACAGCATCGCGTGCATGCTCTTTGCCGCGTTGTCGCTCTTGCTCGCCTTCAGGGTGTTCGGAGTCATCGCCCACCCGAACAACGTGGTCGCGATCGCCGCGACGCATGGCGTGGCATTCTTCGCCGTTTTTTCGGCAATACTGTATTTCAGCGGCACACCGATCGAGAAGACACCGATTAGCCAGTACATCTTCACCGCCATTGCCGCCACCAGCCCGGTTCTCGTCCTCATGATCAATCGGGCCAGCGAGGTATGCGATTGGTCCGGATCAATCCGGGCAGCGCTGGCGACCGGCGCATGCCTCGGCGGAATGCTCTACGCAGTCGACAAGCTTCTTCCCGCGGCACGAGTTGCCGCCTGGATTCTCTGAGCGGCAGAGCGCAGGAGCCCGGGTGACGATCGGTGCGGGGCTCATCCATCGTCTTGCCGTTCATGGCGCGGTAGCGCCGGCCGTCTCGTTCCGCCTTGTTGCCCCGGCCCGCGCCCGCCACGCTGCGCGGCCATGCTTCCCTCCCCCTCGGGCGCTCTCCGCCTCTTCCGCTTCGCGGGCATCACCGTCTTCCTGCACTGGTCGTGGTTCCTGATCGCGCTCTACCAGTTCACGTCGCGAGACGGCGGCTACAGCTCGCAGGCCTGGAACGCCGCCGAGTACCTCTCGCTTTTCGCCATCGTGCTGCTCCACGAGTTCGGCCACTCGCTGGCCTGCCGCTCCGTCGGCGGCCAGTCCGACCAGATCATCCTCTGGCCGCTCGGGGGCGTCGCCTTCGTGCGCCCGCCCCATCGACCCGGGGCGGAGCTGTGGAGCATCGCCGCCGGGCCGCTGGTCAACGTCGTGTTGCTGCTCGTGCTCCAGGTGCTCGACGCGGTCTCCCGCACCCAGGGCTGGCATTGGTCGGCCCCGGATCTCGCGCGCCTGATCAATGCCGTCTGGTGGATCAACACCGGCCTGCTCGTCTTCAACCTGCTGCCGGTGTATCCGCTCGATGGTGGCCAGATCCTGCGCTCCCTGCTCTGGTTCCTCGTCGGCCCGGCGCGCAGCCTGCTCGTCGCCACCTCGCTGGGCTTCGTCGGCGTGATCGGCCTGGTCGCCCTCGCCCTGACCCGGTTCTCCGGCAACACCCTGTGGACACTCCTCATCGCCGCCTTCCTGCTCGCCAACTGCTGGCGGGGGTTCAAACAGGCCCGGGCCATGCTCCCGGTGGAAAAGGCGCCGCGCCGCCCCGGCCACGCCTGCCCGGGCTGTCGCCAATCTCCACCGACGGGCCCGGTCTGGCTGTGCCAGCAGTGCCGCCGCCCCTTCGACGCCTTCGCCACCGACGGCCTTTGCCCGCATTGCAGCGCACACTCCGACAACGTCGCCTGCCCGAGCTGCGGCGAGATGCACCCGATTCCGCGTTGGCGGGAGTAGGATCCACGGCGGCGCCCTCCCCCCTCGTAAAACATTTCCGAAACCGGAACACGCGGCACGCGGGGCCTTTCATACATCTTTGAACACAATCGGCTCTCGCTTCGGCCGATCTGCGACTATCCTGCCAGTGCCTCCTCTCCCAGCCATAACCGCCCATGACCAAGATCCTAGTCATCGATGACGAAGTCATGCTCCGTGAAGCGATCGTGCTCGGCCTGCGCGCCGAGAACTTCGAGGTGTTCGAAGCGGAGGACGGCATCACCGGCATGCAGCTCGCCCGCTCCGTCCACCCCGACCTGATCGTGAGCGACATCAACATGAAGGGGATGGACGGTTACGACACCCTCTCCGCGCTCCGCACCGACAAGGCCACCGCGAGCATCCCCTTCGTGCTCATGACCGGCCGGGCCGACCTCAAGGGCATGCGCCACGGCATGTCGCTCGGCGCCGACGACTACCTGCCCAAACCCTTCCGCCTGCACGAGCTGGTCGACGTCGTGCGCACGCGCCTCCACAAGCAGCAGGCCATCCGCGAGGAGGCCGAGAAACGCCTCTCCGAGCTGCGCAGCAACATCTCGATGATGCTGCCGCACGAGCTGCTCACCCCGCTCACCGGCATCATCGGCATGGCCGAGATGATCGTGAACGAGTCGGGGGCGCTCTCCGCCACCGAGCTGCGGGAGTTCGGCAACGACATCAAGCTCTCCGGCGTGCGCCTGCACCGCCTCATCATGAACTTTCTGGTCTACGCCCAGATCGAGATGATGACCGTGCAACCCGAACGGATACGATCCCTGCGCGAAGTCGCCCCCCTGCCCGTCGCCGCCACGGTCGAGAACTGCGCCCGACGCAAGACGCAGGACGCCGGCCGCGCCACCGACCTGCAGCTCGACCTGCAACCCGGGCAGGTGGCCATGTCGGAATCCAACCTGGCCAAGATCGTCGAGGAACTCGTCGACAACGCCTGCAAATTTTCGACCGTGGGCAAGCCGATCCAGGTGCGCACGCTCACCGACGGCACGTGGACGGAGATCAACGTCTCCGACCAGGGTCGCGGCATGAAGGAGGAACACGTCGCGAACATCGGGGCGTACGTGCAGTTCGAACGCCGTATCCACGAACAACAGGGTTCCGGCCTCGGGTTGGCGATCGTCTCCCGCCTCGCCGAGCTCCACGGCGGCCAGATCACGATCACCAGCCAGCCCGACATGGGCACGACGGTCACCGTCCACCTGCCCGCGCAGCCCGTGCCCACCCCCGGCAACACCGGCCCGAACTGAACACGGAGGCGGCGGGGGGCGGCCCCAGCGGCCCCTATGCGCCCTTCCCCTGTTGCCCCGAAATTCTCGCGACGGCGCGTTCCCAGCTGGCGACGTCGGTCACGCGCTCGAGCGGATCGCCGAGCTTGTACTTCAGCCCTAGCTCCTCGCAGCGACGCGTGATGCCGAAGAGCACCTGATTGGTCTCCCAATTCACCTCGTGGAAGAGTCCCTCGGGCCAGCGCCGCACACCGAGCAGGTAGAAATCGCCGCCGGTGGAGGGGCCGATCACCACGTCGTGGTCGAGCAGGGCCTTTGCGGCCTCGACGATCTCGTTGACGCCGCAGTACGGGCAGTCGCTGCGCAGCAGCAGCACCATGTCGAAATGCCGCAAGGTCGCCTCGGCCGCCACCTGCGCGATCCGCTCGCCCCACGGCGCCGCCACCTGCGCGTGCACGGTGATCTCGCGCGAGCCGAGCCACTGGCGCACGTCCTTCGTGCGCTCGCCCGGCGCGACATGGATCTCCGTCGGCCAGTTCTGCGGGGCATTGGCCAACTGGAGTTCGGCGAGCAGCCGCACGATGCGCGCGGAAAACTCGTCGCCCAGCTCCGCCCGCAGGTTGGCGGGCAACCATTCCCCTTCGGGATAATCGAGCAGTAGGACCAGTGCGGGCGACTCCATGCGGCCAACGTGGGTCGCCCAACCACTCTTGGCCATCCCGATCTCGCTGGGATGACGCAGCGGGCCGGCCTACGGCTTCGGCGGCTCGTTCGCCGACTCCTTCTTCGCACCACGATCCTCCCACATGCGCTCGACGGCCCGGCGCGAGCCGAGTCCGAAAGCGAGCACCGCAGCCAACGCAAGAGCACCGAAGAAGAGCAAAAACGCGCCGTTCACGATCACCGGGGCGACCTGCAACTGGGCCAACGCAATGCCGCCGGCGATCGCCACCAGCCCCGCATAGACGGCGCGCCCGGCGAGCCGCGCCCGGGAAAACCCCTCCTGATGCAATGCCCGCTGGACCGCACGCGACACCCCGAGCGCCACCCCCCACCCGATCAACAACACCACGCCCGCGATCAACAGACGCGGCGCGATGTCGACCAGGCGGCCGATCATCGACGAGAGCACCGTCAGTCGCCAGATCACCACGGCGTTCTCGAGGAAGCCGAGGAAAACGATCGTGCCGAGCACCATGCCGACCATGGCGAAGAGCGAATGGCGCACGTCGCCTTTTTCGAGCGCGCGCGACCAGCCGAGCCGCACGATCACCCGGTCGACCCGGGAGAGGATCAGCAGCCGCACCATCACCTTCGAGCAGACCCAGGCGACGAAGAGTCCGACGACCACCACCACCAGACCGCCAAGCAGGTTGGGCAGGTAGTCCTGGATTTCGGTGAGCACGTCACCGACGGTGACCGAGAGCTGGGCGGGAGAGGTCGTGTCCATGGGAAAGCGGGTTCTAGCGAATCCAACGTTTGGGGTCGGAGGCCATCTCGTAGACGGTGACGACCGCCTTGCGGGTGCGGTCGGCGAGCTCGAGTGGCAGGGCGAAACTGAAGAGTTGTTCGAGGAAGCCGGCCTCGGAACCGCCGACGACGATCAGGTCGGCGTCGCGCGACTCGCGCAGCACGCCGGAGAGGATGTCGGCCGCACGCACCACCGCCTGTTGGCCGTCGGGGAAGCGCCCGTCGAGCGCCTTCGCCATCTCGTCCGCGGCCGCCCCGGCCTGCGCCTCGGTCGCCGCCACCGGCAACACATGCACGGCCCGCACCGCCGCCCGGTTCACCTGCGCGACCGCTCCGACCAGATCGGTCGCGAGCGACGAATGCGGACCGCTCTCGAAGGGGAACAGGATCTTGCCGATGCGCTGCGGCCAAGTCTCCGCGCTCACGACCATCACCTGCGCCGGCGCCGAGCGCACCACCCGGTCCACCAACGTCGCGGCGAAACGGTCGAGCCAGCCCACCCGCCGGGCGCGCCCCATGACGATCAGGTTGCACTGCTCCTCGAGCGCGGTCTCGGCGATGCCGTAGGAGATGCG
This sequence comes from Verrucomicrobiota bacterium, assembly GCA_023443455.1. Lineage (GTDB taxonomy): Bacteria > Verrucomicrobiota > Verrucomicrobiia > Opitutales > Opitutaceae > CAJCBL01. The sequence goes on from JAEZUE010000103.1 coordinate 85,181, forward strand.
ATGCGACACCTTGACCACCGTCTTCACCGGGAGCCCGTCGAGGCGGAGGCCGGCAAAAGCCGCCTGCAGCTTCGCGCGGGCGGCCTCGGCGTGGTCGAGACCACGGGCGAGGATCTCGCGTTCGTCGACCTCGACCACGCTCAGCGCGATCAACTCGCCCTCGAAATGGCGGGCGACGTTGGCGGCGGCGTTGAGGATGGTCGCGGCCCGGTCCGGATTTCCGATACAGGCGAGGATGCGGTAGTCACGCCGTTCGGCGGCCTCGCGCACGGCGACGAGCTGGGTGTAGGCGCGGTCGCGTTTGCGCGAGTAGGCGTAGAACACGCCCAGCCCCAGGGCGATCCAGACCGCGGCGCTCAGCCACGCCATCGGGCTGTAGAAGAAGAGGAAGCCGGCCAGCCCGAGCTGGAACAGGATGCCCACGAGCGGGATGAACGGCACCAACGGCACCCGGAAACCGCGCCGCAGATCGGGGCGTTTCTTGCGCAGCGCGATCAGCGCCGCCTGCACCTGGATGAACAGGAGCAGGAACATGATGTTGGCCGCGCTGGCCACCGTCTCGATCGGCAACGTCACCGCCATGAACACGCTGAGCAGGCCCGAGACGACGATCGACCAGTGCGGGGTCTTGCGGGCGGGATGGATACGGCCGAACCAGGCCGGGAGATTGCGGTCGCGGCCCATCGCGAAGGAGACGCGCGACGACGAGTAGATCGTGGCGTTGAGCGCGCTCATCGTGGAGAACAGGCCGCCGATGAGGATGAGCACGTCGCCGCCGCGGAAGAACGAGCGGGCGACATTGACCAGCGCGGTCTCCTTGTGTTCGCCGAGGTATTGCCAGCTCGTCATGCCCTCGGGCTGCACCGATCCGAGCGCGGCGAAGGCGACCAGCAGGTAGATCGGAATGACGATCGCCAGCGACAGGAAGATCGCGCGCGGCACGTTGCGCTCCGGATCACGCACCTCCTCGCTGCACTGCGCGATGATCTCGTAGCCCTCGAAGGCGATGAACGTGAGACCCATCGCGATGAAGATGCTGCCCATGCCGTTGGGCAGCGGATTCTCGGTGAAGGTCAGATGCCAGTCGGGCCGGGCCACCGTGATCCACACGCCGAAACCGACGAAGACGGCCAGCAGCAGAATCTTGCCACCGGTCACGAAATTGCCCGCCCCTCCCGCCTCGGAGGCGCCGCGGTAGTTGATCACGCAGAAGAGCGCGACCACGACCACCGCCATCCACTTCTCCATCGAGAGCAACGGCAGCGTGAAATCCGCCAGCCCAAGCAGCGGCAGGCACTCCTTCATGTACGCGCCGAAACCCAGCCCGTACAACGCGCAGGCCACGACATAGGCGAACCACGACATCCACCCGCTCATGAAGCCCTGCGGGTCCTTGAGTCCGGTCTTCACATACAGGTAGCCGCCGCCCGCGCTGTGAAAGGAGGAACCCAGCTCGGCATACGCCGCCGCCGCGAACATCGTCACCAGCCCGTTGAGGGCGAAGGCGAGGATCAGCCCCGGGCCGGCCACTCCCGCGGCGATGCCCGTGAGCACGAAGATGCCGGCACCGATCATCGCGCCCACGCCGATCATCGTGATATCCAGCAGGCGCATCTCCCGGCTCAGGCGGACTTCAGGGTTGGAAGCCATGGTGTGGCGCCGATGACAGGGCCGGACCGGAGAGGCCTCAATTCAAAACGACCGGGGACCGAAACCTCCCCGCATCGACCGCGCGCCCCAGATGCGCCCCTGTAGGAGCCTGCTTGCAGGCGATCTGTGCGCCGCCGCCAACGAATCCGGAATCGCCTGCAAGCAGGCTCCTACATCCCGATACATTCGGATTTGCGGCGTGTCCTCGGATCCGCCTTGATGCGGACGCCCGTTCCGCCGACACCCCGCAGCCGGCATATTCCCTCCAATCGGGGACCATCATGGCTGCATTCAATCCCTCCAGAGGCCACGCCGCCCTTCGGCGAGGTCGCAACTCCGCAAACGGCGCCACTTACTTTCTGACGCTATGCACCGCTGCGAAGCAACCCGGCCTCTGCATCCCGGGAATAGCAGCGGTTATCGTGGAACAAATCGCGGCGATGGACGCCGACAGATCGTGGTTGGCGCGCTGCCATGTTATCATGCCCGACCACCTGCACCTGCTTGTCGTCCTCGGAGACCGGCTCCCGCTCGGCCGGGCGGTCCAACGCCTGAAAGCCAAAACATCATCGGCGCTGCATGCCGCCGGAATCGCGTGGGAGCGCAACTTCTTCGATCACAAACCGCGCGCCACGGAGCCAGCAGATCCAGTCCTCCGGTACATCTACCTCAACCCGTATCGCGCCAACTTGGTGCAACCACATGAACGCTGGCCACACTACCACTGCAGTGCGGTGGATTGGCAGTGGTTCGGTAGGCAGCTCGACCGGGAACTGCCGATCCCGGAATGGCTCGGTTGAACCGTAGGAGCCTGCTTGCAGGCGATCTGTGCGCCGCCCGCCAACGGATTCGGAATCGCCTGCAAGCAGGCTCCTACATTCGGTTTCCCACGCGGAACCGAAAAACGAAACAGCCGCGACACCGAAAGGGGCCGCGGCTGCGAGAATCACGAACGGGCGGGTAAACTCCCGCCGTTCCCCCCTCAGTACCGATAGTGCTCGGGCTTGTAGGGGCCGTCCACGGACACGCCGAGGTAGGCGGCCTGCTTCTCGGTGAGCTTGGTGAGCTTCACGCCGATCTGCTCGAGGTGCAGGCGGGCGACCTCCTCGTCGAGGGCCTTCGAGAGGCGGTAGACGCCGACCTTGTAGGTGTCGCGATTCTTCCAGAGATCGATCTGCGCGAGCGTCTGGTTGGTGAAGCTGTTCGACATCACGAACGACGGGTGGCCCTTGGCGCAACCGAGGTTCACAAGGCGGCCTTCGGCGAGCACGAGGATCGAGCGGCCGTGCGGGAACGTGTAGCGGTCGAGCTGCGGCTTGATGTTGTCGCGCACGACGCCGGGCGCCGTATTCAGGCGGGCGATCTGGATCTCGTTGTCGAAGTGGCCGATGTTGCAGACGATCGCGTTGTCCTTCATCGCCGAGAGGTGCTCGTAGGTGAGCACGTCGCAGTTGCCGGTGGTGGTCACATAGATGTCGCCGGTGCCGAGGGTGTCCTCGACCGTCTTCACCTCGAAACCTTCCATCGCGGCCTGCAGGGCGTTGATCGGGTCGATCTCCGTAACGATGACGCGGGCACCGAAGCCGCGCAGCGAGTGCGCGGAGCCCTTGCCGACGTCGCCGTAGCCGCAGACCACCGCGACCTTGCCGGCGATCATCACGTCGGTGGCGCGCTTGATGCCGTCGGCCAGCGACTCGCGGCAGCCGTAGAGATTGTCGAACTTCGACTTGGTGACCGAGTCGTTGACGTTGATCGCGGGCACGAGGAGCTTTCCGACTTCGTGCAGCTGATACAGGCGGTGCACGCCGGTGGTCGTCTCCTCGGAGACGCCGCGCCACTCCTTGACGAGGGCGGTGAAGATCCCCGGCTGCGCGACCTTGATCTTCTTGAGGAGGTCCTTGATGACCTGCTCCTCGTGCGAGCCGGAGGCGGAGCTCACCCAGTCGGAGCCCTGCTCCATCTCGTAGCCCTTGTGGAGGAGGAGGGTCACATCGCCGCCGTCGTCGACGACGAGCTGCGGGCCCTTGCCGTCGGGGCCGACGATGGCGTGCCAGGTCATGTCCCAGTATTCCTCGAGCGTCTCGCCCTTCCAGGCAAAGACGGGGATGCCGGCCTGGGCGATGGCGGCGGCGGCGCTGTCGACGGTGGAGAAGATGTTGCAGGAGGCCCAGCGCACGGTGGCGCCGAGAGCGACGAGCGTCTCGATGAGCACGGCCGTCTGGTTGGTCATGTGCAACGAGCCGGTGATGCGGACGCCGGCCAGCGGCTTGGTCTGCGAATACTTGGCGCGGACGGACATGAGGCCGGGCATCTCGGCCTCGGCCATGGCGATCTCCTTGCGGCCGAGTTCAGCGAGGGAGAGATCACGGACTTTGAAATCTTGGGACATGGGCGGAAGAGGGGATGAGGGATGAAGGAGTGAGGGAGTGAGGGTGCCGATGTCGCGGCTGGAGCCCTCCTCCCTCGCGGAAGCGAGCCGTGCTCAGAGCTTCGCGACGGCGGCCTTGAGGGCCTCGACCTTGTCGAGTTTCTCCCACGGCAGGTCGGGCTTGCCGAAGTGGCCGTAGTTGGTGGTCTCGCGGTAGATCGGGCGGAGCAGGTCGAGCTGCTTGACGATGTTGGCGGGCTTGAAGCTGAAGACTTCGCGCACGGCCTGGACGATCTTCTCCTCGGCGACCTTGGCGGTGCCCATGGCATCGACCCACACCGAGACGGGCTCGGGGTAGCCGATGGCGTAGGCGACCTGGAGTTCGCAGATGTCGGCGAGGCCGGCGGCGACGATGTTCTTGGCGACCCAGCGGCACATGTAGGCGGCGGAGCGGTCGACCTTCGACGGGTCCTTGCCCGAGAAGGCGCCACCACCGTGGCGGCCCCAACCACCGTAGGTATCGACAATGATCTTGCGGCCGGTGAGGCCGGAGTCGCCCTGCGGCCCGCCGACGACGAAGCGGCCGGTCGGGTTGATGAGGAACTTCGTCTCCGGGGTGATCATCTCGGCCGGGATGACGCGGCGGATGACGTGCTCGATGAGGAACTCGCTGATCGCGGCGTGGCTCACCTCGGGGGTGTGCTGGGTGGAGATGACGACGTTTTCGACGCGCACGGGCTTGTCGTTCTCGTAGCGGATCGAGACCTGCGACTTGGCGTCGGGGCGGAGCCACGACACGAGGCCGGCCTTGCGGATCTTGGTCAGCTCGCGGCCGAGGCGGTGCGCGTACATGATCGCGGTCGGCATCATCTCGGGCGTCTCGTTGCAGGCGTAGCCGAACATCAGGCCCTGGTCGCCGGCGCCCTGCTCGGCAGTCTCCTTGCCCTCGGCCGCGGCGGCGTTGACGCCTTGGGCGATGTCGGGCGACTGGCGGGTGAGGTAGTTGTTGATGAAGACCGAGTCGGCGTGGAAGACGTCGTCGTTGTGGATGTAGCCGACGTCGCGGATGGCGTCGCGCACGATCTGCTCGTAGTTGAGTTTTGCACTCGTGGTGATCTCGCCGGCGAGGATGACCATGTTGGATTTGACCATGGTCTCGCAGGCCACGCGGCTGGTCGGGTCCTGCGCGAGGCAGGCGTCGAGCACGCTGTCGGAGATCAGATCGGCCACCTTGTCGGGATGGCCTTCACCGACGGATTCGGAGGAAAAGACGAAGGAGTTGGACATGGAGAGTTCGAGTTGGAGGCGGCCACCGTGGCCGGAAGCGAGGCTAAAGCAAGGCGATTATCAACGTATCTCTATTCCTTGATGCGAACTACTGAGACAATTGCGTGCTCTTCGCGCGGGCACCGGTATTGCCTTTCGGTTCACGACTCCGCATGGTCGGCCGAGCGAAGCGGCCCCGTATGTCTTCCCCCAACGAAAACCCACCGGCTTCGGCGCGGCTCGACCTGAGCGGTCGACGCATTCTCGTCGTCGAAGACGACCGCATGAATGCCCGGATCCTCAACTCGATCCTGCAACCCGAAGGTCTCGTGCTCGCGGAGGCCGACTCGGGAGAGGCCGCGCTGAGCCTCTTTCCCGAATTCAAACCGGATCTGGTCCTGCTCGATGTGGTGATGGGCGGCATCAGCGGTTTCGAAACCTGCCGCCGCCTCAAGCAGAACCCCGCCGGCGCGAGTGTTCCGATCGTTTTCATCACCGCCAAGAATCAGCCCGACGACGTCCTGGCCGGATTCGAAGCCGGCGGGGTGGACTACGTGCTGAAGCCGTTCCAGCCCAAGGAAATCATCGCACGAATTCGCACCCATCTGCAGATCCGCGCGCTGCTCGAGCACCAGAACCTGCTCATCGACGACCTCAAGAAGGCCAACGCCGCAAAAAACCACTTCCTCGGCATCGCCGCGCACGACCTGCGCAACCCCCTCACCTCGGTGCGTGGCCTGTCCGAGTTCATGCTCGAAGGCTCCTCTGGTGAACTCTCCGAGGACCAACGCGCCATGGTCCGCAGCGTGCACAACGCAACCCTGGCCATGCTCGATCTCCTCAACGAGCTGCTCGACATCTCCATCATCGAAAGCGGCGAGATGCGGCTTGAGCTCACCCCCACCAACTTCGCCGACATCGTGCACGACGCGGTCTTCCTCAACGGCCTGACCGCCGCGCGCAAACAGATGAAGATCACTTGCCGCCCGTTCAAACCCGCCCGCGCCCTCCTTATCGACGCGCGTAAAATCCGCCAGGTCGTCGACAATCTCCTCAGCAACGCGATCAAGTTTTCCCCACCCGGTACGACTATAACGGTGGAAATCACCGAAGATGCGGACCATCAGACTGTTTCAATCCAAGATCAGGGCCCCGGAATCCCCCCCGACGAGATGAACATGCTCTTCACCAGCTTCGGCCGCACCTCGGTCCGCCCAACCGCCGGCGAGAAGAGTACCGGTTTGGGCTTGGCCATCTGCCGCAAGATCGTCGAGGCCCACCGCGGTACCATCACCGCCGGCAACCGCGATACCGGCGGTGCCGACTTCCGCTTCACCATCCCCGTGCCGGACCATGGAGTTTAACGGAACAGTCCTCATCGTCGACGACGAGCCCCACATCCGCCGCTACATCGGCCTGATCCTCCAGAAGATGGGATCGCCCACCCTCATCGAGGCCGGCAACGGCCAGGAAGCCATAGCCCTGTTTGCCCAGCACCGCCCCGACATGGTGCTGATGGATGTGAACATGCCGATCATGGACGGCCTCGAGGCCCTCGAGCAGATCAACGCCCAAGACCCCGACGCCCTCGTCGTCATGCTCACCTCCCTCGCCACCCGCCATGTCGTGGAACGCTGCCTCGAATTGGGAGCGGCAAACTTCGTCCGCAAAGACACCCCGAAGGACGTCATGGCCCAAGTCCTCACCCAGACGATCGCGGACAATTTCGGCGAAGAGTAAACCCACCCATGGCCGCCCCCGACGAGCCCACCCCTGCGGACGAGCCCGAGTTCGAACTCGCGGTGAAGGAAGTGCGGTACTCGCTCCCGCAACTGCTCCGCGAACTCCGCCTTGAGCGCACCGGTTCGCTCTTCGCCAAGGAGATCCTCGACCAGATGGAGATCAGCCAGATCTTCACCGTCCGCCGCAAGAAACATGGAAAACGTCGGCAATAGCCGCTTCCTCCAGCTCCTCGCCGAGGGCATTCCCCCGCTCGTTGCACCGGAGGTCATCCAGCAGGCCGGCGCCGTGCACGGGGCCGGCACCTTGGCCATGCTCCAGTACCTCATCGCCGAGAAGCACATCCCCAAGGATCAGGCCTGCACCCTCTGGGGCAACTCGATCGGCAAAGCCTACGTCGATCCCCTCGCCTCGCTCATCTCCGACGAGGCCCTCGAAAAGATGCCTCCCGAGATCGCAGCGAAAACCCGCTCGATCCCGATCTACATGCTCGACGGCGTCGTCACCGTCGCGATGGCCGAACCGGAAAACGCCGAGCTCGTGCGCCGCATCGGCCTGATCGTCAAATGCCCGGTCAGCCCCGTCTTCTCGATGCCCTGCGAGATCGCCGATGCGATCGCCGTGCACTACTCGACCGAGAAAGGCATCGAGGACAGCCTCAAGGAATTCGCCAAAAGCCACTCCCTCTCGGCCGCCACCCTCGCCCCCGACGCGCTCCAGAGCCTCGGCGAATCCACCGGTGTCATCCAGATCGTGGATGCGATGATCCACTTCGCCCTGCGCGAACGCGCGACCGACATCCATATCGAGCCCCAGGAGGAGCAGACCCGGATCCGCTTCCGTATCGACGGTTTCATGCGCGAGGTCCTCACCTTCGCCCCCGTCCTGCACAACGCCATCATCACCCGCATCAAGATCCTCGCCGACCTCGACATCTCGGAAAACCGCCTGCCCCAGGACGGCCGCATCACCCTGCCGCTCGGCACCAACAAGGCCAACTTCCGCATCTCGACCATCCCCTCCCAATACGGCGAGAAGATCGTCGTGCGCGTCCTCAACATCACCGGCAAGAAGGACGCGCTCACCCTCGACAAGATCCTGATGTCGCAGACGATGCTGCGCCCCTTCCGCCGGCTCATCCAAAGCCCCAACGGCATCATCTTCGTCACCGGCCCCACCGGCTCCGGCAAGACGACCACCCTCTACGCCGTCCTGCAGGAACTCAACAGCGCCGGCGTCAACATCTCCACCATCGAGGACCCCATCGAGATCCAGCTCGCCGGCGTCAACCAGACCCAGGTCAAGTCCGAGATCGGCCTCGACTTCGCCTCGATGCTGCGCGCCCTCCTGCGGCAGGACCCCGACATCATCCTCCTCGGCGAGATCCGCGATGCGGAGACGGCGAAGATCGCCACCGAGGCCGCCCTCACCGGCCATCTCGTCTTGGCCACCCTGCACACCAACTCCGCCCCGCAGGCCGTGCTCCGCCTCATGGAAATGGGCGTGGCCCCCTTCATGGTCGCCCCCTCCGTCGTCGGCGTGCTCGCCCAGCGCCTCGCCGCCCGCATCTGCGACAAGTGCAAGGAAGCCTATTTTCCCCCGCGCGACGTCCTGCTCCGCTACTTCGACGACGAAGGCCTGGCCGACGTGCCGTTCTACCGCGGGCGCGGCTGCCCCTATTGCCGCGGCACCGGCTTCCGCGGCCGTGTCGCCTTCCACGAACTCGTGCTCGTGACCGAGGAAATCCGCAGCCACATCGCCAAAGGCGCGAGCGTCTCCGACATCGTGCGCGCCGCCCGCAAAGTCGGCTACCAGCCACTCCGCTACGACGGCCTGAAAAAAGTCCTGCTGGGCCTCACCACCATCGAGCAGATCGAGGAAAACTCCTCGTTCGAATGGCAGAGCTGAGGTCCGCCGCCCGATCCCCGGATTGCCGTTTCATTCGCGACGCAACGGGCCGATTAGTAGCCGACATCCCCCGTTGCACCGAAACCCCGGTCCTCGCGCGCCATGCCAGAATCAACGCCCCCTCCGCCCATCGAGCAGGCTGCCCTCGTGAACCTCCGCACCATCGGCGGCGGCGACAACGAATTCGTCGCCGAAATCGTGCAGATGTTTCGCGAAGACACTCCACCCAATCTCGACGAACTCGACCAGGCCGCCACCAGCCTCGACCCCGTCCGCCTCGGCAAAGTCGCCCACGGACTCAAGGGGAGCGCCGGAAACTTCGGTGCCAAACATTTCCGCACGCTCACCGAACGCATCGAGGAGATCGCCCGCAGCGGCGACCTCGCCCCGGCCGCCGCCGCCATCGCGGATCTGCGGGCCGAATACGAACGCGTCATCGCCGCGCTCGACGCCGCCCTGCCCACCCTCTAGGGCCCGGCGTTTCACACTTCGAACAACGGAAGCGACCCAGCGATCGAGCGGAACTCGCCAGAGTTGCGCCCTCCCACGCTCGGTCGGCGCCCGCCCCCACGAAGTGAAAGATGTGCGCTGAACCGGCGCCCGCCCCCCGCCCCGGGAAAAATAGCGTGACGGTCGTCACGCTATTTTTCCCGGGGCGGAGCCGGCGGGTGTCGCCGTTCGCAGCGGGGAATGGCCCGCAGACGGGTGACAACGGGAAGATCTCCGCTTCGACCTTCGGCCGTCGCACCGCCTCCTTCCGCGCTCGCCGCGCGACGCCCGCCCGCCCAACCTCCTGCGCGTGCAAGCCGCCGAACTCTTCGCCCTTCCTCCTTCGCTCGCCGCGTTCGCCCCGTTTTTCGCCGCTACCGCCCACCCCTGGGAATGGCTCGAGCAGATCGGCGCCGCACTCGCCGCCCAGGATTTCTCCGGCGGGCAAGCCCTGCCGCCCGGTATCCACGCCGAGGGCCCAGTCTACATCCATCCGACCGCCCAGCTACCTTCCTACGCGACCCTCGTCGGCCCGATCTGGGTCGGCCCCGAGACCAAGCTCCTCCCCGGCTGCTACCTGCGCGGCAACGTCATCGTCGGCGCGAAGTGCACCGTCGGCCACAACGCCGAGATCAAAAATTCCCTGCTCATGGACGGCGTGCAGATCCCGCACCGCCCCTATGTCGGCGACTCGATCCTCGGCAACGGCGCCCACCTCGGCGCCGGCGCCGTTCTCTCCAACCTCCGCCTCGACCAGAAGGCGATCACGGTGCGCGTGCCCGCGGGCAGCTTCGACACCGGTCTGCGCAAATTCGGCGCCCTGCTCGGCGACAGGGCCGAGGTCGGCTGCAACGCCGTGCTCCAGCCCGGCACCATCCTCGGCCCGCGCGCGCTCGTCATGCCCACCATGGCCTTCGCCGGCTTCCTGCCCGCCGGCCACATCGCCCGCGTGCGCGAACAGGTGTCAACTTTCCCGCGACGGGATTGACCCCCGCCCGCCGGTCGGGATCAGGCCGCACCGGCCCAATCGCCGCGGCGCATCGCATACACGATGTGGTCCACAAAATGGTCGTAGAGCCATTCGGCGTTTCCGATCACACACTCGGCCGTGAAACCGAGGCGCTCGGGAATCGCCCGGCTGCGCGCGTTCCCGACCGCCACCCGGATCACCACTTGCCGCAACCCGAGGCCGGCGAAGGCATGCTCGACCAATGCACGGCAGCTCCGGGTCATGAGCCCCCGTCCGACGGCATCACGGCTGAGCCAATACCCGATTTCAACCGAGCGGTCGGCCCACCGGATCGGTTTATAGCCCACGGTTCCCACCACCCTGCCCTCGAAAACCACGGTACAGCAGCTGCCCAACCCCTGCTCCTCCTGTGCGAGCACCGATCGGACAAAGTCCCGGGTCTGCGCGATCGTGGTGTTGGCATCCAGCCAAGGCAGCCACTCGCGCAGGTGTTCACGGTTCCGTTCGACCAGCGCGAACAGCGCTTCGGTGTCGGCTTCGCCGATCGCGCGAAGCTCCAGATCCCGGTCGAGTTGCAGTGGCAGAACCATGGTCCGAACGAGTCCCCGGTTTCATGCCCCGAGTGGGCGCGAAGCGTATCCTCCCGGAAAAAACACCCCGCACCAACGCCCGGCCGCGTTCACCGCTTCTCCGCCCAGGTTCCGTTCTCGTCCTGGACGAGAACCCCACGGGCACTGGCGGCGGCGATCTGTTTCGCACGGGCCTTGCCCACCGTCTCCGGTGTCGTCTCGCTGCGTTGCGCGATCGCCCGGTAGACCGCGGCACGGTCCGAATTCTCCGCGGCGACCAGCGCCTGCTCATCGGGCGTGGCTGGGCCGCGCACCTCGAGCAGTCCGGTATTCGTCTCGCCCACGACCTGCCGTCGCCGCAGATCGTCGACCGCCGGCAGGCGTTGTTCGAGCCGCTGCTTCAAACCGGGCTCCTGCGCCGATGCCGCAGGGGCGGCGGCGCCATACAAGGCGATCGCGAGAAGGGAAATCAGAATACGGGTCTTCATGGCTGGGCGGTCGGGGTTTCGAGGGTCGTGGACTTGCTGTCGAGGTCGCCGAAGAAATCCTCCAGCGCCTTCTCGACGCGCACGTTGACGTCGACGGTGATGTGGATCGGCTTCACCTCGACCGTCGTGTACACGCAGCCGGCGAAGCCGACGGAGCCGAGGACGAGGAGCGCCAGGGCGAGGGGTTTGTTCATGGTCGCGAGGTTGGTTGGTCGATGCGGACAGGACAACGGCGGATTCGGGTTCAACGTTTCCCGCCGAGGCCAAGGTTGAGAAAATGTTCGAGCGGCGCGTTCACGTTCACGTCGATGCTCACCGGCACGGCGAACTCGCCCCCGGCCGGCGCGCCGACCAGCCGCACCCGCATCGATTGGCCGACCGCATCCTCCGGATACAGATCGATCTGCAGGCGGTTGAAGACAAGGTGCTGGATCGACTGCTCCACTTGCAGCAGCGAGGCGTACTCGGGAGACCCGGGCCGGCGGTCGCGGGTCAGCAGGTGCAGTTCGCGGGTGAAATGCACCCGCCCGATCTCGCCCGGGCTGAGCCGCAGGAAGCCCGTGCCGAAACCCACCTTGCCGTCCTTCCACGTCAACGGCACCAGCCCGTCCACCACACCGCTGGCTTCGGCCGGCACGTCGTCGAAGAGCCGCAGCAGTTCCTCCAGTTTCGCTCCGCTGATACCCAGCTTCGTGGCGATCGCCGGCGCCGCCGGATCGAGCACGAAGGGCCCGCAGGCCAACCGCCCCCCGAAGCCGAGACCTTCGAGCGCGGAAACCGCCAGACCCCCAGCCTGCGAATACGAGAAGACTGCCTGCAGGTTCGAGAACGGCATTCCACCCAGCACTCCGCTCTCGCACGTTAGCCGCTGACCGGTCGCCGTCGCCACGGGACCGAGCGAATCGAAGACGATCCGCCCCTTGATGCCGTCGACTGCCACCGTTCCGCCGGTGGTGCGCGCGCCAAAATCCTGGAGCAGCAGATCGGCCCCCAACGCCCACCTGCCGTCCGCGAACCGGCTGCGGCCGCTCACCGCCACACCGCCGGAGAGCTCCCATCCGGCCAACTGCGGCCACCAACGCGCCCAGGGTTCGCGGCCGGCGAAGACCACGGGATCGAAGCCCCACGTGCCCTCGGCCGAAAAGCCCTCGCCCCAGTGCAGCGTCTGCTCGATCGTCGGCCGGATGGGCAGGTCCGCAACCGCGCAGGCCCCGCGCAAAGTGCCGCCCTCCAGTCCCGCGACGAGCTCGAGCCGCAGGTCGGACGTCTTCACCCCGGACGACTCGAACACGGCCGCCGTCAACCCCACATCGATGCCTCCCGTCTCGTAGATTTCCGCCCCCCGCGAGCCCCACTTGAACTCGACCCCGCTGGCGGACCAACCGGAACCGCCGCGCACCACCGCCTCCCGCAACGCAACCTCGTAATCGCCGCTCCACAACAGATCCCGGCCCATGCGCGCGCTCGGCAGCGTCCCCCAGCGCGCCACCGCGCGGTTCCAAAGCCGTGGCCAGCGGATCACCGCGACCGCCGCGGGCGCGATCAGCGAGGTGTCTCCATGGCGCGCGATCACCTCGCGCGCGTCGAGCGAAGCCCGCCCGGAAATGTATTCACGATCAAGATCCAGCAGGATCTCGCCCCCCAGCACGGCCTCGACCCGCGTGCCCGCCGAAAACGCGGTGCGCCGCTGGCTCGGGATCGACACCTCGGCCCGCACCCCTTCGGCCCCGGCGTCGAGCACGGCCTGCAGCGCCACCTTGCCCGCGACCTGCCCGGGAGCCACCCGCCAGTCCGAATGCTCCGCCGCGAGACAGGCGTTCAGGTCGAATCCCACCTGCGCGGTCGCCACCAGTCGCGGGTGACCGCCGACGAATCCGCCCGCCGTCGCCTCGAACGAGACCAGGCTCAGCCGACCCGCTCCGCCCAACTCCAAGGCCGGGGCGGCTAACGTGAGTTCGGCGCCGTTCCACCGCAGATGCACCTCGGCCGGGGCCGCCAACGTCCACCCGTGGGCGCCCGCTTCGACAAGTCGCAGCGTCGCCTCGCCGGTGGGCGCCCCTCCCCCGACCGGCCGCCGCAGCGACACCTCTCCAGCCCCCGCCAGCTCCAGGCCCGCCGCGGCGAAGCGGCCCTCGGAAAACTGCATCCGCCATGAGTCCGGGTCGCCACCAATAACCGGTGACAGAACCGCGGCGTTCCGGTCCCCCGATTCCCAACGGGCCGAGTCGAACTTGCCCTCGACCCGCCACGCCTCGGCCGTCTCCGCCCCCACCATCAACCGGCCCGCGCCCACCGACACCGCGACGCCGTCGGCGCGCCAGGCGCACGCCGGAAACTCGGACTCCAGCCGGACCTTGCCCCATCGGCCTTCGGCGAACACCGCCCCACCGGAAAGAACCAGCTTCGCCGCATCGGCGAAGCGCACCGCCGCCACGGCCTCCGGCGCCACCCCCTCGAGCACCGCCGACCATTCGCGCGGCGCCGCCTCGACGCGGCGCACATCGACCTCGACGGCATCGCCGACCAGGTCGCCCCGCACCGACACCCGCCCCGCCAAAGCCGTGCCGGTAACCACAAGTTCGGCACGCAGCTCCTCCACCCTCGAGTCGATGAAGCCCGAGAACGGCAGCTCGAGGCTGCGCCCGCCGTTGCGCAGCACCACCCTCGACCGCTCGATCTCGAGGCGACCGTACGGAAAACCGCCGCTGGAGGGCCGGAGCGCCTCGCGCAGCGCCGGCAGACGCTGCAGATCGGCCCCGAGTTCCAGTCCCTCGAGGACCACGCGCGGCGAACCACGCCGCGCCAGGACTTCCCAGCCCAGTTCCGCCCGCGCCTGCTCGGCGTTGAGGGTCAGGCCCGGCAGTTCCAGCTTCACCGGTCCGACCACGGCCCGCTTCCACGTGAGTTCGCGCAGGTGGGTGGCATCGGTCTCGACCCCGAGCACCCGCAACTCCGCCAGCAACCGTCGCTCGACCCAATGGTTGAACGGAGGCAGCCAGCCCCCGGCCGCGAGGCCGCCGAGCCCGGCGGCCAGCAGCACGAGCAGCCCCAGGAGGCGCAGAAATGTTCGCCGTGTCTTTCTCATCCGCAGTCGGGCGGATCGAACCGACCTCCCCCGCCCGATGCGAGTGCAAAGACCGGCGGAAAACGCCCCCGGCGACTCTTACGATTCCTTTGCGCGCGCCCCTCATCTCTCCCCGAGGCGAGCGCTCGCAACCAAACCGCCAGCCCCTACCACGACCCGCCGCCCGATCCCCCTCGCGGGAAAAATAGCGTGACGGTCGTCACGCTATTTTTCCCGCCGAGCCCGAGCCCGAGCCCGAGCCCGAGCCCGAGCCCGGGCCACGGCCCGGCCCTGCCTCGGGCCGGCCGATGCGAGGGCGGAAGATTCCGGAAATCGTGCTTCAACGTGCGGTCCGGCGCAGCAGCACGGCAAGCCCGAGGGCGACCAGGAAGCCGCCACCGAATGCGCCACCACCGCCCGAGCCGCCACCGGTGCTGCCGCCGGTCGAACCACCGCCGGTGCTGCCGCCGCCCGTCGTGCCGGTGCCGAGCGTGACGACCACCGGTGCACTGACCACGAGTTCACCGGACGAGAGCGTCGCTTCGACCGTGTACGTGCCGGCCTCGGCCGAAGCCATGGTCGCCGCATAGGTCGACGAGGTCGCACCCGCGAGCGGAACACCACCACGGCGCCATTGGTGCGCGGTCGCGGTGCCGCCGGAGACGGAGGCCCTCAGGGAGAGCGCCGCCCCGGCATTGACGGCCGCGGCGGGTCCGGCGATCGAAGCCGTCGGAACGGTCGTATCGGAGTATGCGACACCGGAGAGGTTGCCCGCGCCGGTGTTCACCGCGGCTTTGACCTCGGCCGCGGTGCGCAGGCCATAGCCGTAGGGCGGGATGAACACCTTGTCCGCGCCGCCAGCGGGCGCGGCCCCGGTGCAGGCGTCGTACTCGGCGCCGATGGTCAGAACAAGACCGGCGGCACGGGCCGCATCGCTTTGTCTCGTCACGAGCGGGTCGCGCATGCCGGTGAAGACGTTGCGCTCGTTGAGCAGCTGGGTCTGGTTGTCCGCCACCACCCCGCCGGTGTTGCCGGTGGCGGCGAGAACGTTGTTGTAGAAATGCAGATACGCATGCTCCGCGAGCGGCATGTCGCGGTCGACCGGGCCGTGCCAGCGGTTGTGGTGCATCGTCACCTGCAGGGCCTTCGTCTCCGAGCCGGCCTTGCCGATGAGCACGCTGCGGCGGTTGGCCGCGCCGGCCGAGGCGAAGGTGAACTCGCACCACGACACGGTCACCTGGTCGGCACCGTTGGTGATCGAGAGCTGATGCCCGGCGCTGTCGAGGAAGGTGCAACGGGTCACGAGAACCTTGTTGCCCCCGGCGACGACGAGCGCATCGCCCGCCGGACTGGAGAGATTGAGTCCCCGCACCACGACATTGCTGACACCCGAACCGATCCGGAGCGTGCCGAGCAGAGTCGCGTCGGCATCGGCCCCTTGGATGGTCTTCTGACTGGCGACATCCACCGTGCCGATGTCGAGCGAGCCGGCGACGGTGATCACCTTCGCCTCAGCGGAGGCGACCGCCGCCTTGAACGCCGCCACGGTGGTCACCGTGAAATGGGCGCTCGTCGCCGTGCCACCACCGGTGGCGGAGGCGCCGAAGCCGTCCGCCTTGACAGTGGCGACCTGCGCCGGACCGACATTCACGAACACCGCCGGACTGGTCGTGGCGCCATGGGAATTGGACGCGACAACGCGGTAGTGGCCGGTGTGCGCATAGGCGGCCTGCGCGACCGCATAGGTCGCCGCGTTGGCGCCGGCGATCGCCGCGAAGTTGCTGCCGTCGGTGCTGAACTGCCACTGGTAGGTCGTCGGATCGGCCGAGCCGAGGGTCGTGGCCGCGGCGGTGAGCGACAGGGCCGAGCCCAGCGTGACGGACGCCGCCGAAGGCTGCGTGGTGAAGGCGGGCTGCTTGCCCGCCACGAGGGTGACCGCAACCGGCACACTGTGGCCGATCCCGTCACCAACTTTCACCGTCACCGTGTAGCTGGCGTTGGCGTTGAAATCGAGCTTCGACACATCCGCGAGGCGCAGCGCACCGGTGGTCGCGTCGATCGCCACGGCCGGGGCGCCGGTGCCGCCGGTGACCGACCAGTCCTGGAGGGTGGCGCCGGCATCGGCATCGGTCGCCTGCACCATGCCGAGCAGCGTCTGGTTGGTCGCGCCGGAGGCGACGGTGAAGCTCTGCCCGGCCGCGAGCACGGGAAGGTTGTTCGGCACGTATTGTTTCAACCAGGTCATCGCGGGCTTCTCGGTGCCGTCGGCCTCGACCAGCGTGGCGCCGGTGCTGTCGCGCCACATGCCGGGGCGGTAGCCCCAGAGGGTGATGCCGACGACGGAGGGGTGCTCCCAGAAGAGCGGGAAGATGCGCTGGTAGTCGGCGAGCTGCGGCTTGGCCGTGGTGTCGTCGATGTCCATCTCCGTGATCATGATCGGCAGATTCGTCGCCGCGAGGGTGGCGAGGTTGGCCGAGAGCGTCTGGGTCGTCTGGTCCTTGGTCTCGAAGGAGTGCGCCTGCACGGCAACGACGTCCACGAGGTTCTCGGCCTTGAGCAGATTGACGATCTGCACGTAGCGGCCCATGGCATTGGCGTCGCCAAGCACCCCATACTCGTTGAGCACGAGCTTCTTCCCCGGGAAGTACTGGCGGGCGAGGCGGAAGGACTCGAGGATCCAGTCCCAGCCGGAGGTGCCGGCGCCGCCGAGGGCGTCGGCATAGTTCGCGGCCTTGTTGGTGGAGAAGGCGATGGTCTCGCCGTTGGGCGGGGCGTGCAGGGGCTCGTTGACCACCTCGATGTAGTCGAGGTCCGGATAACGCGCGGCGACGGCGGCGTACCACTCCTTGATCTCCGCGAGCTTCTCGGCGGTGGAGAGCGAGTCGATCCACGCGGGCTGCTGGCTGCCCCAGACCAGGATGTGGAAGCGGAACTTGAAGCCGTTGGAGCGGGCGAAGTTGTAGGCCGTGTCGAGCTCGGTCCAGTTCATGGTGTCGCGAGTGGCCTCGACGCTGCCCCATTTGCCGGCGTTCTCCGGCGTGACCTGGTTGAAGTAGGTGGCGAAGCCGGTCGCCTGGGGCGTGCTGTAGGCACAACCGAGAAACTTGGTCTTGCCCGCGGCCAGCGGGGTGGCGGCGGCGCGCTGGCCGAGCAGGCCGGCCGCGGCGAGAAGCGTGAGCAGCAACAGGGGACGTTTGGGGGATTTCATGGCGGTGGGGAGTCGGGTTTGGGGGAGACGGCGGCCGGGCGGGCCGGAGTCTGTGTTCGATCATCAAGCACAGGGGACTCGCCGGCCGTCCGGTTCGGGGAACCGGTCGCGACAAGGGCATCCAATTTCCGTCCCGCGGGTCAGTTGCCCGAAGATGCTAACAATCGCACAACGCCCAATTTATCGCCCAATGGCCCGAAAAACCTTTCTTGGTTTTTCCCCCGGCCCACCGTTTCATCGCGCCGCACTCTCCCTCCGGCATGCTCCGCTTCGTCCTCCGCCGCCTGCTCGAATCGATCCCCGTGATGCTCATCATCGTCACGGCGACGTTCTTCATGGTCCGCTTCGTGCCGGGCGGGCCGTTCCTCGGCGAGAAGGCGCTGCCGCCGGAGGTGCTGCGCAACCTCGAGGCGCACTACGGCCTCGACCAGCCGCTCTGGCGCCAATACGTCGACTACCTCGGCAAGCTCTGCCCGACGCGCCTGATGCCGCAGCGCCTCTTCGCCGACACCGACCGCGACGGCCGTTTCGACTTCGATCTCGACGCGGCCTTCGGCATCGATTTCGGCCCGTCGCTCAAGTACGCGAACCGCTCCGTCAACGAGGTCGTCGCCGGTGCGCTGCCCTACTCGCTCGAGCTCGGCGCTTGGTCGTTGCTCGTGGCGCTCGCGCTCGGCATCCCGCTCGGCGTGTTGGCCGCGGTGCGACGCAACACCTGGCTCGACTACGTGGGCAGCGGCGTGTCGCTGCTGGGCATCTGCGTGCCCACCTTCATCCTCGGGCCGATCCTCGTGCTCGTATTCGCGATCCACTTCCAGCGTTTCAACGCCTCGGGCTGGGAGGAGCCGCTCGACCGCGTGCTGCCCGCCTTCACGCTCGGGCTGGTCTACGCCGCCTACGTGGCGCGCCTCACCCGCGGCGGCATGCTCGAGGTGCTCGGGCAGGACTACATCCGCACCGCGCGCGCGAAGGGCGCCTCGGAGCTGCGCATCGTGCTGCGCCACGCGTTGAAGGGCGGATTGCTGCCGGTGGTGTCGTTTCTCGGGCCGGCGGCCGCCGGCATCCTCACCGGCTCGTTCGTGATCGAGCGCATCTTCCAGATCCCCGGCCTCGGGCGGGAGTTCGTCACGTCCGCCTTCAACCGCGACTACACCTTGGTCGTCGGCACCGTCGTGCTCTACGCGGGCGCGATCGTGGTCTTCAACCTCGCCGTCGATGTCGTGCAGGTGTGGCTCAACCCCAAGCTGCGTTTCGAGGACTAGCCCATGCCGACATTCACGCAAAACCTGATCACACCGATGGCGCGCTTGCACGTAGGGGCGTCGCTTGCGACGCCCTCCGTACTGCGTGCAACCGCACAGCCAGGCGTCGCAAGCGGCGCCCCTACGAGTCGGCAATCCCCTCGCACCAATTGCTGAGCAATTCGCGATGCTTCGCCTTTCGCCCTCACCCGACCGCCTCCCCTCGCCCGCGCCGCTCGACGCCGCGGAGAGCGGCAGCTCGCTCGGGCGCGATGCCTGGCGAAGGCTAAGGAAGAACCGTGTCGCCGTGTTTTCGGGACTGTTTCTCGTGCTGCTCGCGCTGGCCTGCGCGGTGTTGCCGGCCGTGCTCGGGTTGTCCTACTCGGATCAGGATCTGCTCAACGCCTACGCCGCACCCGGCCCGGGCCACTGGCTCGGCACGGATCGGCTCGGGCACGACATGCTCGCGCGCGTGCTCTTCGGCTGCCGGATTTCGCTCGCCGTCGGGTTGGCGGCCACGGCCGTTTCCCTGACCATCGGGGTCATCTGGGGCTCGGTCGCCGGCTACGCGGGCGGCAAGGTCGACACCGTGATGATGCGCATCGTCGACATCGTCTACGCGTTGCCGTTCACCGTCTTCGTGATCCTGCTGATGGTGTTCAGCGACGCCTTGGCCAAGCGCCTGCAACTCGGTCCGCTCTGGAACATCCTCGTGCTGTTCTGCGCGATCGGCGCGGTCGAGTGGCTGACGATGGCGCGCATCGTGCGCGGCCAGATGCTGTCGCTGAAGCGCATGGAGTTTGTGGAGGCGGCGCGCACGCTCGGGCTCGGCCATGCGCGGATCATCTTCAGGCACCTGCTGCCGAACCTGCTCGGGCCGGTGATCGTGTACACGACACTCACGATCCCCGGAGTGATGTTGCTCGAGGCGTTCCTGAGTTTCCTCGGGCTCGGCGTGCAGGCGCCGATGAGTTCGCTCGGCACTTTGATCTACGACGGGCAACTCGAGATGGAGACTCACCTGTGGCTGCTGCTCGGGCCAGGCCTGGTGTTCTCGCTCACGTTGTTGGCCCTCAATTTCCTGGGAGACGGCTTGCGCGACGCCTTGGATGTGAAAGCCTCCGCCGACTAGCCGCCCACCGATGTTCTTCCGCTTCCGCCCCTACTATCGATACCTGCGCCCGGTGCGGGGAAAATTCATCGCCGGCATTCTGTTCGGCGTGATCAGCGGCGGCGCGAGCGGCGGTGGTGTGCCGGTGATCATCGACAAGGCGCTCAAACCGCTCTTCGAGGCCACCGGCGCCGCCCGCCAGAGCGTGTGGGAGATCGCACTGGTTTTGGCGCTCATCCCGTTGCTCATCGGGATCCGCTGCGCCGGACAGGCACTGAACACCTACCTCATCACCTACTCCGGCACCGTGGTGCTGGAAGGGCTGCGGTTGGACCTCTTCAAGAAGTTCCAACGCCTGCATTTGGCCTTCTTCCAACGTGCCCGTAGTGGCGACCTGCTCGCCCGCGGCATCTCCGACACGCAGCAGGTCCAGCTCACGCTCACCACTTCGGCCAACGATCTGGTCGTGCTCCCGGTCACGTTCCTGAGTGCGTTGGGTTATATCGTCTGGGCCGCCTTCAACCGCCCGGGCGCGGCGATCTTCCTGCTCGGCCTCGCGGTGATTCCGGTGTGCGTGCTGCCGTTGAAAATCATCGGCAAGAATCTCTACCGGCGCGCCAAGCAGGCTTTCAATGCCGGCGGCGACGTCTCCGAACAGCTCCGCGAGAATCTCTCCGCCACGCGCGAGGTGCGCGCCTTCGGCCTGCAGGAACACGAGATCGGCCGCTTCCACGCCGGCATCCACAAGCTCTTCGGCCTCCAGATGAAGGTGACGAAGTACACGGCGATCCTGTCTCCGTTGATTGAATTCATCGCGGTGTTCGGCATCGCCGGTTCCCTGCTGCTCTCCTACCGCGCGCAGACCCCGTTCAACACCGTGCTGGCCATGGTCACGGCGCTCTACATGGCCTACGACCCGCTGCGCAAAATGGGCAAGCTGCAGGGCGAGTTCACCCGCGGTGCCGCCGCGCTCGACCGCATCGAGCAGGTCATGAACGAGCCCGAACCCATCGCCGACCCCGCCACGCCGAAAACCCTCGGCCGCGCGCGCGGCGAGATTGAGTTCCGCAACGTCGCTTTCTCCTACGGCTCCGGCACCGAGGAGAGCGTGCTCCGCGACATCTCCGTCACCATCCCGGCCGGCACGACCGTCGCCCTCGTCGGCCCCAGCGGCGCCGGCAAGAGCACCTTCGCCAACCTCGTGCCGCGCTTCTACGACGTGACCTCGGGCGCCGTGCTCGTCGACGGCATCGACCTCCGCGAACTCCGCCAGGCCGAGCTGCGGGCGAACATCGCGGTCGTCAGCCAGGACTCGTTTCTCTTCAACGACACCATCTACAACAACCTCCTGCTCGGCCGCCCCGGCGCCACCCGCGAGGAAGTCGAGCAGGCGGCGCGCGACGCCTACGCCCACGACTTCATCGTCACCTCGTTGCCACAGGGCTACGACACCCTCGTCGGCGAACGCGGCGCCTCGCTCTCCGGCGGCCAACGCCAACGCATCGCCCTCGCCCGCGCCTTTCTGCGCCACGCCCCGATCCTCATCCTCGACGAAGCCACCTCCGCCCTCGACAGCGAGAGCGAGGCCGCGATCCAGAAAGCCCTGCAGAAGCTCGTCGTCGGCCGCACCGTGCTGATGATCGCCCACCGCTTCAGCACCCTGCGCGACGCCAACCTCGTGCTCGTCTTCGACCGCGGCCAGATCGTCGCCCGCGGCCCGCACGCCGAAGTCTACCGCACCAACCCGCTCTACCGCGGCCTCTACGACCAGCAGCAGATCGGCTGACCCGAGTCCCCATGCCCGAAGCCCACGAGTTCTCCCGCGACATCGAGAACCTGATCGCTTCATTGCGAGGGTTGCCCACCGACGACTCGCGGTCGAAGCGCCGCAAGGAACAGCCCATCGGCCTGTCGATCGACAAGATCCTCCGCCAATACCACATCGGCGAAGAGGCTCCCGACCACACCATCCGGCAGCACTGGGCCGACGTCGTCGGCTCCGCCAACGCCGCCTACAGCCACCCGGTCAAGATCGACAAGAAAGGCAAACTGCTCGTGCTCGTCTCCCACGCCGTCGTGCGCGACGAACTCCGCCTGCTCGAGACGATCATGCTCCAGCGCATCCGCCGCCTGCACGGCTGCGAAAACGTCACCGGCCTCACGCTGCGCGCCGGCTGAGGCGTGATGATGCTGTCGAGAGGCGAGCGTCGAGGGACTAGCGTCAAACCGTCGGTGGCGAGCTTTCATCACGATTGCTTCGCTCGATCTCCTCCGGGATCGGCCCCTCGACGCTCGTCCATCGTCACTCGACCGCATGCTTACGGCTGAGGCCAGCCGCGACTCGCCGCACCGCCGCGCTCCGGCGGGCCGGTCCCAAAGCGGGAAGCGACGCACCCCGAAAAAACCGCTTGCGAACTCGCAAAGCGCTCGGGATAAACGCCCCTCGCGTTAGTGACTGTCCATCGGTTTGGACAGCCACCTCGACTGGTTCCGAAGCCCTCCCGGCCGAGGAACTAGAACGGTGCGACCGGCCTTCCACAGCGGGTTGCACGGGCCTCCCCGGAGGTTCCACTCAGTCGTGGATCAAGCAACAACCAACATGTCAGAAGTCACCACCAAGCAAGAAGTCATCACCAAGTTCCGGACCCACGAAAAGGATACCGGATCCCCCGAGGTGCAGATCGCGATCCTCTCGCAGCGCATCGCCCACCTCACGGAACACCTTCGCGACCATCGCAAGGATTTCCACAGCCGCCGCGGTCTGCTCGCGATGGCCAGCCGCCGCCGCAAGCTCCTCGACTACCTGAAGAGCGAAAGCGTCGAACGCTACACCAACGTGTTGCAGGCACTCGGCCTGCGCCGCTAAAAGAACCTTTGACCCGTCGGCGGCGAATCCCGGAAAGATCGCCGCCGACGCCTTTTCAGGGACCGAACCAAGACTGGGACATTTCCGCCCGCCTTTCGCCCACAGCGCCAACCCCGCGCCGGAGGGCGGACGGAAATCTCTCAGGTTCTGGTCCGGCAGGTCCGAGCCCCCGGAAGCTCGCAAACCCAGAATTTCCGAACCATCCGAACCATGAATCAGAAGCACTCCGTCACCATTGCCGAACTCGGGATGACCATCTCGACCGGCACCCTCGCCCAGCTCGCTTCGGGCGCCGTCACCGTCTCCATCGGCGAGACCACCGTCTTCGTCTCCGCCCAGGTCGCCGCGAACATCAAGCCCGGCCAGGACTTCTTCCCGCTCACCGTCGACTACCGCGAAAAGTTCTCCGCGGCCGGTCGTTTCCCCGGCGGCTACTTCAAGCGCGAAGGCCGCCCCTCCGAGAAGGAGATCCTCACCTCCCGCCTGTGCGACCGCCCCTGCCGCCCGCTCTTCCCCGAGGGTTTCCTCAATGAAGTGCAGGTCATCGGCATGCTGCTTTCCACCGACCTGCAGAACGAGCCCGATATCTGCATGGTCAACGGCGCCTCCGCCGCCCTCTCCATCTCCGACATCCCGTGGGCCGGCCCGATCGCCTGCGTGCGCGTCGGCCTGATCGACGGTGAATTCGTCGCCAACCCGACCATCGACCAGATGGGCGGCTCCGCGCTCGACCTGATCTACGTCGGCAACGAGAAGGACATGCTCATGATCGAGGGCAGCGCCGATCAGCTCCCCGAAGAGGAGTTCATCAAGGCCCTCGAGTTCGCCCAGAACGCCATCCAGCCGATCATCAAGGCCATCAAGGAACTCGTCTCCTTGTGCGGCAAACCGAAGGTCTCCCCGACCCTCGTCATCGCCAAGCCCGAGGCCGTCGCCATCATCAAGCGCGTCGTCGGCGAGAAGGTGCAACCCGCCATCTTCGGCAAGGAGAAGGCCGAACGCACCGCCAACATCAAGGCCCTCAAGGAAGAGGCCAAGGTCGCCCTGCTCGCCGAACTCGGCGAAGGCAAGTTCACCGACGCCGACATCTCCATCGTCTTCGAAGAACTCCAGGCCCACGCCTACCGCGCCACCGTGCTCGCCCAGGGCAAGCGCGCCGACGGCCGCGACTCCCTGAGCCTGCGCCAGATCTCCTGCGACGTCGGCGTGCTCCCGCGCGTGCACGGCTCCGCCGTGTTCAAGCGTGGCGACACCCAGGGCCTCGTCATCACCACCCTCGCCCCCTCCGGCGATGCGCAGGATCTCGACGGGCTCACCGGCGGCGCGAAGACCAAGAGCTTCATCCTCCACTACAACTTCCCGCCCTTCTCCGTCGGCGAGACCGGCCGCACCGGCTCGCCCGGCCGCCGCGAGATCGGTCACGGCGCCCTCGCCGAGCGCTCGCTCCTCCCGGTCGTCCCCACGGAAGACGCGTTCCCGTACGCCATCCGCCTCTCCTCCGAGATCATGGCCTCCAACGGCTCGACCTCCATGGCCTCGATCTGCGGCGGCTGCTTGGCCCTCATGGACGCCGGCGTGCCGATCGTCGCCCCCGTCGCCGGCATCTCCTGCGGTCTCATCACCGAGATGGACGAAGCCGGTACCATCACCCGCAGCGAAGTCATCACCGACATCCTCGGCGAGGAAGACCACTTCGGCGACATGGACTTCAAGGTCGCCGGCACCACCACCGGCATCACCGGCTTCCAGCTCGACCTGAAGATCAAGGGCCTGCCCTTCGAGATCGCCAAGAAGGCCATCCTGCAGGCCCGCGACGCCCGCCTCCAGATCCTCAGCACGATGCTCGCCTCCCTGCCGGCCCCGCGCAAGGACCTCAGCCCCTTCGCCCCGCGCATCCAGACCATCCAGATCAACCCCGAGAAGATCGGCCTGCTCATCGGCCCCGGAGGCAAGACCATCCGTCGCATCGTCGAGACCACCGGCGCGCAGATCGACATCTCCGACGACGACTCCGGCAAGGTCCTCATCTACTCGAACAACGCCGACTCGCTCAACCGCGCGATCCAAGAGATCGATGTGCTCTGCGGCGGCGGCGCCCAGATCGAGATGGGCAAGATCTACAACGGCCGCGTTTCCGGCATCAAGGACTTCGGCTGCTTCGTCGAGTGCCTGCCGGGCAAGGAAGGTCTCTGCCACATCTCCGAGCTCGCCGACTTCCGCGTGCGCCGCACCGAAGACGTCGTCAAGATGGGCGACCAGATCTGGGTGAAGTGCGTCGGCATCGACGAGCGCAGCGGCAAGGTCCGCCTCAGCCGCCGCGCCGCCATGCAGGAACGCGAAGCCGCCGCGCAGCCCAAGACCGAAGCGGCCCCCGCCGCCGAAGCCCCGGCCACCGAGGCCAGCCCCGCCGAGCAGGCTCCCGCCACCGAGGAGAAGCCGCAGGAATAACCCTGCACCCACCGTCGGGTGCGAGTTCGCTCGCACCGCTTCGACTTTCGCCCCGCGGTCTCACCACCGCGGGGCTTTTCTTTTCTTTACCGGCACCAACGGATATGGGCCGACCTCCGGTCCCGCATGCCGAATTCCCAAAACAAGCACGCCCCCACCATCGGCGGAGCGGGCCCGGCCCCACGTCACTCGCGGAAACGGAACACCGTCTCGTCCTGCTTGGCGTAGCCGAGTTTGCGGCGGATCATCCCCTCGACGTACTGCGGATCGCTGCGCAGATGGGCGAGCGCCCGCTGCTGCTCGCGCAGCTCCTGTTCGGCCACCTGCAACCGCTGGCGCGTCTCCGCCGCCTGGGTCCGCACGGTCGAAAGCTCCTGATACGTCTGCATGAACGAGATCCCGGAGAATGCGCTGAGCACCAGGAACACGACCGCGTACAACGAAGCTAGAAAACGACCAAGAGTCATCGGGGGAGGGATTGCAGTGGCGGTAAGAAAAGGGTTTGAGTGGCCGCTGCCTTCTTGCGTGCCGCTTTTAGAGTCCATAATCGGCCGCGGTTCAATATTTTTCCCGGACGCCACTGCGCCCGACGATCCCAACCCAGCCCGCCCGATGTACCAAAGTTTCTACGGCTTCGAGGAGATGCCCTTCAACATCACCCCGGACCCGAAGTTTCTCTACCTCAGCCCCTCGCACGTGGATGCGCTCCAGCATCTCAAATACGGCATCGAGGAGCGCAAGGGGTTCATCGTGCTCATCGGCGAGGTCGGCTGCGGCAAGACCACCCTCTGCCGCCGGCTGCTCAACGAGCTCGACGCCGAACGCTTCGAGACCGCGCTGGTGCTCAACCCCCGCGTGACCGAGACGGAGATGCTCGAGACCATCCTGCTCGAGCTAGGCGAGACCATCGAGCAGCATACCCAGAACGCCCTCGTCGCCCAGGTCAACCGCGTGCTGATCGAACGGATTCACGCCGGCAAGGACATCGTGCTGATCATCGACGAGTGCCAGAACCTCTCCTTCGAGGTGCTCGAACAGGTGCGGCTGCTCTCCAACCTCGAGACCGACAAGCAGAAGCTGCTCCAGATCGTCCTGATGGGGCAGCCCGAGTTCAAGGAGAAGCTCCGGCAAGACCGCCTCCGCCAGCTACGCCAACGCATCCTCGTCCACTACGAGCTCAACCCGCTCACCCAGGCCGAGGCCACGCACTACATCTTCCACCGCCTCACCCTCGCCGGCGCCAACGGCCGGCCGCGCTTCACCAAATGGGCGCTGCGCTCGATCTACCGCCACAGCCGCGGCACCCCCCGCATCATCAACAACCTCTGCGACAAGGCCATGCTCGCCGCCTTCGTGCGCGACTCCGACGAGGTCACCTGGTGGGATGTGCGCCGCGCCCTCAAGGAGGTCGCCCACCTGACCGATTGAGCCGCCGCCAGCGGCCCCGTTTTCCGTCACCATTTCCCCGATCCATTCACCGCCGCCATGAGCCTCATCAACGACGCCCTCAAAAAAGCGCAACGCGAACGCGCCCACCCGGCGGACCGGGCCCCGAGCACCACGCCGCCCGCCGGCACGCCACCGCCCGCACACCCCGCCGGCCCCCGCCAGGAGCTTCGCTCCAAGGGCAACCCGTGGCTGCTCATCCTGGTGGCCGTCGGAGTGATCGGCGGCGGCACTGCCGTCTGGTTTCTCAAGCCCGGTGCCGCCCCGGCCCCGGCCCAAACCGCTGCCGCCCCGGCTGCGCCCTCCCCGGTCCCCGCACCGGCGACGCCCGCAACCGAGCCGGAGATGCCCCAGCTCACGATCAACCTCGCCGGCACCACGCCGCCACAGCCCGTCCCGGCACCCACGCCCAGCCCGCTCCCCGTCGCCCCCCCGGCCACGACTCCCCCCACGGCACCCGTCGCGAAAACCTCGATGCCCGAGGCACCGCCCGCCGCCGCCCCGGCGCCGTTGCAGATTACCCTTCAGCTCGAGGATCCCCGCGTCCTCGCCTTCCTCGATGCCGCCAAGATCAACGGCATCCGCGCCGCGGCCGACGACGCCAAGCTGCTCATGAACAACAAGGTCTTCCGGGTCGGCGGCGTGGTCGACCGCGAGCTCGGGTTGAAGCTCGTGCAGATCCTCCCGACCGAACTCGTCTTCGAGGACGCCCGCGGTATCCAATACCACAAGATTCTCTGAGCCGAGCATTCGGTCGAGTGACGAACGTCGAGGGGCCGATCACGGAGGAGATCGGGCGAAGCACTCGTGCAGGAAGCTCGCCTCCGATGGTTTGGCGCTCGTCCCTCGACGCTCGCCTCTCGACCGCATCATCACGGCTTCGGCCGACGGTTCGACCGCCTCCGCCACCGGCCGAAGCGCCTGTGCCAAAGCAACCCGTATTCGGAATTCGGTGACTCGCTCCAGGCACACTGGCCGACGCGGCCGTTGCATCGTCGGCCGAACGCCTCGACGCCGCCCGCGCAGAAAAGCCGCTGGACCGCACCATGTCCGTTTCGCTTAATTTTCCGGTGCCCAAGAGCCCACCGCCCCCGCGCAAGGATTCAGGCGACCCACGCGTCGCGCGGTTTCGGCCGCACCAACGACGCCCCGAGCTTCACCCGCAGGAACGCTGGGTCCTCTTCTGGGTCGCCCTGCACCTCTGCTTCCTTCCGTGGGCGCTGGGCGCGATGCCGCTCTGGAGCCAATGCGTCAGCCTCGGGCTCGCCCTGGTCGGCTTCGGTTTCGCCTCACGCCCCCGTGAATACACCCCGGCCCAAACCGGAGGTGAATCGCTCCGCGTCCGCCCGCTGCAGCGGCTCTGGCGCCTGCCTCTCTTCTGGATCGGGCTGGCTCTGCTCCTCTACATCGCGGTGCAGGGGCTCAACCCCGCCTGGATCTACCATGCCAATTCCTCCTATTGGTGGATCGAGCCCGCCAACCCCGTCCGGTGGCTGCCCAGCGGCATGCGTGTGCCCTTCGTCACGGCCGGACCATGGCGCGCACTGATCGTCTTCGCCTCGCTGTGGCTGACTCTTTGCTCCGTCTGGATCGGCTTCATGCGTCGCCAGACCTTCCGGCTCCTGTTCACCGTTCTGGTCGGCAACGGCGTGCTGCTGGCTCTCTTCGGGCTGGCCCAGCAACTGACCCAGGCGAAGGGGATCTTCTGGGTGGTGAAATCGAGCAGCAGCTCCTTCGTCGCCTCGTTCATCTATCGCAACCACGCGGGGGCTTATCTGAACATCCTCGTCGCACTCGCCGTCGGCCTCGCCTGGTGGCACTTCGCCAGGGCCAACCGCCGCCTCGAGAAATCGAGCCCGGCCGGAGTCTTCACCTTCGGCGCCGTCCTCATCGGGGTGATGGCGCTCTTCACTCTTTCGCGCGGCACCGCCGCCATCCTGCTCACGTTCTCCGCGATCACTGGAGCGGCCTTCTTCTGGCACCAACTCCGCCAGCCCGCCCAGCAGCGCAGCCGTGCGGTCCTGCTCGGTCTGCTCGTCCTGCTCGGCGGCTTTCTCGCCGTGGGCATGTACTCGCTGAAGGCCGAGAACCTCTGGAAACGTTTCAGCACCCTGCTCGTCGACCCGGTCGCCTCGGCCAAGGAACGAACCCTGGCGCACTCCGCCGCAGCGGAGATGTTCAAGGCCCGACCGGTTTTCGGCTGGGGGGCCGGCTGCTTCCGTTTCGGCTTCCCCGAGTACGTCCGCAAGCATCCGGAAATCTACTACTCCGGCCGCATCACCCGCACCCAGCGCAAGCTCTGGGAGCATGCCCACAACGACCTGCTCGAGTTTCCGATCGAGTTCGGCATGGTCGGCAGCCTCTTGTTCCTCTCCGGCGCGAGCTGGCTGGCCTGGCGGCAGGTTCGCACCCGGGTGTGGAGCAACCCGCTGGCGTTCCCCACCGTCTTCGGGCTCGGATTGACGGTCGTGCACGCCTGGGGCGACTTCGTCTTCCAGAACCCGGCCATCCTGCTGACCTGGGCGGTTCTCTCGCTCGCCTCGATCCGCTGGGCCGAAGTCGACACCGGCTCCTGATCGCCGCAGCCGTAGCCCGCCGCTCCGCAAACCCACCGGAAGCACCCAGTTCCCCCCCCGGCCGCTCGGGGAAAAATAACGTGACGGTCGTCACGTTATTCGGTTATCTGAATACAAGCGGCGCGGGCGGGGCCTTTCGATTCCGAGGATTCACCGGCCGGCGACCGCACCGGGATCCGCCCGGGCGCACTCCGGAAACGGCTTCAGCGCACCTGCAGGCGGATCTTGTTCAGGCCATTCTTGCGGCAGAGATCCATCACCTTCGTCACGTGCTTGAGCGCCGCATCCTCGTCGGAACGGATCAGCACCGTGATGTCCTTGTCGACCTTGGACAGCTCGCCGGCGAGACTCTCGAGCTCGGCGACCGACGCCTCGCGCTTGTCGAGCACAAGCTCGCCGTTGTTGCCGAGAATGGTCACGCGCACCTGCTCGTCCTTGTCGACCGCGATCACGACCTTGCTCTGGAAGACATTCTTCCCCGCGGTCTCGACCTTCGGCAGCGTGAGGTTGAGCGTGCCGCCGGTGGCCTCGCGGAACTGCATCGTCGCAAAGGTGAAAAAGACCAGCATCACCAGCACGTCGATCAACGGCACGAGCGGCAACTCGGGCCTGCGATAGCGGTCGCTGCGGAGGCTCATGAACGGTTCTCCACCGCCACTTCCGCCGCACCCGCCTTCGAGCGGACGCGCGCGATGATGCGCTCGAGCAACACATCGAGCTGCGCCGTGTGGTGGTCGATCCGCCGCTGGATGTAGCCGTTGCCCGCCAAGGCGACCAACGCCACCGCCAGGCCGAGCAGCGTCGCCGAGAGGGCATAGCCGACACTCTGGGAGAACTTCGCCGGATCGGGCAACCCCGTCACCTGATCGCGGGTACTCGCGAAGGCGCCGAGCAGGCCCGAAACCGTGCCGATCAGACCGAGCAACGGTGCCCCGGTGTAGATGGTGTCGAGGTAGCGCACGCCACGCTCCATCTTCATGACCTCGAGGCGGGCATAGGCCTTCGTCGCGTCGGGATCGCTTGCGTGGCGCTCGGCGAATTCGAGCACCCGGCCGAGCACGGAAAAGCGCCCGCCGGTCGTGGCCTTGTTCAACAGCACCGCCTCGGCCAATTCGGGCGGCAACACCGCCGTGGTGCGAAGCGCAAACGCGCGTTCACAGATGATGAACACCACAGCCAGAGAGCAGACAGCCAGCGGATACGCCAGCATGCCGGCCTCATTGAAGACACGAACCCAATCGACGACGGCGAAGAACATAGACGGTGCCGTTAGACGTGCGGCAGCGCCCAATGTTTCGCAACGCGGAAAAGAAAAGGCCGAAGCACGAAACCTTGACCTCGGAGAGGCAACTACGACCGGTCCCCCGGCATCGATGCCACCCGAATGACTGCCCCAAAAAGTCACCTTGCTAACGATTCAGCCACGAAGAAACACCACTCGCCGGCCTCAACGAAACGCGCAGGAACTCGGACCGACAGGCCCACCCACCAACTCACCACCCGGTGAGCGCCACCCATACACCAAGAGCCAAATGCCCGTTCTCGTCCGCCAGGGTCGTGAAAAACACCCAGCACACAGCCACAAACGACAAGCCCGCAAGGGCCCAAAGCCAGAGCGGCGCAATCGCCGTAATCCTCCGAGCATTCAGCAAAGCGAACGACAAACCGACAACCCCAAGCGCGATCACAAACCAGATCGGCACCTGCAACGAACCGAACAAGCGGCCGTCCAGTCCACCAATGAAAACCACGCCGCCGGAATAGCCACGATCAACGGCCACCCAAGACATCGGAAGCGACATCAACAGCAGCAATATCCCGACACCGGCTCCAGCCGTCCGGTTATTCGTTCGTTTTTTCCATCCCCATTTCCATGGACTCAAAGAATAGGAGGCCGAGGCGCTCCCCACAAGAGCCATCGTGTTCGCTACACGATCCTCTTGGATACGAAAAAACGGGACCGGTCCATGACCGGTCCCGTTAGGTTCGATTCCGTAGGACAGCGTAAAACGGGGCCGGTCGGAGACCGGCCCTACTTCACGCCGCCAGATACGGGAGCTTCTTGGCCAGCTCCTGCACCTGCGGCACGCCTTCGAGCAGCTCGGCGATCGAATCCCAGCGGCCGTTGACGAGCGCGTCGCGCGCGGACTCGCGCATCGTGATCTTGATCGTCTGGCCACCGAAGCGCACCTCGAGCGCCTCGATGTCGACGACGACCTCGGTCTGCGGATTCGCCTCGATCGCGGCGGCGACCTTGGCGATGTCCTCGCGGGTCGCCACGACGCAGGGCATGCCGAGCGTGGTCGAGTTGCCGAAGAAGATCTCGGCGTAGCCTTCGGCGATGATCGCGCGGAAGCCGTACTTCTGGATCGCCTGCGGCGCGTGCTCGCGGGAGGAGCCGCAGCCGAAGTTCGCGCCGGAGAGCAGCACGGTGGCTCCCTGGAAACGGGCTTCGTTGAGCGGATGCGGTTTGAGGGAACCGTCCTCGTTCTTGCGCACGTCGAAGAAGACGAACTCGCCGAGACCGTCGAACGAGACGCACTTCATGAAGCGCGCCGGGATGATGCGGTCGGTGTCGATGTCGTTGCCCGGCACGAACACGCCGCGCCCGGCAACAGAGGTGATTTTGGCCAATGCCATAGGAAAAGAGAGTTTCGAGTTTCTGTTTCAGGTTTCCGGTTTCGCGCAGCGAAACCTCAGTTTTTCACGTCAGGCACTGACGTGAAAAACTTCGCGGGCGTCGGCGACATGGCCGGTGAGCGCGGCGGCGGCGACCATGAGCGGGCTCATGAGGATCGTGCGGCCGGTGGGGCTGCCCTGGCGGCCCTTGAAGTTGCGGTTCGACGAGCTGGCGGAGACCTGGTCGCCGATGAGCTTGTCGGGATTCATCGCCAGACACATCGAGCAGCCGGCCTCGCGCCACTCGAAGCCCGCCTCGGCGAGAATCTTGTCGAGACCGAGCTTCTGGCACTGGAGGGCGACGATCTGCGAACCGGGCACCGCGATGGCCTTGATGCCGGGGGCGACCTTGCGGCCCTTCACGTAACGGGCGACCTCCTCGAAGTCGGAGAGGCGTCCGTTGGTGCAGGAGCCGAGGAAGGCGACGTCGATCTTGGTGCCCTTGATCGGGGCGCCGGGCGCGAACTTCATGTACTCGAGCGCCTCGACGATCGAGGCCTTCTCGTCGGCCGAAGCAGCCGACTCCGGGGTCGGGATACACTCGCCCACGCCGATCGCCTGGCCGGGATTGATGCCCCAGGTCACGGTCGGCTCGATGGTGGCGGCGTCGATCTTGACGACGTCGTCGTAGTGGCAGCCCGGATCCGAGGCGAAGGACTTCCAGCTCTCGACCGCGGCGTCCCACGCGGCGCCCTTCGGCGCGTACGGGCGGCCCTTGAGGTAGGCGAAGGTGGTCTCGTCGGGATTGACGTAGCCCACGCGCGCGCCGCCCTCGATGGACATGTTGCACACGGTCATGCGTTCTTCCATCGTCATGCGGTCGAAGGCCTCGCCGGCGTACTCGTAGGCGAAACCGGTGCCGCCGTTCACGCCGAGCGTGCGGATGATGTGGAGGATGATGTCCTTCGCATAGACGCCGGGGCGGAGCTTCCCGTTGACCTCGATGCGGCGGACCTTGAGCGCGCCCAGCGCCATGGTCTGGGTCGCGAGCACGTCGCGGATCTGCGTGGTGCCGATGCCGAAGGCGATCGCACCGAACGCGCCGTGGGTCGAGGTGTGCGAGTCGCCGCAGGCGATCGTCGTGCCCGGTTGGGTGATACCCTGCTCGGGGCCGACGATGTGCACGATGCCCTGCTTGCCCGTGGAACGCTCGAAGAAGGTGATGCCGAACTCCGCGCAGTTCTGGCGGAGCGCGTTCATCATGGCCTGCGCAAGCGGGTCGGCGTAGGGCTCGGCGAACTGGTCGGTCGGCACGATGTGGTCGACCGTGGCGAAGGTGCGGTGCGGCATCGCGACCTTGAGCTTGAGGTCGCGGAGCATGCCGAACGCCTGCGGGCTGGTGACCTCGTGGATGAGGTGCGTGCCGATGAGGAGCTGGGTCTGGCCGTTCGCCAACTGGCGGACGGTGTGGGCTTCCCAGACTTTTTGGAACAGTGATTTGGCCATGGTGAAAAGCGGTTGGTTGGACCGAAGGGCCGGAGAATAGCACAGAGTTGCCATGCCGGGGAAATACTTGTTTGGTCACCGGTGATGCCTCGCGAGTATCAATTTCCCTTCGAACTGCGCCACCTGGTCTATTTCCGCGAGGTCGCGCGCCGGCTGCATTTTCGCGCCGCCGCCGAGGCGCTCGGTGTCGCCCAGCCCGCTCTGAGCCGGCAGATCGCGCAGCTCGAGCAGTCGCTCGGAATCGACCTGCTGCAACGCACCCGGCGCAAGGTCGAGCTGACCCCCGCCGGCCGCGCCCTCCTCGAGCGCTCCGCACCGATCCTGCGCGACCTCCACCGCCTGCCCAGCGACCTCGCCGCGGTCGTGGGCGGACAACACGGCCGGGTCCGTGTCGGCTTCACCGGCCTGGCCATGGCCACGGTGCTCCCCGGCATCCTGCGCGAATTCAACAAGGCGTATCCGGGAATCCGGCTCGAACTCAACGAGTCGCCCACCGCGACCCAACTCCCCGCCCTGCTCGCCGGCGACATCGACTGCGGCTTCTTCCACCCCGACGCTGCGACTCCGGCCCTCGAGACACGCACCCTCCTGCGCGAAAAAAACGGCGTGCTCCTGCCGAAAGACCACCCGCTGGCCCGCCGCAAGGAACTCCGCCTGCGCGATCTCGCCGACACCGCCTTCGTGCTCTTTCCGCGCCAGCACAACCCCGGCTTCTACGACCGCATTCTCGCCGCCTTCGCGTCCGCCAAGATCGCGCCGCGCATCGCCGAGGAGGTCTGGCCGCGCGCCAACGGCATCGGGCTGGTGCGCGCCGGCGTGGGCGCCACCTTCATGCCGCCCTCCGAGGCGAAACAGCTCCCGCCCGACATCGTCTTCCGCGAACTCACCGGTCCCGCCCCCGAGAGCCGTTTGGTGGTCGGCTGGAGAGCCAGTCCACCACCCGAGCCTGCCCTCGCCGCCTTCCTGACCATAGCCGGGCGCCCGTGAAGACGCCCCGCCCGGGCCCCAGCATCCCGAATCCCCGACCACACCGTGGGTGCCCCTTTCCGCGCCCGGATCGCAACGGGAGCACCCGGACTTCAACAAAACGAGCTGCGACCGATAAACACGGAGTGCTCGGGCATCGGCTCAGATTTCTACCGCATCTCAACGAGTTCGCAGCGAACTCCGCCAGATGCTCGCCGCGCTCGACCAGTGCGGTTTCCCCCGGGGAGCCGGCTGGCGCCTCGCTGCCGATGCCAGTCCTCTTCGCTTCATTCACCGACAACGAGACCGCCGAAATGATCGGCCTCGCCCTGCTCACCCTGTCGCTGGCCTTCACGCTGTTCTTCTATCGGCGCATGGTCCGAAAGGCCCAGCATTCGGAGTTGCAGCTTCGTCGACTGCTCGAGGCCGCACCTTTCGCCATCGGCGTCACCCGGCGCTCGACCGGAGAGTTCCTCTTTGCCAACCGCCACGCGATCCGGCTGCTCGCGCTCGATCCCGAAACCTACCGCGGCCAATCCGTGCCCTACGTCGATCGGGAGAAGGGCCGCGCCCGCATGCTCGCCGAGTTCGAGAACCACGGCCGCGTCCAGGACATGGAGATGGAGTTCGTGGCCTACGACGGACGGCGGTTTCCCGTGCTCGGCTCGGTTGCCCCGTGCGATTTCGGCCGCGAAGAGGCCCTCATCGGCACCTTTCAGGACATATCGATCCAGAAGGAAGCGGAGCTCAAGGTCCGGGCCAGCGAAGCCCGGCTTCGGGCGCTCTTCCAGACCGTCCCCGATGGTATCGTAGTTTTAGACACGAACGGCATCGTCAAACAGGTGTCCGAGACCTGTGCCGAACTCGTCGGCGACACCAATCTCGCCCACCACCTCGGGGCGCAAATCCTCGATTATGTCGCGGCGAACGATCGGCCCATCGCCGCCGAACTGCTGCACAAACTCGTCGCCGGCCAACCGCGCGAGATCGTTCCCTACCGGATACGCCACAACGATGGCACCGAGGTCTGGGTCGAGCCCAAGGGTGTCGTCATCGTCGATCCGGTCACGCAGGAGCGGATGGTGATTCTCGTGCTGCGCAACATCACCAAACGCCGCCAGGCCGAGGAGCAATTGGCCGCGCACGCCGCGGAACTCCAGGAGGCCCTGGCGCGCATCACCCACCTGCAGAACGAGTTTCTCCGCGTCTGCGCCTGGACCAAACAGGTCAACATCGACGGCCAGTGGATGCCGATCGACCACTACCTCGCGAAGCACCTCGGTTTCAAACTCTCGCACGGCATCTCCGAGGAAGGCCTCGCCATTCTCGGAGCGCCCCCGGAGCAGCCCGAGCCGCCGAAAACCAAAGAGGCGGACCGGAACCCACCGTCGTCAAAGCTCTAGCACACCGGCGATGTCGAGCGCGCGGGCTGAAGCACCGCGCCACTGCCGCGGCGGCGATGGCGCGCCGCCCTTCAAGAAAAGGGACGGCACCCGGGGCCAAGCGGCGCAGTGGCCGCCGACCTCACTCCACGCGGAACGTCGCCTTGTGCAGCTCGCTGTCGCGCGACGACGGGCCGACCAGGATCTCGAACTCGCCGGGCTCGACCACGGTGCGCCCCTCGGCATCCACGATCGCGAACGCCTCGAACGGCAGCGTGACCGCCACGGCCTTCTTCTCCCCGGGTTCGAGGTGCACGCGCGCAAAACCCTTCAGCGCCTTGTCGACCCACGTGACTGACGTCACCACGTCGCGCACGTAGACCTGCACGATCTCGTCGCCCGCCCGCGCCCCGGTGTTCTCGACCTCGACCGAGACCGACACCGTGCCGCCTTGCGCCAACGTCTGCGCACCGAGGCGCACACTAGAGTAGCGGTATGTCGTGTAGCTCAGACCGTGGCCGAACGGGAACAACGGTTCCTGCGTGAGATCCGCATACCGGTTGCCATGTTGGCCTCGCACCTGGCTGTAGAACACCGGCTGTTGCCCGACGTGCACCGGAATCGAGATCGCCAGTTTGCCGCTCGGGTTGAGCTGGCCGAAAACGGCCTCGGCGATCGCGCGCCCACCCTCCATGCCCGGGTTGAAACCTTCGAGGATCGCCGCGGCATTCTTGACCGTCGCCGGTAGCACGAGCGGTTTGCTGTTCACCAGCACGACCACCAGCGGCTTGCCGGTCTTCGCGAGCGCTTCGAGCAGCGCGAGTTGTCCGCCCTGCAGTTCGAGCGTCGCGGTGCTCTTCTCCTCGCCGACGTACTTCAGGCTGTCGCCGACCACGGCCACGACCACATCGGCCGCCTGCGCCGCCGCGACCGCGGCGGGCACTCCGGACAGATCGTCGTCGTCGATCGAGCAACCACGGGAGTACGACACCGCGCAACCCTGAGGCACCAAGGCGCGGATACCGTCGAGCACGGTCGTCACTTTCTCGCGCGGCTGCGTGCCGGCCTCCGGCGGATGCTGGGGCGAACCCAGGCACCAGTCGCCGAGCTGGTTGATGGCATCGTCGGCGTTCGGACCCACGACCGCGATCGACTTCACTTTCGCGGAGTCGAGCGGCAGGAGGCCGTTGTTCTGCAACAGCACGAGCGTCTCGCGCGCCGAGCGCAGGTTGAGTTCACGATGCTCGGGCTTGGCGATCTCGAGCGCGGCCTTCGCCAGGTCCGGCCGGCGCGGATTCTCGAAGAGCCCCATGCGAAACTTCAGCGCGAGCAAACGGCGCACCGGCGCGTCGATCTCCGACTCCGCCAGCTTGCCGCTGCGCACCGCCTCGAGCGCTCCTTCGAAGAACTGCGGCGTCGTCATCATGATGTCGTTGCCCGCGCGCAGCGCCATCGTGGCGGCGTCCGCGTAGGTCGCACACACCTTCTGCTCGTACACGAGACGACCGACGTTGTCCCAGTCGGTGACGAGCACGCCCTCGAAGCCCCACTCGTCCTTCAGGACGTCGTGGAGCAGCCAACGGTTCGCGGTCGACGGCACGCCGTCCATCGACTGGTAGCCGGTCATGAAGGTCATCGCGCCGGCCTCCACCGCGCGCTTGAACGGCGGCAGGAAATAGCTGCGCAACTTGCGCCGCGAGATGTCGGCCTCGGAGGCGTCGCGCCCGCCCTGTGTTTCCGAATAGCCGGCATAGTGCTTGGCCGTCGCCAGCACCGCTGTGGGATCGCTCAACCCGCTGCCCTGGTAGCCGCGGATCAGCGCCGCCCCGAATTCGCCGATCAGATACGGATCCTCGCCGAAGGTCTCGCCCACCCGGCCCCAGCGCAGGTCGCGGGTCAGACAGAACAGCGGCGAAAACGTCCAATGGATACCGGTCGGCGCCATCTCCTCGGCGGTCACCCGGCCGATCTGTTCGAGCAGTTCCGGGTCCCACGCCGAGGCCATGGCGATCTGCGTCGGGAAGATCGTCGCGCCCTTCCAGAACGAGTGCCCGTGGATGCCGTCCTCGCCGATGAGCAGCGGGATGCCGAGCCGGTTCTGCGCCGCCAAGTCCATCGCCCGGTCGATCTTCGCCCCGAGAATGTGGAGCAGCGAACCGGGATGGCGGGTGTTGATGAACGACAGGTCGTCCGACCGTGCGTCGTACATCATCAGCTGCCCGACCTTCTCCTCGAGCGTCATGCGGCCGAGCAGGTCGGCGACGCGTTGGTCGACGGGCAGGGAAGAATCGAGATAGGCGGGTGTGCTCATGGGAGATTCGGAAGCGGCAGTGGAAACGCCGGAGAGAAACGGGAGAGAAGTCAGGCCGAGCGCGGCCAAACATACGGAGGGGAGAAAGCGGGCCATACGAGGCTCAACAAACTGGCTGCGCAAACACGCCCGCCAAGCGTGAACCCGCTCCGGTGCAGCAAAACGCCGAAGCACTCCAACGCACCGTGGCGCTGCTCGCCAGAGCAGCGATGCTTCGAACGCAGCAACGGCTCTTCGCCCACACAATCCCCTCGGGCCCCATCCACCACCGGCACGGAGGCCGGCGCCACGATCATCAGCCCGCAAGCGCGTGACGCAGGAGTCCCTGCCTGCGATCCGAAACTACCGTGGCGCTGCTCGCCGGAGCAGCGGTCCGCCAACCCGGCGCGCGGTTCTCGTGAGCCGAATCCGGCTCGGCGTGACGCCTCGCCCCACCCTGCGCAAAGCCGTTGGAGCCCAGCTCACTCCAACCCGAAACGCCGCGGCTCGGCGCCGCGGGCCTTCAGTGCGGCCTTGAGCCCTTCGAGGTCGAGTTGGGCGCCGGTCCCGACACCGCCATTGCGGTACCAGTTCTGGTTCATCTCGATCGCGATCTGCAGGTCCGCCGTGTTCGAGCGCACCGAGCGCTCGTCGTGCGGATAGAGCTGGCGCACCTCGCGCAGCACGCCCTTCGCGTCGAAGAAACCGATGTCGAGCGGAAGGAGCGTGTTGCGCATCCAGAAACTCATCTGCTGCGGCTGCGGATAGATGAAGAGCATGCCGTCGTTCGCCCCGAGCGAGGGGCGCTCCATCAGCCCACGCTGCATCTCGGGCGGCGTCAGCGCGATCTGCAGGCGGGCCTCGCGGCTGCCGATCTTGATCGGGAAATAGTCCGCCACCGTTTTGGTCACGGCCGGCTTGTCGTCCCCACCGCAGCCAGGCAGCACCACCACCGCGGACAACGCGGCGCAGATGATCAGTGAACGGGCGAGAAGGCGGCGGAGTTTCAACATGGCGGAAGCGGGATTGCCGGCGAGGATGCGCGTGCCTACCGTGCGCGCAAAACGTTTTCCCGTGGCCAAGAAACCAACCGCACCTTCACCGCTCCTTTACGCCGACTCGGAGCGCGACCCCAACCAGCTCTACTTCACCGGAATCTCGGTGCCGGACCCGTTCCTCGCCTTCGGCGTGGGCAAGAAGAAGTATGGAGTCTTCAACGCCCTCGAGTTTTCCCGCGCCCGGAAGGAGTCGCAGCTCGATGTCGTGCTCTCGCTCGAGGAGTGCCGGGAGCGCGCCGAAAAGCGTTTCCCCGACACCAAGGTCGGCACCGCCGAGATCATCGCCAACCTCGCCCACGAGCTCGGCCAACGGCACTTCGTCGTGCCCGACGACTTTCCCGCCAAGATTGCGTTCGAGCTCTTCGACCTCGGCCTGGCGATCGGCTTCGCCGAAGGCTCGTTTTTCCCCGCACGCGACCTGAAGAGCCCGATCGAGCTACTGGCGATCCAGGAGGGCAACCGCTGCAGCGCCCGCGGCTTCGTCGCCGTCGAGCGCATCCTAAAAGCCAGCACGATCAAGAGCGGCGTGCTGCGCTTCGAGGGCAAGGTGCTCACCTCCGAGCGCCTCAAGTTCGCGATCGAGACCGCGTGCCTCGAGGCCGGTGCGATCTCGCTCAACACCATCGTGGCCGGCGGCGACCAGGCCTGCGACCCGCACTGCCGCGGCGAGGGGCCGATCCGCGCCAACGAACTGCTCATCGTCGACATCTTCCCGCGCGTGACCGCCAGCGGCTACCACGGCGACATGACCCGCACCTATCTGAAAGGCACCGCCTCCGACGCGCAGCGCAAGCTCGTCGCCGCCGTGCACTCGGCCCAGAAGCTCGCGCTCGGCGCCATCCGCGCCGGCCGCAACGGACGCAAGATCCACGAGGCGGTCGTCGCCCACTTCGAACAGCTCGGCTACATGACCACGCGCGACGATAACGGCGCCCGCGGCTTCTTCCACGGCACCGGCCACGGCCTCGGGCTCGCCGTGCACGAGTACCCGCGCGTCTCCACCGTCGACAACATCCTCAAAAAGGGCCACGTCGTCACCGTCGAGCCCGGCCTCTACTATCCCGGCCTCGGCGGCTGCCGTATCGAGGATGTGGTGCACGTGACCGCCACCGGCTGCGAGCTGCTCTCGAAGCATCCCTACCGCTGGGAGTTCGCCTGACGTCCGACTCGAACGTGGCGCAGGCGTCCCTGCCTGCGATCCCCGGCTCCGCCGTGGCGCCGCTCGCCAGAGCGGCGATGGCTCCACCGCCGCAGCGCCACTGCGCCTACACAGTCCCCTCCGGCACCATCCGCCACCACCGGCTTGGAGGCCGGCGCCACCGCCCCATCCCCGCCATCCGGCACGCAAACGCGTGGCGCACGCGTCCCTGCCTGCGATCCCCAGCTCCGCCGCGGCACTGCTCGTGAAAGTAGCGATGGTTGGTCCGCCGCCACCGACCACCGCTCACTGCCCACCGTCCACCGACCACCGTCCTCCATGCCCGAGCTCGCCGAAGTTGAATTCTTCCGACGCCAATGGAATCCGGGCCGCGGGCACCGGATCACCGCCGTGGAGGTGCATCCACGTGCCCGAGTCTTCCGCGACACCGGAGCGAAGACCGTGGCCGAGGCGCTGCGCGGAACCGTGTTCCGCGCCTCGGAAGCCGCGGCCAAGCAGATGCTCTTCCGCTTCGGCGACGCCGTCTGGCTCGGCGTCCACCTCGGCATGAGCGGCGAACTCTCGGCGCAGCCGGCCGACCATCGCCCCGGCAAGCACGACCATCTCGTGCTCCGCACCGCCGAGCATGCCCTCGTGTTCACCGACCCGCGAATGTTCGGCCGCATCGATCTCCACCTGGACTCCGCGCCGCCGCCTTGGTGGACCATGCTGCCGCCCCCGATCCTCTCAAAGGCGTTCACCGCCGCCGAGGTCGCCGCGTTTCTCCAACGCCGCGGCCGTGCACCGATCAAAGCCGTGCTGCTCATGCAGGAACGTTTCCCCGGCATCGGCAACTGGATGGCCGACGAAATCCTGTGGCGCGCCGCGCTGCATCCCCGTCGTGCCGCCGGGTCCCTCTCGCCCGCGGAGATCCGCACACTCTGGCGCGAGTGCCGCCGCGTGGCCCGCATGGCCCTCGACACCATCGCGGGTCGAACCGAAGCGGACACCCCGCCCGCCCTCAACGCCCGTATTCCCGGTCGCTGGCTTTTCAACCACCGCTGGGAAGACGGCGGCAATTGCCCCCGCACCGGCTGTCCCCTCGTGCGCGAACAGATCGGCGGCCGCACCACCTGCTGGTCCCCGGCGCGGCAGGTATTGAGGTATTGAAAACAAGGTAGGGCGAACCGTCCCCGGTGAGCCGAACCTCCGCCCACCGCGCGCTCCGCCGCTTCCCGCCGGCCCCGGCTCGGCAGGGACGCCTCGCCCCACCAAATTGCGAGCGCTCCTGATTCCTCCCGCCCCACACCGAAGCGCAGTGGGTTAACAAGGCCCGTTACCAAAAAATTGGTATCCGGCCCGCTGGTAGGGGCGTCTGCCCCATCGCCACCTTCGGAACAATGCGCCTGCACCCCGCCCTCCTGCTCGTCGTGCTCACCCTGGTCCGCGTCACCGCAGCCGACCTCCCGTCGATTCCGCCGCCACTCAAAGCACCGGACGACAAAACCGAGTACCGCCGCCTCGTCCTCGATAACGGGTTGCGCGTGCTGCTGGTCACAGACCCGAAGTGCACGATCTCGTCCGTGGCCCTGGCCGTCGACGCCGGGTCGTTCGACGAACCGTCGTCGCGCCCCGGTCTTGGCCACTACCTTGAGCACCTGCTTTTGCTCGGCAGCGACCGCTATCCCGATCCCGGCGAGTTCACGCAGTACATCGGAGCCAACGGGGGATCGCGCAACGGCCATACCACCAGCGACCACACGACTTTCCTCTTCGAAATCCCCAATGCTGGCCTCGAAGGTGCCTTGGACCGCTTTGCCCGGTTCTTCATCGCGCCCCGCTTCGATCCCGATTTCTGCGACCGGGAAGTGACGGCCATCCAGAACGAGTTCGAGCGTCACCGGGACAATGACACCATGCGGTTTGCCCGGGTATGTGCCGAAATGTACGATGCGAGTGCCCCCGACGCCCGATTCTCCATCGGCAATCGAGCGACCCTTGAAGGAACGCCTCGGGAAGAGGTCATCGAGTTCTACACCACCCACTACAGCGCAGACCGCATGGCGCTCGTCCTCTGCTCCAGCGCGGACCTTGATCGTCTCGAGGGGTTCGCCCGACGCTATTTCAACGAAATCCCGCGTCGCAGCGCCGCGCCCCGAAACACCGACTCCGTCCCATTTCTCTCCCCCAAGGCTGCACTCCGCACTGTCCATATTACGTCGGTCGATGAAAACCCGATCCTCTTTCTTCAGTTCCCCGTCGGGCCAACTCGGGCCGATTTCACCGCCAAACCGGCCGACCTCGTCACTGCGCTGTTTGGAAATACCGGAAAGGGAAGCCTGCAATCGCAGCTGAAGGCCGAAGGGCTGGCCTTGGCTGTGGGTGCGTTGCCCGACGACCGCGCCGCGGACCATGGAGCGTTCAATATCCGGATCGTACTCACCGCCGACGGCCTCGCCCAAACCGATCGTGTCCTCGCGCTCGTCTTCGCTTACACCCGGATGCTCCAGAGCGAACCGTTCCCTCTCGCCCTGTTCAAGGAACGTGCTGCGTTTGCCCAACGCGAAGAAGCCTACGGCGAGCGGGCCGAAGGAGACGCCCGAATCGCCGAACTCGCGCTGGCATGCCTCCACTATCCGCTCGAACTCGCCGAACGCATCCCCTTCCTTTGGATCACGCCCGACAACGCGGCCTACCGACGGGTGCTGTCTTCGCTTCGTCCTGAAAACTGCCTCGTGGCGGTCCTCGCCCCCGGTATTCCGACCGACAGGCAGGAAAAATACTACGGGTTCCAGTACTCCTATTCCGAGCAGACCGGTGCCGCCTTCGACACCCTCGGCCAGCCGCTGCCCGACACAGTTTTCCATCTGCCGCCAGCCAACCCCTTCGCCGAAGCCAACACAGTGGTGCTAGACACCTGCCCGATCCGCATCGTCGACGAACCCGGGCTCACCATGACCTACGCGCAGGAGAGAGATCTTGCACGTCCCCAGGTCTCCTATCGTTTTCAACTTCGGCCGGGCACAGCCACCCTCGACGAACGTGCCACCGCGCAGCTGGCCTGCTTCCAACTGATCCTCAATCTCGCGCTTCGCGACCTCGGAACCGACGCACGGGCCGCGGGCATCCAATACGGCATCACATTCGGCGCCGGCCTCGGTATTAGGACCTCCGGCTTCAGCGGCTCCACGGAGCATTTTCTGGCCGAACTCGTCGATCGGGTGGCGACCGTCGAAATCGACGAGCAGACATTCGAGGCCGCCCGTGGCTATCTGCTCAACGCAGCGGAGAGTTCCATCCGGGCCGAGGCACACGAAAACGCCTTGAGTCGCCTCGAAGTCCTGAAGGAGATTCCCGGATTCACCCTGTCCGATCTGATTCCCGCCATCCGGGCCCTTACCCGCGATGAAGTCGCCAACACGCTGTCCGCGCTCTTCGCCTCGGCCCAACTCGACGGCTTCGCCTGCGGCAATGTCGACCCGGCCGAGGCCGCCCGGCTCGCCCGCCACTTCCGCGATCGCCTCCATTATTCGCCCGCCGCATGCGAGCAGACCGTGCGCACGCGTTATCTCCAACTCTCGGCCGGCGAGACCATCGTCGATGCCATCACGGTCGAGGGAGAAAATTCCTTTACAGGACTCGATCTCACCGCTCCCGAACAAACCCCGGAGTACCGCGCCGCGGCCGGACTGATCGGTAATTTCATCAACAGCGACTTTCACAACGACCTCCGCACCCAACAGCAGCTCGGCTACGTTGTCGGAGCCGGCGCATCTGTGTCCGGTCGCATGGTACGCATCTACGGCGTCGTGCAGTCATCCGAGTATCCCAGCGATGAGCTTCGCCGCCGAATCGAAGCCTATTTTGCCGACCTCGGACGCCGCTGGGCGGCCCTTTCACCGGAGCAGTTCGCCACGCTCCGCGAGGGACTCCGGGCGCAACTCGCCGACCGGCCCAAGAACGCTGCCGAGCGCTGCGAACGCTTCTTCGACCTCGCCTACGACTGTGGCGGCGACTGGCAACAGACCAGCGCCACGCTCACAGCGCTCGACCGACTCACGCAGGAACGCGTTCGCGAAATCGTCGCCGAGTTCACCGATCCAGCCACCCGCCGGCTCGTGATCGAACAACTCACCTCGAAGAGCCATACACTGAAAGAGCCGCCTATCCCCGCGTTCACCGACCGCGAAGAATGGAAACGAAACCGGATCTACCGGTAACAACCAAGGCCCCGGCAGCTCCGGCCGTAGGAAAAACAAGGTAGGGCGAACCGTCCCCGGTGAGCCGAACCTCCGCCCGCCGCGCGCTGCGCCACCCCCAACCGGCCCCGGCTCGGCAGGGACGCCTCGCCCTACGATTCCGCCATT
Source organism: Verrucomicrobiota bacterium (assembly GCA_023443455.1). Classification (GTDB taxonomy): domain Bacteria; phylum Verrucomicrobiota; class Verrucomicrobiia; order Opitutales; family Opitutaceae; genus CAJCBL01. Next base: position 129,915 of record JAEZUE010000103.1, read on the forward strand.
TCCGCGTGGCCAAGCGGTGCACCCTCGCCTTCGCTTCGCCCTCGACCCGCCGCCCATTCCGCAATCCGCATCCCGCAATTCCTCCATGGCCGCCAAACAACGCCTCGATGAAATCCTTGTCGCCCGCGGACTCGCCGAGTCCCGCTCGCAGGCGCAGGCGTTGATCCGTGCCGGCAAGGTCCGCCGCGGCACCGAGCGGCTCGACAAGCCGGGCAAGGACTACCCGGTCGACATCGAGCTGGAGCTCGAGCAGCCGCCGCGCTTCGTCAGCCGCGGGGGCGAAAAGCTCGCGGGCGCGCTGGAGCGTTTCCACCTCGATCTCACCGGTGCCCACGTGCTCGACATCGGGGCCTCCACGGGCGGCTTCACCGACTGTTCCCTGCAGGCCGGCGCAGCCGACGTGGTCTGCGTCGATGTGGGCCGCGCCCAGTTGCACTCGAAGCTGCGCGGCGACCCGCGCGTGACCAATCTCGAGCAGATCAACGCCCGCGAACTGCGCGCCGAACAACTGCCACGCGCCGAATACGATGCGATCGTCATCGACGTGTCCTTCATCTCCCTACGCTCGATCCTGCCGCCCGCCTGGCCACTGCTGCGCGTGGGCGGGGTGCTGGTGGCACTGGTGAAACCGCAGTTCGAGGCCGGCAAGGCCGAGGCCGACCGCGGGCACGGTGTCATCCGCGATCCCCAGGTGCACGACCGCGTGGTCGCCACCATCGTCGAGGCCGCGCAGGCGCTGCCCGACGTCGAGGTGCTCGGCACGATGGACTCGCCCCTGACCGGCGCCGACGGCAACCGGGAGTTCCTGCTCGCGCTCCGCAAGCGCTGAGCCGTTCCCGACTGGGACAACGCGGCCGAACACCGCCGGCGGCTGAGCCGCAGCCGATTGAGTCACCAGAAATCGAACTCAACGAGCAGCGAACACGCTCGTTGCATTTCACGAAAACTGCGCTCGCCGATCGGTGTTTGCGAACGGGCACCGCAACTCAACTTCCGCGCACGCCCCCCCCGGCTGCGGACTCGACGCAACGGAAAGACAGCGCCAATCTTCTTCGGATTTCCCGCTAAACTCCCCTATGAACACCCTCACCCTCGCCGGGCTTTGGCTCTTCACGCTCGGCTCCCCCACCCCCGACATGGCGCCGCCCGCGACGCCTCCCGACTCCTTCACCGATACGATCGCGCTTCCCGGCACCACCGAGACTCGCGACAAAGGCCCGCTTTCCGACTGGGCCGATCCGGGCGGCCTCACCCGCATCCGCCGCTTCGACGGTCCTGCCTGGTACCGCCGCGACATCGACATACCGGCCGACTGGGCCGGCAAGCGCGTCGAGCTCTCGCTCGAACGCACGAAGTGGACACGCGTCTGGCTCGACAGCGAAACCGTCGGCGAGGGCGCCCTCTACGGCACGCCGCAAGCCTTCGACCTCACCGGACTCGCGACACCCGGCAAACACACGATCACCATCCTCGTCGACAACCGCACCGCCCGCCTCCCCGTCGACGCCCACGCCCACCAGTTCGACGACAGCGTGCAGACCAACTGGAACGGCATCCTCGGCGACATCGCCCTGCGCGCGACCGACCCGGTGTGGTTGGACAACATCCAGGCCCATCCCGACGTGGCCGCCCGCGCCTTCCGCGTGCGCATCCACCTCGGCAACACAACCGCCATCGTCGCCGCCGGTTCGCTCACCGTTTCAGCCGGCAGCTTCAACCACGCCGGCGAGCCGCAGCGCGTCGCCCTGCCCGCCCACGCCTTCACCGGCGAGGAGGTCGAGATCCTCCTGCCGCTCGGCGCCGACGCCAAACTCTGGGACGAGTTCGCCCCCGCGCTCTACCACGTCACGGTGAAACTCGACACGGGCCGCTATCGCGACGAGCGCACGATCGAGACCGGCCTGCGCGAGTTCCGCACGAAGGACCGCCAGTTCACGATCAACGGCCGGCCGACCTTCCTGCGCGGCAAACACGACGCCGGCGTCTTCCCCCTCACCGGCCACCCGCCGATGGATCTCGACGGCTGGCTGACCTACCTGGGCAAGGTCCGCGAGTGGGGTTTCAACCACGTGCGTTGCCACACGTGGATCCCGCCGAAGGCCGCCTTCCGCGCCGCCGACCGCCTCGGCATGTATCTGCAGCCCGAGACCCCCTTCTGGGGCACCTTCGACGCGAAGGTCCGCGACTACCTCCTGCCCGAGGCCGAGGCATTGCTGCGTGAATACGGAAACCATCCGTCGTTCGTCATGCTCACCCTGGCCAACGAGGCCGGCGGCGACCGCGCCCTGATGAACGCCCTGGTCGCCGAACTGCGCTCCCGCGACCCGCGCCACCTCTACGCCGACGGCTGCAACAACCATCTCTGGGACCCGGTCTTCCAGCCGACCAACGACTTCATGATCTCGGCCAAGATCCGCCCGCCGGCCCATCCGGAGAAGATGCTGCCCGCCCGCGGCAGCTTCTGCGTGTTCGACGGCGACGACGGCCACACCCAGTGGGGCCCGTCCGAGACGCGCTACGATCTCACCGAAGGGCTCGAGGGCCTGCCGGTGCCCTTCGTCGGCCACGAGACCGGCCAGTGGACCGTGTATCCGAACTTCCGCGAGATCCCGAAGTACACCGGCATCCTGCGCCCGCGAAACCTCGAACGCTTCCGCGGCATCCTCGAGCGGAACGGCATGCTCGACCAGGCCGACGCCTTCCAGCGGGCCTCCGGCGCCCTCGCCGCCGAACTCTACCGCGAGGAGAACGAGCTCTTCCTGCGCTCGCCCGGCATCGGCGGCTACCAGCACCTCGACCTGCAGGACTACCCCGGCCAGGGCACCGCGCTCGTCGGCCTCGTCGACGCGTTCATGGACTCGAAGGGCGTGGTCTCGCCCGCCGACTACCGCCGCTCCTGCGCCCCGCTCGTCCTGCTCGCACGTTTCGACCGCTACGTGTGGACCGACGCCGAGACGTACGTCGCCGACCTGCAGCTCTCGCACTACGGCCCGGACGACCTGAAAGGCGTGCCCACGACCTGGGCACTCGTCGAACCCGCCGGCCGCACCGTGGCCCAGGGCTCCTTCGCCGCCGCCGACCACGCCCAGGGCGGCCTGCGCGATCTCGGGCGCGTGAGCGCGCCGCTCGCCGACGTGACCACCCCCTCCCGCCTCGACCTGGTCGTGAAGCTCGGCGACGCCGTCGAGCAACGCTGGCCGGTCTGGGTGTACCCGAAGTCCGTCGACACCACGGTGCCGGCGAACGTCGCGCTCGTGCGCCGGTTCGACGCCGCCGCGAAGGCCCTGCTCGCCGCCGGCAAACGCGTCGTGCTCGTGCCCGGCGACGCCAACTGGGCCGACACCGTGCCCGGCGGCTACGCGACCGACTTCTGGAACTGGCCGATGTTCCACGGCACGCCCGGCACGATGGGCCTGCTCATCGATCCGGCCAACCCCGCGCTCGCCGGCTTCCCGACGAAGTTCCACAGCGAACGCCAGTGGGCCGACCTCGCCCACGCCTCCACTCCGGTCATCCTCACCCACACGCCCGCGGGCTTCCGCCCCATCGTGCAGGTGATCGACAACTACGAGCGCAACGAGAAGCTCGGCCTCGTCTTCGAGGCCGCGGTCGGACCCGGCAGGCTGCTGGTTTGCGCCGTCGATCTGCTCGGCGAGAAGTTGCGCGACCGCCCCGAGGCGAAACAACTGCTCGCCAGCCTCTTGGCCTATGCGGCCGGCGACGCCTTCGCCCCGGCCCAGCCGCTCGAGGCGACCCTGCTCGACAGCTTCCTGCGGCCCTCGCTCGCCTACGGCCGACCGGCCTCCGCCTCCTCGTCGTTCACCCCGCCGTGGGGCTTCGTGCCGAAGCCGCTGCACGCCGTCGACGGCAACATCAACACCGCCTGGAGCCCCGCCGCGGATGACGCGACTCCGTGGTACGCGGTCGACCTCGGCCGTGCCTGTTCGTTCGATACGATCGAGCTGCTCTGGGGTTCCGACGAGCCCGGCTACCGGTACCGGATCGAGACCTCGACCGACGGCGCCACCTGGAGCCCCCTGCTCGACGAGACGAACAACCGCTTCGAAGGCGGGCGCCATCTGCTGGCCGCCACGGCCGACGGGGTGCGCCACCTGCGCATCGCGATGACCGCCGCCCCGGCCGGGCGCGGCTTCTCGTTGCGCGAACTTCGTGTGCTGGGCGAGTAGGGCCAGTCTCCGACCGCATCACTTGCGGCTTCCCGCTTGCGGTAGGGGCGTTGCTTGCGACGCCCTCTCCTGCGGCTCAGGTCTTCCAGCTTCCCGCGCCACTTGGGCGTCGGCGAGCGACGCCCCTACGGTGGGGGTAACGATCTCACGCTCGCGACTTCGGCTCACGCTGTTTGGGACCGGTCGCAGACCGGTCCTACTTTTTCTCCGGCTTCGGCGGTGGCGGCGGTTTGAGCACGAGCAGCCGCGCCTGCCATTTCTCCGCGCGTTGGGGCAGCCCGGCACGGGAGGCGGTGCGGATCGCCTTTTCGAGCAGCTCGGCCTCACCGTACGTCACCGGCACGCCCAGGGCCTTCTCGTAGAGCGCAAGCGCCCGCTCCCATGCGCGACAGGCGACCAGCAAATCGGCCGCCTCAGCCACCGCACCGAGCGTGTCGGGCGTGTAGCCCGGCAAAAGATCGAGGAACGCCAGGGCCCGCACCGCGGCCTCGTCGCCCTCGACCTCGCGCACCAGCCAGGCCAACGAGACCCCGAGCGCCACCGACGGTGTCTCACGAAATTCGCCACGCGCCAGACTCAGAGCCGCCGCGCTCTGCCCGGCGGCGTGCATGGCGCGCGCCCGGCGCAATACCAACCACGGCCGCAACGCCTTCGGCAACGCCTCCCGCGCCGCCCATTGCTCGTCGAGCGAACGGGCGAACGGCCGGTAGAGCGGATCGCCGATCGCCACCGCCTGCCAGCTCAGACCCGGCAACGCGTAGTACGCGGCGGTTCCGAACGTCTCGCCGCGCAGCAGCGCGTCGGCGAAAAGATCCAGATGGTGCGTGGCGCCAAGGTACGGCTCGTGGACATTGCCCAAAGTCGCCGCCACACCCCGCGCCACCAGCGGGGCGCACCAGAACTTGCTGTCGTTGCGCAACGACTCCGCGGAAAAGCTGTGGATGTGCACCGCCACCGCTCCCGCCGGAAAACGGAAACCGGGCGCCTTGAACGGGCCGTCGACATTCCATGCATACCAGCCGAAATACAGGACCGGCGCCTCGAAGCGGCCCAGCGGCGGGATCGTCGTCTTCTCGCGGTCGACCGACAGGTCGAAACCGGCGCGGGCCAACTTCGACGCGACCGCCTCGAGCCAGCCGTTGCCCTCGGCATGCGGGCCGCCGAGATCGAGATAGGCCCGGCCGACCGGACCGCGGCGTTCGCCCTCGACCGCGCTGTCGACCAGGGAGCGCACGCTCTCGGGCGTCGGCCCGTCGAGCCGGGCCACGCGTAGCAGAGTTTCGGCGACGAGCACGCTCGGCGACACCTGCCGGTACAACGGATTCGGCACCATGCCGTAGACTGGTGAACCGGACCGCGCCAGCAGGGCCAGTTCGCCATCGACCGAGGCGCAGTTCACGTTGATCCCCGCGGTCTTCTTTCCGGCCGGGAGCCAGGCCGGATTCTCCGCGATGCGCAGGGGCACCCCGCGCATCAGCACCAGGTAGCTGATGCGGTGGCCGTCGAAGACGCCTTCGCGCCGCCCGCAGGCATCCACCCCCGCCGAGGGCACGGCGGAGATCCAACCACGCCGGATCAGCTCGGCCGACAACGGGTTGAACAGGTCGGCGGCGAACACCGGCCAAGGGACGGTTTCCTCGCGCGGCAGGAACAGCGGCACGATGTTCTCCGGCGGAATCCCCCGGGCCCGCGCGTAGTAGGCCGCCAACGACTCCGAATCGGGGTCGGCGCTGTTGGCCACGATGACGACCCGCGCCGCTTCCGGCGCGTCGGCGGCCGGCACGGCCACGGCGCGGCAACCAAAGAGCGCCACGCCGACCAATCCAAGAAGACACCTCCGCGAAGTCACGGCGGCGATCATCGCGGCGAGAACCCGCGGCGCAAGCCGCGACGGGCGCCCTCGTGGGTTGCGAACCTGTTCCGTCGCCACCACCCGGGGCCGGCCCCCGATCGAGCGCGATCGGATCCGCGCCCGCCCCTCACTCCCCCCATCCCTCATTCCCTCCCTCACACGTACGGCTCGTCGATCGCCGCGGCGAGGCGTTCGACCTTGCGGCGCTCCTCGACGAGGCGCTGCTGGTGCGCCGAGATCCGGGCCTCGAGGAGGTTCACCATTCCCTTCGCCTCGACCACCCGCGCCTCCTGGCCCCTCCGCTGCTGCTCCGCGAAGTCGATACGAGCGACCCTGCGTTGGCGGGTGAGGGCGGGGGTGCCGATGCCGATGCCGATCAGGATCGCCCCACAGAGCGCAAACGTGAGCCGTTGCTCGTTGGAAAACATCGCCGCCCAGAGGAAGGCCACGCCCGCCACATTCGAAAGCAGGGAGGCGCCCAGCCGCACCACATCCTGATCCACTCGGCTGCGCCAAGCGCGCTGCTTGTCCTTCTCGCGTTGCACGACATGGCCGCGGGCCTCCTCGAGCTCCTTGAACAGCGCGTCCCGCTCCTTCTCCAGCCGCGCCAGCGCGCCCGAGGCGGCCTTCCGCTCCGTTTCCAGTTCCTGGGCACGATCCGCCCACAGGCGCGTCGCCTTTTCGAGGTACCCCGCCCGCGTGGGCTCGGCGACCGCGTGGGCATAGTCCGCCACCAACGGGCGCACGCCGTCGGCAAAGCGGAGGTTCTCCGCCTCGGTCGACTCGAACGCGCTGCCGTGCATCTGCGCGAAACGCTCGAGCGCCTCGCCCTCGTGCGCCCCGAAACAGCCCTGCAACGCAGCCCGGTTGAAATGGCGGAAGACGCAAAGCTTCGCGGCGGACACCCGCTCCTCCTCGGAGGGAAAATGCAGGGCCAACGCGTCGAGCAGTTCGCCCACCGAACCGGCCTTGCGCGCGACCTCGGAGAATCGCCGGGACAGGCGTTCCTCCACCATCCGCGCCACCGCACCCGGCAAACAGAGGCCGCCGTTGCGCAGGCTGCCGAACACCGGCACGACAGCACCCGCCGCAAGCAGGCCGGCGGCCGAGGCGGGGCCATCGGGGCCCAGCACCAGTTTCAAACCCTCCTCGTTGGCGAAGCCCAGACCCGCCACGGCGAGCAGCGCCTCGGCCGAGGGACTGGCCATGTGTTCGATCGACGCGCCTAGTTCCTTCAGGGGCAGCAGGCGATGCCGCAGCAGCTCGATCATCGCGCCGGGCAGGCCCTCCCCGATCGCATGGCACGTCTTGGCCTCGTCGGCGCGGCGCGCATACAACGCGAGCAGCTCCACACTCTCCGCCTCGCTCATCGGCGGGATCTCGACGGAGAGAAACCGCATCGGCTGCGCCGCCCACGCCACCGGTTCGAGCACCGTCGACAGGGAACGCTCGCCGACAAGGATCAGGAGGTAGTCGAGATGCGCCTTCACCTCGTCGAGGCGCGGGAGGAATTCGTTGGCCAACCACGCCGCGATGTCCGCCCCGAGCAACTCGAAGTCGTCGAGCACGAGCACCATCTTCTGGAATTTCGGCCGGATGAAGCCCCGCCGCTCCACGCCGCTGTCGTAGGTCTCGTGGAATAGCGCATTGAGCAGCGCCCGCGCCGAGGACTCGTCGAGCCGGGTGGACAATCCACCCTGCGAGAACCGGTTGATCGCCCCCGAAAGCATCGAGCCGCCGATCGGCAGTTTCACCATCAACGCCCGCAGGAACGCCTGCCCATCCATGCCGGGTATCAAATCGGGCGCGACAAGACTCACCGGATGCCCGGCCCGCACCATGCGGGCGAGCGCCTCCTCCACGAACCGGCTCTTGCCCGCCCCCGGTTCGCCGCTCACCCCGACGATGCGCGCGGCCGAGCGGGCATCCTCCGAAACCGCCCCGATGAACTGCGCCATCTGCTGCTCCCGCCCGACGAAACGCGCGACCAGCCGGCCGGGCGCATTGGCACCCGTCCCGCCGCGGATGCGGATGCGGGCCGACCTGCTTCGTCTGGTGTCCGTTCTGGTATCTGCGCTCACAATGCTCCGGGTGGAAATCGGGACTCTCCCGACTTCCATCGGCCCATTCATCCGTCACCCAAACAAAAGATGCCCCGCCTCGCCGCGGCCGGTGAGGGTTGAACTGCGGAAACGGCGAAGTCGGCCGATAGATTCTCCGCCCCTGTGCACGGCTTCACCCCGGATGCACATGAATACACCGTCCACTTTTCTCCTTCTCGGCGCCGCCGCACTCTGCGCCTGCGCCCAACCCTATCCCGCCCCGGTCGACGAGACCCGGGTGGATGCCCTCCTCGCCCAGCTCACCCTGGAGGAGAAAGTCGAGCTGCTCTCCGGTGACGAGAGCGACTTCAACGCGCAGGGCGTGGCCCGCGTGGGCATCCCCTCGCTGCGCATGGCCGACGGCCCGGTCGGCGTCCGCCTCGGGAGTTCCACCGCGTTTCCCGTCTCGATCAATCTCGCCGCCACCTGGGACCCCGCACTCGCGGAACGTTTCGGCAGCGCCCTCGCCGACGAGACCCTCGCCAAGGGGCGCACCTGCATCCTCGGTCCGTGCGTGGGCATCCACCGCTTCCCGCTCAACGGCCGCAATTTCGAGAGCTACGGCGAGGACCCGTGGCTCTCCTCGCGCATCGCGGTCGGCACGATCCGCGGCATCCAGAGCCGCGGGGTCGTGGCCACGGTCAAACACTTCGCCGTCAACGACCAGGAATGGGAGCGCCGCGAGATCGATGTGCTCGTCGACGAACGCACGCTGCGCGAAATCCATCTGCCCGCCTTCGAAGCCGCCGTGCGCGAGGCCGGGGTGCTCGCCGTGATGGCCTCCTACAACCGCATCAACGGCCCGCACGCCAGCCAATGCGCCCCGCTGCTCCACGGCATTCTCAAACGCGAATGGGGCTTCCCCGGCATCGTCATGTCCGACTGGGACTCCGTCTACACCGCCGCCGGCGCCGCCAACGCCGGCCTCGATCTCGAGATGCCCAGCGCGTTGTGGTTCGGCGCCCCCCTGCTCGACGCCGTGCGCGACGGGCGGGTTGCGGTGGCGACGCTCGACGACAAGGTGCGCCGCCACCTCCGGGTGCGCCTCGCCGCCGGCATCTTCGACCATCCCGCGCCACCCGAAAACGAGTCGCTCGTATCCAATGATATCCACCGTCGCCTTGCCCGCGAGATCGCGCACGAGAGCATCGTCCTGCTCAAGAACGACGAAAACCTCCTGCCGCTGGCGCCGGAGAAACTTCGGCGGGTGGCGTTGATCGGCCCGGCCATGAGCCGCGCACGCACCGGCGGCGGCGGCAGCTCCCTCGTGTTGCCCAGGCACCCGACCACGCCGCTCGAGGGCATCGCCGCCTCATTGGCGCCGTCGGTCGAATACAGCTTCGAGGAGGGCGTCGTCATCGACCCGTACCGACCCGCGGCGGTGCCGGCGGAATGTTTCACCCTGCCCGACCGCTCCGGCCCGGGAGTGCGCGCCGAGTACTTCCCCAACGCAGACTGCGACGGCGAACCCACGCTGGTGCGCACCGAACCCTCCATCGACTTCGCCCTGCTCGGCGGATCGCCGGCCCCGGATCTCGACAAGGACCATTTCTCCGCGCGCTGGACCGGCTGGTTCACCCCGCCCGTCACCCACGACTACCAGCTCGCCCTCGCCAGCGACGACGGCTCGCGGCTCTGGCTCGACGGCGAACTCGTGATCGACCACTGGGGTGCCCACAGCATGGACACGAAGGTGGCCACGATCCGCCTCGAGGGCGGCCGCGCCTACCGCCTGCGCGCCGAGTTCTGCGAACTCGGCGGCGACGCCACCATGCGTTTCGGCTGGCGCGCCCCCGACGACCACACACCCCCGCCCAGCATCGAGGCGGCGGTCGCGGCGGCGCGCACCGCCGATGTCGCGATCGTGGCGGTCGGGCTCGCGTCGTTCCTCGAGGGGGAAGGCCACGATGTCGCCGATTTCCAGCTTCCAGGCGAGCAGGACGCCCTCGTGCGGGCCGTCGCCGCCGCCAATCCCCGCACCGTCGTGGTCGTCTACGGCGGCGTGCCGCAACGCCTCGAACACTGGATCTGCCGTGTGCCCGCGGTGCTCGCCGCGTTCTACCCCGGGCAGGAGGGCGGCGCCGCGCTGGCCGACCTGCTTCTCGGGCGCGAGGCCCCCTCCGGCCGCCTCCCCTTCTCGTATATCCAGTGCCGCGAGCAGTCGCCGGCCTTCGCCGGCTACCGCACTCCGGACCTGAAATCTCGATACACCGAAGGCGTCTTCGTCGGCTACCGTTGGCTCGATGCGCACGGGATCGCACCGTTGTTCCCCTTCGGGCACGGCCTCACCTACACGACCTTCGCCTACGCCAATCTCCGCGCCACCCGCGCCGGCGACGGCACGACGCGGGTCTCCGTCGACATCACCAACACCGGCGACCGCGAGGGCGCGGAAGTGGTGCAGCTCTATGTCGCCCCGCCGGCGGACACCCCCGTGCCGCGTCCGCCGCAGGAGCTGAAGGCGTTCGCGAAGGTGCGGCTCGCCCCCGGCGAAACCCGCACGGTCGAGCTGCCGCTCGGGCCACGCGCCTTCCAATTCTGGTCCCCGGACACCCAAGGCTGGACCACGGCCCCCGGCGCACACGAACTCCGCGTCGGCGCGTCGTCGCGCGACATCCGCGCCCGCACGGCGCTGGAAATGAAGTAGGCCCGGTCTGCGACCGGGCCCACGCAAACACCAAAGCGAATAGCCAACCGCCTCAGCGGTGCAGTGCGACCTCGAGCAGTTCGTCGACGCTGGTGTCCGCCACGCACTGGTAGCGGTCGCTGGCGCCGTAGTAGAGCTTGATCGAGCCGTCGGGCTCGACGACGTGCGAGGAGGCGAAGACGCAGTTCGGCGTGTGGCCGAAGTTCTCATACGGTTCCTCGGGGGTGAGGATGCACTCGTCGCCGACGCGGATCAGCTTCGACGGATCCTTCAGGTCGGCCAGCGCCACGCCGGCGTGGTAGAGGAACTCGTAGTCGCACACGACCGAGACGGCGTGGAAGATGATCAGCCAGCCCTGCTTGGTCCGGATCGGGGTGCCGCAGGGGCCGATCTTGCCCCAGCCGAACGAGCACTGGCCCTGGTTCATGAGCAGGCTCTGTTGTCCCCAGAACTTGAGGTCGGGGGAGCGCGTCACCCAGATCTCGCCGAGGGCGTTGGGGCGTTCGAGGGCGGTGTAGAGACCGTCGATCTTCTCGGGGAAGAGCACGGTGTTGCGGAAGCCCATGCCGGTGATGAAGCCCTCCCACTTGAAGGTCCTCATGTCCTTCGAGGTCATGTGGCCCATGCGCGACTCGGAGGCGTGGCAGCAGAAGGTGATGTGGTAGGTGTCGCCGATCTTGGTGATGCGCGGGTCGTACTGGACGCGGGCGTACTTGCGGTACTCCGGATCGTCGGGCATCGGGATGATCTCGCCGATTTTCCAGCCGTCGTAGCCGTTCTTCGACTCGGCCACGCAGAAGAAGTTGTAGAAGTTGTAGCCTTCGCAGCGCAGGACCATCACGTAGCGGTCCTTGTGCTTCACCACCGAGCTGTTGAAGATGCCGCGGCAGGAGAACGGCACCATGTCGGCGGTGATGATCGGGTTCTTCTTGTAGCGGCGGACCGGGCGGCCCTTCGCATACACACGCTTTTCGGGGAACTGCGGAGATTTGGTTTTCTTCGTCATGTTTTCGGGAGGGATCGTCGAAAATGGGGACCACCGGAGCGCATGGCGAGTCACGATCCGCCACCGAATCCATTCGCGCCATGCATGACGCCGCTCCGCCCCAGCCCAGGGAAGCGATCCTCACAGATTGTTTGAGCGAACCGGCGTTGAACTCTGCCCCAATCCGACTGTCCTATCTCTCCCATGAAGAAGCCGCTCGTCTTCGGTGCCACCGGCACAGCCCTTGCGATTTTTGCGCTGATCGCGGCCCAACCGGAGCCCACGCGCCCCACCACGGCCCCCCACTCGAGCCCCTCGGCCGGCGCCGCCGTCGACCACGCGCCCCCCAACCTCGTGGCGCCACTTTTTCAACACAGCCCCGCCGAACCTACGCAACCGGCCCAACGCCTTCCGCGGCGCCAACCCGGCGAGCGCCGCTTCGCCCGCGCCGAACTGGGCAAGGTCATGCCCGGCCTCGATGGACCCGTGGCCGACTGGCGCACGTTCGCACCCGCCAAGCTCACCGTCGTGACGATCGACGGCATGCCGCTGGAGTTTTCCGTCCGCTCCGTGAACAACGACGGCAAACGCACCACCTGGGTCGGCACCAATCCGACCGACGGCACCACGCTCGTCGCAGTGGGCACCGAAGATCTCTGGGATGCCATCATCACCATCCCCGGAGCCGACGAGTACAGCATCAAGATCACCCCCGACCTTGTCCGCGTTTTCGAGACCAGCTCGGTCGGGGCGGTCTGCGGCGAACCGATCCTGGCCGCCGACGCCTTGGTGCAGGCCGCCCAGGAAGCGCTCGCCAACCCCACCGTCTCGCTGGCCGAGTCCACCACGACCACGCTCTACAAATCCGACCTGCTCGTCCTCTACGATGTCGGCACCCGGAACGACTGGGGCAGCGCCGAGGAAACCGAAAACCGCATCGCCGCCGTCGTCGCCGCCTCCAACACCTACCTCACCGACAGCAAGGTCGACAACCTCCAGTGGCGGCTCGTCGGCACGGCGCTGGCTCCGAGCTATACCGGCACCGACTCGCTCGAGGACGACCTCGACCGGCTCGCGGATCTCTCGACCGAGCTCGGCCGCTTCGCCCGCGACCAGCGCGCGAGCCGCGGGGCCGACCAGGTCATGTTCATCGTCTCCGGCGACAAGGACTACGCCGGCATCGCCTACACCCCGGGCCACCTCTCGGTCGTCTCCCATCCCGGCACCTCCGCCACCGCCGCCCACGAACTCGCCCACAATCTCGGCTGCCGCCACGACCGCGAAACCGCCGAGGCGAGCGACAACGACGGCCGCTACTACTACGGCCACCGCTTCACCTACGACAACCGCGACGTCGGCACGCTCATGTCCTACGCCGACTACTACATCCCCTACTATTCGAACCCCACGGTCACCTACGAGGGCATCGCCACCGGGGTGGAGTCGGGACAGCCCAAGGCCGCCGACAACGCCCGTTGGCTCCGTGAGCACGCCGAGGACATCGCCGCCCTCGTGCCCACCAAACAGGTGGACCTGCCCGTCATCACCACCCAACCGTCGTCGGTCACCGTCACCGCCGGCCAGGCGTTCTCCCTGAGCGTGACCGCCACCGGCAACTCGCTGACCTACCAGTGGAGCCGCAACGGCGTCTCGATCGTCGGCGCCACCTCGACCACCTACTCGAAGACCTCCAGCACCAGTTCCGACGCCGGCAACTACACCGTCACCGTCGCCAACACCGCCGGCACCGTCACCAGCAGCACCGCCACCGTGACCGTCAACGCGGCACCCACGACACCGACCACGCCGTCCTCCTCGGGTGGCAGCTCGGGTGGCGGGGGCGGCGGCGCCTTCGGACTGCTCGGAGCCGCCGCGTTCCTGTTCCTGCTCGGTCGTGCCTTCAGCACACGGCCATAGCCCGGAGGGTTCACCCTCCAGGCGAGGAACGTGATGGAAGCGCGCGGCGGATTCCGTGAGAGCGTCGCGCCAACCGATGGCCTTCGGAGTGAGGCCAAGCCATGGCCGGAGGCAGGAGACGCGGCCTTGATGGTGCCGTCCGCTGCGCCCCACACGGACGAAAGGCCGCGGGCTCGGAAGCCCGCGGCCTTTCTGCTTAGTTAACCCTGTGGGGAAATCGAAGCGGCACGCTCAGAGCGCCTGCGCGGCGGCGACCACGGCCTCGGCGGTGATGCCGAGCTCCTTGAACACCGTGCCGCCCGGCGCGCTGATGCCGAAACGGTCGATGCCGATCACCTTGCCGTCGAGTCCGACGTACTGATACCAGAGGCCGGTCACGCCCGCCTCGATGGCGACGCGCTTGCGGCACGCGGCCGGCAGCACCTCGGCCCGGTACTCGGCGGACTGGCGGTTGAAGATCTCGAAGCTGGGAACCGAGACCACGCGGGCGCCGGCACCGAGCTGCTTGGCGGCGGCAACCGCGAACTGCACCTCGCTGCCCGAGGCGAGCAGGATGTGCGTGAGCTCGGCGGTCTCCTTCACGGCGATGTACGCGCCGCGCAGCACGCCTTCGCGGCGGGTCTGCACCGGGATGTCGTTGAGCATCGGCAGCGCCTGGCGGGTGAGCGCGAGCAGCGTCGGCCCGTCCTTGCGGGTCACGGCCGAGGCGAACGCACCGGCGACCTCCTCCGGATCGGCCGGACGGATGACGTCGAGATTCGGGATCACGCGCAGACCGGAAACCGTCTCGACGGGCTGGTGGGTCGGGCCGTCCTCACCCACGCCGATCGAATCGTGCGTGTAGATGTAGGTGACGGGCAACTTCGCGAGCGAGGCGATGCGCATCGCCGGGCGGGAGTAGTCGGCGAAGACCAGGAACGTGGCGCACGAGGTGCGGAAGATGCCGTCGTAGGCGATGCCGTTGTTGATCGCGGCCATCGCATGCTCGCGGATGCCGAAACGGATGTTGCGGCCGGCGCGGTTGGCGGGCTCGAAATCCTTGTCGGCGGCGATGTAGTTGAGGGTCGAACCGTAGAGGTCGGCGCTGCCGGAGATGAAGAGCGGGAGCGCGGCGGCGACGGGCTGGAGCACGTCCTTGCCGGCGGCGCGGCTGGCGAGCTTCGCATCGAGCGGGAATTCCGGGATCTTCGCCAGCACGTCGGTGGCGAGCGGGGCCTGCTGGGCACTCGCGAGCAGCGCGGCCTTCTCGGGATTCGCGACCTGCCAGGCCTGGAAGGTCTTCAGCCACTTCTTGTAGCCGCGCACGAGGCGCTTCTTGTGGTCGGCGAAATACGCGGCGACCGGCTCGCTGACGAAGAAATGCTGGTCGGCCGGGAGACCGAGGCCGGCCCGGGCGGCTTCGGCGAACTTCGCGCCGCCCTCGCCGTGGCCCTTCGGGGTGCCCTGCACCTCCGCGATGCCCTTGCCGATGACCGTCTTGGCGATGATCAGCTGCGGCTTGCCGGTCTTGGCCTTCTTGGCCTTCGTGACGGCCTTGACGATCGCGACCAGGTCGTGGCCGTCGATGGTCTGCACGTCCCAGCCAATCGCCTTGAAACGCGCGGCGGTGTTCTCGCTCTGCGACTTGTCGGCCATCGCGTCGAGGGTGACGTCGTTCGAATCGTAGATGAGGATCAGGTTATCCAGCTTCTGGTGACCGGCGAAGGAGATCGCCTCGAGGGCCACGCCCTCCTGCATGCAGCCGTCGCCGGCGAGCGCGATCACGTGCGAGTCGAAGATGGTGTGCTCGGCGGTGTTGAAGCGCGCCGCGGCCATCTGGCCGGAGAGCGCGAAACCGACGGCGTTGGCCACGCCCTGGCCGAGGGGGCCGGAGGTGGTCTCGACGCCGGGCGTCTCCATGAACTCGGGATGGCCCGGGGTCTTCGAATGGAGCTGGCGGAAATTCTTCAGCTCCTCGATCGGGAGGTCGTAGCCGCTCAGGTGGAGCCAGCTGTAGAGGAACATCGAGCCGTGGCCCGCGGAGAGCACGAAACGGTCGCGGTTGAGCCAACGCGGTTCGGCGGGGTTGTGCACGAGGGTGTTGCCGTAGAGGGCGGCGCCGATTTCGGCGGACCCGAGCGGCAGGCCGAGGTGGCCGGAGCTGCACTTGTGGATGGCATCGATCGCGAGACCGCGGGCGATGTTGCTGGCTTGGGAGAGGACTTCGACGTTGAGAGCCATGGGAGTAAAAAGGGGGCTGAGGCTAGGGGGCGGAAGCGGGCGGGCGAAAGGAAAAAGGCGAAAAGGCCTTTTCGGCACCCATGCTAACAATGGCGCACGGCCGCACCGCACGCGCCGGACAAAAAAAAGGCGGGCCCGAGGGCCCGCCGCGAATGCTTTGGCAGGGAAACGGGATCAGGCCTTGGCGTCGACCACGCGCTTCTCCTTCACCTGCACGGCCTTCTTGCCCACGCGCTTGCGCAGGTAGTAGAGGCGGGCGCGCATCGGCTGCGACACGCGGTCGATCTCGATCTTGTCGATCATCGGCGAGTTCACCGGGAAGACGCGCTCGACGCCCTCTCCGTAGGAAATGCGGCGCACGGTGAAGGTCTCGTGGATGCCATGACCCTTGCGGGCGATGACGATACCGGCATAGACCTGAATACGCTCTTTGTCGCCTTCACGGACCTTGTTGTGGACACGGACGCCGTCGCCGACCTTGAAAGCCGGGAGATCGGTTTTGATCTGCTGAGCCGTGATTTCCTTGATGATGGGATTCATGACTTGTTCCTGAGTAAATCTGGTCTGACTTGGGTGGTTTTCGCGAGCCTCATCTCGTGTCGCCACCGCTCGATTGCAGCATGGTTTCCGGAGAGAAGGACGTCCGGTACGACCATGCCGCGGAACTCCGCGGGACGTGTGAACTGAGGAAAATCGAGCAGGTTGTTGTTGAAGGATTCGTGCGTCAACGAGTTTTCGTCGCCCAAAACACCGGGAATGTTTCGCACGATCGCGTCGACCAGCACCGCCGCGGCGATCGTGCCGTTGGTGAGCACGTAGTCGCCGATGCTGATCTCCTGATCGATCACGCAATCGCGCACACGTTGGTCGACTCCTTCATAGTGGCCGCTGAGCAGGATCAGGTGCGGGAGCTGCGCCAGCTCCACGACCAGTTTCTGGGTGAGCGGTTCGCCGTCGGGCGTAAGAAAAATCCGGCGACAACCGGGCCGGGTCAGCTCCTCCATCGCCGCGAAGATCGGCTCCGGCTTGAGCACCATGCCCGCCCCGCCCCCGAACGGCCGGTCGTCGGCCGTCTGGTGCTTGTTGGTCGCCCAGTCGCGCAGATTGTGCACGACGATCTCCGCCAGCTTCGCCTCGAGCGCACGGCCGATGATGCTCTCGGACAGGAAGCCGTCGAGCATGGGCGGGAAGAGCGTGAGGATGTCGAAGCGCACGGGCGGGCTGCGGCGGGAACGGAAACGGCGAGGGATGTAGAAACGAGAAATCGCCGGCCCCGAGGGACACGGCGATCTCGGAAGTGGTGGCTGGCGACGCCTCAGGAGGCGGCGGCCACGGCACGCTTCGCGCGCTTGTAGAGGCCGTTCACCGTGTCGGTCGGCTTCGCGCCGTTCTTGAGCCAGTACTCGTAACGCTCGACGTCGAGCTTGAGCTGCTCGTCCTTGGAGCGGGGATTGTATTGACCGATCTGCTCGACGGCGGCGCCATCGCGGCGGGAACGCGCTTCGGCCACGGCCACGCGATAGATCGGGTTGTGCGTCGAGCCGACGCGGGTCAGACGGATTTTCAGTGCCATACTAGGAGAAAGTCGGAGAGCGTTTCGGAGAGGTTCCGGAAAATGGAAACGGCGAGTTCGCAGTCGAAGAATCCTCTTGTCAAGCCACATCCCGGCCGGTGCAGTCCGACCTCTTTATGAAAGCCGGTATCGTCGGTCTCCCCAACGTGGGCAAGTCCACGCTCTTCAACGCCCTCACTCGCTCCCGCAAGGCCGAGGCGGCCAACTATCCGTTCTGCACGATCGACCCGAATGTCGGCGTCGTCACCGTGCCCGACGATCGCATGTATGTGCTCCAACAGATCGCCAAGACCAAGGTGGTCGTGCCCGCCGCCATCGAATTCGTCGACATCGCCGGCCTCGTCGCCGGTGCCAGCAAGGGCGAAGGCCTCGGCAACCAGTTCCTCGCCAACATCCGCGAGGTCGACGCCGTCGTCGAGGTCGTACGCTGCTTCGAGGACGCCGACGTCGTCCACACCATGGGCAGCGTCGACCCCGTGCGCGACATCGAGGTGATCACCACCGAGCTCGTGCTCGCCGACCTCGACGCCGTCCAGAAGCGCCTCGACAAGACCATCAAGAAGGCGCGTAGCGGCGACAAGGATGCACAGGCCGAGGTCGCGCTCCTCGAGAAGCTCCTCCCCCACCTCAACGCCGGCAAGACCGCCAACGTGCTCGAGCTCTCCGACGACGAGCGCAAGCAGATGCGCCTCTTCCAGCTCCTCACCGCCAAGCCCGTGCTCTTCGCCTGCAACGTCGCCGAGGCCGACCTCGCCACCGCCGAGGAAAATCCCTTCGTCAAACAGGTCGCCGAATACGTCGCCCACCACCACGACGCCGCCTACGTGCCGATCTCCGCGCGCATCGAGGCCGAACTCATCGACCTCCAGCCCGCAGAGGCCAAGGAATTCCTCAACGACCTCGGCGTCGCCGACTCCGGCGTCTCCGCCCTCATCCGCGCCAGCTACGCCCTGCTCGGCCTCGAGACCTACTTCACCGCCGGCGAAAAGGAGGTCCGCGCCTGGACCATCCCCGTCGGCACCAAGGCCCCCCAGGCCGCCGGCGTCATCCACACCGATTTCGAGAAGGGCTTCATCAAGGCCGAAGTCGTCTCCTACAAGGACCTCGTCGAACTCGGCAGCACCGCCGCCGCGCGCGAGGCCGGCAAGTACCGCCTCGAGGGCAAGGAGTACGTCTTCAAGGACGGCGACGTCGCCCTCTTCCGCTTCGCCAACTGAGCGAACCGTAGGAGCCTGCTCGCAGGCGATCCGCAATCTTCGGCCGGAGCCCCACCGCTCCGGCCTTTTGCTGCACGGGCATCGCATCAGCCGCCCTCGCAACTCGCGCCCATCCGCGCTTGCCGGTTGAAAACACCGCCCGGCCCCGCTTACTGGCGGGCAATCCATGACCCACCTGCGAGTCCCCCCGAGCCTCGGCGCTACCACCGCCGCCCTCGCCGTCCTTCTCCTCGCCGGTTGCAGCAAGGAGCCCGTGCGCTCCTACCGCACCGCCAAGGAGCCGCTCCCGCCGGCCGAGACCGCCGATCCCCACGCCGGCCACAACCACCAGGCCGAGCTGCCTCCCGACCACCCGCCGATCGGCGCGGGCGGCCTGCCCATGACGCTGCCCGACGGCACCACGCTCCCCGCAGGGCATCCACCGATCGGTGACACCACCATGGCCCCACCCGCGGCCGGCGCACCGGCCGCCGCGACCGCCGGCACCGACTCCCTCGTCTGGGCCGCGCCCGACCACTGGCTCGCGAAACCGCTCGGCCCCATGCGCCGCGGCAGTTTCACCCCGAAGAACGAACACGGCGACGCCGACTGCTCCATCTTCGTCTTCCCCGCCGCCACCAATCCCCTGCTCGCAAACATCAACCGCTGGCGCGGCCAGATCGGCCTGCCGAACCTCTCCGAGGCCCAGCTCCCGGCCGAGACCTCCGTGCTCGAAAACTCGGGACTGAGCTTCACCGTCGTCGACATGCTCGGCCAGCAGGGCGGCAACCCCACCCGCGTGCTCGGCGCCATCCTCTACCGCGGCGACGAAGCGTGGTTCTTCAAGCTCGGTGGTCCCGACGCGACCGTCGCCGCCGAGAAGTCCGCCTTCCTCGACTTCCTGCGCACCGTCCACCCCGCCACCCCCTGATATGCGCGCCCTCTTCGTTTCCGCGGTCGAGCGCCTTGCCTCGCTCCGCCTCGCCGTCGTCCTGCTCGTGCTCGGCATGGTCCTGGTGGTCATCGCCACGCTCGACCAGGTCAACCTCGGCATCTGGGCCGTGCAGGAGAAATACTTCCGCTCGTTCCTCGTCTTCCAGGAGCTCCCCGGCACCGGCGTCGCGATCCCCTTCTTCCCCGGCGGCTACCTCATCGGCGGCGTCCTCCTGGCCAATCTGCTCTGCGCCCAGTTCCTCCATTTCCGCCTCACCTGGCGCAACTGCGGCCTGCACCTCACCCACTTCGGCCTCATCCTCCTGCTCGTCGGCGAACTCGTCACCGGACTCTTCTCGGAAGAGAGCAACCTGACCTTGGATACCGGCGCCACCCGCAACTACGCCGAATCCACCTTCGACACCGAGCTGGCGATCGTCGACGCCACCGACCCGGCCTTCGACCAGGTCTGGGCCGTGCCGACCGACCGCCTCGCCGCCCGCAACCCCATCCCGCTGCCCGGCGGCGAGCTCATCGTGCAAGCCCTCGAGTTCCACCCCAACGCCCAGCTCTTCTGGCGCGAGCAGGCGCCCAACGCCCCCGCCCTGCCCGCCACCTTCGGCCTCGGCACGCGCCTCGCGCTCCAGCCCCTTCCGATCACCCGCCGCCCCAACGAGGAGAACATGCCCACCGCCCTCGTCGAACTGCGCGCTCCCGCCGGCGTCGTCGGCACCGCATTGGTGAGCCTCCAGATCGGCGACCCCCAGATCATCGAGCACGGCGGGCGCACCTACACCGTCGCCCTGCGCCGCGCCCGCACCTACTTCGACTTCGCGCTCACGCTCCTCGAGTTCCGCCACGACAAATACCCCGGCACCGAGATCCCGCGGAACTTCTCCAGCGAGGTCCGCCTGCGCACCGCCGACGGCTCCGAGGAGCGCGCAGTGCGCATCTTCATGAACAACCCGCTGCGCTACGGCGGCTACACCTTCTACCAGGCCGGCTTCCAGAACAACGACCGCACCTCCATCCTCCAGGTCGTGAAAAACCCGGCACGCCACATCCCCTACCTCGCCTGCCTCCTGTCCGGCCTCGGCCTCACCGTCCATTTCCTCATCTCCCTGGTCGGTTTCCTCGCCCGCCGCCGCACCCACGCCTGAGCCGCCTCCCCGATGAAACGCTTCCTCCCCCTCGTCGTCGGCCTGCTGACCCTCCTCTTCGTCGCCAACTCCCTGCGACTCCCGTCCAACGCGACCGCCTTCGACACCGAGGGCTTCGCCCGCCTCCCCGTCCTGCTCAACGGCCGCCTCAAGCCGATCGACACCGTCGCCCGCACCTCCCTGCTGCTCCTCCAGAACCGCCAACCGGTCAAGACCCCCGACGGCACATCGCTCACCCCGAGCCAGTGGCTGCTCGACGCCCTCTTCCGCCCCGACATCGCCGACACCTACCAGACCTTCCGCATCGACAACAACGAGGTGCTCGCCCTCCTGCGCCTCTCCACCGACGACGGCCAAGGCGGCGTGCGCTTCTCCTTCGACCAGATCGAGCCGCAGGTCGACGCCCTCGAGCAGCAGTTCGAACGCGCCGTGCAGATCGAGTCCGGCCAGCGCACCGCCTTCGAACGCGAGATCGTGAAACTGCGCGAACGGCTCATCCACTACATCGGCCTGCGCTTCAGCCTCAACCTGCCCCAGTCCGACGATTTCGCCGCCACCGTCGCCCGCTTCGAGGCCGACCTCCCGCGCGCCCTCGCGATCGTCCGCGACAAACAGGAGACACTCCCGGAAAACCAGCCGCTGCTCTCCTCGCTGGCCGACCAGAAACGCGCCTTCGACTTCCTCGCCTCCCGCGGCCGGCTGCTCGCCATCCCGCCACCGCCCGCCGTCGCCGACATCAACGCCTGGTCGAGCCTCGGCGACTCCCTGCTCTCCTCCTTCGCCACCGGCGTGGTCGCGCAACCGGTCCGCGACTACGCCGCCCTCGGCCGCGCCTGGCGCACCCAGGACGCCACCTCCTTCGGCGAGGCCGTCGGCGCGCTGCACGAACACCTCACCGGCCGCACCGACCCGCGCCTGCCGCGCACCGCCCTCGAGTTCCTCTTCAACCACGCGCAGCCCTTCTACAACGCCTCGATCCTCTACGTGCTCGCCGCGCTCGTCGCCTTCGTCTCCTGGCTCGTGTCGCCCGCCCCCCTCGCCCGCAGCGCGCTCTCCATCGGCTTCGTCGCCTGGCTGCTCACCACCGCCGGCATCGCCGCCCGCATGTACATCGAGGCGCGCCCGCCCGTCACCAACCTCTACTCCTCCGCCCTCTTCGTCGGCTGGGTCGGCGCAGGGCTCGCGCTGCTGCTCGAGCGCTACTTCCGCAACTCGATCGGCAACGTCGTCGCCGGTATCATCGGTTTCCTCACCCTGATCGTCGCCCACAACCTCTCGTTCAGCGGCGACACCATGGAGATGATGCGCGCCGTGCTCGACTCCAACTTCTGGCTCTCCGTCCACGTCGTCACGATCACGATGGGCTACGGCGCCTGCTTCCTCGCCGGCGTGCTCGGCTGGATCTACATCCTGCGCGGCACCCTCTCCCGCTCGCTCGACGGCCCCACCGCCGACGCCCTCGTGCGCATGGTCTACGGCTCGATCTGCTTCGCCACGCTCTTCAGCCTCGTCGGCACGGTCACCGGCGGCATCTGGGCCGACCAGTCCTGGGGCCGCTTCTGGGGCTGGGACCCGAAGGAGAACGGCGCGCTCGTCATCGTGCTCTGGTGCGCCGTCATCCTCCACGCCCGCTGGGGCAAGATGATCGGCGCCCGCGGCCTGATGAACCTCGCGATCTTCGGCAACAACATCACCGCCGCGAGCTGGTTCGGCGTGAACATGCTCGGCGTCGGCCTGCACAGCTACGGCTTCATGGACAAGGCCCTCGTCGGCCTCTGCGCCTGGTGGCTCCTCAACCTCGCCATCATCGGCGTCGGACTGCTCCCCCTCGCTCTCTGGCGCAGCCAGGACGCCGCCCGACGGTAGGCCGAAGCGTCCCCGCTGAGCCGCTCCCGCTTCTATTCCCCACGCCTGCGGTGGAGGCCGGACCTCGTGTCCTAACCGTCTGGATTCAAGCCGGCCCGGCCACCCGTGGCGCAGGCGTCCCTGCCTGCGACCCTCGGCTCCGCCCGCGCCCACAGCGCAAATCCAGCGCCGCGTCTCCGCCTCCGGCATCGTCAGCCCTCGCCGGCACGGAAGCCGGCGCCACGCCCGGTCCGGCAAACAGCCGCCCACGGAAAGGCGAACTCTCCCGGTGTGCCGCTCCCGCTTCGATTCCCCACTCCTGCGGTGCGGGCCGGACCTCGCGTCCTTACCGTCTGGATTCAAGCCAGCCGGCCACCCGTGGCGCAGGCGTCCCTGCCTGTGACCCTCGGCTCCGCCCGCGCCCACGACGCGAATCCAGCGCCGCGTCTCCGCCTCCGGCATCGTCAGCCCTCGCCGGCACGGAGGCCGGCGCCACGCCCGGTCCGGCTAGCAGCCGCCCACGGTGAGGCGAACTCTCCCGCCGAGCCCCGTCGTGCCCCGGCTCGGCCGGGACGCCTCGCCCTACCCCGACCGCGCCATCGCCGACACCCGTTCAGAGTTCCCTGTTGAACGTTCAATGTTCGAAGTTCGCCACCGCCGCCCACGCCGCCGCCCATGCCGGCGCCGCCTCACCTCTTCAACAATTCCTCGGCGTGCTGCAGCGCATGCTTCGCGTTGCGGTCGCCGAGCATGCGGGCCAATTCGGATACGCGTTCCTTCTTCGTCTCGTGGATCGCGCGGATCGTGACCTCGGCACGGTCGCCACTCTGATCCTTCTCGACCACGAAATGGTGCGCCGCCTGCGCGGCCACCTGCGGCAGATGCGTCACGCACAGCACCTGGTGCTGCTTCGCCAGGCCGGCCATGCGCTCGCCGACGATCCGCCCGATCTCGCCGCCCACGTTCGCATCGACCTCGTCGAACACCAGCAGCGGCACGTTGTCGACGTCCGCCAGAATCGTCTTGAGCGCGAGCATCACACGCGCGAGCTCGCCGCTCGACGCGATCTTCTGCAACGGCAACGGCGCCTCGCCGACATTGGGCGAAAACAGGAATTCGCAGCTGCAGTCGCCCGTCGGGCCGAGGTCGGGCTCGGTCGTGAGCCGCACCGAAAAATCGGCCTTCTTGAAGCCGAGTTCCGCGATGCGCTTCGCCGCGGCCTTCGCCAGCTCGCGCGCCGCCTTCTCGCGCGTGGCCCGCAGCTCGCGCGCGATCGCCAGCGCCGCGTTCTTCGCCGCCGCGATCTGCCGTTCCAGCTTCGCCATCGCGCCGGCGAGGTCGCCCTGCACCTCGAGCCGGCGCCGCATCTCATCGGCCGCCGCGAGCACGGCCGCGACCGAACCGCCGTATTTGCGCTTCGAATCCAGCCACGCCTCCATGCGCGAGGTCAGCTCCTCGACCTGTTCCGGCTCGAAGGAGAAATCGCCGCCGAGCGACTCGAACTCGCGCCCGAGATCCTCGACCTCGTACGACAACGCCGCCAGCCGGTCGACCAGCGCCTTGCTCGACGGATCGAGCCGCTCCAGATCACGCCCCTCGCGCACCAGCGGGGCGATCAACCCGAGCAGGCCCTCGTCGCCGCTCAGTCCCTCGGCCACCGCCCGGGCGGAATTGAGCAGTTCCTGCGCGCTGCTCATGCGCTTGAAATCCCGTTCGAGCGCGTCGACGCCCTCGTCGCTCAGCTCCAATCCGTCGATACTCTCCACCTCGCCGCGCAGGTACTCGATCTGGTCGGGCGACAGCTTCGTCTCGGTCGACAGACGCTGCGCCTCGGCGCACAGCTCACGCCACTGCGCGTACGCCGTCGCATAGCGGTCGAGCGCATCGCCATTGCCCGCGAACAAATCGAGCAGCTCGAGCTGACAGCCCGCCTTGAGCAGGCGGCGCGGTTCGCCCGGCCCGTGGAAATCGATCCAGAGTTCGCCCAGCTCCTGCAACGCCGCCAGCGTGGCCAGTCCGCCGTTGACGGTGATGCGCGGCGCCTTCTCGCGCGAAACGGTGCGCTTGAGCAGCAGCATCCCGTCCTCGCACGCCGGCAGCTCCAGCCGCTCCAGCACCGCGTCGAGTTCTTTGGTCTTCGGAAAATGCAGCGCCGCCTCGGCCTCGCAGGCCGGTGCGCCCTGGCGGATCACGGTCTTGTCGACACGTGCGCCGGCGAGCAGTTGGAGCGCCCCCAGCAGGATGCTTTTGCCCGCGCCCGTCTCGCCGGTCACGGCCGTGAAGCCCGGACCGAATTCCAGTTCGACTGCCTCGAGCAACGCCAGATTGCGAATGCGCAGATAGTGGAGCACCCCGCCACGCAAATGATCCGCCGCCCCGGCGTCAAAGCCGGTTGTTGGGGAACCCGATGGAAAGGAGTACCAGACGCCACTGCGGACTCCGGTGCCAACGCCCTCAACAAATCACTGGGGCAGAAGTGTACAGCAGGTCGCGATTCGCCCTGATTCCACAATCACCGGTTCGATCTGATCATCGGTAGGCACGAAACACACCCGGAACTCGTTCTGCCATGAGTAATCTGGAGTCTTCCAGAAAGGCATATCGGGAATGGTTCCATCGTTCACCCCTAACCGCTTCGGACGATATACCACACGATCGGCAAACCAATGGGTAATTCTGCTCGGGAGATGCCATTTCACTGCATCAGCAAAAGCGGCAATATCCCTGATCAGTACACAACCATCACCCAAGTCGGTCGGAGAAGCTGTTAGCGGCTTCCATGAGCAGCAAAACACGTATACGTTATGAATCGCGTACTTGAACACCTTCGAGCGTCGATCAGCTGCAGCATGCCCGCCAAGGTAGCAGGTCAGAAGCGATTGCCTGCCCATTATCACCAACGGATCAACAGTAGGCTGAGCTTCCACTGAGTAGAACGTCGTCTCGCCCGAGCCTTCCTCCAAATCGCCGACGATCCGACCATGCTTCGCCACATTGCGGTAATCGTACAAAGTACCGATTCGTACCCGTCCATGATCCACCAGTTCGCGCGCAAACTTTGTGTATTTGTAGCCCGCGATCATCGATAGGTTGTCATAGGGTCTACCCGCCCCTTTGACAAGTTGACCGTCGGAAACGATAGCTTAGGCGCTCAAGACCATGAAGGCATGGGCCTCGGTGCCGGCGATGTGGCCATTGAGCTTCTCGAGTGCCTTCGCGAGCTTGGCCTTTTCGTCGCCGGAGCCGGCGGCCAAGGCGACCGTTTCCACGGTTTCTGGGCCGATCCCAACGTCTTGATCCAAGGTCACTCGGTCTGACACGTCGCCGGCGCAGCCGCCCTGCTCTGCTGCTTCGCACTCTTCACGCTATCGCATTCGCAATCGAGCCCGGCCCACCCCCGCCAACCGATCGCCGCCAAGGAATCGGTCCACCAACTATGATGAGCCACCACGCCAAGACCGCCGCCTCGCTGCGGACGCAGATCCCCGTCCGACCGCGACAGGTATTTGCGTCCTTGCATTGAAACACGAATACCGCCACAAGTTCCCCCATGGCGGGATCAATCCGGTTCTTGCTGGCATTGGGGGCCTTGGGTGGCGAAGCGACAGGCGCACTCGCACACACGCTCTGGCACAAATTTTCAACCACGGGACGCCGTGCGGAGGCCTATCGCCGACTTCAGGCGAGCGGCCAGATCGAGGTCCATGGCAGCGGCGCGCTCGACGAACGGATCATCCGGCTGACCACCGCGGGCGCCCGCATCTGCCGCTCCGAGGTCGATCCGGAGCAACTGTGGGCCCGTCCTTGGGACGGCGTTTGGCGTATCGTGGCCTTCGATATTCCTGAAACCGACGCGAAGACCCGGGCCCAACTCCGGCGCAGACTCCACGAACACCGTTTCGGTTGGCTGCAAAACAGCGTGTGGATCAGTCCGGACCCGGTCGACGAGTTCCAGGCTCTCCTGTGCGAAAAGCACCTGCTCCCCGAATCGCTCACTGTGCTCGACGCCCGCCCGAGCGGCGGGGAAAGCGACGAGGCGATGGCCACGTCTGCCTGGGATTTCGCTGCCCTCGACAAGGGCCATGAGCACTACCTCGAGGTGCTTCGATTGCGTCCGAAACGCTTCCAGAAACTCGCGGTTTGGCTCTCCTGGCTCGAAACCGAGCACCGCGCCTGGACCAATCTCGCGAGGCGGGACCCGTTTCTGCCCCGAGTATTGCTCCCCCGATCCTATCGCGGCCCCGCAATCTGGGCAGCGCGACAGGAAGCCCACGCCACGTTCCAGGCGGCAATAGTCGGTTGATCTGCCAGCGCCACACGCTCCAGGCCCGCGCTCCGATGACGCAAACCCGTGTTCCGATCGCGACACGGATTTGCGTCATCACCCAGTACTACCGCCCCTCCACGCAGGGGAATGGCGTCACGCAAACCGGAGTGG
>JAEZUE010000044.1 GCA_023443455.1 Verrucomicrobiota bacterium
CCATCGACCTCGTCGACGAGGCCTGCGCCACCATCCGCACCGAGATGGATTCCCTCCCGCAGGAACTCGACGAGCTCTCCCGCCGCCAGATGCAGCTCCAGATCGAGGAGGCCGCCCTCCAGAAGGAAAAGGACGACGCCTCGCAACTCCGCCTCGCCGCCCTCACCAAGGAGCTCGCCGACATCCGCGGCCGCGCCGATGCCATGCGCCACCAGTGGGACAAGGAGAAGTCCGCCATCACCGGCGTGCAGAAGGTGCGCGAACAACTCGAGGCCGCCCGCCACGAACTCGAGAAGGCCGAGCGCGAATACGATCTCAACAAAGCCGCCGAACTCCGCCACGGCCGCATCCCCCAGCTCACCGCCAAGCTCAAGGAGATGGAGGAAGCCACCAAGACCTCGAAACTTCTCCGCGAGGAAGTCACCGCCGAGGAGATCGCCGAGATCGTCGCCCGCTGGACCGGTGTGCCCGTTACGCGGTTACTCGAAGGCGAGAAGGAAAAACTCCTCCGCCTCGCCGATGTCCTCCACCAACGCGTCATCGGCCAGGACGAGGCCGTGCAGGCCGTGGCCGACGCCATCCTGCGCTCCCGCGCCGGCATCAAGGACCCGCGACGCCCCATCGGCTCGTTCCTCTTCCTCGGCCCCACCGGCGTGGGCAAGACCGAGCTCGCGAAGACCCTCGCCGAATCCCTCTTCGACTCGGAGCAGAATCTCGTGCGCCTCGACATGTCCGAATACATGGAGAAGCACACCGTCTCGCGCCTCATCGGCGCGCCTCCGGGCTATGTCGGCTACGACGAGGGCGGCCAGCTCTCTGAAGCCGTGCGCCGCAAGCCCTACTCGGTGATCCTCTTCGACGAGGTCGAGAAGGCGCACCCCGATGTCTTCAACGTCCTCCTCCAGGTCCTCGATGATGGCCGCATCACCGACTCCCAAGGACACGTCGTCGACTTCAAGAACACCGTCGTCATCCTCACCTCCAACATCGGCAGCCGCTACCTGCAGGAAGGCGTGACCGACGACACCATACCGGAATCCGTCCGCGAATCCGTGATGGCCGAGCTCCGCCGCGCGTTCCGTCCCGAGTTTCTGAACCGCATCGACGACACCGTGCTCTTCAAGCCCCTCGCGCTGGAAGAGATCGCCAAGATCGTCGACCTCCTCCTCGCCGACTTGAACAAGCGCCTCGCCGACCGCCGCATCACCGTGGAGTTGGACACCCAGGCGAAGGAGTGGGTCGCCGAGAAAGGCTACGATCCCGTGTATGGTGCGCGGCCCTTGAAGCGTTTCCTCCAGAAACACCTTGAGAACCAACTCGCCCGCGCCCTCATCTCCGGGACCGTGAAGGAAAACTCCACCCTCACCTTCCGCGTCAAAAACGACGAACTGGAGCTGCGCTGACGCGCAGCCGGTTTCGGGTTTCGCGTTTCGAGTTTCGGGAAGTAGGAGGTTCTTCCGAGATTTTAGTGGCTAGGATTGGGGCGTGAGGGCCGGGCGGAGGTCGAGTTTGCCACAGTGAAATAAGATTCGGATACGGTAGTTGGCGAAGCTGCGGAAGCCGCGGGCATCGGCCTTGATGGCTTGGATGCGGGAGTTGAAGCCTTCGGTGATCGCGTTGGTCACGGGGTGGGCGAAATAGTTGAGCAGGCCGAGCAGATGGGACTTGAGCATTCGGGCCACCTTCTTGAGCGGTTCAAGTTTGCTGCGTGCGACGGCGTTGTACCACTGCTTGAAGAACAGTTGACCGCGCTCGGCGCTGCCTTGGGTCCAGAACTCGATGAAGTTCTCCTTGTAGTACCAGGCCCGCGAGGTCTTCAGGTCGCGCTCGCACAACTCAGCGAAGGTCAGCTCGCGGTCGCCCTTGGGCACGGCCCCTTGCAGCCAGAGGAACTTGGTACCGGTCAGACTCGTGTCACCCTTTTCGAGCAGGCGGCGATGCTCCTGGCGCCGGACCTTGTCGACTGCTTCGTTGAGATGCATGGAGACATGAAAGCGGTCGTGCACGATGGCCGCCTGCGGACAGGCTTTCTTGGTGGCGGCGGCGAAGTTGGCGCCCATGTCCATCGCGGCAGCCACGACGGCCTTGCGTTGCTCCTCGGGCAAGGTCTCCAGCAACGCGACCGCGTCGTGTCACCGGTCACTTCAAAACCAGCCACTGCGGGTCGGTTCAAAACCAGCCACTTCGGGCGGCGGGTTTTTGATAGGAGTTGGGGGTTGGAGGACAAGCTTTGAGCGGGGCGCGGCAGGATCTTGCCCGGCGTGAGAGTCCGAGCGGAGCGAGGCGGACGCGCCACCCCGAAGGGGAATGGTGGCGCGCCGTCACGGCGGGAGAGCTGGCCGGACAGGCTTGGGTGCCGCGCCGAGCGGATCATGCGGACGGCGTGGGTTCGGTGGTCTTGGCGTCCGCGTTTTTGCCTTTGGTGAGCGCGGAGTTTTTCATGCGGTAGCTCTTGCCGGTGATGGTGATGAGGTGGGCGTATTGGAGGAAGCGATCGAGGATGGCGCTGGCGGTGGGGACGTCCTGGAGGAGTTTGCCCCAGTCTTCGAGGGGGCGGTTGCTGGTCATGATGGTGGAGCGGGTTTCGTGGCGGCGGACGATGATCTCCATCAGGTACTCGCCGGAGTGTTTGGGCAGGGCCTTCAGGCCCATGTCGTCGATGATGAGCAGGTCGGGTTTCAAGTACTGGCGCAGGACGCGGTCGCGTTGGCTGGTGGATTCCTCTTCGAGGAAGTCGCGGACGAGGTCGAAGATGGAACGGTAACGCACGAGCAGGCCCTGCTTGATCGCCTCGTAGCCAATGGCCTGGGCGAGCATGGTCTTGCCGACGCCGGGCGGGCCGACGAAGAGCACGTCTTCGTGGCGGGCGATGAAGTGGCCGGCGGCCAGGTCGTAGATCTCCTTGCGGGGGATGGAGGGGTTGAAGCGCCAGTCGAAATCGTCCAACGGCTTGAGGGTGCGGAACTCCGCCGCTCGGATACGGCTGTCGAGTTTGCGTTGGCGGCGGGTGGACAACTCGTCCTCGAGGATGAGCTCGAGGAACTCGAGATGGGTGAGGCGGTTCGAGGAGGCCTCGTGGAGGCGCACGTCGAGGGATTGGCCCAGCCCGGAGAGCCGGAGCTGGCGCAGGGTGGTTTGCAGGTTGTGGTTCATGGTGAGCAAAAGGCGTCGACGCGGTAGGCGGACAGATCGCGGATGAGCGGATGGGTTTGGAGGAAGTCGACCTGCACGACCGTCTCGCCCTCCTCGGCGAGGCGGCGCACGACGCGCAGGTCGAAGACGCCGCGGTGCAGCGCAGTGCCGGCGGCGCGTTCGAGGTCGGCGACGGGAACGGTGCGGGCCAGTTGCAGGAGGCCCTGGAGGACGCGCAGGTGATAGGAACCGCGATTCTTGAACATGGCCTCGGCCCAGGCGCCGCAGTTGGTGCCGAGCAACTGGCAACGTTGCAGCAGGTAGTCGGCGCCGCGTTCGACCGGGTGGCGTTTGTGGGCGTGGAGGTGTTCGTCGGCGGTGGCGAAGCGGCCGGGCTCGACGCGCACGTGGGTGCCGATCGGCTCCATGCGGTGGTTGTACAAACGCACGAGCCGGGCGTCGGCGCGCAGCCAGATCTCGCGGCCGACGTACTCGGGCGGCGCGGAATAGTAGGCCTTCTGGTACTCGGTGTGGCCGTCGCGGTGGACGGTGCGGCGGACCTCGACGAAACTGGGGAAGACCGACGCGGGCAACGGCAGGAGCGCGGGGCGCTCGGCCGTCTCGAAGAGTTTGCCGACCTGCTGGCGCACCGTGCCGTGGATACGCGTGTCGGCCACGGTGCGCTCCCACTCGGCCAAGTAGTGGTTCTGCTCGGCCAGGCTGCCGAAGCGGCGCCCCTTGAGCGCGTTTTCCTGGGTGAACTTCACGCCGGACTCGATCTTGCCCTTGTGGCGGGGCGTGGCCGGCTTGGTGGGCAGGATCGTCGTGCCGTAGTGCAGGGCGAACTCGCGCAGCTTCGGGTTGAGCTCGGGGTCGTACCAGTCGGCCGCGAGCACGCCGGCCTTGAGGTTGTCGATGACCACGGTGTGCGTGACTCCGCCGAAGTGCCGGAAGGCGTTTTCGATGCAGCGCAGGAACGTCTCGGTGTCCTGCCGCCACACGACCTCGCTGTAGCCCTTGCGCGAGTGGCCGAGCACGGCGCGGAACAGCTGCGGCCGGCGACGTTTGCCGTCGGCCTCGATCCACGCGCCCAGCCCGAAGTCGATCTGGACCTGCTCGCCCGGCACACACTCCATCCGGCGGAACGGCAGTTCGGTGGTCGCGCCCAGTTGCCGGGCAAAGCGTTTGACCGACTGGTAGCTGCCGGTGAACCCGTGCTCGGCCGTCAGGTCCTGGAAGAGGCGCTGCGCCGACAGGCCCGCTTGCAGTCCAGTCTCGATGACACCGCGCAAGGGCTCGCACAGGCTGCGCCGCCCCGCCGGCGACCCGGCGGTCGGAATGGCTGGTTTTGCTTCAGGGGTGTCGACCGGCCCGAGGGTCGGAATGGCTGGTTTTGAACAGGCCGGCACTTCGGAGCCGGCGGTCGGAATGGCCGGTTTTGCAGCGTCCAAGTACTTGCCGACCGTCCCGCGATCGATGCCCAGCTCACGGGCGATGCGCCGCCGCGACCAGCCGCGGCGGTGAAGGGTGTGGATGGCGTCTTGTTCGTTCACTTTGAGGGTGTTCACGCCCCTTCGGTGCTCGCGCACCGGGGACATGGCTACCGCTCAAAGTGGCTGGTTTTGATTCGACCTTTGCTGGCTGGTTTTGAGTGACCGCTGACAAATTTGAGTCCGAAATCTGCCGCGGTAAACGCAGCAAACGGGGATGGTACTGTGGTTCCTCGGGTCGTATACCAAGTCCCTGAACCCCCACAATCAGTGCCACCGCTCCTAACTCCATTGGCCGACGACAAGAGATGAAACAAACACTAGTCGAGTTCATCGCAGATCGCTGCGATTTTGGCATTAACGCGACAGGGCGAATTGCGGTGTTCTTCTTGGCGGGTGCGGGCCATTACCTACGTTTGCAACGATATGTGCACCGAATGAAATCGGACCCGGGAGTCCATTTTGAGTGCGACGGTGAAGGTTGGGGTGACTATGGGGCAATTGCTTCGCTCATAACAAAAGACCGTGTGTTGGAGATCCGTTTGCATGAGCGGTTCGAGTCTGAGTTTGATGGTCGTCTACAGTACCGTGTGGTTCTGGGGCCGAGTATTCCGGATTGGAGTGCGGCTCGCGAGTTCCTCCGCAATGAGTTCTTAGGTGACCGAGATACATGAGTGCCGTTCACCAACCGGTCGATTGCTGAACGTGTCTGGCTTGGGGCTGGTGGACGCGAATTTCGGGGGAGAGTTTTTGAACGTTGCGTTCCGGGGCGCGGGCTTGCCCGGGTGGTGGCGTGGGGTTTGCTGGAGGCCGCCCATGGAAACCATTCCCACCCGCCGTCAGTTGACGGTGCGCGCCACCATCGCCGGCATGCTGCTCGGCGGCTTCATGAGTCTGTCGAACCTGTATGTCGCGTTGAAGACCGGCTGGAGTATCGGTGTTTCGCTCACGGCGG
>JAEZUE010000066.1 GCA_023443455.1 Verrucomicrobiota bacterium
TGCAGTCGAGCTGGAGCCCATCGGTGCCGCTGGAGAGCGCGACACCCGGCACGTCGAGGTCCACGAAGGAGTCCCAGCTACCGGTGGCGGGGACGGTGAGCGGACCGGCCACCACGGCGCCCTTCCAACGCAACGAGATCGCACCGGTCGAGGCGCCGCCGGAGCCGTTGGCGACCCGTAGGCGAAGGCTGTACCTCCCCGAAACCGGCACCGACAACGTGTAGCACAGCCACTCACCGGGCTCGGTGTAGCCGATCTTCAAGCCCGGGAAGTCCACCCCCGGCTCGATCGCCACGATGTCGACATCATGGCCGCTGCCGTCGGTCCGCACCTGCGAGGTGCCCTGTCGGCCATCAACATCATGATACGCCACGCCCTCCCCGCCTTCGTCGTAGTCCTCGGCCTCGATCCGCACCCCAGCGGGGCCCACGACCGGCAGCGGACCCACCACCACGGCACAACCCACGCTGGCTGTGCCGCCCTTTCCGTCTGCGACCCGCACCGCGAAAGCGTCTTCTCCCGCGAAGCCCGGCGCGGGCCGGTAGAGCACCGTGCCAAGACCGTCCACCGTCACCTCCCCGTGGGCCGGACCCGGCGCGGCCTCCCATTCGAGCGGATCCCCGTCGGGGTCGGAACCGACGAACGCCACCGTCAGGTCGTGGTCGGAGAAGCAGCGAAACTGGCGCTCGCCCAGCCCCGCGATCTCCGGCGGGCGATTCGGCCCGACCTCGCCCGCCTCCACCAGCACCGAGGTCTTCAAAACCTGGGGCATGGTCCCGATCGCGTGAACCGTCACCGTGTAGAGGCCCGGGGCCGCATAGACGTGGCTGATCGTCGGCCGCGCGCCGTAGACCGTCTGCACCGCCGAGCCGTCGCCGAAATCGATCGTGCGCGCGTTGCACTCCAGGAGAAACTGGTGATGGCGGATCGTCATCTCGTCGCCCGGCCGAATTCCACGGACCGGATACTGATAGAGGAAACCGGTGATGGGCAGCTGGCCGGACCGGCCCGGCTCGAAAACCCGCACCTGGGTGAAGCCACGCTCCTCGCGGCCGTCGTCGAAATAGACCCGGAGCTCCTGGGAATAGAAGCCCGCCTCGGACGCGCTCAACAGGGCGGTCGGCCCGTCGACCGTGGTGCCGTCGTGCAGGATCCAGCGGTACCGGGCGATCGTGCGGCCCGGCCGCGCGAGCGAACGCCGCCCGTCGAGCGGGAGGGCGTCACCCGCCCACATGAACTGGTACCCGCCCGCGGCCGGAATGCCGGCATCGGGATAGTCGCGCAGGTACGACTCGACCAGATAGGGATAGCTGCCCGGCATGTCGCTGCGCCGATCGATGTCGTAGTGGACATGCGGATCGTCGTCGGTATTGCCCCGGTTGCCGGTGAGACCGAGCACCTGGCCGGCCTCCACCCGCTCACCGGTGGTGACGAAGACATTGTGCGCGTTGAGATGCGACATCCAGAAGAGCGTGCCATCCGCGCTGACGCTCTGCACCCCGGTGCCCTCGGTCATGGCCTGCCCCGCCTCCGACGCGAGGACGGGCAAACGGTCCGGCACGGCGCCGAAGTCCTCGCCCTTGTGGTAGTAGGTCGTGCTCGCGTCCTGCGGCACGATGCCGAGCCAGGTGTTGTTGTAGGACGTCGAATACCATCGGTACTCCCCCACGGGAAAACGCAGCGCTGGCCCCCAGGATTCGCCGGCCTCCGTGAAGGCCAGGCGGATCCGTTTCGCGATGTGCACCGGAAAGACGTCGTCGGTGCCGAGCCATTCCTTCGTGCCGTCGAGGTACAGCCGCAGACCGAAAGCCTCGACCGGAAACTGGTGGGGCCGCGCGACCATCTCGATCTCCCGGCCATCGACCTCCAGCCGCACGCGCACCGCATAGTTCACACGTTTGTCGACCGAGGTCGTCGGGAACGGCATCGTCTCGTAGGCGATCGCCGGCTGGCCCTGCGCGTCGGCGAGGATGCGAAACGTGTGCGCCGTCCCGTTCCGCGTCGCGGTGACCGTCTCGCCCGGATCGACATCGACGGTGGTCGGCCAGCGCTCCGGCGCCGCCACGAGTGCTCCGCGCACCAGGACACCGGCGACCAGAACAAGCCACCAACGTCGCAGGCCGATCCGCACGGTCCGTCCGGATCCGTTCGCGATGCCGTCGGCAACCAACCGCGCGGTCGGGGCGGGGCGGGAGGGCGTTTCGGCGCAAGGGCGCGGTCCACGGTGCAGGAAGGCAGGATACATCGGTTTCGCAGCAGGTTCGGGGGCCACGCGCCATCGCGCACCCGAACGCGCATCGTGCAGCGGGGACACCCCGCGTCCACTAGTCGAAAGTAGTATCCGCCGGTTTCACAGTTTCCTTGAACATGAACCGCTCTCATGCCGACGGCCCGGCGCGCCGCGCTTATCCCCTGCCCTGCGGAACCGTCAGCCCGGGCGGTGCGCGTACGACGCCGGCCCAGCCGTGAGCATTCAATCAGTTCGAACAGGTCACAGAGGCAGAGGAGAGCCGGACGGAGAGCACAGAGCGGTGTTTGGCAGAACAACGCCACGCGTTGGAACACTCACCCCGGAGGTGAACCGCGCTTCGAACCCTATTCTCTCCGAACTCTCTGTGCTCTCGTGCCTCGCCTCCGAGCCCTCTGTGTCCAACTGCTGAGTTTGGGTTCAATCCGACCGTGAGACCGGACCTTACGCGGGTTCTTCCGAACGGCAGAAGGTCCGTGCCGGCTCGCGCGCAGACGGCACGCAGACAAGCTGCGGCCCTACGCAACCTGCGCCGGGGAGCAAAACAGAGCGGACCGTGAGACCGTTTGCGCGATCAGCGGAAGAGCCGCTGGGCGAAGTGGTGGAGGTTGCTGCCCCAGGTCTCGCCGTCGTGGCCGTGGTCGTCGACGTTCCAGAGGTGGGGCACGCCGTGCGCCTTGGCGTACCTGTGCACGGCCTGGGAAAAGTTGATCAGGCCATCCTTGTTGCCGCAGGAGATGTAGAGGAGCTTGAGCTGCCGGGTGGCGGCGGCCGGATCGGGCAGAAGCTCGGCCGGCGGTTTGGTGTTGGGCGCGGCGGAGAAGGCGCCGATCCACGCGAACGTGTCGAGATGCCCGAGGCCGAAGTTGAACGTCTGCCCGCCGCCCATCGACAGGCCGGCGATGGCACGGTGATCGCGGTCGGATAGAACCGGATACTTCGCCTCGATCGCGGGAATGAGACAGTCGAGCAGGTCGACCTCGAACGCGCCGAAGCTGGCCGCCTTCTCGGGCTCGAAGGGGTTGCCGATCGCACGGTCGTCGGCCATGGCGCGACCGTTGGGCAGCACCACGATCATCGGCACGGCCTTCCCGTCGGCGATGAGGTTGTCGAGAATGACGTCGGCCTTCACGTAGCCGGTCCACTCGAAGGGATCGCCGCCGATGCCGTGGAGAAGATACAGGACCGGGAACTTCTTCTCCGCCGAGTAGCCGGCGGGCAGGTAGATGTTGGCCTTGCGGCGCGTGCCGGTGACGGTCGAGTCGTATTCAAACTGCTCGATGCGCCCGTGCGCGATGTCGGCGCGAGGCGTCCGGTAGCCTGCGGGAGCATCGGGGAAGGCGCGGACATCGTCGGGCGCGAGCTCGATCGGGCGGGCGAAGTTGGCCTTGGCGCGCGCGTCGGAGACCTGCGCGGGATCCTCCTGGGCGAAGGTGACCACGGGGGCGGCGAGCAGAAGCGCGGAGGCGAGGAAGACGGAGTGGTGACGCGGCATGGGGATGCGGAAAGCGCTGAGACCGAACAGGCGTCGCAAGCGACGCCCCTACGACTGACAAGAGAGCAGAGGCGCGGACAAGGTTACTTCGCGACCGCCGCGTTGGTGTCGGAGACCGCCGCCTCGACGAGCGAGGCGACACCGCGGGGATCCTCCTGCTGGGCGACGTGGTGCCCCGGGAAGGTGCGGATCGTCCAACCGCGGGCGGCGGCGTGCTGCCAGCTCTTGTCCTTCTTGGCGCGTTCCTCGGCCGACTGGTCCGCCGGCACGAAGGCGACGTAGGTGACCGGCAGGGCGAGCGCGGCGGGGTTCTTGTAGGAAACCGGCTGGTTGAAGCACTTGATCGACTGGGCGACGCTATGCGGCGGCTTGTCGCCAGGTTTCACCCACGAGACCTGCATCATGCCGTCGACGATGTTGGTGTTCGGCGGGTTGCCGCCACCGAAGAGGTCCCAGATCGACTGGCCGTCGTCGGGCACGGCCGCATCGAAGAACACGACGTGGCGGATGCGCTCGGGGATGCGGTCCATCACGCCGGTGATGACCATGCCGCCGTAGCTGTGGCCGGTGAGCACGACCTCATGCAGGTCCTCGAAGAGGATCGTGTTCACGACGTCGTCGATGTGCGTCGCCAGGTCGATGTGCGGCCCGTTGAGGTGCAGTCGTTCGCCGAGGCCGGTGAGCGTGACGCGGTACACGGTGTGGCCGTCGTCGGTGAGGCACTGGGCGGTGCGTTTCCATTCCCAGCCGCCGGCGGTGGCGCCGTGGACCATGACGACGGTGAGTTTCTCGCCGCCGGCGAGGGCACCGGCTGTGGTGAAAAGAGCGACGGCCAACAGCAGGCCGAGCGCGCGGAGGGAGCGGAGTCGATTCATGACGGAAGGGGCGAACGCGGTGGTAAGGAAACCGGAGAAAACGGAGGTCCAAAGCACACCGACGCCGGACGCAGCGCGACTCATCTTTCGTAGTAGCGAGGCTCGCCTAATAGACTGACAGAGACGCCTACCGTGTAGCGAAACTCGCGAAGAGTTTCGGCCTCTGCGGGCACGCCGACGGCCTTGGCCGCCTTCGCCACCGCAAGCGTCAGGCTAACGTGCAAGACTCGATAGTTTAGGCGCAAACCGCGCTTCCGTGGCGGCGGCCGCCAAGGCCGTCGATGCGCGCTGAAGGCGCCGAAACTCTTGGCGAGTTTCGCGACGCGATCCGATCCAAGATCAGTGCGCCGGGAGCGCGCACTATCGGAGCTCGCAGGCAGCTCTGCCGTACGGCTCTGCTGGCCAGCAGAGTGCGCCACGATCTTGCGTGCCGGGTCGCGGGCGCCGACTTGGGTCTGCCGGGTCCAGTCGGAGACGTGGACCTACACATGGCGGGCGCCAAGCCCGCCCTACCGGGCGGAATCGCGAGCGACGCCCCCAATGCGGCAGGCGCCGAGGTCAATGTAGAAACCCCAGCCCCATGCGATCACAGACGCAGAGGCGCCGCAGGACGAACCGGCGAGAGAGCAGGATCAAGGGTTCACTGTAACGATCACGCGCCGGTAACGGGAGAGCGCCGGCGAGCCCTTGTCGGTCACCCGGAGGATGAAGTGCAGCGTCTCGGGCTTCTCCACTTTCGGCGCGGTGACATGGAAACGGTCGGCGTTTTCCGCGCCGCCAGTCGTAATCGGCTGCTTGTAGGTGCCGGCCTCCGGGTAGTGAAACCACAGATAACTGATGCTGTCGCCGTCGGGATCGCTGCTGCCGTAGGCGTCGAGGGAGATGCCTTGGCCGGACTTGACGGTCAGCCGGTCCGGGTGGTTGAGGCGCGGCACGGGCGGATGGTTGGCCTCGGCGTAGGGCTTGGTGGTCCAGTCCATGCGCGCGGCAAAGTCGTTCTGGAAATCGTCGCGCCAACGCCAGAGCGTCACGTGGTTGCCGGTGAAGCTCTTCTCGCTGCGCTTCACGGCCCGCTTCTGGGCGTTGGGCAGATACGGCGTGTAGGTGTCGGACGCGTTGGTCCAAATCGGGCGGGTTTCCGGCACGGGCACGACGACGGAGCTGGCGTCCTTCACGCCCTCGAAGGACGGCGTGTAGAGCTCGTAACGGCCGCCCCAGCCGCCCCAGTCGGGGTGTTCGGGGGCGTTGAGCCCGTTGGGGATGAGGCCGAGATAGGCCGGCGTGTCGCCCTCCATGCCCCAGGCCACGTCCGGGTAGGCCGCGCCAAGCGGGCCGTGGCTTTGCTGGATGTTCGCGGCCAGCCAGGGGTTGCCGATGGAGGTGTTGTCGATGCCCTCGTAGGTGTTGTTGATGGCCATCCAGGTGGCCGGTCCGTATTCGTCGCCCGGAGTCACGATGAAGAACAGGCCGGGAAACTCCCGCCGCATCCACGCGCCACTGTCGTCCTGGTCGGAGATCGTGTAGACGCGCAGCTTGGCGACGAGGCGGTCGAGCTCGGCGGCCGGGCGCGTCGCGCGCAACTTGAACAGCGCCTGGGCGAGGGTATTGGCCCCGCCCCAGACCGGAATCCACAACGGCCGGGGATCCTCCCGATCGAGCGCACGGATGATCCACTCCGAACCCGTCGAGTCCCGGCCCTCGCCCACACCGGTCATGCCGTACTTTGGCAGCCCGGGTTTCACCACGGCGCGCAGGGCGTCGGCCGTCGGGTAGCCCCCCTCGTGCACGAGCAGGTTGGGCTGCACCTTCTCGTAGGCGTCGAGGATGGTGTGGATGAAATCCGGGCGGATGGCGTGCTGTTGCCAGCAGGACGTCGTGGCGACGATCCCCTCGATATCGAGCTGGTTGGCGTAGAGCAGAAGGCGCACGAGCGACTGCTCGTCGTCGGGATCGGCCCCCATGTCGGTGAGGACCAGGACGCGGGGCCGCTCGACAGCGGGCACCGCGGGATCGCGATCGCCCGCCGAAAGCGTGGTTCCGGCGGCAACGAACGAGAGGGCGAGAAGCGCGCAGGCGCAGGACAGTTTCGAGGTCATGGCCATCAGAGGAGTTGAATAGAAGGGGGAGCCAAACAGGGGCACCGATTGGATTCTGCGAAGGGGTGTCCGGTTTATTTCGCCGGGCTGGCGGCCTCCGGCAACGGCAACATCCAATCCGCACAGCAGGCGAAATCGGCTGTCGCCAGAAGGAGCAACGCGGCTGCAACCCCGAGACAGGAACAACGGGTGAGCATGCTATTCCGTGGGCAGACGAGGCTCGGACGATGCCACCCGCCTGCTGGCGGGCGGGCCGAGGTAGGTCGGCTTCAGGCCACCGGCATCGATCACGAACTTCTGGAGCACGATGCCCGAGTCGACCATCCACACCTTCAGGGTGTGCTTGCCGGGCGCGAGCGCCTGGTGGTCGGAGCGCCTGATCTTGATGTGGTCGCCCACGGATTGGCTCCACCAGTCGGGATACTTCCAGTCGGGCACGTCCTCGCCCGCGTTGATGTTCACGATCTGCGGCGGGGCATCGTCGATCGCGATCGCGAAGCGCAGGCCTCCGCTGTGGCGGAAGTCCTGGGTCGGCGAAACGTAGGCATCGACCGCCACGGTGGCGCCATCGAGCAGAGTGAAGTCGTATTCGAGGCTCGGAGCGCCGTCGACCTCCGCACGGCGGGGCGCCAGAGCCGGGGCGATGGTGACGGCCGAGTCCGTGCGGCCGAGATTCGGCACGACGATCCAGCGCGCGTCGGCGGCTGGGGCGGAGCGGTCGAACCGGGCGGCCTCGATGGAGACGACCCCGCGGTCCTCGATCCAGCCGGCGAGTGCGGGCCGCTCGTTGCGGATGGGCACCGTGACGGTGTACGAAGTGCCCGCACCGGTGATGTTGATCTCGCCGGTGGCCGCTCCGGCGGGCGCCTTCGACCAGTCGATGGAGACGAAGACCTTCTCGTCGAAACGGATCGTGCCCTCGCGTTTGGTGAGTCGGATCCAGTCCTGCACGGGGGCGAGCGTGTAGTGCAACGGCTCGGTGCCGCGGTTGACGATCTCGAGGTAGTAGGACGGATCGTTGGCGCGGTCGAAACGCGGCAGCACGGTGGCGAAGTCCCAGTCGGCCTCGACATCGAGCCAGCCCCATTTCGGGCGCTCGCCCTGTTCGACGAAGAAGCCCAGCTCGGCCTTCTCGCCCGGCTGCACGTAGGTGACCGCCGGCGAACGATCAAGCGGCGGGTGTTGCCAGTAGGTGTAGCCGAGATGGGTCTGCGCCATCATGTGGTTCCACTTGCCGCCGGCCAGGTCGGTGTGGAAACGGCGGATGAGCGCGGCATCGCGGGCGAAGAGTTCCTTCACGCGCTCGGCATGGACATTGGCGGAAGGCACGCCGCGTTCGGCGTAGTGGGCGTTCTTGCCGGCGGCCACGTACATCTCGGTGACGTTGGCGCAGGCCTCGATCGGATAGCGCACCAACTGGAAGAAGGCGTCGCGGTGGGAGGCCGGCAGCTTGGCATCCAGTACTCGGGCACGCTCGGCGAGCGCGTTGTACTCGGCGACGACGCGGTCGGCCTCGCGGTAGTTGGCGACGCTGAACGTGCCGGCGGTGAGCATCTCCGGCGTGCGGCGGGAGTTGTATTTCGTATACAACGCGAGCAGCTCGCCGATCTCGGCGGCATGCTCGGGCCCGAACTGCTGCGCGGCCCAGTTGCGATGATAGGCCGGCAGGTCCGCCGCGGCGATCGCCTCGGGATTCCAGGCGAGGTCGAGGAAGAAGCTCATCGGCAGCTCCATGGGCTTGATGTCGCCCACGTTCAGGATCCACAGCCGATCCACGCCCGCGGCGTAGGTGAGCGACATCTGCTCCCAGATGCGCTCGATCTGCGAGACGTTGAGCCAGCGGTAGGAAGTCGGTCCGCCGACATAATCGACATGGTAATACATGCCGAAGCCGCCCGCGCGGCCGCGGTCCTCGGGCCTGGGCAGGAAGCGGATGCTGCCCCAGTTGTCGTCGCTGAAGAGGATGGTGATGTCGTCGTCCACCCGCATGCCCTTGTCGTAGTAATCCTGCACCTCCTTGTAGAGCGCCCACACCTGCGGGATCTCGGCGGCGGGCTTGCCGGTGACCTCGGTGAGAATCTTGCGTTGGTCGGCGATGATCTGCTGGAGCAGCGGCACGGCCGCCTCC
Organism: Verrucomicrobiota bacterium; assembly: GCA_023443455.1. Lineage (GTDB taxonomy): Bacteria > Verrucomicrobiota > Verrucomicrobiia > Opitutales > Opitutaceae > CAJCBL01. The sequence goes on from JAEZUE010000066.1 coordinate 8,843, forward strand.
TCGGACATCGCCTCGTCACCGTCGCCGCGCATGCCGACGGTGACCACGCTCTCGTAGTCCTGCACCCGCGCGAAGCCGCCGCGCCAGAACTCGCGCAGCGTCTCCGCGTTGGCCTCGTAGTTCCACGCGCCCTGGCCGTAGCGCATCCACTCGTGGTGCGAGCGCATCATCGGCTCGTGGTGGCTGGTCGACATGACGATGCCGTATTCGTCGGCCAAACGCGGGTTGTCCGGGTAGTCGTCGTTGAAGGAGACCGGGAGCCACATCGCCGGCCAGAGGTAGTTGGCGCGGTTGCGGAGAAGCAGTTCGAAGACGTGGCCGTAGAACTCGGGGTTCTGGCCGCCGAACTTCTCCTGGGCCCAACGCCGGAGGGCGGGCGCCTCGTCGTTGATGAAGATGCCGCGGTATTTCACCTTCGGCTCGCCGGAGGCGAAGACGCCGGGCCTGAGATGCAACTCGTCGCGGTGCGCGACCGGTGCATCGGCCCACCAATACCAGGGCGACACGCCGATCTGGCGGGAGATCTCGTAGATGCCGTAGATCGTGCCGCGCTTGTCGCTGCCGGCGATGACGAGCGCCCGCGCGACGCCGGGAGCCGGGTCGGCCACAGTGGCGATGACGAAACTCTCCCATTTGCCGACGAGCGTGCTGCCGTCGAGTTTGCCGGCGGCGAGCAGCGCATCGATCAGCGCGCTCCTGCCCACGGTGCCGATGATGACGGGCAACGCCGAAGTGGGCGCCTGCGCGGAGCGGGTGGGCGTGAGCCCGGTCACGCGGGCGATGTCGGCCTGGAGGTCGCCGACGGCGCGTTGCACGCCCTTGTGGTCGGCGGCATCGAAGCAGAGCGGCGCCGCCTGGCCTGCGGCAACGAGCGGGAAGGCATCGGGCGCGGCCGACGGCTCGACGAGCAAGGGCGCGAAGAGGCTCGCCGACGGCGTGGCGGCAGGGGCGAGGGACGGCGCCCAAAGCGCAACGGCGAGGAGCACAAGCCGCCCCCGACGCCGAGCGAGGGAGACAAGCGATTGCAGGGGTCTGACCGGGTTGTTCATCATGAAAGTGGCTGAGGCGTCCACCGATGGACGGAAGGGGAAACCGGCGGAAGAACGGAGGCGAAGAACTGCACCGCAGCAACGGCGGTGAGCGCGATTCTTCTTTGGTACAAGTATTGGTACGAAGTGGGGGCCACGTGGCGCACAAGTAGGACCGTTCCGCGAACGGTTCCAAGGGGCTCGAGCCGCCAGAGCCGGCTTGGATCCGCACGCCTGGAAACGGCAGTTCGGACAGGTCACAGAGGCAGAGGAGAGCCGGAAGGAGAACACGGAGAGGTGTTTGACAAAATAACTCCGCGAGTTGGTGCACTCACCCCAGAGGTGAACCACGCGACGAACCATTTGCTCTCCGAACTCTCTGTGCTCTCGTGCCTTGCCTCTGCGCCCTCTGTGTCCAACGGCTGAATTTGGGTCGAGTCGGAGCCGTGGACCTACCGGCCGACCCGACCGGAGGGAACGAGAGCGGGCGTAACGAGCGGCTCCCTACGGCGGGCGATGGGCGGACAAAAGAAAAGCGGCGGACCGCCGAAGCGGGCCGCCGCGAGGCTATGCCTAGCCGATACGGACGATCAGAAGGTGAACGTGTTGGTCAGGAACCACTCGCGGTTCGGCGAGACGCGGACCGTCGCCCAGGTGTAGCCGTCCGGCTGCACGGCAGTCGGGATGAGGCTGTCGTCGGCGAAGAGGTTGCGCACGTTGAGCTGAATCTTCCAGTTGATCTTCTCGGTGAGCTTGCGCTCGTAGCTGATCCAGGTGTCGACCGCATCCTCGGACGGGCCGTAGTACGGCTTACCGAGGTCGTAGCCGCCATCGGCGGTCATCGGGTAGCCGATGACGTTCTTGTCCTGCCAACGGTAGGCCGCACCGACGCCCACGCCCTTCAGCCGACCCGTGTTGAACGAGTAGTTGGAGATGACGTTGAAGCGCCACTTGCGGATCTCGTCGGCCTGGGTGCCCTCCATGAGCTTCATCTTGGTGTAGTTGGCCTTCCACGGCGCATAGACGCTCGGCCCGATGGCGTTGCCGGCGCCGCCCCAACGGGGAACTTCGGCGGCGGCGGTGAGCGAACCGTCGGCGTTGTACAGCATCGAGTCCATGTATTCGATGAACTCGGTCAGCGTGGCGCCGCCGACATTTTCACGGGTGGCGTTGGTCTTCGAGGCGTTGAACGCGATGCGCCAGTTGGGCAGCGGGTTGGCGGTGAACTCGAACTCGTAGCCCTTCGAGATCGTGTCGGAGGTGACGTTGAACCCCGCCGGCGCCGTGGCGGCATAGCCGGTCACGGTGTTGGCGTTGGGGGCGTACTGCGACGGATTCGAACGGTAGGTGTCGCGATCGACCAGCGCGGCGTCGGGCCCGAGCGGGGTGAAGCTCCACGCCTGGAAGAAGCCCTTCGTCGTGAGCCATTTCTGGATGTCGTTCCAGCCGCGGATCGCCTCGTTCATCCGGGCGATGGCTTGCGCCTCGCCGGCGATGTACTCGGGAGTGCCCGCGGTGAGGTTATTCCCGTCGGCGTCCTGAATGAAGCCCGGATAGGCGTTGGTCCAGCGGTTGCGGTACGAGGGCTGGTTGGCGGTGCTCAGGTCGTAGGCCCCGAGCTCGTACAGGAACACGTTGCGCCAGTTCAGGCCGTTGGTGATGATGCTGCCGAGGCCGCCGCCGTTGCCGAGGGAGGCATTGCTGTTGAGCACCCGGGTCTCGTACTTGACCACGCGCAGCGAGTACTTGCCGTCCTTCGTGCCGAGCAGCACGCCGTATTCCTTGGTCTCGCCGCTCGGGTTGTCGATGACGTTGCCGTACAGGTCGCGGCGGGTGGAGCTGACCTCGAAGTTGTCGGACTTCACGTAGGACAAGCTGACGTTGAACGGCAGCGGGTCCTTCTTGAGAAGCCGGTTGAGGTGCATCACGCCCTGCCACTTGAACGAGTGGTCGGCCGCGATCGCCGTGTCGCCGTAGGTGTACGGCTGGGCGACGTTGATGGCCTCGTCGGTCAAGTTGAGCTGGCTGCGCTGGTTGGGGATCTGCCAGGCGGTGGCGTTCTTCTGCTTCACCTTGTCGTAGCGCCACCCGAGGGTGGCGACGAAGGCGTTGTTCCAGAAGTAGCCCTGGTAGGAACCGGCCCACGAGGTCGTCTTCTTCAGCACCCGCTGCGCCTTCGTCCAGGTGTCGGTGTTCTCGCCGCCCGCGCCGCGGATCAGCTCGAAGCCGAAGTTGTCGTTCCAGCCGACCAGGTTGTCGAGGTTCGACGCCTGGGTCCAGGTGCCGCTCGTGGTGTTGCCGATGATGTTCTCGAGACCGGCCGGACGAACCCACGCATTGGCGAAGGTGGACACGTCGACACCGGCGGCGGGCCGCGGATCGAAGACGTAGATGCCCATGTCGGGCATGTCGATGAACGAGCCGATCCGGGGGATGTTGGCGCCGGCGGCGGTCTGACGGCCGGTGATCTGCGGCCCGAGGTAGATCATCGCATTGGCCACACGGTCGTTGATGTTCGAGGTCGAACCGTCGGTGCCGTTCCAGTAGCCGGCCCACTCCTGGCTGTTCGCGTACATCTGCCAGTTGTGGCTCTGATTGTAGTATTTCTCCTTCGAGTACACACCGTTGAAGCGATGCTTGCCGAGCAGCTTGACGAGGAACTTGTTGTCGGTGAGGTCCGACACGCGCAGTTCGGCGAAGAGCGAGGCGCGTTGGTACTCGCGGTCGGTGAAGATCTGGCTGCCGGAACCGGTGCCGGTGACGAACGGGCGGCCGAAGTTGGCGTTCTTGCCGCTCTCGGTGCCCAGGTAGTAGTCGTCGTAGTTCTGGAGCAGGTCGATGTTGATCGTGGGGCCCCAGCCCAGCAGGCCCTCGTTGCCGACGGTGCTGCGCTGGCGGTCGTAGATCAGGTTGAGGCCGACGCGGTCGTCCCACCCGGTCTGGGTGAGGTCGATGTTGTACGCGGTCCAGCGCTGCCACTCCGACTTGTTCGGGCCGTCGATCAGGTTGTTGTAGAAGTCGAAGATCGAGGCGTCGGTGAGCGACTGGTCGCGGTAGCCGCCATACTGGGCGTTGGGCAGCACGGAGCCGGCGGCGTTGGCGCGGCCGGACAGGCTGTTGACCACGTAGACGCTGCCGCTGTAGCGCTTTTCCGGAACACCGGCGGAGGCGCCGGTGTAGCCGCCCGCGCTGTTGAGCGCGCCGGCATTGATCCAGCCGCCGCGCAGGTCGAAGACCGTGCCCGACGCCCCGTCGATGGTGTAGTAGGGCTGCTGGGCGTTGACCAGGGTGCCCATCCACGGGTTGTAGTTGTCCGTACCCGACTTCACGATGCCCCAGCCGTCGCCCTCCTCGATGTTCGAGTCGGTGCGCTCCACGGCATAGGGATCGGTCGCAACCGCGCGGCCGAGGCCGCCGAAGGGGTTGACGGTGTCCTTGCCCCAGTCGTCGAGGATCTGCTGATTGGACTTCGCCGGCAGGAACCAGGTCGAAACCCGATCGAAGGGAGTGACGGTGCGGGGGCGGTTGGCGTCGATGTCGCCAACCTCGTACTTGACCTTGATGCTGGTCTTGAAGGCCGGGTTCTTGAAGAGCTTCGGATCCCAGCGCAGGGTCGCGAACACGCGCTCGTCATCCTCGAAGGCGGGGTCCTGCCGGAACTTCTCGTGATCCCACAGGCCGGCCACGCGGATCGCGAGCACGTCGTCGATGAGCACATGGTTGTAGTTGAGGGTCGCGCGCTTGCTGCCGTACGAGCCGATGCGGGCCTCGGCCACGCCGCGGGTCTGGTAGGTCGCGGTCTGCATCGAGGCGTTCTGGATACCGGACGGGCTGCCCAGACCGAACAGGAAGGAGTTCGGGCCGCGCAGGATGTCGATGCGGTCGACGTTGTAGGAATCCCACGGAATGTCGGAGACGAAGTAGTCGCGGGTGGTGTCGGCCGCGGCCAGGCCGCGCACGCGCTGGGCGCCGGCCGGGGAGCGCAACTGGGACTCCTCGCTGTTGCCGCCGTTGAGGCCCGAGAACGTGCCCTTGGTGCCGGCCACCTCGGTATTGGTGGTGTACTGGAGCAGCGAACCGGAGTCGGTCGCGCCGATGTCGTTCATCAGATCCTTGGTGATGACCGACACGGCCGAGCCGATATCCTTCAACTCGGTACGGATGCGGGTGCCGGCGAGGGAGTCGGTGGCGACATAGCCCCGATCCGTCTCGGCGCTGACTTCGAACGGACTGAGGACGACGATATCCTCCTCCGTGGCGGCGGCCTCGTCGGCCGCCTGTTGTGCGTAGAGCCCGGTGACCGTCGCGATACTCGCTGCTGCGGACAGCAGAGTGCGAAGGTTGCGGGCATGTTGGGGGACATGCATGCGTTTAGACATAGCTTGCGGTTGTGTTGCGTTGGAACGCGGACGGAATCCGCGTCGGGGTTCCGATCTCCGGGTACAGGGGAGCTCCGGATCAGGGAAAGAGTGCGGGGAAGGTTCCGAACATGGACACGCCAGGCGCGATTCCCACATGCGGCGCCGGGAGCGCGACAGCGGGGGAAACAGGCCGGCCGACAGGTATAGCTTGGGGGTTGTTGGGGTTCGCACCACGGTGACAGCGCCGAAGCGGCATCCCGGGTGCGGGATGCGATGTGGCACACGTCCCGCTTGCCGCCAACCGCACCGCCGGTAAACGTTGACCCGCCTCATGAGCCTCCGCCGCATCGCCGCCTCCCTCGGATTATCCCCCTCGGCCGTTTCGCTCGCCCTGCGCAACAGCCCGAAGATCCCGGCGGCTACCCGCGAACGGGTGGCAGCCGAGGCGCGAAAAACCGGATACACCCCCAACGCCAAGCTGAAGGAGCTGATGAGCCAGCTCCGCCACAGCGGCAACCCCGCCAGCCAGGCCTGCTTCGGCGTGGTCTCGCTCTACGACCAGCCGCGCCCCTGGGAGGGATCGCTGCACCTGACCCGGGTCTACGACAGCATGAACCGGCGCGCGGCGGAACTGGGCTACCGGCTCGAGCCGCTCTGGCTGAAGGCGCCGGGCATGACGCTGCCCCGCTTCCGGACCATTCTCGACACCCGCGGCGTCCAGGGCCTGCTCTGCTTCGGCAGCCCCGACCTGCTCGAACAGTTTCCCGATGCACTCGACCACTACGCGATCGTGACGCAGGGACTCAGCATCGCCACGCCGCTGCACCGGGTGACGAGCCATTTCTACAACGATCTCGCGCACACCCTCGACCGCCTGCACGCCCGCGGCTACCGCCGCCCCGGCCTGGTGCTCGGCTACTACGAGGAACAGCGCAGCGCCCACGCCTACACCAGCGCCTACCTCGGCTGGTGCGAACACACCTTCGGCGACCCCGCGCCGGTACCGGTCCTGCGCACCAACCGCGTCGAGGAGAAGCCCCTGCTCGGGTGGCTGCGGAAGCACAAGCCCGATGTCGTCATCTTCGTGCATCTCTACAGCGTGCTCGACGAACTGACCCAGGTGCTCGAGCGCAACGGCATCCGGGCCCCGCACGACCTCGGCATCGTGGCCGTCAGCCAGATCCTCGAGGGCACGCCCTTCACCGGCATGCAACAGAACCAGGAGCTGATGGGCGCCTGGTCGGTGGAACTGCTCGTATCCCGTATCCTGACCCAGGATCTCGGCATCCCGACCCATCCGCGCATCGAGATGGTCGAGAGCAACTGGGTCGAGGGCTCGACCCTGCGGGCGGCGCCAAAGGGCTGACCCCCGAGGGCGGCGCAAGCACCGCCCCTACCGCAAGCGCGGGAATGCCCTCGTAGGGGCGCCGCTTGCGGCGCCCGTTTTGCTCCGAGAAAAGCCGACACCCGCTTGGGACAAGCGGGGCCACCGTTCAACGCAGTTCGGACAGGTCACAGAGGCAGGGGAGAGCCGGAAGGAGAACACGGAGAGATGTTTGGCAACATGACGCCGTGAGTCGATGCACTCACCCCAGAGGTGAACCGCGCGACGAACCATTTTCGCTCCGAACTCTCTGTGCTCTCGTGCCTTGCCTCTGAGCCCTCTGTGTCCAACTGCTGAATTTGGGTTCAAACGGCGCCTCAGGGCTCGAGGCGCGTGAACGGGCCGACCACTGCGCCCGTGAAATGGATACCACCGCCGGCGGCGTTGGTCGTGATCGGCTTCAGGTCCGCCCGCTCCTCCAGCGTCTTCCATTCGCCCCCACCGACGCGGTAGCGGAAGGCGCCCACGAGTTCGTCGGCCTCGATCCGCAGCTCGAGCGTCGCAGTCTCCGCGAGCACGGTCTCGACGACCGACTTCGGCGCGGCACCGTTGGCGAGCTCGAGGAAGAGCGTCGGCCCCTCGGCCGAACGCCTCACTCCGTAGAAGTAGTGCTGCGTCTCGCTCTGATACAACGCGAGACCGGCCGAGACATCGCCCGCCACCGGCACCGTCAGCTCCACCGTGGCGTCGAACTTCGCATGCTGCACGCGGCGGGCGAGGAAGGCCGGATTCGCCAAGCCGTCGAGCGACGCCTCCTGCGGCACCAGCGAGAGCGTACCGGGCTTCGTCGCCAGGCTCCACCACGGCGCCTTCGGCGTGCGCAGCATCAACCAGAGCGGCGCGAGCCGGTCGGCGCCGGAATCGAACTCGTCGCGCCAGGTGAAGTTGCCGGTCAGCGGCACGGGCGCCGCGCCGACCGAGGCGCCCGTGGGCGAGGCCACCGTGTAGGGCACGCGCTCGCCGTGCGGCAGGATGCGGGGCCAGCCGTCGGCCGTCCATTCCACGGGGAGCAGAAAGGTCTCGCGGCCGGTCGCCTGGTAGCCGTCCTGGAACGGTCGGCACGCGAGGAACACCGACCACCAGCGCCCGTCGGGGCCGTCGACCAGATTGGCGTGGCCGGTGGCGGTGACCGCCTGCGGCGCGTTGCCGTCGAGGTCGCGCTGGGTGAGGATCGGATTGTCGGCCCAGGGCACGAACGGGCCGGTGGGCGCCTCGCTGCGCAGGATGACCTGCGAGTGGTTCACGCTCGTGCCGCCCTCGGCACAGCAGAGGTAGTACCAGCCGTCCTTCTTGAAGAGGTGCGGGCCCTCGATCCAGACGGGCTGGGCGCTCAGGTCGACCCCGCCGTTGACGATGATCGAGCGCGGGCCGACGAGTTTGCGCGTGGCCACGTCGAATTCCTGGATCCAGATCGCGCGGTGGCCCTGGTAGAGCGGGCTGTTGTCGGGCGGGTTGCCGTTGTTGACCATCCAGGCGCGGCCGTCGTCGTCGAAGAACAACGACGGATCGATTCCGTCGAAGTCGAGCCACTGCGGGTCGGACCACGGGCCAGCCGGATCGGTGGCGGTGACGAGAAAGTTCCCGCCGCCGTCGACATGGGTGCACACGACGTAGAAGACGCCGTCGTGGTGCTTGATCGTGGGCGCGAAGAGGCTGCGCGTGGTGCGCTTACCGGTGAAATCGAGCTGCGACGGGCGGTCGATCACGTTGCCGATCTGGGTCCAGTTCACGAGGTCGCGGCTGTGAAAGATCGGGATGCCGGGGAAGTACGAGAACGTGGAGTTGATCAGGTAGTAGTCCTCCCCCACCCGGCAGATCGCGGGATCGGGGTAGAACCCGGCGAGGATCGGATTGCGATAGTGGCCCGCGGGCAGCGGGGCGGCGAAGAGATCGTCGCGGCCGGTGTATTCGAACCAGTCGAAATGGACCGGGGCGGGGGCGGCGAGCGCGCCGAGCGAGGCGGCGGCGAAGAGGGAGGAGACGAGCAGGTGTTTCATGGAAATCGGAGGAGGTAGGAGCCTGCTTGCAGGCGATCTGTGTTCGGCCCGTCACCGGATACCGAAATCGCCTGCAAGCAGGCTCCTACATGGGGTTGAAGGTTACCAGGTGTCGGAGCGGAAGGGCGCGGCCGGCAGACCGGCGGCGTTGAAGAGTGTCGCCAGCGGGTTCGCCTGCCAGGCGTAGCGCACCGCCACGGGCTCGGGCACATCGGGCGACGACACGACCACCGTGTCGCCGTCGATCTTCGCCTCGGCCCAGTGCCAGACCCGATCCGCGCCGGCCACGGCGAACTCGCCGAGCGCCTCGCCTCGCACCTTCAGCCCGCCTTCCGTGCCCGTGTAGTGGACACGAAGCGCGCCGGCCAGCGGCTCGAGGCGGCGGAAGGTCGGGCCCTCCGCCACGACGTCGCGGCCATAGGTGCGGCGGAGCGCCAGCAACGCGAGGCGCTCGCCGACCGTCTGCTTGTCGAGCGGGTGGATGTCGTTGGCATCGCCGGTGTCGACCGTGACGGCGGTGCCGCAGTTCGGCACCGCGCGGGCGAGCGCCAACTGGGTCTCGCGGATCTGCGTCCAACCGTCGGCCCGGGCCGCCGGATCGGACTGGCGGCCGGTGAAGAGCGGGAGACTGGCGATGAGAAACGGGAAGTCGCCCGACGCGAAGGCCCGGCGCCAGTCGGCGACCAGTCCGGTCATGAGGTCGTGGTATTGCCACGCCTTGAACTGGTTGGCCTCGCCCTGGTACCAAAGCGCGCCCTTGAGCGCCATCGGCGCGAGCGGCCGGATCATGCCGAGATAGAGCACGGAGGGGATCGTCGGATAGTTCTCGTAGCCGAGCGGAAGCGGGTGCGGCGCACGGGCATCGACGCTCAACGCGGCCCGCCACGCGCCCTCGAGCGCCACCGCCGAACCATCGCCGAGCTGGAGCTTCAGGTCGGCGGCGGGGTTGGTGAAGCCGCCGTCGGCCTTGGTCTTGAGCACGCGGATCGCCACCACGTTGCGCCCCGGCCGCAGCACCCCGTCGCGGACGCGGTAGGCGCGCGGGTTTTCCACCCACGAGCTGGCGCCCACCCACTGGCCGTTGATAAAAACAGTATCCATCTTCTCGACCACACCGAGCAGACACTTCGCCGGGCCGGCGGGAAGCGGATCGGGCAGTTCGATCTCGCGCCGGAACCAGATCACGGCGGGGGTCTCGGGCACGCCCAGATCGGCGAAGGCGGACTTCAACGTGGTCGGTTTCCACGCGGAGTCGTCGAAACTCTCGTTGCCCCACCCTTCCGCCTGGCCGCCATCGAACTCGTCGTACCAGTGGCTCACGAAATTCCCGTACTCCGGTCCGCCGAGCGCGTGCAGGCGCGCGATCTCGTCGAGGGCGGGGCCGAACTCGGGCATCCGCCGCAGTGTCGCCGGGTCCATCCAGCACTCGGCGGGCGTACCGCCCACCGCCGCCTGGATCAGGCCGATGGGCACGCCGGTCTCGGCATGAACTTTCCGCCCGAAATAGAAAGCCACCGCGGAGAAACCGCCGTTCGCCGTCACGTTCTCCGGGTCGCATGGGCGCCAACTCCCGGCGGGCACCGCCGCACCGGCGTAGGAGGAAGTCGTGGACACGCGAAACAGCCGCAGCCCGGGGATATCGGCCGCCGCAGCCGCCGCCTCGCCGCCCTGGGCGCGCGGCAGGCCGAACTCCATGTTCGACTGCCCGCTGCACAACCACACGTCGCCCACGAGCACATCGGCGAACTCGGCGCGCGCCGGGCCTTCAACCGTGAGCGTGTACGGTCCACCCGCCGGCGGCGGGGCGAACTCCGCCTGCCAACGGCCGTCCGCCGCGGCGACGGTCGTGGCCGTGCGGTCGGCGATGGACACCGAAACGCTCGCCCCCGGCGCGCTCCAACCCCAGATGCGGTTAGGCTGGTCGCGCTGCAGGACCATGTGGTCGCCGAAGGCCGGGCTGACGAACGGCAGGGCCGGCGCATCGGCGGCCGAGAGCCGCGCACACAAAACAAACACGAGAAGTGTGGTGGATTGAATCCAGTTCATGATGGGGCAAGAGGGTGCGCTGTTCGGGCTGCCACGGGCGAGCCCGCCGTCACTGCACCTATAGATTAGGGAAGGAAGCTCCGTACCAAACGGTGCCGGATGTAGGAGCCTGCTTGCAGGCGATTCCGAGCACAGTTCGCCTGCAAGCAGGCTCCTACATTTGGATATGGCTGCGCCCCCAACCGATGCGGGCTGAAGCGCCGCACCACGCGCAAGCGCGCCGAAGAAGGTCGACCGAGTCATCGCATCGCGGGGTCGCCGGGCACGTAGCGCAGGCGGAAGTTCTTGTAGTATTCGAGCGGATGCTCGGCGGGCTCGACGCCCTCGGGCAGCGGCCGCTGGGAGAACGTCTGGAAGTACAGCAGGCACGCGTCGCGCCAGTGGCGCGCGTCCTTCCGCTGGCGGGCGAGCAGCGACGCGACGTGCGCGTGGCGCCCGGCATCGATCTTGCCCCCGAGCCCGGCCCACACCTGTTGCCACGCCACGACCGCGTCGACTCCGGCTTGGTAGTGCAACCCGAGTTCGTCCCACAACGGGCGTCCCGATTTCAGCGGGCGCCCCCACGGCACATGGTGGAACCAGAGGAGGAACTTCTCCGGGCAAGCGTCGGGATCGCCGAAGACCCGCGCCACCTCCGGGTGGTACTGCGCCACCGCCGCGGAGCCCGCCGCGGTGCGATCGAAACCGACGCCCACGGCGTCCGCACGGTGATAGTACACCGAGGTCCAGTCGGCACGCCCGGCCTCGGCCACCCACGGGCCGGGCCCATAGTGGTGGCCTTCGGCCATGATGTGGTGGAGGCCGAGCGGCATCGAGTAGTTGACCACGGTCTCGTGGGATTCGAGCAGCATGGTCGTAAGCGGCGCGACGACGGCGGGGTCGTTGGAGAACGTCATGCGGGTCCACTCGTCGGCGATGGTCTCCGAGGAAAGCGTGTGGTCCCAGGCGAGACGACCGAAGGCGTACCAGTTGGCCGCGGCGAGCGGGTGGCCGGTCCAGTTGCGCACCGAGCCGGTGTTGGCGACGCCGGCGATGGCCGAGTCGGCATGGTCGTCGATGCTGCCGTCGACCACCTTGGCCACCGTCGAGCCGGCACCGGCGCAGAAGGTGTCGGAGTCGAGGCACTCCTTCCACATCGGGGCGAGGAAGGCCAACTGCATGGCACCGCCGAGGTACTCCTGCGCGATCTGCAGTTCGGGCACGAGCGGGGTTTTCGGCATCGCGCCGAAAAGCGGGTGGAACGGCTCGCGCGGCATGAAGTCGATTGCGCCGTTCTTCACCTGCACGAAAACATTGGGCAGGAACGTGCCGTCGAGCGGCGCAAACTCGGTCACGGCCTGTTTGTGCCGGTCGTCAGGAGTCTCGTGGCTGTACACAAAAGCTCGCCACAGCACGGCGCCGCCGTGCGGCGCGAGCGCGCGGGCCAGCATGTTGGCGCCGTCGGCGTGGGTGCGGCCGTAGTCCTGCGGGCCGGGCTGGCCCTCGGAGTTGGCCTTCACGAGGAAGCCGCCGAAATCCGGCACCGCCCGGTAGATCTCGTCGACCTTCGCCCGCCACCACGCCCCGACCGCCGGATCGAGCGGATCGGCCGTCGGCAGGCCTCCGATCTCCTTCGGCGCACTGAAGCGGGCGGTCAGGTAAACACGAACTCCATACGGGCGCAGCGCGGCGGCCAAAACCGCCACCTTCTCCAGGTACGGCGCGGTGAGCACCGTGGCGTTGGCGTTCACGTTGGTGAGCACCGTGCCGTTGAGCCCAATCGAGGCGCAGGCCCGCGCGTAGTCGGTGTAGCGGGGATCGACGATCTCCGGCAGCTCGAACCAGTTCCACAACGAGAAGCCCGCCTGCCCGCGCTCCACGAAACCGGTAAGGTTGTCCCAGTGGTTGAGGATACGGCGCTTGATGCCCGGCGCGCCGCCCAAGCCGTCGAGTTCGGCGACCGGTCGCCCCGTCTGGATCTGGCGCAGCAGCGCGAAGGCGCCGTACAGCGCGCCGAGATCGCGGTTCGCCGCGATGACCACCTGCGGTGAGGCGCCGCGCTCGACGCGGATCGAGTACGCGTCGCCGCCACCTGCGACTCCGGAATCCAACTTCACGACCACCACGTCGGGCGCGCGACCGAGCAGGCCCTCGAGCCCGGCGACCAGTTCGGTCCCCGCCGCCGCCGTGGTCGGCGTCTCGACACCGGCGGGCGTGGCGAGCACGACCCGCCCCGACACCGCACGATAGTCGTCGCGCAGCAGCGTGTCGGCCACGGGCTCATAGCGGAGCCAGAGCCGATAGCCGTCCTCGGCGCGAACAACGAGAACCGTGAGGCAAAAGGCGAAAAGCCAAAGGAGAGGGCGAAGGGACTTCATGGAAGAAAGGAAGGGAAAGGCGTGGCGCAGGCCTCGGTGCCTGCATTGTCCGGTACCGCAGGCACGGAGGCCTGCGCCACAGTTGGATCAGGGAGCATGCGGGGCGTGGATCCGGTGGCATCCACCCGTCTGCAAAAGAGCGAGGATGTAAAGCAAACCATGGTCGTAGCGGCCCTCACCCAAACGAATCGACCCGGGGCGAGTCCGCGCCGGACGGGGAGACAAGTTGAGAGAGCAAGAGCAGTGCATGGGGTGAATGTTCGCACGCAGGAACCGACCGGAGACATCGAAGAGAACGAAGGCCCGAGAAGCAGGACAGGCCGTGGCGCCGGCCTCCGTGCCGGCGAAACCCGATCCCGCAGGCACGTTCTGCCGTACGGCAGAATTCGCCACGCACTCTTCTTCGTTTCCTTCGTTGTCTTCTGTCGATCCGAACAAATTCAAGGCTGCGCCGGCGGCGGCGGCGCGATGATGCGGAAACGACCGCCGGCCTCCAACAAGGCCAGGAAATGGAGCAGGCCGTTGTAGTAACGCCATTTCCCCGACGGAATCGGCTCGTTCCAGACGCGGCGGACAAACGGCTTCGCCAGCTTCGGCTCGGCGGCGAGCCCGGCCACCGCCGCCATCGCGAGCAGGCCGATCGACTCGTCCTCCGAAACCGGCCGGCCATCGAGCGTATAACGGTCGCGGATGAATGTGCCCTGCGACTTCAGGAAACGCAGCACACGGTTGCTCTGCTCGACCTGCCACGGATCGACACCGAACCAGGCGTGGTCGAGCGCGACATGCGCCAAGGTGCGCCAGGCGTCGTAACGGAAATCGCCGCGCTCGCCCGCGACCGGGCGTCCGTCGAAATGGGCATATTCGGACATGAGTCCGGTCTTCGGATGCGCGGCCTTGCGGAAATACTCGCGGCTGACGGTCGCGCACTCGGTCCAGAACTTCCGGCCGTCTGCGGTGCGATCCCAGCGCGCCCAGAGCTCGTAGAAGAACGGCAGATGGTACGAGGGATCAGTAAAACCGCTCGCCTCGGCGGTGGGGGCAAAGACCACCTGACGCTGCTGCGCGTCGAAGATCGCGGTGATCTCGCCGCCGCGGTCGTTGTCGCGCATCGCGTCGAGGATCGCCTGCGCCTCGGCGCCATAGTCGATGGCGCGCGGGGCTTGTCCCCAACGGTTCTCCGCGAAGAGCAGCGCCATGGCGAACCACTCCTCGCCGTCGCTGGCGGAGCCGGGATCGATGTGCGAGCCGTCGAAGCGGCACTGCCACGCGAAGTAGCCGCGGCGCGGCCCTTCGGCGTGGTACATGAACCGCTTCGCCCAGCGCCAGAGGCGGTCGAACTCGGCCCGCTTGTCGAGCTGCACGCAGAGCATCAGACCGTACGACATGCCCTCGCTGCGCACGTCGGCGCTGCCGACATCGGCGATGTAGGCCATGTCGTCGCCGACCGGGTAGTACAGGCGTTGGTCGGCGTCGCGGCCGTGGAAGAGCTGCTGCCAGAAGGCCTCGATCTTGCGGTCGAGCTGGGCCTCGGATTTGCCGAGCTGCTCGGCGAAGAGGTTGCGGTACCGGCCGGTGGTGAACGCCCCGCCGTCGGGCGCGGCGTTCAGACCGAGCGCAGCCAGCGCCAGCGCGAGAACGGCGAGACGGCGGAGCATGGGGATTCCGGCCCCGGATCAGGCCGACGCGGCGCGGGCGGCGGTGGCCTTCGCGCGGCGCTCGTTGAGTTCTTCGGCCATCTGGAGCGTCTGCTTCTTGCTCAAGGTGCACAGCGCGATCGAAACCGCACCGCCGATGAACAGGAGGCCGACGCCGATGCTCGAGGAAACGTGGTAGCCGCGGATCGCCTCGGCGGCGCTCGGCATGGCGGTGTCGTAGCCCCAGAATCCGGTCATGGCCCAGAGGAAGACAGCCGAGCCGAGAGCCAAGCCCGACTTCAGCGCGAAGCCGATCGTCGCGAATACCATGCCGGTGAAACGGCGGCCCGTCTGCCATTCGGAGTAGTCGGCGGCATCCGCATACATGGCCCACGCCACCGCGATCGTCGGGGCGTAGACGATCGAGCCGAGGATCGCGAGGACGAGCATCGCGGTCGTGCTCGACGGGGTCAGGAAGTAGTAGGCGAAGGAGTTGAGCGCGGCCAAGGAGAAGCCGCCGAAGATCACCGCCTTCTTGCCGAAGCGCTTCGCGAAGCTGGCCGACAGGATGATGAACACGATCGTCGTGGCCGTGCCGGCCATGTTGATGATGCTGTTGAACACGTCGGCGACATTCGCCGGGACGTTGTCCGCCGTGCCGTGCGCGATGTAGCCGAGCGTCTTGTCGAAGATTGTACCCAGAATTCCGGGAGCGATCTCGGAGCTCGGGGTGGTGAGCCCGAGCTTGGCGAGGAAGTTGAACATCGCGCTCTTGTCGGCGAACTGGTGGTAGAGGTTGTAGTGCGCCGCCCCGCGATAGGTGAGCATCGCGAAGTTGAAGATCGTGTATCCGACAAGCGCCATCCACGGCTTGTTCTTGAGCAGGTCGAGGAAGTCCTCCTTCGGCGAGCTCTTCACGTCGCTGGTCGCCTCGATGCGCTCCTTGGTGGTGAAGAAGGTGACGAGGAACAGGATCAGACAGAGGATCGCCCAGAGGGTCATCGTCATCTGCCAGCCGTACTGGCGGTCATGGCCCTGCGCGAACTTCGCCACCAGCGGCAGCGTGAAGCCGCCGACGATGAACTGGGCGATGTTGACCGCGACGAAGCGGTAGGAGTTGAGCTTCGTGCGCTCGTTGAGATCACCCGTCATGACCGCGCTCAGGGCCGAGTACGGCATGTTGTTCATCGAGTAGAGCGTCATGAGCATCGTGTTGGTGATGCCGGCGTACGCGATCATCATGCCCATGCTCCAGCCCTTCGGCGTGGTGTAGGCGAGGATCATCACCACCACCCACGGGATACAGGTCCACAACACCCACGGGCGGAACTTGCCCCAACGCGTCTTCGTCCGATCCGCCATGATGCCCATGATCGGGTCGAAAATCGCATCCCACAGGCGGGGCCACAGGAGGATGGCCGCGGCCGCGCTCGACGAGAGACCGAAGACGTCGGTGTAGAAGTTCGTCTGGAACAGCACCATCGTCATGAAGACGAAATTGGCGGCGGCATCGCCGCCGCTGTAGCCGGCCTTTTCGATGAAGGAGAGACGCTGAGGGGTTTGGCTCATGGGAAAAACGCGTCCACGCGGACGCCAGGGGGGTGGATGGAAATGCTGAAACGAAACCGGCCGAACCACGCGATCACTCGCGCAGCCACAGGATCGTGGTGACACCGCGCGGGTAGTAGCGGCTGCCGCAGACGATGCCGGTCTCGCTGTTGATCTGGTCGCACATGGCGTGCTCGCCGCAGCCGGGGCGGCGTTGCCAGTCGGCATGCACGCGGTCCGCCGCGCGGGCGGCCTCGGTCATCGCCTCGGGGAAGAGCTCGCGCACGACATGCTGCGAGATGGCGATCTTGCTGAACCAGGTGTTCGTGCTCGTGCTGCTCATCTTCCAGCCGCCGGACTTGCCGTCGAGGCAGACGCCGGGCTGAAGGATGCCGCGCAGGTGCGTGGAAAGCAGGTCGAGCAGCTCGGCGAAACGGCCCTTGCGGTCGGTGGCGTCCTTGATGCCGAGATAGAGCGGATACACGAAACCCTCGACCGCGGGGATGATCCGCGACCGGTTGCCCTTCTCAAACACGGCCGGGAACGACTGGGTGTCGGGCTCGAACTTGGTCGCGAGCGTCTTCGCGAGCAGGTCGGCGGTCTCGCGGGCCGCGGCGGAGTCGCCCTTCAGGCCGAGCGTCCGGAAGCCCTGCTCGAGCAGGACCCACGCGCCGAGGGTCTTGACGGAAAGGTAAAGGTTGTTGCGCGCCTGACCGAGCGAGACGTCGAGGCTGTCGTAGGTGGTGATCTCGGCACCGTCGAGGCCGCAGCGCGAGCTGTCGTGCTTCATCACGCCGTCGCGCTTCTTCGGATCCGGATTATCGCGACGGCGCAGGCTCTCGGCGCAGGCGAGCAGCACGGCCTTGCGCCGGCGCAGCCACTTCACGTCGCCGGTCTTCTCGGCGTAGGCGACGGCGCACAGCACCCAGTTGAGGAGCTGCTCCATCGTCATGTGGCTGAAGCAGCCGTGCAGATGGTCGCACTCGTAGCTGGAATGGCCGGCGGGGGTGAAATGGTTCATCACGCCCATGTCGTGCGTGAAGGAGATGCCGCCGGGCACGAGCTTGCCGCCGACGTTGATCTTGTCGGTGTACGAGTAGCGCTCGACGAAGAGGTCGAGGGCGTTGCGCACGGCCCAGGGCGTCCACTCGAGTTCCCAGAAGAGGTGGTCGACGGTGAGGTCGAACGTATTGACCATCCGGTACTCGCCCTCGTTCACGACCCAGAGGGGCTTGCCCTCGTGCCAGAGCAGCTGCGTGCTGCCGAGGTAGCTGTGGGCGGCCTGCGCGAGGAGGAACTTCTGGTCGGCGTCGAGCTTGGCCTTCGCGAGTTCGCGGTCGCGCTGGGCGGCGATCTTCGCGTACGCGGACCGGTTCGCCAGACCGTGCGCGAGCACGTCCTCGAGGTCCGAGAAGAACTGCGTGTAGGCGTAGGTGGTGCGCAGGCCGGTGGTGACGTGGCCGCCGGCGTAGAAGCCGAGGCTCAGCGGGAAACGCTTCCGCTGGCCGGCCGGCACCGTGAAAATGAGCGCGCTCTCGCCACCGATAACATGTACCCCCCGGTAATCGCGGAACTTGGGAGCGAAAACATCAAACCCAAGCCGTTGTTGAACGGCGGAAGAGCGCGCAGTGGCATAGCCGAAGTCCGGACCGACGGCAAAACCCGGCAGGTCGAGCCCTGCATCGCTGACAGGTCGTTGCAGCCGATCCGTTTCACCTATGCCAAAAATGAGTTCCACCGGGGTCTTCCCGGTGCGATTGTCGAACTCGATCCAGCCGGTGACGACCGGAGCGAGCGCGAGGCGGGCCGCCGAGCGCGACAGCGTCGCGGGATCGGGCAGCTGCGAAAAGGGCGTGAGCAGGCTGAAGCCGAAACGGCCGGCCTCGGCGCGCCAGGTGTCGCTGGCCCAGCCGAGCGTGCGCTCGTACTGGTTCGGCGCGAGCAGCTCGAAGCCGCTCGGCGGCACGTAGTTGCCCGGATCCCCGGTGAAGGCGCCCTCGTTGGACGCCGTCGCCCGGAAGAAGGGCAGCATCCGCCAGAGCGTGCCGTCCTTGGCGTGGCGATACCCGACATAGACGTTCTGCCGGGCCGCCCCGCGGAGCGACTGGCCGAAGCCCCCCTGGGCGCCGACCAACCCGATCGAGAAGCTCGCGAACGCGCCGAAGGGGGCGTGCTGCGTGTGGTAGCTTTCGACGGTGGGGTTGGTCGTGTTCATCGCGGGGGGCTCCGCCAAACTGCGACAGGCTCAGCCGTGCAGGTAGGTGTTGAGCAGGTTCTCGAGGTACTCCTGCTTGCCGGACTTGAGGGTCGGCTCGCCGAGCTTGTGCACGATCTTCTCGAGTTCCTTGAAGCCGATCTTCTTCTTCTCGATGTCCTTGCCGAAGCCGGTGTCGAACGAGGAGTAGCGCTCCTTCACGAAGGCCTCGAACTTGCCGTCGGCGAGGATCTTCTTGGCGAGCTTGAACGCGAGCGCGTACGCATCCATGCCGCCGATATGGGCGTGGAAGAGATCGTCGGCGTCGACCGACGGGCGGCGCAGCTTGGCGTCGAAGTTGAAACCGCCCGTGCCGAGACCGCCGGCCTTGAGGATCGAGGTCATCGCCAGCGTGAGCTCCTTGACGTCGGTGTTGAACTGGTCGGTGTCCCAGCCGATGAGCAGGTTGCCGGTGTTGGCGTCGATCGAGCCGAGCATGTTGGCCGCCGCGGCGACCTCGATCTCGTGCTGGAAGGTGTGGCCGGCCAGCGTGGCGTGGTTGGTCTCGATGTTGAACTTGAAGTGCTTGTGCAGCCCGTAGGTGCGCAGGAAGCCGATGCAGGTCGCGCAGTCGAAGTCGTACTGGTGCGTGGTGGGCTCCTTCGGCTTGGGCTCGATGAGGAACTGGCCCTTGAAGCCGATCTCCTTGGCGTAGTCGACCGCCATCTGGAGCATGGTGGCGAGGTGGTCCTGCTCGCGCTTGAGATTGGTGTTGAGCAGGGTCTCGTAGCCTTCGCGGCCGCCCCAGAACACGTAGTTCTCGCCGCCGAGCTCCTGCGTGACCTCGAGGGCCTTCTTGATCTGGGCCGCCGTGTAGGCGAAGACGTGGGCGTCGGGATTGGTCGCCGCACCGCACATGAAGCGCGGATTGGAGAAGGCGTTGGTGGTGCCCCAGAGCAGCTTCATGCCGGTGGCCTTCTGCAGCTCCTTCGCGTGGGCGACGACCTTGTCGAGCGCCTTGTTGGTCTCGGCCAGCGTCTTGCCTTCCGGCGCGATGTCGCGGTCATGGAAGCACCAGAACGGCGCGCGGATCTTGGTGAAGAACTCGAACGCCGCATCCATGCGCTTGAGCGCCACGGCCACCGGGTCCTTGCCCACTTCCCACGGACGGCAAATCGTGCCCGGGCCGAACGGATCGGCGCCGACGCCACGGAAGGCGTGCCAGTACGCGATCGAGAACCGCATGTGGTCCGCCATCGTCTTGCCGTCGATCACCTCGTCGGGGTTGTAGTGCTTGAACGCCAGCGCGTTCGCGGACTGCGGACCCTCGAACTGAATCGCGGGAGTTGAGAAGAACGAAGAGCTTTTCTTTTTCATGGGAGGAAAGCGGGGGCACTAGCTGAAGCGTGGCGCGGAGTCGAGCGGCGCGTTGGAGCCGGCACAATCGACCGACAGTGCTAACGATAGAATTGCCAAACGCCGATTCGTCCTTTTGCTCGCCGGCCATGAACCGCCCCCGCGTCACCCTCGCGCAGATCGCCGCCAAGGCCGGTGTGCACGTGACGACCGTCTCCCTCGCCCTGCGCAACAGCCCCCGCCTGCCCGCCACCACGCGCGAACGGATCCGCAAGCTCGCCGACGAGCTCGGCTACGTGCCCGACCCGATGCTCCAGGCCCTCGTCGCCTACCGCGGCAACGCCGCCGCGCGCCGCAGCCCGCCCACCCTCGCCTACGTCACGAACTGGAACACCCGCTACGGCTGGCGCGACGTCACCGCGCATCCGAACTTCCACGCCGGCGCCCAGGCCCGCGCGAAGGAGCTCGGCTACAACCTCGAACACTTCTGGATGCGCGAGCCCGGCCTCACCCACGGCCGCCTCAGCCGCATCCTCGACACCCGCGGCATCAACGGCGTGATCATCGCCTCCCACGTGCGCGAGATCGACGAGGCCCTCCAGTTCGACTGGGCGCGCTTCTCCGCCGTCAAGATCGACTACTTCCCCCACGAACCCCAGCTGCCCGTCGTCACCAACGACCAGCTGCAGATCGTCCGCCTGGCCATGCAGAAGACCATCGCGCTCGGGTACCGGCGGATCGGATTTGTGATGGACGAGGGCTGGGACATCACCGTCGACCACCTCTACCAGGCCGGCTACCTGTGGGAGCAGCGCGCGCTCGACCCGGCCGACCGCCTCCCGCCCTACCTGATGCCGAACCCGGAGCCCCTCGCCGACTGGATCCGCCGCCATCGGCCCGACGTGATCATCGGCAAGGCCGAGTTCGTGACCGAGCCGCTCAAGGAGAGCGGGCTGCGCGTCCCGCGCGACATCGCCTTCGTCGACATCTTTCTCGAGGACCGCAGCGGCCGGACCGCGGGCGTGGTGCAGAACCACGACGAAGTCGGCCGGCTGGCGGTCGAGCTGCTCGCCGGCCAGTTGCAGCAGAACAAATACGGCATCCCCGCGATCCCCACGACGACCTACGTCGAGGGCACCTGGCTCGACGGCAAGTCCCTCCCGCCGAAGAAGTGAGGAACCATGCGTGGCCGGATGGCGAAGCCATTCCGCCCGCCCGTGGATGCGCCCCATGGCCGCGCCAAAAGGGAACACAGATTTTTGTCCCGATCGGGACAAAAATCTGTGTTCCTTGCTCATCCTCCGGTCCACACCCACGGGACACCCGGGAGTGGCGCCCCGACGGACGACACGTACCCACCGGGAGGCGACCCTTTCGTTTCCAATCCGCCCCGATCCGACAGATCGGCCCGGGGCGCAGAGGCGTGCCGGCCGGCGAAAACCGGGCCTCGCCGACACAGGGGCCGGCGCCACGCCCACACCGCCCTACGCCTTCCAGTTGCGCACCGTGTCGATGAAGGCGTTCACGTTCTCCGTGCTCACGCCGGGCGGCATGCCGCCGCCGCACGAGAACACCAGACGCGACTTGTCGGGGATGGCGTCGAGCAGCGCCTTCGTCTCCGCCGCCACACCGGCCGCATCGGCAGCGGCCAACACGTCGCGCGGCGGCAGGTTGCCGACCAGCGTGACCTTGTTCTGCGTGAGCTGCTTGAGCTCGTTGAGCGTGACCTCGAAGCCCATGTTGAAGAGGTTCACGCCCATCTCCGGGAGCATCGGCGCGCAGACCTTGCAGGGCGCGTCGTTGTGCAGGAATTTCACCGACACCGGAGCATCGTAGAGCTCCCGGAAAAGCGGCAGGCCGAACGTGCGGAACTCGTCCTCGCCCATGAAGCCGATGATGTCGTCGAGCATGAAGATGCCGTCGATCGAGGGGAAAGTCTCGCGCTGGAGCGTGAGCCAGGCCTTCAGGTAGTCGGTGATCTTGCGCAGCAGCAGCTCGGCCTTCTCCGGCTCCATCATCATCAAGGTGAGGAACTCGGTCGTGCCCATCAGATAGCTGGCGATGTTGAGCGGACCGCGCGCCACGGCGAAACGGATCTTGTGGCCGGCGGCCTCGATGTGCGGCTGCGCGAGCTTCAGGCGATTCAGGACAAACGGTGCCAACCCGTCGGTGCGCGGGTCCGGCACCACCAGGTTGTCGATGTCCTCGGTGGAGTTGATGACCTTGTGCGCGTGCGGGAATTCGTTCGCCGGGAACGTGCTGCGGGCCCCGAAGGCCGAGGGTTCCGTGCACATGCCGTACTCCGACCAGAAACCGGGCAGGAACATCGCGTCGGGGAAAGTGCGCAGCGCCTTGAGGTTGGCCTCGAGCCAGAGCGCGTCGTTGGTGAAGTAGTCGAGGATCCGCACCCCGTACCAGTTCGGCAACCACGGGCAGTCGATGATGAAGCCGACGGGCAGCGGCTGCTGCGTCTCGCCGTCGATGGTCCTGAGCAGGGAATCCCATTGGGGATCGGTCATGGTCGTGTCCTCGGATTCTGGGGTTTGGTAATCTGGAGAAT
The DNA here is from genome assembly GCA_023443455.1 of Verrucomicrobiota bacterium. Taxonomy (GTDB): domain Bacteria; phylum Verrucomicrobiota; class Verrucomicrobiia; order Opitutales; family Opitutaceae; genus CAJCBL01. Next base: position 31,311 of record JAEZUE010000066.1, read on the forward strand.
GAAATTGATGGCAGGGCGAACCGTCCCGGTGCGGCGAATCGACGGACACTGGTCCAGTCGGAGACTGGACCTACTTGGCCGGCAAGCCGGCCAGTAGGACCGGTCTGCGACCGGTCCCGGTGAGCTCATGCCGACAATGCGCCCTGAGCTCGCACGCTTGCGGCAGGGTGCGAGCTTGGTCGCGCCGCCAAGCCGGTCGCAATCGGTGCGACCAAGGTCGCACCCTACGACAATCTTCCCGCCGCCGGTGAAGACGCAGCACCGATCGAAAGTCATCGCCGCTCCTCCACGCCGCGCTGCGCTCGCCGCTCGTGATAGCGCCGATAGGTGCAGTCGCGCTGGTTGCACACGTCGCACAAATAGTCGGTGTATTTCACCGCAGCGCCGACTCCGATGATCCCGCTCACCGACTTCACCGGATGCATGAGCGCAGACTCGCCGAGTGTGACCCCGCAAAACGCCTCCGGCAGCAGACCGAACAACGCATGCTGCTCCGCCACCGACCAGCCGCAGTAACCCGGGCTGTAGCGGTTGGTGATCTTCCAGTCGCGTGCGGCCATCGCCGCCTCGACCTGGTCGTGCAGCCGGTCGGCCAGTGCTTCCGCCACCGCGGAGCCGACCGCATCCGCGATAAACCCGAGCGCGGGATCGTCGGCCATGGTCGATCGTGCCCACTCCTCGAAAGCCGGACCGATCGTCGCGGCGAACACCGCTGCCTGCTCCGCTCGGCCGAGCGCGCCGGCCACGATCTTCTGCACGGCAAACACGTGCGCGCCGACCGTCAGCGCGTCGAAACGCCCCTCCGTCCGTCGTGCCGGCACGAGCCGGTAACCGGCGCGCGGACGACAGAGCACCGACGCCCGCGCCAGCGCCTCATCGAGCATCTCGCCGAAATGCTCGGGCATCGCATCCGGGCGGTACCCCAGCACAGAGACAATCCCCGCCCGATCAACCGTGAGATCCGCGAACGAAACGGCGACCTCGCGGGCGCCATTCTCACCAGCGGTCTCGGGCAACACAGCAATCATGGTACGAAAGACTTCCCCGTAGGGGCGGCGCTGGCGCCGCCCGCCCAAGCACCGCCAGTCCCGAATCCACGCCCGACGAAGAGGGCGTCGCAAGCGACGCCCCTACATCCGGAAGCATGTGATTCGGATTTCGGCACGGCTTCGTTTCCTTCGTTACCTTCTGTAGGCAATCTTCTCGACCAGCGCGCGGATGTGGTCGGGCCCGGTGCCGCAACAACCGCCGACGATGTTCGCCCCGGCCGCCAGCAGCGCGTCGAGGTGCGCCGCCATCATCGTTGGCGTTTCGGGGAAGACCGTGCGGCCGTCGACGTACTGCGGCTTGCCGGCGTTGGCGTGGACCAGCACCGGCGTACTCGCATCCACGGAACGGATCGCGCGCACGATCTCGATCATCTGCTCGAAACCGTTGCCGCAGTTCGTGCCGACGATGTCGGCCCCGGCCTCCTTCACGGCCTCGACCATCTCCTCCGGCGACACGCCCATCATGGTGCGGAACTCGCCGGCGGGAGTCTTCTCGAAAGTGAACGTGCAGGCGATCTCGAGGCCGGTCGCCTCCTTCGCCGCGCGGATCGCGAGGCAGGCCTCGTCGAGCGCGGAAAACGTCTCGAGGCAGAGCGCGTCGACGCCCCCCGCCTTCAAGGCCGCGGCCTGCACGGCGAAACCGGCGGCGAGCTCCTCCTCGGGCACCTCGCCCATCATCAGCATCACGCCGGTCGGCCCCATCGAGCCCAGCACGAAACGGTCTTCGCCCGCCGCCGCCCGCGAGATCGCCGCGGCGGCCTCGTTGAGCTCCGCGGCGCGGTCCGCGAGACCGTATCCGGCAAGCTTGTGCGGGTGGCCGCCGAAGCTGTTGGTCAGGATCATGTCCGCTCCGGCCGCGACGTAGCTCTCCGCGACCGCCGCCACGTCGGCGCGTCGCGTCGCGTTCCACAGCTCCGGACAGTCGCCGGGCTGCAGACCGCGCTGGTACAGGAACGTGCCCCAGGCGCCGTCGGAAACCAACGGCCGCCCGTGGCGGAGAGCTTCAAGCAGGGATTTCATGGAGATTGGTAGGGCGAACCGTCCCGGTGAGCCGCGACAGGTACGGCTCACCGGGAACGGTTCGCCCTACCTGCGGACTTCGCATCCGAAAAATTCACTTCACGCCGCGACGCGTTCGTTGAGGAAGGCGGCCGCCCCCTGCGGGTCGGGAGCGTAGCCGTCGGCGCCCATCTGGGCGGCGGCCTCGGCGGTGAGCGGCGCACCGCCGACCACGACCACCGTATCCGGGAACTGGGCTTTGATCTCCTTCACCGTGGCCGCCATGTTGCCCATCGTCGTGGTGAGCAGCGCGCTCAGGCCGACGATGCAGCCGGGGTTGGCGCGGATCGTGTCGAGGAACTTCGGGATCTTCACGTCGACGCCGAGGTCGACGACCTCCCAGCCGTTGCCGGCCACGACCATCGAGACCAGATTCTTGCCGATGTCGTGCAGGTCGCCCGCCACGGTGCCGAGCACGAACTTGCCCTTCGGCTTCACCGTGCCGGCGGCGAAGAACGGCTTGAGGTGGGCCATGACCGCGTTCATCGCCTTCGCCGCCATGAGCAGCTCGGGCACGAACGCCTCGCCCCGGCCGAACTTCGCGCCGATGCGCTGCATGCCGTCGTTGCAGGCGGCGAGGATCACGTCGGGGGCGATGCCCGCGGCGACCGCCTGGCGCGCGAACTCGTCGGCGCCCTCCTGCCCCTTCATGTCCTTGGGAAACGGTGACGCGAGGTTCACTTTCCCGCGTTCGATGCAGACGGTGATCGTGTCGATGAGGTCGCTCATAGGGTCTCGGATGGATCGGATGCTGAAGGTTTGTCCGCGGAGGGCGCAAGGCCGCAGGCCGGGTCAACGGTGCCGGGCCGCGGGCCGCCCGGTCAGGGCGTCGACCTTCGCGGAGATGGAGGCAAGGTGTTCGGCCACGTGAAGGGTGTCGCATTCCGTCCCGAGCACGAACGGGTGGCCGCAGGCGGCCATGCGCGCCGCCAGCTCCTCGGCCTGGGCGAGCACACGCTCGAGCGGCATCACGTCGTCGGAATAGAACAGCTTCGAGGGCAGGTTGCCGTAGAGCACGATGTCCCGCGGCACCCGCGCGGCGTCTTCCCACAACTTCCGCGAACTCCCCAGGCTGAGCAGGCAGGGATCGAGGGCACAGAAACCGGCGAGCATCCCGTCCGTGATCTCGCCGCAGCAATGGAACATCAACCCGGCCCCGTGCGCGCCCAGCACCTCGGCGATCCGCCGGTTCGGGCCGAGCACGCAACGTTCGAAGATCCCCGCATCTTCGGCCAGCTGCAGCGGCGAAAAATACACCTGGTTGGCCGCCGGCTCGGCCACGAACACCGCCCGCGCCCCGGCCGCGAGCGAGCGCTCCACCTGCGCCAACACGCACTCGGTGGCCAGCCCCACACAGGCCTCCAGCAGCGCCACCCCCGCATCCTCCTCGGCCCCGATCCCGGCGCCGGCCATACACACCGCCGTGATCGGATCGGCCATGAGCTTCGTGGTCAGCGAGAACGGCCCGATGCACATGCCGATCGGCACGAGCCCGGGTTGCGCGGCCACGTGGCGCACCGCCCCGAGACCGGCCGCCACGTGCGCCCCCGGTTCGGCGGCACGGATCCACCGCGCGAACTCGTGCCGCCGTTCCGCGCTCGGCGCCGCGGTGAAATGAAACCGTTCCACCTCGCCCGCCGCCACGTCGAAGAAGCGCAGCAGCTCCGCCTTCTCGAGACGCAGGTCCATCAGCGGAAACGCCAACGGCGAACCGAAGCGCTTCGCTGTCTCCACAATCACGGCACCGAGCCGCCCGCCGTCGCGCCGCACCGCCGGCACGTCGTCGCATTCATGCAGGATCAGGTCGGTCGCGATGGGCAGGCGATGGCCACGCGCGGCGAGGTCGAGGAGCTGGGCTCGCACCATGGGGTCGGTCGGGTAATGGGATTTTCGGGCAACAACACCCCGCCATGGGCGGTGTGAAAGCAGGAGGTGCGGCATCGGACTCCACCGACGTCACTCGCTCAACGTCACCCCAAGTACACGTGGACCATCCGCGCCCGCGCCCCCCTGCTTTTGCGCCCATCCTCCGGTCCGCCTCCCACCGGACCGGCGGCAGGCCAGTCCTGCTTCGCCAGCAGTCCAGCCCGTAGGTCCACGTCTCCGACTGGACTATCGCGCCTCCCCTCGCCGCCCCCAATGCCCCGGCCCGGACCGCGGGCTAACGCTGCGCCCGCAGCGTCTTCCCGTCGCCCCAGCTCGCCCCGATGAGCGTGGCCCGCGGATACGTCGGAATCCCGAGTTCCTGGCTGTGTAGCAGCGAGACAACCATGTCCACCGCGGCCTCGCCGGTGCGGTCGTTGTGCTGGTCCATGCCGGCCCAGTCGCCCGGATCGCTGCGGCGCTCGAGCTGCACCAGCCCGATGTCCCGCGGCACCTGCAGCCCGCGCGCCTCGATCCAGCGGCGGACCACATTGTAAAGCGTGAAGACCACGTCGGGCTTCTCCTTCTCCAGCCAGTTGTAGAACCGCTCCGGGTCATCCCGCGCCGCCTCCACCTCGTCGAAAATCCTGGTGCGCTGCTTCACCGGCAACGCCTGCTGGCCCGCCCACATGCCCGCGCTGAAGCGGCCCTCCACCAGCCGGTCGATCCGCTGCTCGACCACCAGCCCCGGGCGCCGATAGCCCAGCGCCAGCACCCGCTCCACCGCCTGCAACACGAGCGCATGGTGATCGACGCAGCAGAACGACAGCGTGGGCTCGTGCGTGCGCAATCCGGTGACGACGCACGCGTGCCGCTCCCAGGTCGCCGCGAAGCGCTCCGGCAACCGGTTCTCGTCCATCATGCCCACCACGACCAGCCCGCGAATACCGCGGGCCCGCAGGATCCGGTTGAGCCGGGCACCGTCGAGCTGCGGATCGTGCAACCAGAAGGTGTCGACGCCGTAGCCCTGGTGCGCCGCGCGCCGGATCACCCCCTCGACATAGGCGGGGAGGGTCGGATGCTTGCGGAACGCGTGGCGGTCGCGGTTCGCGTTGAGCAGCGCGAGCGTGTGGCGCGGGGCGCCGGCATGGCTCTGCCGCAACTGCGCCATCAGGTGCGACACCACCGGATGCAGCGCATAGCCGAGCCGCTTCGCCGCCGCCTGAACCCGTTCGCGGGTCGCGGGGGGAATCTGGGGATCGTGGCGCAGCGCGAGGGAGACGGTGTTCTTCGACACCCCCAACTCGCGGGCGATCGTGGCCATGGTGACGCGGGGCATGCTGCTTGACTGTCAAGCCGACGGGCCGTTTACCAGCCTGAATCGCGGACCAAAGCTCCGCCATTCGTCGTGGCACGCATACCCGCCACGCTTTCCCATCCCGAGCCCCGCCTCAACCTCCCCCGCCCCATCCATGCAACCCATCGACTGGATCGTCATCGGCCTCTACTTCGTGCTGCTCGTCGGCATCGTGTGGTGGTCTTCTCAGTACCAAAAGACCGCGGCCGACTACTTCCTGGCCGGCCGCCACGTGAGCTGG
>JAEZUE010000068.1 GCA_023443455.1 Verrucomicrobiota bacterium
GTCAGCTTGCCCCGGGCTGGGGCTGGTCTCTTCTCCGGTTTGTTTTTCATCACCCGATTGCTAACGCGATCGGCAAACCCGAGGCCAGCTCCCGCCTCTTACCTCAATTCCTGTGGGACGGCTGTGCCGCATTATGAAAATGTGTGCAGCAATATCCTCGAGTTTTTCTTTGATCCAACTGCGGAGCATGGGTTGCGGGATATGCTACTTTCTTCATTCTTGGATATGGTCGGCCGAGACGGCCTTTCCGTGCCCAATGGGGTTGCTATTACCCGGGAGTATCTAGCCGATGATCAAAAGCGCATCGACCTTGTGATCGATTGCGAGTCATTTGTTCTCGGGGTAGAGAACAAGATTTTTCATTGGGAGGCCAACGACTTTAGGAACTATGGGCGGGTGCTTGACCGCCTTGGCAGAGACAAGGAGACAATAAAAGCCGTCCTATGCTTGAAGGCGAATGCCGGCCTTCCGCCGTTGGAGGGAGGTTTTGTTCGCTATCAATACGAGCAGCTGTGGGAATGTGCCCGAGCGAACTTGGGTCGTTACCTGCCGCAGGCCAATCCCAAATGGGTGACGTTTCTCTTGGATTTTATGGCTACGACAACAAATCTGAATGGCCCATCTATGGAACTCACGAAGAGTGATCAATTTTTCATTGAAAACGACGTTGAAATTGAGCGAATGGTTGGCGAACGAAATGCATTTCTCGGTCGCCTGCATCAGAAGGTTTCTAGCCTTTTGGCGGTGGTATGTGAGATGGATGAAGTGAAAGGACTGAGCCGCGCCCCTTGGGTGTACGCGAAGAACTGTCTAGTGCTCGAGTATTATGTGGAGAATGCGCATGCTATAGCTTTTGATCTCTACATCAGTCCAGCCGGGTGGAAGCTGCAGTTGTTTGGGCGGAATTCGGGATCGAAAGGCAAACTCGCTTCGATGCTGGGTCACCCGAGCCTTGCTTCGCTGGGTGCGGATCGTGCTCCGATCGAAAACGGCAGGCACATTGTGCAGAAATGGTCCGTCGATACAGACCTTGGCGAGATCAGCGAGGCCCTCCGGTCATGGATGCAGGCATTCGCGGCGGCCGTTCGAAACGGGGAATGATCGAAATTTCAGCCATTGGATCTAGCTCCCCCGCTCCCGATGATACCTCGAGAACTCAAGCCCCGGCACATTCTCGAAGCCGCAACGGAGATTGATGCTGAGGGGGTTCCCTCGGTGCGGGCTTCGCGGCATTTCGATGTCGTGGTTGAGGGGAAGCCATACCCACCCAAGTACCTTCTATCGGTGGCTGCTCGGCTTGCAAAGGTGAGGGAACTGGAGCCGAACGACTTCATTACCACAGAGGCTCGTTAGGCGCTCGGAAGACTCGGGTTCAAGGTCATCGAGAAGAAGCGCAAACCGAAGACTCGAGCACCGATCACGGTTTCAACTCCGAGCTTTGTCATTTCATGGGACGATGTCGCGAGTAGGGACGTGATTCCCTTGTCATGGTTGCAGGTCGGTCCGCCGTTGATCGGAGTAGAGCACGAAATGCGCGACTCCAGCGCGCGGCTCGAAGGGCGAGCGAAATGCGATGTGACCGTGACCAACGGCGAGGCTGTGTTCGACTATCGGCCCTACCGGAAATTCAACCGCGATCACCATGTCGACATCGGTGATGTCCACGTGGCCTTCACGGGTGGCGCTTCCTCGCCTGTCGACTCGGTTGAGTGGCGAGGTGGTGCCAACGAGGTGATTCGTGGCGTATTAGAGGAGCCGGTTTTGGCGACCAAGGAAGCCAAACCATACGTCCGTCCGGCAAAGGCGTCAGAGAAGACGGCGGCCTTCAAACGCGAGCGCCCTGGGCAGTCCAAATTCAGGAGTGACCTGAAGAGGAACGATGGTGGCCGATGCTGCATCAGCCAGTGTGGTGTCTCGGAGGCACTGGAGGGCGCGCACATCGATTCCTATCGATCCCCGGCCTCGAACCATTTGTGCAATGGGCTGCTGCTACGCAGGGATCTCCATGCTCTTTTCGACTGGCACCTGATCTCCGTTGACCCGGAAACAAGGCAGGTCGCTGTCGCGAAGCGCCTCCACGGAACGGAGTACGAAGAGTTTCACGGGCGTACGTTGGCGTCTGGCGAACAGGCTCCCGATCCAGCGGCCCTGAAACGCCACTTTGCAGTCTTCAAACAGAAGGACGTCTGACTATGCCCATCAAACACGCCATCTGGACGGTCGGAACCAAACCTGCGCCGCTCGCGTTGGGGCGACTCCCGGCCGAGCTGCAGTTGGAGGAGATGATCGTGACCGATCCAGCGATCCTGTTTCCGGAGTGGAGGTTGATCGGTCGGCAGGAGATCACGCCGTTCTCCGGGCGGGCCTGTTCGCAAGCGATTGGCCGTTGAGCGCTATCCGACTAGATGAAACCCCCAACCCCAAAAACTGCGAGCTGGAGCGCCGTGAGCCGGTCGCTCGGTACATGGGAGAAACCCGCCCTGCTCGCGCTCCTCAAGGAACTGTTCCAGGCCGCCCCGGTGAACCGCGACCTGCTTCGTGCCCGCTGTCTCGTGCAGGACGCCCCCGGCCAGGTACTCGAAAAGTACAGACACAAGATCGTCGAGCAGTTCTTCCCCAAGCGGGGCTTCGGCAAGCTCAAGCTGGGCGAGGCGCGCAAGGCGATCCGCGACTACCGCAAGGCCACCGGCAGCGTCGCCGGCACGGCGGAGTTGTTGCTGACCTATGTCGAAAACGGCGTGGAGTTCACCCGCCAGTACGGCGACATCGACGAGCGCTTCTACAGCAGCGTGGAGTCGGTGCTCTCCGAATTGGCCGCGCTGTTGCGCAAGGAGGGGCGGGCGCTTTACCCTGCGTTGGCGGAGCGGCTGGCGAAAGTGGAGCGGGGGAGCGACTGCGTCGGCTGGGGCTTCCACGACTTCATCGCGGATGTTGTGGGGCGATTGGAGGAAGATCTCGGGGATCGTCGCGAGGGTGGATCGTCCGCTTGATGAGTAGCCTTGAAGCGCTCGAGAACGTGGGTGCGCGATCGCCCCGCTTCGATGAGCCTCGCGGAACCATCGTCGCGAGCGAAGCCGAGCCGACTGCCGCCGGGGTGCCGGAACGAAGGAGCGCCTCGTGGCAAGAGGCGGCCCGGCGAGGGCGACTCCTTGCCGCCGAATTGACCGCCGTCGTGTCGTGCCCGGGATACCCGGATCGCCGCGCTCGGTTTCGGCTGCCCCGATCGCCATCTACGCCGGCGGAATACACGGACACGACGCTTTGGCGAGTGCGGTCACGGGGGCGCAAAAAAAAGGTGGCGGACCGCCCCAACGGTCCGCCACCCCAGTACACGCTATTTGCAGACTCCAGAACAGTCGAAGACTAGAACCGGAAGGTGTTGGTGAGCTGCCAGGTTTGCGGCGGGCGGATACGATAGCCGGCCGGGGTGCCGTCGGGCTGGGTCGTGATCGCGACGAGCTCGTTGCCCACAAACGCGTTGCGGACGTTGAGCTGGATGCTCCAGTCGATGCCCTTCCAGATGTTGCGGCGGTACCCGACCCAGAAGTCGAAGTTGTAGGCCGCGTCATCCTTGTACGGGTTCGCGAGGTCGTAGACCACGTTGGTGCCCGAGGCGGAGATCACCGGATAGCCGATGCTGACCGCGGACTCGTAGCGCACGCCACCACCGACGTTGAAGCCCTTCAGGCGGCCCGAATCGAAGTCGTAGTTGGTGATGAGGTTGAAGCGCCACTTGCGCAGCTCGGGGACGTTGGTGCCTTCCATGAGCTTGAGCATGTGGTAGGTCGAACCGAAGTTCTGGTTCCACTGGAACAGCGTGGTCTCGTTGCCCGCGCCACCCCACCAGATGCGGAGATCGCCGGCGCTGCCGATGCCACCGTTGAGGGCGGCTTCGTACTTGGAGACGAAGTCCGAGAGGGCCTCGCCGCCGACGTTGTTGCGCACCGCGCTGGTCTTGGAGCCGTTGAACGTCAGGCGCCAGTTCGGTGTCACCTGGGCGTTGAACTCGACCTCGTAACCCTTGGAGACGCTATCCTCGGTCACCGTCACACCGGCCGGGTTGGACGCGCCGATCGGAGTACCGCTGCCTTGGAACGGCGACTGCAGGTTGATGCCCCACGCCTTGTAGAAGTCGGGGTTCACGCTGTTCTGCCAGGTGCGCCACGCCGCGACGGCCGAAGCCTCGCGTTCCGCGGCCAAGCGCCACGCTTCGGTGTTGGCGGCATCGCCGGTGAGGCCGGCGGCCGCCGCCATGTCGCGCTCACGCTGGGCGGGCTCGTAGTTGTACTGGTTGTAGAACGGATCCGCGGGGTTGGCCGCGGTGTCCGGAGTCCAGCCGGTCCAGTTGTTCTCGAACTGGTTGGCCCAGTTGCCCGACCAGGTCTGCGAGGCGCCGATGAACCACATGTTGCCGCTGAGCGCTTCGTTGGCCACATTGGCCGAGGACGTCACGTAGCGGTTGACCTTGAGCGAGAACCGGCCGTCGCGGGTTTCGAGGAGGAAGCCCTTGTCGGTCGTCGCACCGGTGGGCGGCGGCAACGCGTGGCCGTAGATGTCCACGCGGGCGGCGGCCGGCTGGAAGTTCGACGACTTGTTGTAGAACAGGCTCACCTGCACCGGGCTCTTGGCGAAGAGCTTCTTCAGGCCCGGGAGGTCCATGATGTGGCCGACGACCATCCAGCTATGCGAGGTGACCTGCAGCCGGTTGAACTTCGTGGGCGAGTTCTCGTTGTCCATGATCTCATGGTTCTCCAGCACGTAGGGATCCCAGTTGAGGACACCGCGTGCATCGGCGAGCTGGATCGTGCGGCTCCCGTCTTTGGCGCTCCAGGAGCTGTTGTTCGAGTCGTTCGACATCGTCCACGACTTGGCGATGTCCTTGCGGACGCCCCAGGTGCCGACGATGGCGTTGTCGAGGAAGTGCCCCTGCCACACGAAGGCATTGGACGTGACGCGCGAGCGGGTCAGGCGGGCGCCCGTGGTATTATGGAGGCGAGCCGCTTCCGAAGACTCGGAGTCGCTCCACGTGAGCGGGACGTTGGACCAACCGACGTAGTTGGCCGGATTCTCCGACTGGGTCAGGTGGGATTTTGCGTAATCCTTGCTGCTCGGATCGTTCCACGGAGCGATGTCGGGATAGTACGGGTCGACCCACAGCGCGCCCGGGTCGACGTAGTTCGGGTCCGACGGATTCGTCGGCTTGTTCCACTTGCCGACGAAGGTGCGCAGGCTGCCCGACTGGGCCACCGCCACCTCGGAAGGATTCGGCAAGTAGGCGCCGGACGCCGTGGTGCGATTGATCAGGGAGTCGCCGAGGTAGATGACCGTGTTGGGCACCACTTCGTTGGCGTTGATCTTGTACGGCGAGGAGATGCGGATCGACTCGGCGTAGGCGTCGTCGGCGGTGTAGCGGATCCACGAACGGTTGTCGGTCTTGTTCTCGTCGGAGGCGAACAGGCCGGTGACCGTGTGCTTGCCGAGGAACTTGGTGAACCAGTTCTTGCCGAACTTTTCGAAGTCCTGCGTCGCGAAGATCGTGGCGCGCTTGTTCTCCTTCTTCGACAGGTAGGAGCTGTTGTTGCCCTGGCCGTTGTCGGAGATGAAGGCCTTGCCGACATTCGGATTCGGGGTGCCGTCGCCGTAGGGCTCGCCGTCGAGGCCAGCCGGGGATCCGTCGCCGTAGACCTTGTTGATGTCGACGTAGATGGCTTGGCGTTCGCCGGAGAGCAGGCTGAGGCGGCCGTTCTTGTAGAACTCGTTGTTGTACGCCAACTCGAAGCCGATCTGGTCGTCGAAGAAGGTCTGGGCGAGGCTGATGTTGTAGGCGCGGAAGTCCTGCCACTCCTTCTTGTTCGGACCGTCGAGCAACTGGTTGTAGAAGTCGAAGATCGAGGAGTCGCTGATGCTCATGTCCTTGTACACGCCGGAGTTCGAGAACGGGAGACCCGCGTTCTTGGCGTACGAGGCGTAGGGGGCGATGGAGCCCGGGCGCTGCCACCGCTGACCGTCGATCTTGTTGTCGAAGCCGCCGGCGGAGTTCAGGGCGCCCGCGTACTCCTGGCGGGGCTCGAAGATCTGCATCGGCGCCGGGTTGGCGGAGTTGTCCTGGAAGAACACCATCGGGCCACCGAACTGCTGGGCGAAGTTGCCGACCCAGGGATTGTAGCTGGGATTGGGTGAACCGCCGTTGATGCCGTCCGGGTACCAGGACAGCACTCCGCCGGGGATCGACGGGCCGTTGTACTTCTGGCGGATCTGGCCGTGGTTCTGGCGGGGCGTGTTGTCATCGACCAGCGCGAGCGGGATGAAGGTCGCGCGGTTGAGATTCTGGTACGTCGTCGGATTGCCGTCGACATCCTTGCCCGCGTAGGAACCGGTGAGGAACCACGGGGTGATCATGTCGATCGGGGGCAGGGTGCGCGGGTTGTTGGAACGCACGCGGCCGACCTCGTAGTTGGCCTTGACGATGGTGCGCATGCCGGCGCGTTTGAGGAACGCCGGCTCGAAGCGGAGGGCGCTGTAGAGGCGCTCGTCCTTGGAAAACGCGGGTTCCTGCTTGAACTGCTCGTCGTTGCGCAATGCGGCGACGCGCACGGCCAACTCGTCCTTGATGAGGACGCGGTTGAGGTCGAGCGTCTGGCGGTTCGAGCCGTAGCTGCCGAGGCGGAAGGAGGCCTCGTTGGCGTTGTTGAACATCGCCTGCTTGGAGCGGGTGTTGATGATGCCCGCCGGGCTGCCCATGCCGAAGAGGATCGAGTTCGCACCGCGCTGGAGATCGACACCGTCGACGGCGTAGCCGTCCCACGGGATGTCGGTCATGAAGAAGTCGCGGGTGTTGTCCGCCGCGGCGAGACCGCGGACACGGGTGTTGGTGTTCGGGGTGATGAACTTGGGCGACTCGTCGAGCACGGCGCCGTCGCCGTTGCCGCCGAAATTGCCGTAGGTGCCGCCGACTTCCGAACTGGTCGTGTACTGCAGCAGCGTGCGGTTGTCGGTGGCTCCGACGTCCTTGAGGAACTCGGAGGTGACGACGCTGACGGCGCTGCCGATGTCGCGCAGTTCGGTGTTGAGGCGGTTGCCCGCCAGGGTATTCGAGGCGGCATAGCCGGTGGTTGCTGCGCCGCTGACTTCGAACGGACTGAGAACGACGACGTCCTCATCCGTGGCCTTGCCTTCGGTGGATGCCGCATTTGGAGCCACCGGTGCCGTCTGGGCGACGAGCACGGGCGAAAGCATCGCGGCAAGGGCCGCGACGCGGGTCTTCATCTTCGTCATAGCTTATTGGGTTTGGGGGATGCACATCCCGACGAACGGTGATGTGTGGGTGTTGCCTGTTGCTGCCGGGGGGGCGCTGGGGATGCGCGGAATCAGCAACGAGTTCGGCTTCCGATGAAGCAAGGAATCGAACGGCTGGTCCGGGGTAGTACTTTCGGTTGGCCGTGTGCGGTGCTGCCCCGACCGAGACGCCGCCAGGAAGGGGCAAACCCCATTTGCGGCGGTACGAGCGTCGTGGGATCTTCGTGGCGTCCCGTTCGTGGTTCCGTCCCGAGGGGCCCCGGCGTGGCTCGCTTCCGCGGAGGGCGCTTGTGCCCGAATCCGGCCCCGGCGGGCTTGCCTCTCCGCCGCGTCGGGACAGCCTTCGCGCCATGAGCGATTTTGCCGAGGGCCCCCGCGTGGCCGCGAGCCGGGAGAAACTCGACCGGTTGCGCGCCAACATTCGCCGCACGATCAAGGGCAAGGACGAGGCGATCGAGCAGGTGCTCGTGTGCCTGCTCGCGCAGGGGCATCTGCTCCTCGAGGACCTGCCCGGGGTGGGCAAGACGACGTTGGCGTATTCGCTCGCCCGTTCGCTCGACTGCGGCTTCTCGCGCATCCAGTTCACCAGCGACCTGCTGCCGACCGACGTGACCGGGGTGGCGATCTACGACGAGCGGGTGCGGGAGTTCGTGTTCAAGCGCGGGCCGGTCTTCGCCCACATCGTGCTGGCCGACGAGATCAACCGCGCGACGCCCAAGACCCAGTCGGCGCTGCTCGAGGTGATGGACCGCGGCAAGATCACCGCCGACGGCGCGACCCACGACATTGGAGCGCCGTTCATGGTCTTCGCCACGCAGAATCCGGTCGACTACGAGGGTACTTTTCCGCTGCCGGAGAGCCAGCTCGACCGTTTTCTCATGCGGCTGCGCATGGGCTACCCGGCTGCCGCCGACGAACTCGAGATTCTCCAGCGTCCGCGGCTCAACTACGACAACATCGCCGTGGCTCCGGTGGTCACCCGGGCCGAGATCGTCGAGCTGCAGGAGCTGGCGGGGCGGGTCTTTGTCGAGGACAGCGTGCTGGAGTATCTGCTGCGGATCGTGGCGGCCACGCGCACCGAGGCCGAGTTCCGCACCGGCGTGAGCGTGCGCGGCGGTTTGGCGCTGAAGCACGCGGCGCAGGCCCGGGCGCTCGTGCTGGGCCGCGATTTCGTGGTGCCGGAGGATGTCACCAAACTCGTCGTACCGGTGTTGGCCCATCGTCTCGCGCTTGCCCGCCAGGGGGCCGACGCCCTCGAGGAACGCGCGACCATCGAGTCGATCCTGCGGCGCCTGCTCGGCCACCTGCCCGAACCGGTGTGAGCATCGCCCCCGACAGTCCGGTCGCGGCGGCCGCGCTCAGCGGTCCATTGCCCGGTGGCGGAGCCGCGGTGCCCGCCGGGGCCGGCGAGGAGTGGCACGGCGCGGGGGGGCGCCGCCGTTTTCGCTGGAGCGAGTGGTCGTGGGTCGAGCTGCTTTGGGGGCTGCTGCTGCCGGCGAAACGGCAGCGGGTGCTGCCGACGATGCCCGGTCTGGTGCTGGTCGCGATGGTGCTGGCGATCGGCATGGCGGCGTACAACACGGGCAACAACATCCTCTTCATCACGCTCGCGCTGCTGTTGGCCAGTCTGGTGCTCAGCGGCGTGCTCGCGTGGCTCAATTTTTCGGGTACGGAGTGGCGGCTGCGGGCCCGGCCGCCGTTCCGGGTTGGTCAGGAGGCGGTCGTCGCCGTGGAGCTGCGCAACACCAAGCGGGTGCTGCCCACCTACGCGTTGTGGTTCGATCTCGCGGCCCGGCGCACCGGGGCGAACTCGCGGCTGTTCCTGCGACGCCGGCTCGAGGTGGGCGGCGTGGACCGGCTCGAATGGTGCTTTCGGCCGACGCGGCGCGGCGTCGAGACGCTCGCGATCGAGGGGGTGGGCTCGTTGTTCCCGTTCGGCTTTCTGCGCAAGACGCTGGGCGCCGACGTGCGGCGCGAGGTGCGGGTATGGCCGGAACCGGTGACGGTAGCCTTCGTCGGCGCGGCGGTCGCGCGTTTCCAGATGGAGAGCGAGGAGGTGGCCCGGCCCGGTTCGGGCCAGGATCTGCTCAGCCTGCGCCGATACCGGCCGGGCGATTCGCATCGGCACATCCACTGGAAGGCCTCGGCGCGCGTGCGCCAGCTGCTGGTGCGGCAGAACGCGACCGAGGGCGCCGCCACCTTCGGGCTCTGGCTGGAGTCGGCGGCGGCGATGTGGCCGCGGCCGGAGCAGTTCGAGCTGCTCTGCCGTTTCGCGGGCTCGCTGGCGGAGGACTTGTTCCGCCTCGGGCGGCTCGACAGTGTCGCGGTCGACGCCGAGGCGCCGCTGCTTGTGCGGCGGATCCGTGATGTGGAGACATGGTTGGACCGGCTGGCGTTGCTCGAGCCCGGGACCGGCGTGGGCCGGCGGGGCGGGCCGCGGGTGCGGGGGGCGTTGATCACTTTCGAACCCGAGGGAGAAAGGGGGGTGCGTGCGCGCTTGGGCCACGACATCGCGGCGCGCGTCTGAACCGCCGCTCACGGCCGACGAGCTCCACCGGGTGCGGTGGGGGCTGGGCGGGTTGTTGGCGCTGTGGAGCGCCTGGGGCGTGTTCTTTTTCGAGCTCGGCGGCGCTTTGCTGCTGCCGCCGCTGACGGTGGCCGTGGTGGCGGTGTTGCTGTGGCCGGCCCTGCCGGGTCGGTTGCCGGCGTGGGGTTGGCGGCTGGTCTTCCCTGGCCTGATCCTGTTTGTCGCGGCCGACTTCGTGCTCAAGGCGGAGCCGTTGGCCGCGTTGCTGCGCTTGAACCTCCTGCTCATCGCGGTGCGTGCGGTCGGGTACCGGCGGCCGCGCGAGGACCTGCAGCTGGTCGTGTTGTGCCTGTTCCTCGTGGTCGTCTCGGGCGTGCTCACGGTGGCGATCGGCTTTCTCGTGCACATCCTCGTCTTCACCGGACTGGCGCTGACGTACCTGCTCGCGACCACGCTGAGTGCGGCGGGCGAACCGGAGAGCGGCGACTCGGAAGCCTGGATGCGGGCGCCCTGGGCGCGCCTGCTTGGCCGTTTGCGCCGCGTGATCGACTGGCGGGTCGTCGCGGCCTCCGGGGTGCTGTATTTCCTCGTGGTCGCAGTCGCCTCGCTGCTCTTCTTCGCGATGCCGCGGTTCCAGATCGAGAACTCGCTCGGTTTCCTGCAGCTCAAGGGCCGGAAGTCGCTCAGCGGCTTCTCGGACACGGTCAAGCTCGGCGACGTGACCGACATCGCCCAGGACACGACGACGGCGCTGCGGGCCGAGCTGAGCGATCCGAGGCAGGTGCCCGCGATGCCGTACTGGCGCATGGTCGCGCTCGACGAATACAGGGAGGGGAGCTTCCTCGCCAGCCGCGGCCTGCGGCAGCACGAGCGGCGCACCGCCGAGCTGCGCGACTTCGAGGGTACGGGGCGCCAACGGCCGGGGGCGGCGAACTGGACTTTCTACTACGAGGCCGGCGTCAGCCGCTTCCTGCCGCTCACCGGCACGTTTGCGCGGATGCGTCTGCGCGATGCGCGGGCGCTGGTGGTCAACGAGCGGGCCGGCACGTTGGCGTTGCGCGACGAGCCGCAGACGATGTTCGCCTACCGGGTCGAAGGGCTCGACCTGGGCGGGCAGCTCGCCGATGTGCTGTTGGCCGACGAGCTGCGGGCGGCGCCTCCGGCATCGGCCGATTTTCCGCGCACGCTGCTCGCGGTCCCGCCGGGGGCGGGCAACGCGGCGGTGCTCGACGGGATCCTCGCCGAGATCACCGGCGGCGAACGGCTCGGCTCGGCGGAATTCACCCGGCGTGCGGTCGACTGGCTCGACCGGCGGCATCGCTATTCGATGAAGTCGGCCATCCCCCCCGGGCCGGAAGACCTGCTCGTGCGCTGGGTGCGCAGCGAGGAGCCCGGACATTGCGAACTGTTCGCGGGCGGCTTCGCGCTGCTCGCGCGACGGGCGGGGTATCCGGTGCGCGTGGTCACCGGGTTCAAGGGCGGCACGTGGAACGCGTTCGAGCAGTACTTCATGGTGCGCAATTCCGATGCGCATGCCTGGTGCGAGCTGCTGCAGGAGGACGGCCGTTGGCTGCGCGTGGACCCGACTCCCGGTGCGCAGGTCGGCGACGCCGCGGCCGCGGTCGGTGAGGAGGCGCGCCTGGGGCTGGCGGCGGCGGTCGACCGCAGTTGGCTGGCTCGGCTCGATACGCTGCGCATGCTCTGGTACCGGCGGATCGTCAATTTCGACCGCGGCACCCAGGAAGAGATGGTGGATACGCTGAAGAGCGCGACCCGCCGGACCGGGCAGGCGCTGATCGCCAGGCTCGACGGTTGGGGCCGCCGGCTGCGCGACTGGTTGCTTCGCCCCTGGGATTTCGGCCGGTTGGCGGCCCACGCGCTTCCGGGGCTCGGTGGCGGTGCGCTGTTGTGGGCGGCGTGGCGCTGGCGGTACCTGTGGTGGCTGCGGTGGGTGCGACGGGGGCGGATCGATCCGGTGCGCCGCGAGGCGGGCCGGTGGTTGCGGCGTTTCGCCGGCCGGGCGATCGGTGCCGAGCGCGCGCCCGTGGTGGCCGAGCTCCAGCGACTCCGCTACGGCGCGGTGGCGGGACGCCCGGCGCCTTTGCGGGTGTTCCAGCGCGCGAAACGCGAGTGGCGTGCGCGGCGGTGAGCGGTCGGCCGTTCTCGCTCGAAACGTGGCAGATCCGGGATGGTGCCGACCGCCACGGACCCCCGCCGACGATGCACTTGTTGGGTAGCGCATCACGCCGCTTGGCGCCGGAGGAGCGCGTGCCGGCTCGTTGGCTCCGGCAACAGGACGGCCGGCGCGGGCAGGCGCCGGCCGTCGACGAGGCCACGGTGGCGGCAGAATCAGCCCCGTTTGAGATGAAGGCGGCGGCGGATCACCAGGCCGGCGAGCAGGGCGATCGCACCGATGCCGTAGGTGGCCGGCTCGGGCACCGCATTGGGTGCGGCGAACAGGCTGGTCCGGTAGTACTCGGTGTCGGCGAATGTGTCATACGCCCAGTTGTCCAGAGTCAGTGTGAAGTCGAAGGTGTAGAACCCGGCGCCGCCCTCCGAGGTGTTCTCGAAGAGGCCGCTCAGGCTGCCGCTCAGCGCGAGCGGTTCGCTGGACGACCAGTAGGTGCCCCAGATCGGGTCCCAGGTGGCCGGGGCGAGCCCCTCGGCGACCAGCGAGAGCCGGTAGTCGAGGAACGCGCCGGACTGGTTGCCCGCGGCGGCCGTGCCGTCCCAGAGGCGGCAGTCGGGCGCGCTGAGGGATCCGGCGAGTTCGAGGGTGAAGGTGGTGAATGAGGAGTCCCAATACGCCTTGATCGAGGGCGCGCCGATCTGCAGGGGAATCTGCACGAAGCCGATGGCCGAGTTGCTCGGGCTGGCGGGCGGGGTCCAGTTCGTGCCGAGGTGGTATTGGTCGGCGAGGAGCGGCGCGAAGCCCTTGATCAGGTCGAGGCGGAAATCCCGGTTGGCGGGGAGGGCGTGGGTGCCCACCGCATTGGTGGCGGCCTGGGCGTCGGCGAGGGTGGTGAATCGGCTGACCGACCCGGTGTAGCCGAACCGGTCGGTGAGGGTGGCGATCTGGGCGGAGGCGGCCAGCGTGAGCAGGCTCGCGGCGATTGCTGCGGTGACGTAACGCATGATTGGGCAGGATTGCGGTTTACGCGGGGGGCGGCCGGGCTTGTCGGCTGTGAGCGTATCACAACGACAGCGGTGCCGGTATCGGGGCTTCCCTGAAATCGGGGCTGCGGGGTGGGCTGCGGGGCGCTGGCGGCTTGCCTTGGCGAATAACGTAGCAAATCCGTGGTAAACGGAATCTTGCCAATGGCGGGGGCGATTATAATCTCCGGCCCGATGCACTCGCACGAAATCTTCAAGCACATCCTCAAGAAGGTCAGCGCGAAGCAAGTCGCCGGCGAACTCGGCCTGTCGTTGTCGCTCGTCTACAAATGGGCCGAGCCGCCGAAGGAGGGCAGTGGGGCCGCCAATCCCCTCGATCGTATCGATTCGATCATCAAGCTCACCGGCGAGACCAGTCTGGCCCAGTGGGTGTGCGAGCGGGCCGGCGGTTTCTTCATCCGCAACCCGGAACCGAAGGCGCATCCCTACGAACTCATCCCGGCGACCAACAACATTGTGCAGGAATTCGCCGACCTGCTCGGCGTGATCTCCACGGCCGTGGCCGACGGAAAGATCACGCCCGACGAGACCGAGCGCATCCGCAACCGCTGGGAGCAGCTCAAGTCGGTGACGGAGGGCTTCGTCCGCGCCGCCGAAGAGGGCAAGCTTCCCCCGGTGGCCTCCGCCGGCGCGCTGGGCAAGCCGGGCGCGGGCATCGTCGCCAAAACTTGAGGTCGGTTGCCACTCCGCCTGCACCGGAAGCCGCGTTGTTGGACGCGGCTTTTTTCATGCGCGGTCGCGGCGCCGGATGCGGGGCCCGGCCCGCATCCCACGGACATCGGCCGTTGTCGGCGGAGGTCGCATCCGGCCACGGGGGCGGTGGTCCGGCGGTCGACGACTACTCCGAGGTCACCCCGTTTTCGTTCGCAAGAACCGCGTGGATGGCCGCGACGGCCGGTTTGGCCCGACCTTCGCGGTCGAAGAGCAAGGGGTGGTCGGCGCGGCCGCGAATCGGCCAGCCGTTCAGCCACGACATGCCGTCGTGCACGCCCCAGATGGTCACTCGTTCGATCTTGTCGCGATGGCGCGCGAAGATGGCGAAGCAGGCCGCGTAGCGTTCGGCCAGGGTCTGCTGCATCTCTGCGGTGAGGCCGGCCCGGTACGGATCGAGCTCGGGGGCCGCGGCGAAGACCTTCGAGATCTCGGCGCCGAAATAGTCCGCGGGGCGCGGCAGCACGGTGATGTCGAGCTCGGTGAAGTGGACCTTGAAGCCCGCGTCGGCGAGGTCGACGATCGACTGCTCGAGCTCGGGGAGCGTCGGCCAGTCGAGGCCGAAATGTCCCTGCGAGCCCACACCGTCGATACGCAGACCGCGGGCGCGGATCGCCCGCACCAGGCGGATGATGCCGGCGCGCTTCACGGGGTTCTCGACGGAGTAGTCGTTGTAGTAGAGCTCGGCGTCGGGGTCCGCCTCGTGGGCGGCCTCGAACGCCGCGAAGATGCCCTCCTCGCCGAGGATGCGGTACCACGGCTTGTCGGTGCGCAACTGGCCGTCCTCGTCACGGATGGCCTCGTTGACGACGTCCCAGCCGTGGATCTTGCCGCGGTAGCGGCCGACCACGGTGCGGATGTGTTCGCGCAGCCGGCGCAGCAGCTCGTCGCGGGAGACCTCGGAGCCGTCGGCATTTTCGAACACCCAACGCGGGGTCTGCGAATGCCACATGAGGGTGTGGCCGACAACTTGGATACCGCGTTTGCGGCCGAACTCGACGAGTTCGTCGGCGAGGTCGAACTCGAAGCGGCCGGGCCGGGGCTGGAGGTGTTGCCACTTCATCGCGTTTTCCGGGGTGAGGGAGTCGAAGTGCCGCTCGACCAGCGCCACGCCCATCCGGTCCTCGCCCCGGATCTGCGCGGCGTTGACCGCCGTGCCGATGCGGAACGCGCCGCGGGTGGCTTCGCGCAAGGGGGGCGCCGCTTCGGGCGGGGAGGCGGAGTCGGGGGTGGTGCAGCCGGCGAGCGCGAGCAGCACGGCGGAGAGAAGCAGTCGGGTCGGGGTGGGGATGTGCATGCGCGGGCAATCGAGCGGGATTGTCCGGCCGGCGCCAACGGCACGCCGTGCAAACTATTGCCTTGGTCCCGGCCCGCGAGGCCGGGGCGGGTCTTGTCATCCGCCGGCCGCTTGCTCCAACCTCGCCGCTTCATGGAGATCCGGAAACACAGTTGGCGAATCGAGCACGCCCACGACGGCGTGCGGCTCGACCATTTCCTCGCGAACGCGCTGCCGCTCGCGCTGCAGCGTGAGGTGAGCCGGGCGCAGATCCGCCGACTGATCATGGCCGGCGCGGTGGCCCGCAACGGCCGGCGCGAACGCATCGCCTCCTACGTGTTGCGGGCGGGCATGCGCGTCGACGCGGTGGTCGATGTCGCCCGCCTCGACACGGGTGGCGCCACCGGCCTGCGCCGCCCGATCACCAAGGAGTTCGCGTGGACACCCGAGCGGGTGCTCTTCGAGGACCGCTGGCTCATCGTCGTCGACAAGCCGGCCGGGCTGCCCACCCAGCCCACGCTCGACCCGGCGCGCGCGAGCGTCTTCGGCACGTTGCAGGAGTATTTGCGCCAACGCGACGGTGCCGATGCCTACCTGGGCCTCCATCACCGCCTCGATCGCGACACCTCCGGCGTGCTGCTCTTCACCAAGGACAAGCAGGCCAACGCCGGCGTCACCGAACTCTTCGCCGGCCGCGGCGTGGCGAAGACCTACTTCGCGCTCGCGATGGCCGGGGCCGCGCCGGCCCCCGACACGTGGGAAGTCTCCAACCACCTCGGCATCGTCGACCGCGTGGGCAAGTCGAACCGCTTCGGCGCGGTGCGCAGCGGCGGCGATCCGGCGCAGACCGGCTTCCTCGTATGGGAGCGCCTCGCGGGCGCGGTGCTCGTCGAGGCGAAGCCGCACACCGGGCGCACGCACCAGATCCGCGTGCACCTGGCCGAGGGCGGGCATCCGATCTTCGGAGACACGCTCTACGGCGGCGCGGCCGAGTGGCGGCCGGCCCGGGGCGCGCCGGTACCGATCCCGCGGGTGATGCTGCACGCCGCGCAGCTCGCCTTCACGCATCCGCTCACCGGCGAACCGCTCAAGGTTCGGGCCCAGCTTCCGGCCGATTTCGCCGACTGTCTGGCGCGGCGGTGAGGGGGGCCGGTGCGACCGGTGCAGCCCGGCCCGCAGGCGGCGTCGACCACGTGTCAACGGGGTGAACAACGCCGCTGCTGCAATCCCGCGCCGGGGCACCGACGCTCGGCCTTCGATCACCATGGATACCTTGCCCCGGTTGTTGCTGTTTTGTCTCGGCCTGTTTGCCGCCGCGATTGCCCCCCGGACGCTTCGGGCCGACCCGCCGTCGCAGGTCGAGCAATGGGGCATCTTCGAGCTCGCGCTCGCGGGACCGGCCATCGGCAACCCGTACCTCGAGGTCGCCGTGGATGCGGAGTTCTGCGATGGAACGCGCACCGTGTCGGTCGCCGGTTTCTACGATGGCGACGGCGTCTATCGCGTGCGCTTCATGCCCGAATCGGTGGGCGAGTGGAGCTACCGGACTTCGAGCACGGCGCCCGAACTGAGCGGGCGCCGTGGTGTGTTCACGGTCACCCCCGCACAGGCGGGAAACCACGGACCGGTGCGGGTCGCGAACACGTTCCATTTTGCCTATGCCGACGGAGTGCCGTTCCGGCAGATCGGCACCACCTGCTATTCCTGGACCCATCGTCCCGAGTGGCTCGAGGAGCAGACGCTGCGCACGCTCGCCGCCGCGCCCTTCAACAAGCTGCGCATGTGCGTGCTGCCGCAGAGCCACGGCGCGCAAACGATGCCGCCGCCGCGGTTTCCGTTCGGCGGCGAGCCCTCGGCGCCCGACTACACGCGTTTCAATCCGGAGTTCTTCCGTCATCTCGAGCGCCGGGTCGGTCAGCTCCGCGACCTCGGCATCGAGTGCGACCTCATCCTGTTCCATCCCTACGGGAACCCCGATTGGCGGCTCACCCATCTGCCTGCGGAGGTCGAGGCGCGTTATCTGCGCCATGTCGTCGCCCGCCTCGCCGCCTACCGCAACATCTGGTGGTCGCTCGCCAACGAATACGACTTCATCCGCACCAAGACCGAGGCGGAATGGGACGCCAACTTCCGCACGGTGCAGGCCGCCGATCCCCACGGGCACCTGCGCTCGATCCACAACGGCAAGCGCATCTACGACCACAACCGCCCGTGGGTCACCCATGCGAGCATCCAGAACGGCTCCGCGGTGGTCGACCCGGGCCGGGCGGTGCTCTACCGCGACGTCTACCGCAAGCCGATCGTGTACGATGAGGTCGAGTACGAGGGGCGCGGCGACCGCCGTTGGGCGCAGCTCGACGGTCGCGAGCTCGTGCACCGTTTCTGGGCCGGTACCGTGGCCGGCACGTACGTGGGCCACAGCGAGTATCTGCCCGCACCGGGCGACTCCGGCGAGCTGGTCTGGCTCGGGCAGGGTGGGGTGTTGAAGGGCGAGAGCCCCGCCCGTCTGGAGTTCCTGGGGCAAATCCTCGCCGACGCCCCCGCCACCGGCATCGAGCCTGCCGACAAATGGTGGACGCCCAACGTCGGCGGCCGCCCCGGCGAGTACTACCTCGTCTATTTCGGCCACTCCGCGCCGAGCGAATGGGCGTTTTCGCTGCCCCGCCCCGCCCTCGCCGACGGCATGCAGTTCACCGTCGAGATTCTCGATACCTGGGCGATGACGGCGACTCCCGTGCCCGGCATCTTCACCGTGAAGCAGTTCGACCGGTACCGTTTCGCCGACGCCGCCGGCCGCTCGATCGCGCTGCCCGGCCAGCCCGGCATGGCGCTGCGGATCCGGCGCGTGGGTGGTGCTGCGACCGGGGAGAATCCCGAGTCGCCCGCCGGCGACTGACGGGGGGCGGCCCCCGGGGCCGGAGAGGGGGAGGGGCGCGCCGGCCGCCGTTCGCCGCTGTAGTTTTAGGGCGGTGACCCGCGATCGTGGCCGGCTGGTCGGCAGACGAATCCGCCCTTCGCCGGGCCTCGAACTCGTCGGGCCATCTCACCGAAGTGGTGCCCCCACCGGGAATCGAACCCAGATCAACGGTTTAGGAAACCGCTGTTCTATCCATTGAACTATGGGGACGTGGCCGAGGCGAGGGACCGTGGCGAATCTCGCGGGCGGCTTCAAGCGCGGAGACGGCGCGGCGCCACGGGGATTTCCCCCGCGCGGCCGGAGCGCAACCGAAGCGGCTGGCAGCCACGGGCACGCGCTCCAACGCGTGCGCCCTAACGGTAAAGTGGCTTCGGCGGAAAACGGGTTGCCTCGGCAAATCGCGCGGGGGCAAGGTGCCCGCGCGCCGCGACCGCGGCGCCCGGAAACCCTCGTAGACTCGGATCATGCGTTACCTCCAGAAGTGCGATTTTTGGCTCCCCCTCCTGTTGCTGGGCGCTTTCGGCGCGGTGCCGCCCGCGGCCCGCGCTGCGGCGGAGCCTGGCGCGACCGAGCCGCCGGTGTTCGTGCTGCCGGCGATGAGCGAGCCGGTGCAGCCCTTCGCGTTGTCCGAGGTGCGCCTGCTCGACGGGCCGTTCCGGCGGGCGCAGGAACTCGACCGGGAGTATCTCAACTCTCTCGATATCGACCGCCTGCTCGCGCCCTTCCGCCTCGAGGCGGGGCTCGAACCGAAGGCGCCGAAGTATCCGAATTGGGAGAGCATCGGACTCGACGGCCACACCGCCGGCCACTACCTGACCGCGGTGGCGCAAATGTGGGCCGACACGGGCGACGCCGAAATGAGGCGGCGGCTCGACGCGATGGTGCACGACCTCGCCGAATGCCAACGGGCCCAGGGCGACGGTTATGTCGGCGGCATTCCCGGCGGGCGGAAACTCTGGGATGCGGTGGCGGCCGGGAAGATGAACTTCCAGAACTTTTCCCTCAATGGCGCCTGGGTGCCCTGGTACAACGAGCACAAGCTCTTCGCCGGCCTGCGCGACGCCTGGTTGATCGGGCGCAACGCCGAGGCGCGCGACGTGCTGGTCCGCCTCGCCGACTGGTGCGACCATCTCCTGCGCGACCTCACCGACGAGCAGATGCAGGGCATGATGCGGGCCGAACACGGCGGCATGAACGAGGTGCTGGCCGACGTGTACGCGATCACCGGCGACGAGAAATACCTGCGTCTGGCCCGCCGCTTCTCGCAGCGCGCGATCCTCGATCCGCTGCTCCAGCACGAGGACCGCCTCACCGGTTTCCACGCCAACACCCAGATCCCGAAGGTGATCGGCTACGCGCGCATCGCCGAGCTCGCCGGCGACGCCTCCTGGCGCGACGCCGCGCGCTTCTTCTGGAACACCGTCGTCGAGCACCGCAGCCTCTCCTTCGGCGGCAACAGCGTGAGCGAGCACTTCAACCCGACCGACGACTTCTCCGGTGTCGTCGAGAACCGCGAGGGGCCTGAGACCTGCAACACCTACAACATGCTGCGGCTCGCCGAGGTGCTGTTCCGCAGCGAGCCCGCCGCCCGCTACGCCGACGCCTACGAGCGGGCGCTCTACAACCACATCCTCTCGTCGCAGCACCCCGAACACGGCGGCTTCGTGTACTTCACGCCGATTCGCCCGCGGCACTACCGTGTCTACTCGCAGCCGGAGAAGTGCTTCTGGTGCTGCGTCGGCACCGGCCTCGAGAACCATGGGAAGTACGGCGCGTTCATCTATGCCCACACCGCCGATGCGCTCTTCGTGAACCTCTTCATCGCCTCCGAGGTCGACTGGGCCGGGCGGGGCGTGCGCGTGCGGCAGGAGACGGCGTTCCCGGACGAGGAGCGGAGCGCGCTCACGATCCGCTGCGACCGGCCGCAGCGTTTCGCCGTGATGGTGCGCCACCCCGGGTGGGTTTCCGCCGGTGCGCTGCGGATCCGCGTCAACGGCGAGGACCAACGCTTCGCCCCGATCCCTTCGACCTACATCGCGCTCGAACGCGAGTGGCGCGACGGCGACCGCATCGAGGTGGACCTGCCGATGCGAACCACCGTCGAGCGCCTGCCCGACGGCTCCGACTACGTCTCGATCCTCCGCGGCCCGATCGTGCTCGCCGCGAAGACGGGTACCGAGAATCTGGATGGACTGGTGGCCGACGACTCCCGCATGGGCCACGCCGCGCACGGTCCGTACGAGCCGCTCGACCACGCGCCGATGCTCGTCGGCGATCCGGAAACACTCGCCGAGGGCATCGTGCCGGTGGCCGGCAAGCCGCTCACGTTCACCGCGGCGTCGTTGATCCGGCCCGATTCGTTTGCGCAGCTCGAGCTCATCCCGTTCTTCCGTCTCCACGACGCGCGCTACATGATGTACTGGCGCACGGCCGGAGCGGAGGCGTATCCGCGCATCGTCGCGCAGATCGCCGCCGACGAGCAGGCGCGCCTCGAGCTC
Source organism: Verrucomicrobiota bacterium (assembly GCA_023443455.1). Classification (GTDB taxonomy): domain Bacteria; phylum Verrucomicrobiota; class Verrucomicrobiia; order Opitutales; family Opitutaceae; genus CAJCBL01. The sequence goes on from JAEZUE010000068.1 coordinate 20,400, forward strand.
GATGCACGCTCGGTCGACCACGTGTCGCCCGGCGACCAGCAACCGGAAGTCGAGCATTCGTTCGCTTCGGAGCAGTCCTGGAGCGGGGTCACCAGGGGCCGGCGCTGGCGCACGGCGCGCGGCTGGTTCAGCTACCGGCTCAAGGTCGCCGCCGATGTCCCGCAGGTGTTGCTGGTCACCTATGATCGCGAGGAGACGGGCAGGGCGTTCGATGTGCTGCTCGACGACCAGCCCGTCGCCGCGGAACCAGGACGGGGGGATGCGGAGGGACGGTTCGTGGTCGTCGGTTATCCGCTGCCTCCGGCTGTGCTCGCCGCCGTGAAGGACGGCGGCGTCACCCTGAAATTCGCCGCGCAACCCGGCGCGCAAACCGCCGCCGTCTACGATGTGCGGCTGGTGAGGGCCGGCGAACGCTGAACGCGGACCTCCCGCACCGATGCCACGGGAGGGAGGTGCCTGCGCTCAGCCGTGACGATGCGGTCGAGAGGCGAGCGTCGAGGGGCGAGCGTCAAACCATCGGTGGCGAACGTCCATCATGAGTGCTTTGCTCGATCTCCTCTGTGATCGGCTCCTCGACGCTCGTTCCTCGTCCCTCGACCGAATGCCCACGGATCAGGCGACGCGGAAGTCGATCTGGCGTTTGAAGCGGTCGACCCGCTCGACGAAGACGTCGATCTTCTGCCCGAGGGTGAAGCGGCGTTTGCGGCGGCGGCCGACGAGGGCGGCGCCGCCGTCCTCGACGTTGTAGAAGTCGTCGTCGAGGGTGGAGACGTGGATGAAGCCGAAGGCCTGCGACTCGACGAGTTCGACGAACATGCCGTGGTTGCGGATCTCGAGCACGACCGCGGCGAGCGGGGTGCGTTTCTTCTTCTTCATCTCGCGCTCGAAGTACTCGAGCAGCTTCACCTTCACCGAGTCGCGCTCGGCCTCGGTGCTGTTCTGCTCGGTGAGGCTGAGGTGCTCGGCGAGCTGGGGCATGTGCTCGGCGCGGTATTCGAATTTCCAGCCGCGGCGGGCCGGGCGCTGGAGGTGGCGCACGAGGTAGTGGTCGAAGACGCGGTGGACGACCAGGTCGGAGTAGCGGCGGATCGGCGAGGTGAAGTGGGTGTAGTCCTTCTTGGCCAGGCCGAAGTGCCCCTCGGGCTTCTCGCGGTAGCAGGCGCGGGCGAGGCTGCGCAGCAGCTGGGTGCGGAGGATGTGGCTCTGCGGGTGGGTGCGGATGAGGGCGAGCACGCGGGTGAGCTCGCGGCGCTGGGTGAGGTCGCCGGCCTTCACGCCCTGGGTGGCGAGGAACTCGCGGAAGTCCTGCAGGCGATCCTCGTCGGGGTCGTCGTGCACGCGGTAGACCGAGGGCAGCTGGTGTTGTCGGGTGATCTTGGCGACGGCCTCGTTGGCCAGGAGCATGAACTCCTCGATGAGCTGGTGGCTCTCGTCGTTCTCGATGCGCTCGAGGCGGTCGGCGTAGCCCTGTTCGTCGACGAAGACCTTGGTCTCGGGCATGTCGAGGTCGAGGGCGCCGGTGCGGAAGCGTTCCTTGCGGAGCTTGGCGGCGATGCGCCAGAAGGTGCGGATCATCGCCTGCAGCTCCTTGAGCTCCGGGTCGGGCAGGGAGGAGAGCGGGCGGCCGGTGGCGCCGGTCTGGTGGGCGGGCGGCAGCGGGAGTTTGCGGATCTTGCGCAGGTCGTCCTCCTTGAGCAGCGCGTAGGCCTGGCGGTAGGTGAGGCGCTTGCGGCTGCGGATGACGGTGTTGGCGAACTCGGTGGCGGTGAGGCGGCCCTGGCGGTCGAAGGTGAAGAAGACGCTCTTGGTCAGGCGGTCCTCGGCCTCCTTGAGCGAGCACAGGCCGTTGGAGAGCTTGAAGGGCAGCATGGGCACGACGGTGCCGACCAGGTAGGTGCTGTTGCCGCGGCGGCGGGCCTCGCGGTCGAGCGCGGTGCCGGTGCGCACGTAGGCGCCCACATCCGCGATGTGGACACCGATGCGCACGGAGCCGTTGGCATCGGTTTCCAACGACAGGGCGTCGTCGAAGTCCTTGGCGTCGTCGGGGTCGATGGTGCAGGTGGGGATCTTGCGCAGGTCGAGGCGGTGGTTGCGCTCGGCGGGCTGCACGGTGTCGGGCAGGGAGGCGACCTCGGCCTCGACCTCGGCGGGGAAGGCGGTCTCGAGCTTGTACTTGTGGTAGATCGCGGCGAGCTCGGCGCGGGGCTCGAAGGTGCGGCCGAGCACCTCGAGGATCTCGCCCTCGGGGTTGACGTGGCGGTTCTCCCATTCGAGCAGCCGCACGACAACCTTGTCGCCGATCGCCGGTTTGGGCTGGAGGGCGGACTGGGCGGGATTGGCGACGTAGACGTCGCGGAAGAAGCGCGGGTCGTCGGGGGCGACGCAGTAGAGCTGGCGGGTGCGCTGGAGGGTGCCGGTGAGGGTGTCGCGGCCGCGGGAGAGGATACGGATGACGCGGCCGGTGGGGGCGGTCGACGGGCCGCCGCGCCGCTGGCGGGGGGCGGCGGCGAGGCGCACGACGACGCGGTCGCCATGCAGGGCGGTGCCGGTGTCCTCGGAGGCGATCTCGACGGGCTCGGGTTTGGCGGTGGCGCCTTCGGCGGCTTCGGGGCGGAGGATGCCGCGGCCGTTGGGGCGGATCTGGAGGGTGCCGGTGACGAGGTCGGCATCGGCGGGCAGGCAGAAGCGGTCGGCCTTGATGCGCACGACCGAGCCGCGTTGGAGGAGTTGCTGGAGCTCGGCGTCGAGCTTGCGCACCTCGTGTTTCTTGAGGCCGAGAGTGGCCGCGATTTCCTTGAGCGACAGCGGCACGTAGTCGCGTTGCCCCAGCAGTTGGAGCAGACGCCCGGAGAGTTTCATGGCGCGGAAATTGGGATGGAAACCGGCCGGGCACAACCTCAGTTTGGCCCGCGATGAATATCGTGCATGCAGCGGGCGAGTTGTTTCCGTTCATGAAGACGGGCGGATTGGCGGACGCGGTGGGCGGCCTGGCGAAGGCGCTCGCGGCGGCCGGTCATGAGGTTTCGGTGTTTCTGCCCGGGTATCGCACGGCCCTGGACCATCCGGCGGCGGACAGCGCGGAGCGCGTGCACCGGCTCCAGGTCGAGGTGGGCGGGCGCTACCTGCGCGCCGACCTGCTGCGGGTCCGGGTGGGGCTGCGGCATACGACCTACCTCATCCAGCGCGACGAGTATTTCGACCGGCGCGGCGCCTACGGGTCCGCGGAGCGCGACTACGACGACAACGCCGAGCGTTTCATCTTCTTCTCGAAGGCGGTGGCGGAGGCGATGCGGCTGATGGACCTGAAGGCCGACGTCGTCCACGCGCACGACTGGCAGACGGCGCTGCTGCCGGTGTACGTGCGCCTCGCGGAGGAGCGGCACCGCACGACGCTGGCGGTGAAGACGGTCTTCACGGTGCACAACCAGGCGTTCCAGGGCGTGTTCCCGATGGATACGTTCGGGCTGACGGGGCTGCCGGAGGAGTTCCGCAGTGTCGACGGGCTCGAGTTCTTCGGGCAGATCAACCTGATGAAGGCGGGGCTGCTGTTCGCCGACCGGGTGACGACGGTGAGCCCGACCTACGCCAAGGAGATCCAGACGCCCGAGTACGGCTGCGGGTTGGAGGGCGTGATCGCCACCCGCGCCTCCGACCTGGTGGGACTGCTCAACGGCATCGACGACGAGGTGTGGAACCCGTCGACCGACGTGCTGCTGCCGGCCCGCTACAGTGTGGACGATCTGGCGGGCAAGGCGAAATGCCGGCGGGCGCTGCTGCGCAAATGCGGGTTCGACCCGGAGACGACCGCCCCGGTATTCGGAATGATCTGCCGGTTGACCGAGCAGAAGGGGCTGGATCTGGTGCTCGGAGCCCGGAGCGTGTTCGAGAAGGAGGATTGCCGGCTGATCATCGTGGGCATGGGCCAGCCGCACTACGAGCAGGCGGTGTTCGAGCTGGCGCAGGCCAATCCGCGCAAGATCGCGCTGGCCCGGGTGCTCGACGAGCCGATGACGCACCTGGTGGAAGCGGGGGCCGACTTCTTCCTCATGCCCTCGCTGTTCGAGCCGTGCGGGCTCAACCAGATGTATTCGCAACGTTATGGCACGGTGCCGTTGTGCAGCCGGGTGGGCGGGCTGGCCGACACCGTGGTGGACCTCGAGGAGGCGCCCGAGGCCGGCACGGGGCTGCTGTTCACGCCGAGCGAGCAGGGCATCTTCTGGGCGCTGCAGCGGGCGTTCGTGCTCGCGCGCCAGCCCGGGAAGATGGCGGGGCTGATCCGGCGGGGCATGGAGCGGGATTTCAGCTGGAGCCGGGCGGCCGGCGCCTACGAACGGCTCTATCGCGACGAAATCTGAGCGTTCCCGGTTTTTCGGATGCGCGAACTCGCCTTCCTCCCCCGGGTCGCCTATCACCGCGACTGATCCCATGAAAATCGAGCAGCGACTCTGGAAGGGGACGGGATGGAGCGAGCCCCGGCGTGCAGGCGACGATGCGGTGGCGCAGACCGCCGAGCTGGTCCTCGTGTTCGGCGACACGAGCCTGCTGGTGCCGGAGGCCCCGGCGTTGGAACGGCTCGGGGCATTGTATCCGAACGCGCTGCTTTTCGGCTGCTCGACGGCCGGGGAGATCCTCGGCACGGAGGTGCGCGAGCGTTCGCTGGTGGCCACGGCGGTGGCGTTCGCCGACGCGCAGTTCCGCAGCGCGAGCGTGGTCTTGGCGGAGTGCGGCGGCAGCCACGCGGCCGGCGAGAAGCTGGCGGCGCTGCTGCCGCTCGATGTCCCGGGAGCGGATGGCGCGCCCGGGGAACCGCTCCGGCATGTATTCGTCCTTTCCGACGGGCTGAACGTGAACGGCAGCGACTTGGTGCGGGGCTTGGCCGCGAGGCTTCCTGCGGCCGTTTCGGTGACCGGTGGTCTGGCGGGCGACGGTGAACGCTTCGCGCAGACGCGGGTCGTGATCGGCGCGCGCTGCGAGACCGGCCTCGTGGCCGCGCTCGGCTTCTACGGCGAGCATCTCACGGTGGGTTTCGGCTCGTTGGGCGGCTGGGACCCGTTCGGTCCCGAGCGGCTCATCACGCGTTCGCAGGGCAACGTGCTGCACGAGTTCGACGGCCAGTCGGCGCTCGGCCTGTACAAGAGGTACCTCGGCGAGCACGCCCAGCGTCTGCCCGCCTCGGGTCTGCTGTTCCCGCTGAGCATCCGCACCAAGACCGGCGACGTGCCGGTCGTGCGCACGATCTTGGCGGTCGACGAGGCCACGCAGAGCCTGACCTTCGCCGGGGACGTGCCGGAGGGCGCCTATGCGAGGTTGATGAAGGCCAACTTCGACCGGCTCATCGACGGAGCCAGCGATGCGGCGAGGGCGAGCCATGGCGCGGGCGGTGTTGGTGCCCCGGAGTTGGCGATCCTGATCAGCTGCGTGGGCCGCAAGCTGGTGCTCAGGCAGCGGGTCGAGGAGGAGGTGGAGGGCGTGCGCGAGGTGCTCGGCGAGGCCGCGGTCCTGGCCGGTTTCTATTCCTACGGCGAGATTTCGCCCTTCGTGCGCGGCGCGCGCTGCGAACTCCACAACCAGACGATGTCGCTGACGACGTTGGTGGAAACATGAGCGACGTCGTCCACCACCGTCTGTTGCGCCGCCAATTGCGCCGGCATTTCGGCCCGGATTTCTTCGTGCCCGCGGAGTGGCGCGATTTCATCGCCTCGGTGGATGCGGCCTATGTCGAATCCGATTCCGCCCGGGGCATGCTGGAGCGTTCGCTCGAGCTGAGCTCGCAGGAGCTGTTGCAGGCCGGCTCGCAGATGCGGGCGCTGTTGCAGGGAATTCCGGACCTGCTCGTCCGTTTCGATGCGGTGGGCAACGTGCTGGAGCTGCAGGCCGGTGCCGGCGCGGGATCGTTCGCCGAGCTCGGAGCGTTCTTCGGGGCGAAGGTGGCCGACATCCGCGACGAGGCGGTCGCGCGGCAGTTCCACCAGGCGTTGGGGCGGGTGGCCATCGAAAAGGCGATGGTGAGCATCGAGTATTCGGTCACCTGCCCGAAGCGAACCTGCTATTTCGAGGCCCGGCTGGTGCCGCTGCTCGAGGGCGAATGCCTGGCGATCGTGCGCAACATCACCGAGCGCAAACGTGCGGAGGCGGAACTGCGCCACGCGATTTCGGTGGCGAAATCGACGATCGAATCCACCGCGGACGGCATCCTGGTGGTCGATCTCGACGGTCGCATCGCCTCGTTCAACCGCCGCTTCGCCGAGATGTGGCGAGTGCCGACGATGTTGCTCGAGGACGGAGTGGATACGGTGGTGCTCGAGACCGGGGCGATGCAGATCAGCGATCCGGAGGCGTTCAAACGGCGGGTGCGGGAACTGTACTCCCACCCCGACGAGGAGAGCTTCGACATCGTCGAGTTCAAGGATGGGAGGGTGTTCGAACGGACCTCGCGGCCCCGGCGGCTCGACGGCGTGCCCGTCGGGCGCGTCTGGAGTTTCCACGACATCACCGAGCGTCGGCGCAGCGAGGAACGGCTGCTCAAGCTGTCGCGGGTGGTGGAGCAGACGGCGGAGTCCGTGCTGATCACCGATTGCGAGGGGAGGATTGAATACATCAATCCCGCGTTCACGGTGCTCACCGGCTACGAGCCCGGCGATGTGCTCGGCCGGCAGCCCAGCCTGCTGCGTTCGGGGCGGCACGACGACGATTTCTACAAGGAGCTTTGGGACACTATTCTCGCGGGCGAGATCTTCCACGCGGTGCTGGTCAACCGGAAGAAGAACGGCGAGCTCTTCCATGCCGACACCACGATCACGCCGATCAAGGACGGGGCCGGCCGGGTCACCCACTTCGTCTCGACCGAGCAGGACATCACCGCGCATCGGGAGCTCGAACAACAGTTGCGGCAGGCGCAGAAGATGGAGGCCTTCGGCCAGCTCGCCGCCGGGGTCGCGCACGACTTCAACAACCTCCTCACGATCATCCTCGGCAACAGCGCGCTCATGCAGCTCGAGGAAGGGATCTCCTCCTCGCAGCTCGAGGCCCTCGGCGAGATCGAGCAGTCGGCCGAGCGCGCGGCGAACCTGACCCAGCAGCTCCTGACCTTCAGCCGCCGGCAACCGATGCAGCCCGTCGACCTCGACCTGAACGAGGTGCTCGGCCGCATGATGAAGATGCTCGGCCGGCTCATCGGCGAGCACATCGCCATCGATGTGCGTGCGGCCGCCGATGGCGCCCCGACCCATGCCGATCCGAGCATGATGGAGCAGCTCGTCCTCAATCTCGCGGTCAACGCCCGCGACGCGATGCCCGAGGGCGGGCGACTGGTGCTCGAGACGGCCAGGGTCGACCTCGGCAGCGTGCCTCGGAGGCCGGACTCGGCCGCCCGGCCGGGCTGTTTCGTTTGTCTCTCAGTGTCGGATACGGGAGCGGGGATCGAGCCGGAGAATCTCCCCAAGATCTTCGAGCCGTTCTTCACCACCAAGGCGGTGGGCAGCGGAACCGGGCTGGGCTTGGCGGCGGTCTTCACGATCGTCGAACAGCACCAGGGGTGGATCGACGTGGACAGCCGGGTGGGCGAGGGGACGACTTTTCGCCTCTTCCTTCCGCGGCTGCCCGACTCGGTGGCGCCGAAGCCGATCGAGGCCAGGGTGCGCCCCGGCCCGAGAGGGCAGGGCGCGGTTCTTCTCGTCGAGGATGAACCCGCGGTGCGTCGGTTCATGCGCAATGTTCTCGTCGCCCATGGCTACGGTGTGGTCGAGGCGGCGTCGGGTCCGGTGGCGCTCGAGCTTTGGCGGCAGCGGGGGGCGGAGATCGACATCCTCGTCACCGACATGATTCTGCCCGACGGCATGGGCGGGGCCGAACTGGCGAGAAGGCTCACCGAGATGCGACCCGACCTGAAGGTGCTGTATTGCAGTGGATACTCGGACGAGATGCTGGGCGAGAACTCCCCGCTGCGCCATGGGGCGAACTTCGTGGCGAAGCCATTTCTGCCGGAGGTGTTTCTCCAGAAGGTGCGCGCGATGCTCGACGGCGCCTGAGTCATTCAGGAGTCGAGCGACCACGGACGAGCGTCGAGGGCCGGAGTTTCGGAGGCAGATCGAGAGCCCCCTCGGGCAATCGCCTTGTGCACGATTGGATTGGCGCTCGCCACTCGACGCTCGACTCCCGTCTGCATCATCACGTCTGAGCCGATGATGCATCTGCCGCCAACCGAAGACCGCCACGGCCCGCACCAACGGTGAGCTGGCAGGCCGGCGTGCCGGCACGCCGACCGATGCGGCCTTCGAACTGTTGCCTTTCAGAAGCGATCCGAGCGGCGGTTCCGGCCGGAACCGCGGCGGGTGCATTCTTCGTCCTCGACGGTGCGGCTGGTGGAGTCGATCGCGACGGGCTTCAGGTTGGTCGTCGAGTGCAGGTCGGTGGTCATGTGGACATCGGCGGTCATGCCGATGTCGGGCGTCATGTGGATCGTCACATCCGGGGCGGGCGCCGGCGGCGAGGGCCGTGCGTCGTGGCGGTTCCACCGGTGCCGGCGGTCGCGCGAAGCCATTGAGAAATACCATTGGTCGGCGTCGCCGGGCATGAAGGGGGCATACGCCGGTTGCCGGGCGGGCACCGGCTCGAGCACGAGCGGTTCGTCGATCGGCCGCGGGGTTTCCTGCTTGGCCCGTTCGGCCAGTGCCGCGCGTTCTTCCCGGAGACGGCGTGCCTGCTCCTGTCGCTGCCGGAGCGCGGCGGCCTGTCGCTCGGCCTGCGCGGCGGCCTCTGTCTGGTCGTACGGATACTGCGTGAGGAGCGCCTCGGGCAGCTTGGTCTTCTCCACCTGGGCGATCCCACCCTCATGCCGCAGGGTGATGGTGGCGGCGTCGTGGCGCAGGACGCGTGCGTCGCGCAGTGTGCGTCCGTCCTTGAGGGCGATGTCCATGGCCGAGGTGCCGGGGACCGCGACGAGGGTTGCGAAAAGGAGCGCGGAAAGGGTTTTCATGGGATGAACCGGATCGAGGAGAGGTACTCCGAGTTGTGCCGGAGGCAAGAAACGTATCGCTGGTGCCGAACGCAGCCGCCCGGTGCCCGCGAAAAGGGGCGCCGCCGGATCGAATTGTCCGGCCCGCGTGCGGCGGCGCAAAGTCCCGGGCCGATCGTGTGCGTGCTCGGCCCGGGTTTGCGGAGGCCGGTCCAAGGGGGGCGGTCAGATGGGTTTCACCGGTGGGCGATCGACGGTCGGGAAACCATGGATCACGCGCGCCCCGCGATGAAACGTCAGGTAGGAATAGATCCAGGATATTAGGACGGAGAGCTTGTTGCGGAAGCCGACCAGGAAGATCAGGTGGATGAACAGCCACGCCAGCCATGCGGTGAGACCGCTGAACTGCAGCTTCCCGACCTTGGCGACGGCGCGCGAACGGCCGATCGTCGCCATCGTGCCCTTGTCGAAATAGGCGAACGGTGTTCGTCGTGCGGTGTCGGCGGGGCGGCCGGCGCGAAGCTCCTGTGCGAGTGTCCGGGCCACATGGGCTCCCGCCTGCATGGCCGCGGGCGAAACCCCGGGCACGATCTGTCCGTTCGGGTCGGTCAAGGCGATCATGTCGCCGAGCACGCGCACCTCGGGATGCCCGGGGATGCTGAGGTCGGGAAGCACCTTCACGCGCCCGGCCCGGTCGGTCTCGGCGCCCAACTGCGAGCCGAGTGGGGAGGCGGCCACGCCGGCGGCCCAGATGATGTTGGCGGCGGCCACGGTTTCATGGGGCAGCACGACTTCGCCCTCGCGGATTTCGCGCACCTGCACTCCGAGCCACACGGCCACCCCGAGACTTTCGAGCTGGGCGCGCGCCCGGTCCGACAGGGCGGGCGGATAGTTGCCGAGAATGCGCGCACTGCCCTCGATGAGAATCACCCGGGCCGCGCCCAGGTTGATCCGGCGGAAATCCCGCGCGAGCACATGGCGGCCCAGTTCGGCAAAGGTGCCGGCGAGTTCGACGCCGGTGGGGCCGCCACCGATCACGACGATGGTCATGAGACGCTGACGTTCGGCCGGGTCGTCGGCCATTTCGGCACGCTCGAAGGCGTGGAGCACGTTGCGGCGGATACGGAGCGCGTCGTCGATGGTTTTCAGCCCGGGCGCGTACCGCTCCCATTCCGGGTGGCCAAAGTAGCTGGTGCAGCCGCCGAGGGCGACGACGAGGTGGTCGTAGTGCAGGTCGGCGTTGCGCAGGTGCACCGTGCGGGCCGCGAGATCGAAGCCGGTCACCTCGTCCATCAGCACCGTCACGTCGCGTTTCCCGGCGAGGATGGAACGCACCGGTTGGGCGATGTCCGGCACCGCGAGCCCGGCCGTGGCGACCTGGTAGAGCAGGGGTTGGAAGAGGTGGTGGTTGGCACGGTCGACGACGGTGATCCGCGCGAGCCCGGGCGGGAATTTCTGCGCGAAGGTCAGTCCGGCGAAACCGGCACCGAGAACCACGATGTGAGGCCGAGCGTCTGGAGGAGCGGTCATAGCGGGCAGTACGGATCATCGGGGACCGCAAAGAGGCAAATCGCGGGCGCCGTTGGCGGCGGCCCGCGTGGCGACGGCCGCCCGCCTAGGTCGGCTTCGACGCGCGGAGCGTGAAGTCGTGGTGCGCCACGACCTGCCCGTTGATCAACAGGTCGATTCGGTGGAGCCCGGGATGGAGACGGCGCGTGGTCACGGGGCGCAGGCTGTGCTGCTTGGCAAGGTCCCGGGTCTCGCCGGGGGCGAGGGTGAGTTTCCAGCCTTTGAATACCCTGGGCGAGCTGGTGCCGTTGGCGCGCACGTGGTGCACGGCGTAGTCGACCACCAGCGGTTGGGGCACCGGGGCGGTGGACTCCAGCCGGAGTTTCAGCCCGATGCTCTGGCCGATGCGGACCGATGGCGGGGAGACGCTCAGCGCGGCCGTCCCGCGGAGCGATCGCCCAAGCCCCCAAGCCTCCAGCGTGGCGGGATGGCCCTGCTTGATGAGCGTGCGGCTGGCATGCCGCAGCAGGGCGACGCGCGTGGGCGGGGCGTCGACGAGGTGTTCGCGCACCCACGCCGCGACGAGGTCGGCGTGGTCCTTGGCGATGTCGTTGAGGTGATTCGCCACGCTGCGGCGCACGTAGGCCGACGGGTCGTCCTGCAACGCCCGCAGCAGGGGCAACGTGGGCGCGGGGTCGGTCACGAGCGATTGGAGGCGCAGGCCCCACGGCAGGCGTGGCCGGCTGCCTTCGCTCACGAGGCGCCGCACGTGGGGGCTCGGATCGTGTACCCACTTTTCGAGGGTGCGGAAGACGATGTCGGGGGTCCGTTGGATGAAGGGCCGGATGGCGAACTCGGCGGTGGAACGCTGTGTGAGCGCGTGGAGGCAGGCGAGGGCGCGGCGGACATCGTGCAATCCGCGGGCCGCGACGAATTCGCCCAGCGACCAGATCACGATGCCGGACAACCCGCTCTCCCGCTCCTTGGCCGACTGCTCGGCCGGCTCGCCGTCGGCATCGATCGGCACCGGTGGCGCGAGCGCGATTTCGACCAGGTCGCAGGCGTGGGCGAAATCCGTCGGCAACGTCGTCGCGAGCGCAGCGGCGATCTGCAGCGCGCGCGCCTTGAGCTCCAGTTTTTCGAGACCGTCGCCGGCGAGTCCTTCGAATCGCGCACGGTCGAATTCCGGCCAGACGCGGGCGAGGTGCGTGCCGGCATCGGCGACGGTTCGCCGGTTGATCAGGTTCTTGAACGGCTCGGCCATGGGGCCGGACGTTGGCCCGGGGCGAGTTCGCCGGCAAGCCTGGCCGGCCGGGGTCGCCCGGTTGCGCGCGGGTTGTTTCGGTGACTCCGCTCTATAAACACGCCGTCGAATTGTGACGGTCGGGCTCTTGTCGGGCGGGCGGGGAACTGCATTGTCGGCGGCGTCCGCGAGGCCGCGGGCGCCGGTCCGAACCCTCCGGCGTGCGGTCTCCCCGACATCCGCCATCCCCATGATTTCGTTACCCATGATTCTGGTCGGTCTGGTGCTGGGCGTCGCCCTCGCGGCCGTGGCCACGCTCGTCTTCGGCGTCTACACCATCGGCCCGACCGAGCGCGGCGTGCTCACGAGCTTCGGGCGCGTGCAACGCCTCGCCGGGCAGACCGGCGACGACCCCCTGCTCGGCGCGCTGCTCACCGAGGAGGAGAAGGACCGCTACAACTACCCGAACATCCGCGTGGTGCCGCCGGGCGGGCCGTACTTCAAGTGGCCCTGGCAGAAGCTCCACAAGGTCGGCATGACGATCCAGACCACGGACATCACCTGGGATCCGGACATCCGCCAGCAGTTCATCGAGGCGGTGACGAAGGACAATCTCACCGTCGAGATCTCCGGGCAGCTGCGCTGGAAGCCGTGCGAGCGCAACCTCTACGCGTACCTTTTCGGTGTCGCCAATCCGGCGGCACACGTGGTCGGCTACTTCATCTCGGTGCTGCGCGACCGCATCGCCACGTTCGAGGGCGAGGGCAGCGAGGGCGCGGTCGAGGGCGTGTCGATCAACGATCTGCGCAAGAACCTCTCCAGCATCAACCGCTACATGGAGGAGGCCTGCCGCAAGACCGCGGCGCGCTACGGGGTCGAGCTCGACGCGGCGCTGATCACCACGATCGACCCGCCGAGCGATGTCGACGAGGCGCTGGCCTCGATCAACACCACGCAAAACCAGGTCGCCGCCGCGATCAGTCAGGCCAAGGCCGATGCCGACCAGAAGCTCAAGATGGCCGAGCAGGCGGTGCAGATCGCCCAGAACCGGGCCGCCGCCGAGGCGGCACCCTTGACCGAGCTGGGCAAGACCCTCGCCGCCATGCACGCGAGCGGCGGCAGTGCCGCCCTCGATTCCTACCTGCGCAACGCCAGCCTCCCGCTGCGCGAGAAGGCCGCGCAGACCGTCGTCACCCTCTGACCCTTCGTCGCCATGATTCTACTAGTCTCCCTCGCCATCGGTTTCGTCGGCACCTTCATAGCCTGCCCGCTCCTTCTTGGGGTCGGTCGGTTGTTCCAACTGTGGCGGACGCTGCCCGAGCGCACGGTCCTGGTGTACACGCTCTTCGGCAAGGTCATCGGCACGGTCGATCGGCCCGGCCTGTTTTTTCCGATCGCGCATTTCGGGCCGAAGGCGCTGCTGCTGCCGTTCTTCGGCAAGGCCTATCCGGTGCGCACGCACATCTTCCAGTCGTATCTGCGCAATCAGCTCGTGAACTCCGAGGAGGGCGCCCCGATGGGCGTCGGCATCTGGTTCGAGGGCTTCGTGCGCGATCCCGAGGCGTTTCTTTTCCAGAACGCCGATCCGCTCGGCTCGCTGCAGGCCAACGTCGCCACGGCGGTCGTCAAACAGCTCTCCAATCTGAAACTCGAGGTGTTGCTCGAGAACCGCGACGCGCTCTCGCGACGCGTGCGCGAAGAAGTGACGCCGACCTCCGCCAAGTGGGGTTTTCATCTCGGCTCCACCTATATCCGCAAGGTGGCCTTCCGCGACGAGGGCATGATCGGCGAGATCCGGCGCAAGGTCGTGAATCGCCTCCGCCAAGTCACGGCGGCGATGAAGCAGGCCGGCGACAACGAGGTCGCGTTGATCCAATCCTCGGCCGACATGCGGGCTGCGCAACGGCTCGGCGAGGCGCAGGCGGTGCGGCCGATGGTGATCGGGCGGGCGCTCGCCGAGATCCAGCGCGAGCCCGAGGTGGCCGAGGCGTTGTTCAAGCTGCTCGATCTGCAGGCCACGTTGCGCAGTGCCGGCAAGGTCATCGTGGCCCCGGCGGGCGCGACGAATCTGCTGCTCGAAAGCTGAGTGCGCAGGGTGGGGCGATCTGGTCCGCCCCGCTTGTCGGTTCGAGGCCCGGAAGCTCAACGCTTCCGGGCCTTCGTGTAGAATCGGGGTCCAATTTGGCGAGCGGCCGGCGGTGCTTTTGCATCCATGTCACACGGCCGTCACGGGACTGTAACAATCGGTTGGTAGGGTCGTGGCACGTCACCGCCGGCACAGGCCGGAACGGGTGCGCTCCCAACCACGATACCGATACTAAACATGTCCAAACTACAGACTGCTTTGCTCGCCGTTCTCGGCAGCGTCGCGCTCAGCGCCACCGCGGTGGCCCAGGATTCCGCCGCCTTGATCGACGTCCTCGTCAAGAAGGGCGTGCTCAACGACCAGGAGGCCGAAGAAGTCCGCGCCGAGCTGACGAAGGAATTCGTGAGCGGCACCTCGGCCGGCAAGCTCAGCCTCGGCTCGCATATCTCCGAGTTCAAACTCAGCGGCGATGTGCGCCTTCGCCATCAGTACGACGCCAAGACCAGCCAGGGCAGCGGCGTCTCGAAGGACCGCAATCGCGAGCGTTTCCGCTTCCGCTTCAACGGCGACGCCAAGCTCGCCGGCGGCTGGGGCGCGGGTTTCGCCCTCGAGACCGCCAACGCCGCCGACTCGGGCAACCAAACGTTCGAGAACGGCAATGCCGACTACAACATTTACCTCGCCCGCGCCTACGTCTCCTACCAGGCCAATAGCCAGCTCTCCTTCGTCGGCGGCAAGTTCAAGAACCCCTTCCAGACCACGGATCTCGTCTGGGACGGCGACATCAACCCGCAGGGCCTGAGCGAGACCTACGACTTCGGCATTTCCGAGGGCAGCCTCCAGTTCCGCGCCGGTCAGTTCGTCATGGACGACAACGACGAGACCAAGGGCACCGGCCCGGCCTTCCGCGACAGCTTCCTGTTCGCCCAGCAGCTGGTCTACACCAACAAGCTCTCCAACGGCGTGAGCCTCACGGTGGCCCCCGGCTACATGTTCTACAACAACGCCTCGATCGCCGGTAACAACAACGAGACCGCTTTCGATGGCCGCACCAAGGGCCTGTCGATCGCGACGTTCTCCGGCTCGGTCAAGATCCCCAACGTCGGTGGCAACACCCTCAGCATCTACTGGGACAGCTCCTACAACTTCGACGCCGACACCCGCGTGCACGACGTCTACGGCCTGAGCGACAGCTACAGCGACGGCGCGGTGGCCTGGTTGCTTGGCGTCGGTTACGCCAAGGGCAAGGGCAAGGAGCAGGGTGACTGGAGCGTGAAGCTCGACTACCGCCGCATCGGCATCGGTTCGCTCGACCCGAACCTCAGCGACTCCGACTTCGGTTTCGGCAACATGAACCAGCAGGGCCTGAAGCTCGGCGGCAGCTACAACGTGACCTCCTTCGCCTCGGTCGGCGTCACCTATCTCTACACCTGGGACGTGCAGAAGAGCCTCAAGCACTCGGTCGCCGGTCTCGACAAATCCAGTATCCTCCAGCTCGACCTCGTGACCAAGTTCTGAGGCCACGCCGAGCACCCAACACACCGCAATACTCCATCATGAAGAAGACACTCACCGCACTCGTTTCCGCCGCGCTCCTGGCCGGCTCGCTCGCCGCCGCCGACAAGCTCGTCATCAAGGGTTCGGATACTCTCGGCGCCAAGCTCGTGCCCCAGGCCGCCGAGGCCTTCAAGGCCCAGCACCCGGAAGTGGCCTTCGAGATCGCCGCCGAAGGCTCGACCACCGGCATCGCCGCGATCATCGACAGCACCGCCGACATCGGCATGGCCTCGCGCCGCGCCAAGCCCACCGAGCTCTCCGCCGCCATGGCCAAGGGCGTGAGCATGAAGCCCACGATCGTCTGCTATGACGGCATCGCCCTGATCGTGAACGAGAACAATCCGATCTCCCAGCTCACCGTCCGCCAGGTCGAGCAGATCTTCACCGGCGACGTGACCGACTGGAGCGCCGTCGGCGGCACCCCCGGCAAGTTCTCGATCTACACCCGCAACACCTCCTCCGGCACCTATTCGGACTGGAAGGAGCTCGCGATGAAGAAGCGCGACTACGCCTCCTCCTCGCAGAAGATGGCCGGCAACGAGCAGATCGCCGCCGAAGTGGCCAACAACCCCAACGGCATCGGCTATGTGGGTCTCGCCTACATCAAGGCGCCCGGCATCAAGGTCGTCGGTGTTCTCGCCAAGGACGGCACGGTCGGCTTCCCGACCAAGGAGTCCGTGCTGGCCAAGAAATATCCCTACGCCCGTCCGACCTTCTTCTACACCAACGGCGAGCCGTCGGGCCTGCCGGCCGACTTCATCGACTTCCTCCTCGGCGACGAGGGGCAGGCGATCGTCGCCCAGGTCGGGTTCGTGCCGGTGAAATAACCTCTGTTTGTGGCAGACCCGGTGATCGGATCCCGGCGCACCGTGTCGCCGGGAGCACCGGGATCTGCCGCAAAAGTGCTTCCGTTCTCCGCCCGGAGGGCATTCTCTTCGCCCTCCGGGTTTTTGTTGAGGGCCTTGTCCGTCTCCCTCCCGATTCTCCGTCTCTCGTTTTCTTTCGCCGCTCCATGGCCACCGAACCGCCACCAGAATCCGCCCCCGTCTCGCACTCGCATTCCGTGCGCAAGCAGCTGCTCGCTCCGGGCAAGTTCCGGTTGTTCGGCCGCAATCGCGACTGGTGGATCAAGCAGTTCTTCGAAGGCAACGCCGCGCTCTCGATCGTGGTGCTGGTGCTGATCGTCTTCACCCTTTTTCGCGAGGCCGCGGGCTTCATGCCCGGCAACCGTCGCAACCTCGAGACCTACCGCCAGGCCGGGCTCGAATACGTCGATATCCTGCGCGAGGAGACCGATGCCTACAGCGCCATCACCCGGCAGCTCGCCGCGGCGCGCCAGGCCTGGTTCGTCGAGCTCCAGGCGCAGGGCCTGCAGTATCCGGAAATCGAGGTTGGGCTCGCCGCGATCGACGCGCTCGACGAGCGCATCGCCGACGCAGTTTCCCCGCTGCGCGACATCCTGTCGGAGATGACCGACCACGCGACCTCCCTGAAAGAGCGCGAGAAGGTCTCCCAGGACATGGAGGAAGTCCGCGCCAATCTGCTGGCCGGCAGTGCCTCGGCCGACTCGGACCGCTCGGCCGACCTGAAGGCTCAGGCTGCCGCGGTGGTTGTTGAACAAGTCGATTTCAGCGCCGAGATCCACCTGTTGACCGGGCGCCTGCCCGAGGTGCGTGCCGCCAACCGGGCGCTCTCGGCCGAGCTGGTCGATGTCGCCGGCAAGCTGCCGGCCTCCGGGATCCGTGCGGTCGACCGGCAGTTGGCGAAACTGCGTTCCCGCCTGCACGGCTTCGTCGCCACCTTGCCCGAGGTCGAGGCGGAGATGGCCGCGTGGCGCTACGACGAGCCGGTCTCGATGTGGCGCTCGTTCCACGCCTTCCTCTTCGGGCAGGAATGGATCACCGCGAGCTTCTGGCAGGATTGGTATGGCGTGCTGCCGTTGTTTGTCGGCTCCGTCTTCATCTCCTTCGTCGCGCTGGCGATCGCGATTCCGCTCGGGGTCTGCGCGGCGCTCTACGTCAACCAGGTCGCGCGGCCCGCGGAGCAGAAGTTCATCAAGCCCTACGTCGAGTTCATCTCGGCCATCCCGAGCGTCGTGCTCGGCTTCTTCGGCATCGCGATGCTCGGCGAGACGATGCGCTGGCTCTCCCAGCAGCCGGAGCTCGCCTGGGTGCCCGGTTTCCCGATGCAGGAACGCCTCAACGCCTTCACCGCCGCGGCGTTGCTCGCGCTGATGGCGATCCCCACCATTTTCACCCTCGCCGAGGACGCCCTCCAGAACGTGCCCAAGGCGCTGCGCGAGGCTTCGTTGGCCCTGGGCGCCACGCGCATGCAGACCGTGGTGCGCATCATCCTGCCCGCCGCGCTCTCGGGCATCACCGCGGCGATCCTGCTCGGTTTCGGCCGCGTGATCGGCGAGACGATGGTGGTGCTGCTCTGCGCGGGCAACCGTATCGCCATGCCGGACATGTCGGCGGGCGTCGGCGCGATCTTCCAGCCGGTGCACACGATGACGGGCATCGTCGCCCAGGAGATGGGCGAGGTGGTGCGGGGCAGCCTGCACTATCGCGCGCTGTTCATGGTCGGTTGCCTGCTCTTCCTGCTTTCGCTCGGCATCAACTACGGCGCCCAGAAGATCGTGCGCCGCTACCGTCTCCCGCAGAGCTGACCTCCGACCCATGAGTCCGCGCCACGATTTTCCCGCCCGTCGTTCGATCCTGCGCCAGCCCTCCTGGGCCGCGCGCTGGGAACGCCTCTTTTTCCTCGGTCTGCGCCTCGGCACCTACGGGGTGCTGCTGGCCGCGGCGGCGATCTTTGTCGACATCGGCTGGAAGGGCGGCCGGGTCGTCTTCCAGACCTCGGCGCCGTTCGTCAACGTGCCGTTCCTGACCGAGGCGCCCGAGACGCTCTACGTGTTCCACCTCGACGGGGTCGCGCACAAGATGGGCGACCGCGAATACCGCGTCTTCAAGGCCGCGAACGCCGAGAAGCTCAAGGGCGTGCGGATCGAGTCCTACGTGTATTCGGCCGGCGGCATCATGCCCAACATCGTCGGCACCGTGCTGCTGGTGCTCGGCTCGATGGTCATCGCGCTGGTGCTCGGCGTGTGCAGCGCGATCTACCTGAGCGAATACGCCAAGGACGGTCCGTTCATCCGCATGGTGCGGCTCTCGATCGCGAATCTGGCCGGCGTGCCGTCGATCGTGTTCGGCCTGTTCGGCTTCGGCCTGTTCGTGATCGCGTTGAACTGGAACGTCTCGCTGCTGGCCGGCTGGTTCACGCTCGCCTTCATGGTGCTGCCGATCGTCATCACCGCCAGCGAGGAGGCCCTGCGCACCGTGCCGAAGGGCTACCGCGAGGGCGCGCTCGCGCTGGGCGCGACGAAGTTCCAGACGATCCGCACCAACGTGCTGCCGTACGCGATGCCCGGCATCCTCACCTCCTCGGTGCTGGCGATCGCCCGCGTGGCCGGCGAGACCGCGCCGATCATGTTCACCGCCGCCTACGTGGTGCGCGACCAGATGCCCTGGCAGGTCGAGAAGTGGACCGACTTCTTCTTCCAGGGCGTGATGGCGCTGCCGTACCACATCTACGTCGTCGCCTCGAAGATCCCGCAGAACGACTACACCCGCGACGTGCAGTACGGCACCGCGTTCGTCTTCCTCTTCACCGTCGCCGCCATCGCCCTCACGGCGATCCTGCTGCGCGCCCGGTTGCGCAAACAGTACCGCTGGTAACCCTCGATTTCTTCCGCCATGCCCACCGCCCCCATTTCGCCCGCCGTTCCGACCGTGCCTCCGCCGAGCGCGGCGGCGCCCGCCTTCGAGCCGATCGTCGAGATCGAGAAGCTGAACTTTTTCTATGGCGACAAGCAGGCGCTCTTCGACGTGTCGTTGAACATCCCCGAGCAGCAGGTCACCGCCTTCATCGGTCCGTCGGGCTGCGGCAAGACCACGCTGCTGCGCTGCCTCAACCGCATGAACGACCTGGTCGACGTCGCCCGCATCGGCGGCGGCGAGATCCGCATCGACGGCATCAACGTCTACGACCCGCGGGTCGACGTGATCGAGCTGCGCAAGCGCGTGGGAATGGTGTTCCAGAAATCGAACCCGTTCCCCAAGTCGATCTACGAGAACATCGCCTTCGGCCTGCGTCTGCACGGCATCAAGCAGAAGTCGAAGCTCGACGAGATCGTCGAAAAGAGCCTGCGCGGCGCCGCGCTGTGGGACGAGGTCAAGGACCGCCTGCATGACAGCGGCATGGGCCTTTCGGGCGGCCAGCAGCAGCGCCTGTGCATCGCCCGCGCGATCGCCGTGGAGCCGGATGTCATCCTCATGGACGAGCCCTGTTCGGCGCTCGACCCGGTGGCCACCGCGAAGGTCGAGGAGCTCATCCACGAGCTCAAGAACCACTACACGATCGTGATCGTCACGCACAACATGCAGCAGGCGGCGCGTGTTTCCGACCGCACCGCCTTCTTTTATCTGGGCAAACTGATCGAATTCGCCGACACCCAGAAGATCTTCATGAACCCCGACAACCCCCAGACCGAGGCCTACGTGTCCGGTCGTTTCGGTTGAGCCCGCCCCGTGTCGGCCCCGATCCCCGAACCCGAACATTTTCGCGCATGAAACGTTTTTTCGATTCCGAACTGGATACGCTCCGCACCCATCTCGTGCAGATGGGCGAGAAGGCCATCGAGCAGGTCCGCATGGCGGTGCGTGCGGTCGTCGAGGCCGACCCCGACCTGGCGCGGCAGGTGCGCTCGGGCGACGACACCCTCGACCATTTCGAGGTGCTCATCGACGAGGAGGGCATGCGCTACATGTCGCTGCGCAACCCGATCGCCACGGACCTGCGTCTGGTGGTCGTGGGCATGAAGGCCGGGCATGATCTCGAGCGGGTGGGCGACGAGGCCAACAACATCGCCAAACGAGCGATCCGCCTCGCCGCGGAGCCGCCGGTCAAGCCGTTGATCGGCCTGCCGCGCATGGCGGAGATCGCGCTGGCGATGCTGCGCGACGCGCTCGACTGTTTCCTCCACCACGACCACGAGAAGGCGCTGCTGGTGATCCGCCGCGACCAGGAGGTCGACGACCTCAACAAGCAGATCTATCGCGAGCTCTCCAGCTACATGGTGGAAAAGCCGGATACGATCTCGCGGGCCCTCGAGCTGATGTTCATCGCCAAGTCGATCGAACGCATCGCCGACCACGCCACGAACATCGCCGAGGAGATGGTCTATCTGGAGAAGGGCGAGGACATCCGCCATAACGCCGAGCTGAAGAAGCCCGCGGCGCCGGAGCTCTGAACGCGGAACGCCGCAGTGCCGTGCGGCGCTGGCGGTGCTTCACCGTGGCTGCGGAATCGCGCCCCGGCCTCGGCGGCCGTGGGCGACGTGATGATGCAGTCGAGAGGTGAGCGACGAGGGACGAGCGTCGAGGGCCGGAGTTTCGGAGGCGGATCGAGAGCCCCCTCGGGCAATCGCCTTGTTCACGATTGGATTGGCGCTCGCCACTCGACGCTCGACTCTCGTCTCCTAGGAAACAGCCCTGTTTCTTCCCGTCCGGGGCAAAACGCGTTTCGCGGTGGGGGCTGCATCGTCAGGCCTCAGGCCTGCGGGTCCATTTCGGCGGCGGGATCGAGCAGCAAGGCGCCGAGCAGGCCCCCGCGTCTCGCCCCGGCGGTGAGGCGGCGGCGAATCTCGTGGAGCTGCCGCCGGTGTACCCGAAGATGGGCGACGCTGAGGCAGTGCCAGCGGTGCAGGTCGAGCTCGCCGAAGATCGGATGGGCATGGCTGCAGGCGCGTCCGGGGCCCAGTTCCCCCTCGACGATCCTGGGGTAGTCGAGGGCGAGCGCGCGCAACGCGGGCAGGATCTCGACGCCCTTGGCGCCGCGGGGGCGCACGGTTTCGCGGGCAAAGGGCTGCGGCGGCTCCTGGTCGCGGCTGAGGAAGACGATGGTGCGACCGATCGCTTCCCCCACGAGCACCACGTGTTCGACGACCATCGCCGCCGACCAGTGGCGTTCGTCGTCCTCGAGGCCGATGATCGGGTCGACCGTGACGCGCCGCACGAAGTCGTCGGGGGAAAAGCGCCCGCAAAGCTCCTCGATGCGGTGGATCTCGGTATGGAAATCGCGGGTGACCCGCTCGAAGGAGGTGGTGCGGCAGTAGGCCGGAAACGTCACGTACCGGCCGACGAACTCCTTGATCCACGGCAGGCCCGTGGCGGAGTCGTCGTCGTTGGTGTAGTTGTCGTTGGCTCCCATGCGGCAGAGTGAACGCTAGGAGACCGCAAGAAATAGGCCAGCGGGCAACCGCGAGGCCGCAGCGCGGCTCACTCCGGGGTCGGGCCGTCCTTGGGCAGTTTGTTGTCCGTGTTGAGGACGAGCACCGGAGTCTTCGTCTTCACCCAGACCTCGACTTCCTTGAATGCCTTGGCGGGCACGCTTTCGAGGGCTTCGCCGATGGTCTCGACCGGGAGTTTGCGACCGCGGCGGGTGGAGTTGAAATCGTAGGCGGCCTTGTGCACGCGCTCCATCAGCGAGAGCGAGCTGGCCTCCTCGGGGATCTGGAGCACCCAGCCGGCGAGTTCGTGTTCGGGCATCTTGCCATCCGGGTCGGAGACGAGGATCACGAACTGCTTTTTTTGCGCCGGCGGTTTCTCCTCTTCTTCGGCGGCGGCCTCCTCGGTGATCTTGTTGATCTGCTCAAGGATGCGACGCATCACAGCGGGCTCGAGTTCGTTTTGCCGGAGAACGTCGGCGACTTTCGCAATTTCGATTTTGGCCATGGCGGAGGAGGGAAGCGGAAACCGTCTGTTTCAACCGCGAAGCGCGGAATGGGCCAGCCGGAAATGACCAGGGCGGCGCGGGGCCCCGCGCCGCGTGAAAGTGTCGCGCCTACTCGGCGTCGGCCGAGGGCTCCAGTTCCGGCGCTACCGCCGGGCCGCGCACGGGCAGGGAGAAGAAGAACGTGGCGCCTTCGCCGGGCATGCCTTCGGCCCACATGCGGCCCCCGTGGCGCAGGACGATGCGCTTGGCGTTGGCCAGACCGATGCCGGTGCCTTCGAAGTCGCGCGTGTGGTGCAGGCGCTGGAAGACGCCGAACAGTTTCGCGGAATATTTCGCGTCGAAGCCCACGCCGTTGTCGCGCACGAAGAGGATGTGCTCCTGGAGGTGGGCGTCGTCGAAGGGCCGGGCGCCGATCTCGATGATCGCGGGGGAGCGGGGCCGGGTGAACTTGATGGCGTTGTTGAGCAGATTGGCGATCACCTGGCGGAGCAGGGCGGCGTCGCCCACGACAGTGGGCAGCATTCCGATTCTCCAGTCGACGAGCCGGTTTTCGAACTCGGGGCGCAGCTCGGCGATCACCTGGGTGACCACCGCCGAGATCGAGACGCGCTCGGTGCGCAGCTCGGCGCGGTTGAGGCGGGCGAAGGCGAGCAGACTGTCGATCAGCTGGCTGAGGCGGATCGTCTCCGTCGAGATGATGCGGAAGAAGCGCACGCTCTCCGCATCGAGCTGGCCGCGGGTCCGGCGTTGGAGCAGGTCGATGAAACCGTTGATGTTGCGCAGCGGGGCGCGCAGGTCGTGCGAGATGGAGTAGGAGAACGACTCGAGCTCCTGGTTGCCCGCGACGAGCTGCTGGTTCGCGCGGACGAGGGCCTCGGTGCGTTCCCGTACCCGCCTTTCCAGCTCGGTGCTGAGCTGGCGGAAGCGTTCCTCGCCGAGCCGCAGGGCCTCGGCCTGGCTCCGGGTCGACTCGATCGTGGTCTCGAGCCGGCGGTTCGCGGCGTCGAGCTCGTGCGTGCGCAGGGCGACCAGACGGGCGAGCTTCGCCTTGTCGCGGCGCGCCCGCCAACCGCTGTACCAGCCGACCAGACCGATGAGGGCGATCGCACCGGCTGAATACGCCGCATAGGCCGCGCGGGTGCGGAACCAGGGCGGATCGACCTTGAAGCGCAGCTCGACCGGCTCCCCGGGCGAACCCTGGGCGACCGGGCGGAGCTGGAGGGTGTAGTCGCCCTCCTTGAGCTGGTTGAATTGGGCCCAGCCGGTGACGCCGTTGTCCACCCAGTCGCCGCCGCCGCCCTGGAGCCGGAACTCGAAGGTGACGGTCTGCCCCGGCGGCGCGTCGAGGGCGGCGAAATGGACGACGAGCGAGTTGTCGTCGAATTTCAGCGACGGGAGGCGGCTTCCCGGCAGGAAGAGCGAGCGGTTGCTGTTGGTGAGCTGCACGGAGGTGATGAGTGCGCGCGGCGTGCTCGGCCGGGGGCGGGGCACGGCGGGATCGAAACGGGCGAGGTTCTGGCGGCGGTGCAGCCAGACCACGCCGCCCGCCTCGGCGTCGATGTAGAGCGGCACCAGTCCGCTCGGGAACTGTTCCTCGCCCAGCAGGCGGAAGCGTTGGTTGTGTTGTGCGAAGACCAGAAGCCGGTCGGTGGTCGCCAGCCAGAGCCGGCCCTCGCTGTCGATGGCCGGGCGCCCGACCACGTCGGCCGCCTGGGGGACGTGGCGGAGCAAGTCCTCGTCGGGTTGGAAACGCCGGGTCTGCGGATCGAAACGGAGCACCTGGTTGCCCGCGGTCACGCGGATCTCGCCGTCGAGCAGCCAGAGCTGGGACCAACCGCCGACGAGGCCGTCGGCGAGGCCGAAGTACCGGACCTCGCCCTCCGCCCCGTCGCGGGTGAAACGGCCCAGGCGTGCCGTGCCCAGCTCCGCCCACAGCGCACCGTGGCGGTCGCCGATGGCGCCGTACACATTGCCGGTGCCGGGCTCCTCCTGGCGGTGCGTCTCGTAGGTGCCGTCGGCCGCCCGTCGTATCCATCCGACGGAGGCCTCGGCGAAGAAGCTCCAGCGGCCGTCGGCGTCGGGGAATTGGCAGAGGTGGGCGTTGCGCACGCCCGGGGCCACCATTTCCCAGCCGGCGGCGGTGCGGCGGTGGATGCCGTCGCGGGCGGAGGCGAGCAGGTCGCCGGTCTCGCTGGAGAGCCCGCAGAGCGTCTGCTCGGGCGGGCTGTCGACTTCGAAGCGGATCAGGCGGCCGTCGTGGTCGTAGATGCCCCGCTGGGCCTGCCCGTCGGAGAGCAACCAAAGCCGGCCTTCGAAACGACAGGGGCGGGCGTAGACCAGACCGGTCGCGACGAGCGACTCGAAGGAGGTGAGCGGCGAGGGGAACGAAACCCGGGCCACGCCGTCGTTGAGCAGCGCCCACATCGAGCCTTGCGGGGAGGGCAGGAGCTTTCGCACGCGGGCGATGCGGTGGTCCAGCGACCGGTCGAGCATCTGCACCAACCGCCCGTGTGAATCGAACAGCACGATACCGAGATTGTTCACCGCCGCCGCCTGGATGCCCGGTCCGGCTTCGCACAGGTCGTTGATCCGCGCCGAGCCCGAGAGCGGCCCGCTGGAGAGGAACGGGTGGAGTTCGCTGCCGTTGAAGCGTTGGAGCCCGTGCGCATGGGTGCCGACCAGCTGCAGGCCGGAGCTGGCAAGGGTGGTCCCGCTGGTGACGACGAGGCTGATGTCGGTCTGCTCCGCGGTCACGACCGGCTCCAGCCGGTCCGTTGCGACGCGCCAGAAGGAGGCGTCGGCGCGGTTGCTCGCATAGATGGTTTCTCCGAGCAGGAACAGGCGCTCGAGATCGGTGATGGTTCCGAGCGTGGTCGGCGGCTGGCCGGGCTTCCAGTCGATGATGGTGCTGGTGTTGGCGTGCCATAGCCAGCGGTCGCCGAAGCGTTCGGCGGAGGTGCACGAGTCGGCGCCGTCGGGAATCGGTGCCAGCGGCACGCGATGCCAGTAGCCGTCGGCCCCGAATTCGATGCGGACGAAATGGCCGTCGGCGCTGCTGTACAGGCGCCCCTGATCGTCGACGATCAGCATCGGGGCGATCGGTGCTTGTTCGTCCGGCGAGAGGCGAATGACTTCCCAGCGGGTGCCGTCGCCCATCGCGATTTCTCGTCCCGCCAGGGCGAGGATGCGCCCGTCGGGGAGCCGATGCAGGTCGCTCGGTGCCGTGCTCAGCCCGATCGCGGCGGGGGCATGGACGGTGAAATCGGGGGCTCCGGCTTCGCACAACCCCGGCGCCGGGCCCCGCAAAGGCGGCAGCTGGGTCCAGCCGACCGCCGGCGCCAACGCGAGGCACAGCAGCACCAGCGTGTGCAGCAGGTCGGCGAGCGCCCCGGGCGACGGCGGGAGGCGCGGAGGAACGGCGAGGTGTGGCATGGGCGGTCCTCCCATTCTTCGGCCCGAGGCGGTGTTTCTGTACGGCAAGAAGCGGGGGCGTCGCGTGGTATCGGCGCAGCGGGATTGCGCCGCAGGTCCGGGCGACTAGACACTCCCGCATGACGCATGAGGAATGGTTTGATGTGGTCGACGAGAAGGACCGGGTGGTCGGCGCGGGCCTGCGCCACGAGGTGCACGCGCAGGGGTTGCTCCACCGGGCGGTGCACGCGCTGGTAGTTGATTCCTCGGGTCGAATTCTGATGCAGAAGCGCTCCGCGTCGAAGGACATGTACCCCAACCAGTGGGCGGCCTCGGCCTCGGGGCACGTCGATCGGGGCGAGGACTACGACACCGCCATGGTGCGCGAACTTGGCGAGGAGCTGGGCGTGTTCGTGACCGAGGCGCCGGAACGGATTGCCCGGATCGAGGCCTGCGAGGAGACCGGCCGGGAGTTCGTCTGGGTCTACCTTTGCCGCCACGACGGGGCCGTCGTCGCGCATCCCGACGAGATCGCCGAACTGCAGTGGTTCTCGCCGTCGCAGCTCGACGCGTGGACGCGGGACCGGCCGGAGGACTTCGCGCCGTCGTTCCTGCTCGTCTGGCGGCGGTGCCGGAGCTTTGTCTGAATTATCTGGAGACCGGAGGCGCGGCGGGGCTAGCCCGCGCTGCCTTCGGGCCGGCCGCGCCGCAGGATGAGGGCGAGAACCTTGTCGTGGATGACGCGGCGCGGCGCGCGTTTCCGGGCCTCGGCGATGACCTTCGCCCAGTCGTCCTCGTCGGGGGTGGTGTAGGGCACCCAGGGCTCGAAACGTGCGGGCTGGCATTCCCAGACGACCTTGCCGCCGAAGACGCGCAGGCGCACCTGCCGCTTGCCCTCTTCTTCAGTGCGTTTCCAGAATGCGATCTCGACGTTCATGCGGGGCGGACTCTCAGCGAAGGGAAAGGTGGCGGGCGAGCGAAAGTTTCGTCGCACCGCCGTGGCCGGCGCGGCCGGAAAAAGCTTGTACCGCACGCGGGGTCTCCGAACGTGTGCCCCCACCATGGCGGCTTTCGGATCCTACGGCGATCTTTGTGAACTGTTCCGCGAACTCCCGATGTTCGCGGAAGCGTTCGAATATCTGCGGCACTGCTTCACCAAGGGCACCGCGGAGTACACCCGCCTGCATGCGATGGCCGAGGGGGAAACCCGCCGCATCGAGCTGCGCGACGGTGTCTACGCCATGGAGTCGGTCTATCTCACCCGCGCGCGGGAGGACTGCTTCTTCGAGTCGCACCGCCGCTACATCGACGTGCAGGCCCTCGCCGAGGGCGAGGAGGCGATCGAGGTGCTGCCGGTCGACCGGTTGCGCGTCGCCGTCGACTACGTCCCGGACAAGGACATCGTCCGCTACGGCGACACCGATTTCGCCTCGCGGCTGCGGCTGGTGCCCGGCGATCTGGCGTTCCTGTTCCCCCCCGACGGCCACATGCCCTGCCTGCGAAGCGGCAACGCTCCGGTGCTGGTGCGGAAAACCGTGGTGAAGGTGCCGGTGCCGCCCGGCTGTGCCCTGCAATGAACTACCGGCACGCGTTCCACGCGGGCAACTTCGCCGACGTCTTCAAGCACGTGGTGGTGCGCGAACTCGTGCGCGCGATGCAGCGCAAGCCCAAGCCGTTCCTCTTTCTCGACACCCATGCCGGTCGCGGCCGCTACGATCTCGCCCGCGCCGATCTCGGCGGGCGCACGCCCGAATGGCCGGAAGGCATCGGGCGCTTGTGGGCGGCGGCGGATCTGCCCCCGGCGCTGGCGGACTATGTGGCCGCGGTGCGTGAATACAACCGCCGCGCCGGCGCCGACGACGCGACGCTGCGTCTCTATCCCGGTTCGCCGCTGCTCGCCGAGGCCATGGCCCGCCCCGACGACCGCTGCGCCTTCTGCGAGGCGCAGCCGGAGGAGGCCGCCGCCCTCGAGCGCGAATGTGCCGGGCGGCGCCGGGTGCGGGTGCACGCGATGGACGGCTATGTGGCGCCGCGGGCGATGCTGCCCCCGCCGGAGAAACGCGCGCTGGTGTTGATCGACCCGCCGTTCGAGGCGGCCGACGAGATGAAGCAGGTGGCCAAGGCGGTCGAGCAGGGGATCGGCCGCAGCCCGGCCGCGGTCTTCGCCGTGTGGTACCCGCTCACCGCCCGGGCGTCGACCGCTCCGCTGTTCCTGGCGCTGCGCGAACGCCGGCTCGCGCCGACCTTGGTGATCGAATTTCGGGTACAGCAGGCGGAGCCCGAGACCGGCATGGGCGGCTGCGGGCTGGCGATCCTCAACCCGCCGTGGCAATTCGAGGCCGAGATGCGTCCCGTGCTCGGGCATCTGGTACGCCTGCTTGCGACCGACGGCCGGGGCTCGGTGCGCATGGACTGGCTCGTCCCCGAGGCGCCGTGAGCGGGCGACCGTTTTTCGAGATGAACGTGTTCCGAGCAATCTGGATGTGGTGCCTGTGCGGCGCCGTCGCGATCATGGCGCAGCCGGCTTCGATGAGTTCGCTGCAGAATCTGCCCTCGGTGGGGCTGCGCGTGCGCGGCCTCTCGCCCGACGGGGCCAAGCTGGGGCTGACGGAGTCGGGCCTCACCGAAACCGTGCGCAAGGCCCTGGAGAACGCGGGCGTGGGCATCGTGCCGCCGCCGATGCTCGAACGCGCGCCGGACATTCCCGTGGTCGAGATCTCGGCCAACCTCAACCAGGTCTCCCGCACGGGTTTTCTCTTCGTGCTCGACCTCCAGCTCTGGGAGCCGGCCCAGCCCGTGCGCCCGCTGCAGACGCTCACGAAGATCCCGGTGGCCACGTGGGTGGCGCAGGACTGCGGCTACACCGCGAAGGCCGAGAAGATCACCGGTTCGCTCGCGGCGCTGGCGGAGCAGTTCGCCGCCGAATGGAAGCCGGCGCAGAAGGCCACTCCCTGAGCGGAGCGCTTCTGCGATCGGGAAGCGGTGCGATCGGGCTCGCACCCGGCGTGGCCGTGCCGGTTTTTCCGGGTCCGGCGTCCAACCGAGTCAAATACAGTCAGGCCTGCACGTCGAGGTTCGCGCCCACGGTGACGCGCTCGCGGGCGGGTTGCTGCACGCGCTCCGAATTCTCCGAGTCGCGGCCGGCCGGGCCGGGCGCGTCGCGGCGCAGCGCGGCGACCGCCTGTTGTTCGGCCGTGGAGTCTCGGCTCTGGCGGGCCCGGGCGATGTCGCCGCTGTCCTTGTTGGCACGAGCCACATCGGCGTATTGAGTACCGGGTGACGAGGTCAGCGCGCTGCTGGAGGAGGAGATGGTCATGGTGATGGTGTGCGCCGGAGGTTGGTGGTGCGGCCGGCAATGTGGGCGACAACGGCGCCGACGCAATGCGTGCGGGCCCGGATGAGGGATCGACCCCGGGCGGTGCGCGGCACTTGCCAGCGCGGGGAGCGGCGCCCTTTCTCGGGTGATGACCCGACAGCAGCGCGCCGACCTCGTCGGCACCCGACTTGCCGAGCTTTATCCGCATCCGCCGATCCCGCTGGACCATCGGGATGCGTACACGTTGCTGGTCGCGGTGTTGCTGTCGGCCCAATGCACCGACAAGCGGGTCAACGAGGTAACCCCGGCGCTGTTCGCCCGGGCGTCGGGGCCGGCGGCGATGGCGCAGGTGCCGGTCGAGGAGATCCAGGCCATCATCCGCCCGTGCGGCTTGTCGCCGCAGAAGGCAAAGGCGATCCGGGGGTTGTCGGAGATTTTGGTGCTGGAGCATGGCGGCGCGGTGCCGGCGGATTGGGCGGCGTTGGAGGCCTTGCCGGGCGTAGGGCACAAGACGGCGTCGGTGGTGATGGCGCAGGCGTTCGGCGTGCCGGCGTTTCCGGTCGACACGCACATCCATCGGCTGGCCCAGCGGTGGGGATTGAGCGCTGGCCGCAGCGTGGAACAGACGGAGCGCGATCTGAAAGCGCTCTTCCCTCGGGAGCGCTGGAACGCGTTGCACCTGCAAATCATTTACTACGGGCGGGAGCACTGTACGGCCCGCGGTTGCGACGGCACGGTCTGCCCGCTGTGCCGGGAGTTGTATCCGAATCGGAGAACGCCAGTGGCGACGCGGAAGTAGTCTGCTCCGAGCGGGGGCGGGGCACGAAGAAGCCCGCCCCGGTGGGAGGGCGGGCTTGGTGTGTGGGGGGGCAGCGGAGACTGGATTATTTCTTGGTCTCGGGCTTGGGCGCGTCGCAGTGCTTTTTGCCGCACTCGCATTTGTCGCCGCAGCTGTCCTTGCATTTTTCGCCGCATTTGCAGGCCGCGGGGGCCTGGGGCTTGTCGCAGGAACCGCTGCCACAGGCGGCGCCGGCATAGGCGGCGGAGGCGAGGCCGAGAACGAGAAGGGGGAGGAGGATCTTTTTCATGGGTAGCTTCGGGATGTTGAGTGAGAGGCGGTCCGGAGTGGACCGCTTACCGACACCTAACCCGCGTCGGGCGTTTCCCCTCGGGCTTTTCGGGAAATTTTCTGCAGGCGAAGGCGGCGAAAATTTCCGAGGCGTGCGGTGAAGATTTTTGTGGATTTCGCCCGGGGAATGTGCGTTTTCGTGCACTCCCGTTCGGGCGATTAGCTCAGTTGGTTAGAGCACCTGCATCACACGCAGGGGGTCACTGGTTCGAGTCCAGTATCGCCCACCATTTCGAACGCGGAAGGCCTTGGCTCGAATCGGCAAATGCCGAGCGCCCGAGATGATCACCCCGAGGGGGCGGTGGGCGCCAAGCCGATCGTGGACACGCGCTGTCGCTGTTTGTTGGCCGGTATGGCGCTTGCCATGGCCGGTGGGGCGCGGTCGGCTGGGCGCGATGAACAGGACCCTCTGCGTCTACTGCTCGTCGAGCGATCGGCTCGACGCGAAATACTTTGCGGCGGCCGAACAGCTCGGTCTCGCGATGGTCGCGCGCGGCTGGGGGCTGGTCTACGGCGGCGGGCGTACCGGGTTGATGGGCACGGTGGCGCGCACCGTGAAGGCGGGCGGCGGCCGCGTGGTCGGGGTGATCCCGGAGTTCATGAAGGTGAAGGAACTCGCCTTCGACGAGGCCGACGAGCTGCACACGGTCGTGACGATGCGCGAGCGCAAGCTGCTCATGGAGGCGCGAGCCGATGCGTTTTTGGCGCTGCCCGGGGGCTGGGGCACGCTCGAGGAGATGATGGAGATCATCACGCTGCGGCAGCTCGATGTGGTCCGGAAACCCTGTGTCTTCCTCAATCAGGACGGTTTCTACGACGACCTGTTGCGCTTCTTCGACCGCATGATCGCGGAGCGCTTCAACAAGCCGAGCAACCTCGCGCTGTTCCACGTCGCCCGCAGCGTCGACGAGGTTTTCGATCGGATCGAGGCCGGACCGGTCGCCGCCGAAACCAAGTGGTTCGACACCCGATGAAACGCCAAGCGGTGCTGGCACTCCTGCGGGTCCACGTGGCGCGCGCGCTCGACGCGAACGAGGCGGCGATGGCTGCGCGCATCATCCGCTTCGTCGAGGAGCGGGACGATTGTTTCGAGCGTAGTTGCCTGCCCGCCCATCTCACCGGCTCGGCGTGGGTCGTCGATGCCGCGCGCACGCGGGTCGTGCTCACGCATCACCGGAAATTGGATCGCTGGTTGCAGCTCGGGGGACACGCCGACGGCGATGCCGACCTGCTGGCGGTGGCGCGCCGCGAAGCCGAGGAGGAGGCGGGGCTCTCGGGGTTGCCGTTGCTCGGCGAGGGGCTTTTCGATGTGGATTGCCACCTCATTCCGGCCCGCGGGCCGGTGCCGGATCACTGGCATTTCGACCTGCGTTTCGCCTTCGAGGCCGATCCCGCCGTGCCGTTGCGCATCAGCGACGAGTCGCACGACCTCGCTTGGGTCGGACTGGGGGAGGTGGCGCGCCTGACCCCGAGCGAGTCGATGGCCCGCATGGTCCGGAAAACGTTGGTCGGTAACCCTTGGATCAGTACGGCGTGACGGCGGCATGGCGGCTGCTTGTCGAGGGCATGCGCCGCCGAAAATCGCTGTTGTTGATCGGACTGGTCGCCGGAGGCCTTCTGTTGGCCGAGGCGGGTACGCTCGCTCTGGCGGCGCAGGTGGCTTGGGCGGGGGCCGGCCTCGCTGTGCGGATCTTCGCCGTTCTGGCGGCTGTGCTTTGGACAATTTTGCTCGCGGCCGGGCTGGTGGGTTGGGTGCGGCGGCTGCTTTTTGCCGGGATGGTCGACGCGTCCGATCGGCTCGAGGCGGCGCGTTCGGCGGTTCAGGTGGGATTTCTGGGCGCCACGCCGACGATTCAAATGCTGAGCCGGGCGGTGGAACGCCAAGATGCCAGTATCGCGGAACTGAGAAACCTGCTGCTGGCCTCGGCCATCACGGGCAAGGGCGAAGGTTCGGGGACGAATTCGCTCCAGCTCGCCCGGGCTGCCGGGCTGGCCGCCGGGATTCTCGCGGCCAACGGAAACCTTCGGCGGCTGGTCGTCACGCTCGAGAACTGGGTCGTATCCGCTCGGTCGCGGCAGGAGGTGCTGCGGGGCCGCACCGAGGACCTGCGGCGTTGCTTCGAGAACCTGCCCCGCGCGCTCGTGGCCGACGGCAGGTCGGGACCACCGGAGCGCGGCTACGCGGCGGTCGACGATTCGCCCTGGTCCGACGAGGAGCCCGACGCTCTGCCCGAGTCCTTGAAGCGCCGGCTCCGCGGGCTCGATTGCTGGAGCCCGAGCGGAGACGAGGACGCCGATCGGAACTGATCCGACCAGCCGCCGTCAGTCCTGCCGGCGGGTCTGCAGGCGTACTCCTCGCATCATGACGCCGGGCAGCTTGTTGAGCACGAGGTCGACGTTGGCGTCGGCGATGTCGACATAGCTCTCCTGGTCGAGCAGGTCGATCGCACCGATCTCCTTGGCGGTGATGCGGGTGACGCCGGCGATCTTGCCGACGATGTCGGAGGGGGAGACCGCATGGGCGCGGCCGACGTTGATGGCGACGGTGGTGAAGCCCGGCTCGTTGCCGGTGCGGCGTTTCCACGGTCCGCGCGGGGCGGGCGGCTCGTCGCGCTGGAACGGCTTGCGCGGGGCGGGGCGCTGGGGGCGTTCGTCCTCGAAGCGGGGCCGGGCCGGCTCGACCGGCGCGGGCGGCGGGGGCGGGGTGGGCTCGGTGCCGCGGAGCAGATGGATGAGGGCGGCGGCGATGTCGGTGGCGGCGTAGCCCTGGTCGACGAGGCGGTCGATCATGCGGTCCTGGTTCTTGAATTCGGCCGCCTCGAGCGTGCTGCGGATCTTCTCGAAGAAGACGTTGTCGCGAGCCTCCTCGACCTGGTCGATGGAGGGGATGCGCTCGCGGCGGATCTTCAGCTTCGCCGTACGGATCATGAACTGCATCTTGTAGATCTCGCGGCCGGAGACGAAGGTGAAGGCTTGGCCCGATTTTCCGGCGCGGCCGGTGCGGCCGATGCGGTGGGTGTAGTCCTCGGCGTCGTTGGGCAGATCGAAGTTGAAGACGACCTCGAGGTCGTCGACGTCGAGACCGCGGGCGGCGACGTCGGTGGCGATGAGGAACTCGAATTTCCTGTCGCGGAACTTCGACATGACGCGGTCGCGCTGGACCTGCGACATGTCGCCGTGGAGACGGTCGCAGGCGTAGCCGCGGGCGTGGAGGTGTTCGTCGAGTTCGTCGACCATCAGCTTGGTCGAGCAGAAGACGATGCCGTAGCTGAAGTCGTTGACATCGATGAGGCGGGTGAGGGCCTCGAGCTTGGAGCGGCGCTCGACCTCGAAATAGACCTGTTCGACCTGCGGGGCGTTGTGGGCGAGGGCCTCGATCTTCACCGTGGCCGGGTCGGTGCTGTAGCGTTTGATCAGCGCGCGGATGGGCGGCGGCATGGTGGCCGAGAAGAACAGGACCTGTTTTTTCTCGGGGGCGGCCTGGATGACGCGTTCGATGTCGTCGCGGAAGCCCATGTCGAGCATGCGGTCGGCCTCGTCGAGGATGAGCATGCGCAGGCCGTCGAGCTTGAGGGTGCCGCGATCGAGGTGGTCGAGCACGCGGCCGGGGGTGCCGATCACGATCTGCACGCCGGCGGCGAGGCCGCGGAACTGGCGTTCGTACGACTGGCCGCCGAAGATGGGCAGCTCGCGCACGCCGCGCTTGAAGGCGGTGAGCTTGGCGACCTCCTCGGCCACCTGCACGGCGAGCTCGCGCGTGGGGCAGAGGATGAGCACCTGGGTCTGGCGCACGGCCGGATCGACCAGCTGCACGGCGGGGATCGCGAAGGCGCAGGTCTTGCCCGAGCCGGTGGAGGACTGGCCGACGAGGTCGCGGCCCTCGAGGATGAGCGGAATCACCGCAGTCTGGATCGGGGAGGCCTCCTCGAAGCCCATCTTGTCGACGGCTTTGAGAAGTTCGGGGGCGAGACCGAGTTCGGCGAATTGGCGCTTTTCCATGTGGGACTGTGTGGTGGCGGGAGCGGAAGGGCAAGGCGCCCGTGGTGGGCGAGTGAAAACAAAGAAGCCGCGCCATGGGGCGCGGCTCCCGGGAAGGGTCTGGCCGGGGCTTACTTGGCGTCGACGTGGCGGCTGATCGCCCGGATGGTGTAGGTGTGCTCGGCGCTGCCGATCTTCACCGACACCTCGTCGCCAACCTTCTTGGACAGGAGGGCCTGGCCGAGCGGGGTCTTGTACGACATGATGAACTCCTCGGGATTGCTGTCCCAGGCGCCGAGGATCGAGTAGGTGACCTTGCCGTTGGTGCCCTTGTCGAGCAGCTCGACGACCGAGCCCACGCCGACGGCGGCGGTGGTGACGTCCTTGAAGTCGGTCACGCGGGCGCTGCCGAGCTCGCGCTCGAGCTGGCCCTTCTGGGCGAGCAGCAGCGACTGGTCCTGCTTGGCCATCTTGTATTCGGAATTTTCCTTGAGATCGCCGTGCTCGCGCGCGGCGGCGATGGCCTTGCTGTTCTCGGGAATCTTCTTGGTGACGATGGTGTCGTACTCCTCGCGCTTGCGCTCGTAGGAGGCCTGCGAGACGAGCAGGGCCTCGCCCTTGTCGCCCTCGTCGCTGGCGACCAGGGATTGGATACCGGGGAAGAGCTTGATGAAGCGGGCGAGCAGCGACTTCTTGGTCAGTTCCTCGAAGCCCTGGTTGAGCAGGAGGGTGTTGGCGAGGTCGCGCGCGGTCTCCGGGTCGGCGGTCGAGAGCAGGTCGGGGATGAGGTCGTTGTCGTCGCTGAGGATGTCGGCCAGCGGCATGCGGCGCGCGCCGGCGGTCTGGAGCGCCTCGTAGTCGATCGCGAAGAGGATCGCGGTGAGCAGGCGGGGGCCGATGAGGTCGTTGAGCAGGCGGGAGAACTTGCGGGTGGTGCGGTTCTTGACGATCCACAGCAGCACGGGGGCGCGCAGGTTCTGCTCGACCTGCCAGCGCTGGAAGGTGGAGGTGATCTCCGGGCCGCACTCGTGGTCGATGAGGAAGTTCACGCACTCGGTGGTGAACTTGCCCGAGCTGAGCTTGAGCAGGGTGAAGACGATTTCCTTCCAGGCGGTCGGGTGGGCCGAGTGGATGAGGTCGAGCAGGCGGACGTGGTAGCCGGCGGGGAGTTTCTCGGCGATGACCGGGAGGTCGCGCTCGTTGGCGACGATCTCCTCGATCTTGGGTTCGAGGGTGTCGATCGCTTCCCCGGCGAGGGTGGCGAGGTCGTTGCGGACCCACGCGCCCTGCAGGCGTTCGGCGAGCTCGAGCTGCTGGGCTTCCTTCACGATCGTGGCGACGTCGGCGAGCAGTTCGGCGGCGAGGGGCTTGAGCTCCTTCTTCTTCACTGTGGTGAGAAGTTCGGTGGCGATCGTGAGCCGGCGGCGCGCCGAGCGGGTGCCCTTGAACTGCTCGATGAGCTCGTCCTCGACGTTCACCGGTTCGTCGCGCAGCACGTAGACTTCGGTGCGCTTGGCCGGGGCGGCCACACGGGGATCGCTGGCGAGATGCTTCTTCGCGCCGGTCCACCACTTCTTGAATTTGTCGGCGCCGAGGACGGCGGTGAACAGGTTCTCGAGCTCGACGCCGGTGGCGGCGTTGTTCGGGTAGGTCGCGAGCGCGTCGACCACGAGCTGGGCCGGGTTGTTCGCGATGAGATCCTGGATGACGGCGGACTCGGTCTGCTTGCGCACGAGCAGGTGCTTCTCGGGGAGGACCTCGAGGGTGCCGATGCAGAACGCGGGATCCATCGCGTGGCCGGGTTTGTCCTGGAAGTCGATCAGGAGCTTGCGCGAAGCGGCATCGTAGGACGCGATGCGGCCGAAGCCCCAGCTGCGATGCACGCAGTATGCACCGGGCTTCATCGCCTCCAGCTTGGCCTTGGAGGCTTTGAGCTCGGGCTTTTGGGAAATCAGGTCGTTAACAGCTTCGGCGTTCATAAAATCGTGGTCGAATTGCGGAAGGGTAGAGTTGAGCGGCTATTGCGCGGTGATGTCAAACTGTGTCTCATCCCGCGGCATGGAGTCTGCATCACGCCGTTTTCGTCCTCAACACCGTCTTGCGGGCGGTCGCCCGGCCTCGCGCGCCGAGATTGAGCCGGCGCGTGCGATCCCCGCAGAGGGGCCGTCGGTGGCGGAAACGTGGATGTTGGCGGTGGCCTTGACCGCGGGTTGGCGCGAGGGGCGGGGCCGGGCCGACCACCTGTTGAGCGATCTGGCGGGCGGGAGTGCCGATCGTGGGCCGGCGCAGAATTTGTTCTATGCGGCGTTGCGGCATTGGCGCCGCACCGACGAGGTGCTCCGCTCGCTGATGGAGAAAACGCCGCGGGTGCGCCTGCAGTCGCTCTTGGCGATCGCCTGTGCCGAAGTCGTCGAACATCCCGAAGTCGCGCCGGCGGCGATCGTGGACAATGCCGTCGAACAGGCGAAACGGCTGTTGAGCGGGCCCGAGGCGGGGCTGGTCAACGCGGTGCTGCGGCGCTCGATCCCCGCGTTGACCGAGCGCGCCGTGCCGGCCGCGGAGGCGGAGGCCGAGGAGCTGGGTTCCTTTTTCAGCCACCCGACCTGGCTGGTGCGGCGTTGGGTCGAGGAGTTCGGGCTCGCCGCGACCCGGCGCCTGCTCGAGTGGAACCAGTCGACCGCGCAGGTGCATGTGCGTTGGCGCTCCGCGGATGCGCCGCCCCGAGGGCTGGAGCCGACCGAGTGGCC
This sequence comes from Verrucomicrobiota bacterium, assembly GCA_023443455.1. GTDB lineage: Bacteria > Verrucomicrobiota > Verrucomicrobiia > Opitutales > Opitutaceae > CAJCBL01. The sequence goes on from JAEZUE010000068.1 coordinate 57,124, forward strand.
GGGTTTCTTCCGGCTCGCCCATGGGCATTGGGGCGACATCAACGCGTCGGTGGCCGCGGGAAAATGTTATCTGCAGGATCCGGCGACGCGCTTGGCGGCCGACCTGGCCGCGCCCGTCGCGGGCGAAAACTGGCTCGAGCTTTGTGCGGCGCCGGGCGGCAAGACGCTGCATCTCGCGGACCGCATGGCCGAGGGGCGCATCGTCGCGGTGGACCGGGCGGGCGGGCGCATGAAACGTTTCGAGGAGAACATCGCGCGCTGGCGCGCCGCCGGGCTTCGCACGCAGATCGTGCCGCTCGGTGAGGACGTGTTGGCGCTGGATGCGGGGCAGCTGCTCGGGCGCGGGCTGCCGGAGGTGTACGACGGCGTCTTCATCGATGTTCCCTGTTCGAATACAGGGGTGATCCGGCACCGCATCGACGCGAAGTGGCGGCTCGCCGCCGGGGAGTTCGCGCAACTGGCCGAGATGCAGCAGCGCATGCTGGCGGGGGCCGCGCGCTTCGTGCGCCCCGGCGGGCGGCTGGTGTATTCGACCTGCAGCCTGGAGGTCGAGGAGAACGCCGACGTCGTGGAGGCGTTCCTCGCCTCCGAGCCGGGGCGGGAGTTCCGGCTGGAGGCCGCGGTCGCGGGCCGGCCGTGGGAACATGGCCACGACGGCGCCGGTGCGTTCCGGCTGCGGCGCGCGGGGTAGCCGGCGCGGAGCCGGATTTTCGGATACAAGGCGCCTACGGCTCGGCCGCTCGATCGCGCGCGGGTTCGGGTGCGGCGCGCGTCGGCGGCGGAGTCGGGGCGTCCGCGATTTCGTCGGCGAGTTCCGGATAGAGCCGGCGCATGCAGTCCGGGCAGAGGCCATGCGAGAACTCCACCTCGGCGTGGGCGCGGATGTACTGTTCGACGTTGTTCCAGTAGCCGTGGTCGTCGCGGATGCGTTTGCAGCCCGCGCAGATCGGGATGAGTCCGCTGAGGGTCTTCACCTCGGCGAGGGCCTTGGCCAGTTCGGCGACGGAGCGGCGAAGCTGGTCCTCGGTGTGGCGGCGCTCGGTGATGTCGAAGCTGACGACCGCGACGGCGGCGACCTCGCCGGCGGCGTCGAGCACCGGGGTGAGCTGGGTGTGGAGGATGTGATCGTCGCGCTCGTCCTCGAAGGCGAAGGATTGTTTGGAGGCGAGCACCGTCGCGAGGGGTCCGGTGCGGTGGGCGGCGGCCTCCGGCGGCATCAGCGAGAAGATGTTGCGCCCGATCAGCGCCGACAGCGGGTGTCGCAGGCGGGCGGCGACGGTCGGGTTCGCCATGAGCACGCGGCCGCCCGGATCGAGCAGGAGGGCGGATTCGGGCAGCGAGTCGATGAAGGCGCGCGCGGTGGCCTCGCTGTGGCGCAGTGCCGAGTCGGCGTGGCGCTGCGCCTCGAGGGCGGATTCGAGGCGGTCGGCCGGCGGGGCGGTCGGGCCCGTGGTGTGGTCGATCGGTGGGGACAGGTGGGATTCCGGTCGCGGCCCGAGTTCGCGCTGCAGGTGGGCGGCGAGGCGGTCGAAGGTGGTGCCGAGGCTGCGGAGCTCCGCGGCGCCACGCTCGAGCCCGGCCCGGGCGGACCAGTTGCCGGATTCGAGCGCGGCGGCGGCGCGGCTGATCCTGCGGGCGGGTTCGAGAAACCAGCGTTGGGCGATCCAGGCCGAGGCGACGAGGGCGGCGAGCACGAGCAGCGTGGCCAGGCCCAGATGGAGCGAAAAGGCCAGTTGCGCGCTGCGGCTCAGGGCGGATTCGAACTGGGCGATGCCCACCCAGATCGCGCCGTCGGTGCTGGGGACCTCGGCGATGTGGACGATCTGTCCGTGCCCCTCCGGCGTGTTGCGTTCGAAACGGTGGTCGCGCGGCGCGCCGACCCAGGTCGGGAGCGGTTGGCCCCGTGCGGGAAACGCGGTGCCGCGCGAGGCGATCACCGTGCCGGAGCGGTCGAGCAGCACCAGGTCGGTCTCCGGCGGGAGTCGGTATTGGTCGAGCGAACGCCCGATCTCGTCGAGATCGAGCGCGGCCACCACGCAGTTCAGCGGGCCGGTTTCCGGCTGTCCGGGGACCGGGCAGGCGACCGGGACCGAGGCGCGGCCGGTGATACGGCCGACCATGTAGTCGCCGATGCCGATGCGACGGTTCGCCTGCATCCGGCGGAAATAGGACCGATCGGCCACGTTGACCGTGTGCGGCATCGCCCTCGCGCTCGCGACGATCTCGCCGGTGCGGTCGATCAGGATGAGGTTGGCGAAGAGCGGCGAGGTGGGGCGCAGTTCGCGGAGCACCCGCTCGGCGTGTTCGAGCTGCAACTGGCGGATCGGCTCGTGGTAGGCGAGGGCGGTGAGCAGCTGGCGGGTGCCCTCGAAATCGCGGCCCACGCTGGCGGCGGTCTGTTGGGCGAGGTTGAAGGCCGCGGCCCGCTGCTCCTCCGCGATCCGGTTCCTCAGGCTGCCCGCGTGGAAGAGGTTGATCGCTAGTATCGGGATGATTGTGACGGCGGTCGCGAGCAGGAATGCCGACCGAAGCGATGTGGGGCGTTGGAACATCGTGGGGTGCGAGTTCGGCGGTCGCGCCCAACGTTACTCCCGCCGGTGCCGACCGCAATCGGCGCCGATGGAAGCCGGTCCGCTCCGCGGCCAGCTGCGCGGTTCTTCCGCGACCGGTGCCCGTCGGGAGCGGCTACCCGGCCGAGAGCGTGCTGCGCAGGTGCCGGACCAGCGAGGGGATGGCCTCGACCATGCTGTCGCGGCAGGCCTCGTATTCGCTGTAGTCGCCGCCGAACGGGTCGGGGATCTCGGCGTCGCCGTCGCGGCCGACGAACTCGCGGAACAGGTGCAGGTTCTTCGGCACGCGGTCGAAGTGCAGCTCGATCATCGCGCGGTGCGACTCGGTCATGCAGTACACGGCGACCGCCTGGTCGAGCATGGCCTGGGTGAGCGGTTGGCTGCCGTGTTCGTCGAGCTTGATGCCCACCTTCTTCAGAGCCGAGACCGAGTGGCTGGTGGCGGGCTGGTTGCGCGAGGCGGCGATGCCGGCCGAGACGACCTTGAGCGAGCGCAGCGGCTCGGGCTCGGCGGCCAACGCGTGCTGCAGCAGTTTCTCTCCCATGGGGCTGCGACAGATGTTGGCCGTGCAGACGATGATGACGAGGCCGGGCGCGGGCATGGGCTAGGTGTGGTCGGGAATGCGCCCCAGTGCAAGCAGTGCGCGGTGCAGAAAGACGGCACGTTGCAGCAGCACGTCCTCGAGCGGCGGGTCCTTTTCGGTGTCGGTGCCGCCGACCTCGGCGTCGGCGGATCGCAGGTCGGCGCGGGGGCGGGCGAGCTCGTGGAACCCGTTGGCGTGGTTCTCCGTCAGGCGCGCCTCGTCGAAGCGGGCCTTCTCGATCCGGGGCGCGAAGAGTTCGGCCGGGGGCCGGCCGGCGGCGATGGCCTCGGCGGCACGGAGATCCTGTAGAGGGTCGACAGATACGGAGAGCCCGGCGGGCAGGCCCGACTTCTCCGCGGCCAGCATGAGCAGGCGCGGGCGGGGCGGGAGTGCGCGAAGGAGTGCGGGCGGGGTTTGCTCGCCGACCAGGAGAAAGACGGGGCGGTCGCCCGGCTCGGCGCACAGCTGCGGAAGCCGCTCCGCGTTGGCAGGGCTGTCGTCGGCCAGGCGCAGGTCGATCACGAGCGCGGCGGAGGTGCGGGCCCGCTCGATGTCGGCCTGCGCGGGGGTGGCGGCGGCGAACTGGACGAAGCGCAGTCCCCGGCCCAGATCGTGCGGGTCGGCCGCGGGCGGCGCCTCGGTGCCGGCCGGCGGTTTCGGGACGGTGCCGCCGGCCGCGTCCGTGCCGGCGGCGAAGGCCAAGCAGGCCCACCCGAGCGCACCGAGCAGGAGCGCGACGCGCAGGGTGGAGCGGGCGGGTGGGCGGGCGCTCATCCGGGCGGGCGGCTCACTTCTTGCGGTTGAGCTGCTTGGCGCCGATGTCGCGCCGGCAGTACTTCGAGGCGAAACCCACCTGGTCGCAGAGCGAATAGGCGCGGCTGGCGGCCTGCCGCAGCGTCGGGGCCAGGGCGGTGACGCCGAGCACGCGGCCGCCGTTGGTCACGACCTGGCGGTTGCTCGTCACCGTGGTGCCGGCGTGGAAGATGTACTCGTCGGCGCCGGGGATGCGCGGGAGCGTGATGGCATCGCCTTTCGGATACTGGTCGGGGTAGCCCTGGGCGGCGAGCACGACGCACAGCGCGTATTCCTTGCGGATCTCGACCTTGATCTCGTGGAGGCGGTTGTTGGCCGCGGCCCAGAGCAGCTCGACCGGGTCGGAGGCGAGCCGGGGCAGCAGGACCTGGGTCTCCGGGTCGCCGAAGCGGGTGTTGAACTCGAGCACCTGCGGGCCGGTCGGCGTGAGCATGATGCCGATGTAGAGTGTGCCGCGGAAGTCGATACCGGCGGCGGCGATGGCGTCGACGCTGGTGCGGCAGATCGTGCGGTCGATCTCGGCGAGCAGCTTGTCGGAGACGATCTCGGCGGGCGAGTAGGCGCCCATGCCGCCGGTGTTCGGGCCGGTGTCGCCCTCGCCCACGCGCTTGTGGTCCTGGCTGGTGGGCAGGATCACGTAGTCGCGGCCGGAGACGACGAGGTGGATCGACGTCTCCTCGCCGTGCAGGCAATCCTCGATGAGGATACGCTTGCCGCTCGCGCCGAAGGCGCCGCCCTCGAGCATCATCTTCACCGCGGCCTGGGCCTCGGCGAGATCGGAGGTGACGACCACGCCCTTGCCCGCGGCGAGGCCGTCGGCCTTGATGACGTAGGGCGCGGTGCGGGTCTTGAGGTAGGCGAGCGCGGGGGCGACCTCGGTGAAGAACTCGGCCGGGGCGGTCGGGATCTTGTTCTTGAGGAGCAGTTCCTTGGTGAAAATCTTGCTCGCCTCGAGGCGGGCGCCGTCGGCCTTGGGGCCGTAGGCGGGGATGCCGGCGACGATGAGGGCGTCGACCAGGCCCAGGCTCAGCGGCACCTCGGGGCCGACGACCACGAACTCGACCTTCTCCTTCTTGGCGAGGGCGACCATGCCCTCGATGTCCTCGACGGGGACCGGGAAGCACTTCACGTCGCGGGCCATGCCGCCGTTGCCGGGTGCGGCGAGCACACGGGGGCGGGTGGGGCTCTTGAGGCAGGCGGTCACGATGGTGTGTTCGCGGCCGCCGGAGCCGACGACGAGGATGGAGCGGGGGAGAGGCGGAGTCATGGAAGGGAGAATCAAAGCAAGGGTCGGGCCGGAAGCTCAAGCGCGGCGATGGCCGACATGATGCGTTCGGAGGCGACCTGGTAACGCTGCTTGCCGGCGCTCGGGTCGTCGTAGTCGGCCGGATCGAGCGGTCGGCCGATCACGTAGGAGATCGGGTGGGGGCGAGGGATCTTGTCGTTGCGGCCGAAGGCCTCGAACGACCCGAAGATGCGCGCGGGCACGACGGGCACCCGGGCCTTGCAGGCGATCATGCCCACGCCGGATTTGGCGGGCTGGAGTTGGCCGTCCATCGACCGGGTGCCTTCGGGGAAGAGGATGACGACGTCGTCTTCCTCGAGGGCGGCGATCGTCTTCTTCAACGCGCCGACATCGGCGCCGTCGCGGTCGACAGGGATGCAGCGGATGTGGTTCATCCACCAGTTCGGGATGCCCGGTTTCCAGAGGGTCTTGCGGGCGAAGAAGCGGATCTGGTGGGGGATCTGGCAACCGAGCAACGGCGGATCGAGGTGGCTGCAATGGTTCGACGCGATCAGGATCGGCCCTTCGGTGGGGATGTTGTCGATGCCGTAGAGCTCGCCCCGGAACGCGGTGTCGGAGGCGACGCAGAGCAGCTGTCGGCAAACCCAATACAGGAAGTTGCGCTTCATCGTGGGGACGTGATCAACGCCGCGAGGTGGTCGACCACCTCGGGCAGGGTCAGGTGGGTCGAGTCGATCGCCGTGGCCCCGGCCGGGCAGGTGAACGGTGCGGTCTTGCGCGCGGCGTCGAGCCGGTCGCGCTCCTGGATCGAGTCGGTCTGGCCTTCGGCGGCGCGGCGCCGGGCGCGTTCGACCGGGTCGGCATGCAGGAAGAAACGGAAGTCGGCGTCGGGGAAGATCACCGAGCCGATGTCGCGGCCCTCCATGATCAGGCCGCGGAAACCGGCGTCGCGGGCGACCTGCGCCTGGCTGCGCTGGTAGTCGAGCAGGAAGCGGCGCACGGCCGGGATGGCGGCGAAGCGGGAAACGCTGTCGTTGACCCGCGTCCCGCGGATCTCCTCCCCCGGGATCTGCCCGGCGATCTCGATGACCGAACTGCGGCCGACGATGCGCGCGCCGAGCGGCAACTGGGCGAGGGCGGCGGCCACGGCGTCTTCGTTATCCGAATGCACACCGCGCTCGAGGAGCTGGTGGGTGACGAAGCGGTAATGCGAGCCGGTGTCGACGTGCAGGAGGTGGAGGCGCTCGCTGAGCGCGCGCGAGGTCGAGGACTTGCCGGAGGCGGCGCCGCCGTCGATGGCGACGATGAGGAAGGCGGGGGCGTTGCTCATGGTTCGGGGTGCGAGTGCGCCCGCAGGCCCGCGAGCACGTCGAAGAAGTGCGGGAAGGTTTTCGCGCAGCAGGCGGGATTGCGGATCGTGATCCAGCTGGCCGCGTCGCCGCGCAGGTCGCGGCAGCCGAGCACGCCGAAGCTCATCGCGAAACGGTGGTCGTGGTAGGTCTCGATCTGCGCGGCGCGCAGCGGGCGCGGCGTGATCACGAGGGTGTCCTCGGTCTCGACGACCTCCTGGCCGAGGCGCCGGAGCTCGGCGGTCATGCCGGCGACGCGGTCCGTCTCCTGTTTTCGGGTATGCCCGAGGCCGCGGATCGTGGTGGGGCCGTCGAGCAGCGGCGCGAGCGCGGCGAGCGTGAGGAAGGTGTCGGAGAAGGTGTTGAAGTCGAAGTCGCCGCCGCGGGGCTGCGCCCCCTCGGGCAGATGGCTGACGAGCGCTTCGCCGTCGCGTCGCAGTTCGAGCCCGACCTGCGCCACGATGGCGGCGAAGGCGAGGTCGCCCTGCAGGCTCTCGCCGGCTTCCGGGAGGCCGTGGATGCGCACCGAACCGCCGGTGGCGAGCGGCAGGGCGAGGAAGTAGGAGGCCGCGGTGGCGTCGGGCTCGATCTGGTACGCGGCCGGGCCGGAAAACGGACGGCCCCACGGCACATCGAACTCGGCGGCGGGTTGTGCGGCGAGCTCGGCGGTGGGTTGGCCGAACTGCGCCATCTGGCGGAGCGTCATCGCCACGAACGGCCAGCGCACGCCGCCGAGCAGGCGGATGCGTAGCGGCGCGGCGGCGAGGGGCGCCACCATGAGCAGCGCCGAGAGCATCTGGCTGCTCTCGCGGGCGTCGATCTCGACGGTGCCGCCGCGCAGCCCGTGGGCGTGCAGCTCGAAGGGGAAACAGCCGGGCTGGCCGAGGAAACGGAACTCGGCGCCGAGTGCGGTGAGCGCCCCGAGGAGGCCGCCCATCGGTCGGCGTCGCATCGCCTCGACTCCGTCGAAACGATACACGCCGCGGCCGGCCGCGGCGCAGAGGGCGGTGAGGAAGCGCGCGGCGGTGCCGGCGTTGCCCACGTGGATCGTGGCCTCGCGGGCGGGGAGGTGGCCCCCGTTGCCCGACACGCGGAAGGTGCAGCCGGCGGCGTCGGCCTCGACCGGGATGCCGAGCGAGCGCAGGGCCGCCGACATGATCTCGGTGTCCTCGCTGAAGAGGGCGCCGCGCAGCTCGACGGGTTGGGCGCAGAGCGCGGCGAGCAGGAGCGCGCGGTTGGTCAGGCTCTTCGAGCCGGGCAGGGTCACGGCGCCGTCGGCCGCACGGGTGAAGGGCGGGATCGGGAGCAGGTCGGGCAGGGCGCTCATGGCATCACGCGGAGTTTGTCGCGCCAGACCTTGCCGCGCTCGAGGATGGCGAGCAGCTCGAGATCGTTGCGGTTGGCCAGGGCGGCATGCAGGGCCTGCAGCTCGTCCTGATAGCAGCGCAGCGCGCGCAGCACCTCCTCGCGGTTTTCGTTGAGGATGCCGCGCCAGAGTTTCGGGTCGCCGCCGGCCACGCGGGTGGTGTCGCGCAGGCCGGGGCCGGCGAGGTTGCGCCAGTCGGGGCTTTTGCCGGAGAGCAGGCTGCACAGGCAGGCCGCGGCGAGGTGCGGAAGATGGGAAACGTGCGCGACGATCTCGTCGTGGCGGTCGGGGTGCATCGTCACGACCTCGCAGCCCAGTGCGGCCCAGAAGCGCACGAGTGTCTCGGCCGGCCCCTGCGGCGCGTCGTCGCAGGGGGTCACGAAGCAGGCGCGGCCCTGGAAAAGTTCGGCGCAACCCGCCTCGTGCCCGGTTTTCTCGGACCCGGCCATCGGGTGGGAGCCGATGAAGAACGGCCCGGTTTCGCCCTTCGGAAAGGAGGCGGAGGCATGGCGGCAGAGCTCGCCCTTGACGCTGCCGACGTCGGTCACGATCGCGTCGGCGGAAAGGTGGGGGCGGATGGTCGCGGCCAACGCCGGGATGTGTTCGACGGGGGCGCAGATGACGACCAGCGAGGCGCCGGCCGCCGCCTCCTCGGCGGTGGCGCAGACGGCATCGCACCACGGTGCGGTTTCCAGGGCGACGCGTACCTCGGGGCGGCGGGCCCAGAGGACGATGCGGCGCGCCGCGCCGAACTGGCGGGCGGCCTTTGCGACGGACGCGCCCAGCAGGCCGGGCGCGAGGATGGTGAGCTGGTCTAGCACGGAAGCGCTGAGCAAAGGGCGACAGGGACCAATGTCCAGCCATTCGCCGGGGGTTTGCCGTAGGGCAAAAAATGCCCGCCGGAGCACCGGCGGGCAGGACAAGCGGCACAGCTATCGGCTCAGGCGTAGTCATTCAGTCGAGCGACCAGGGACGAGGGGCGAGGGCGGGAGTCTCGGAGGCAGATCGAGAGCCTCCTCGGGCAACCGCCGTGTGCGCAATTGGATTGGCGCTCGACTCTCGACGCTCGGCTCTCGTCTGGATCATCACGGCTCAGGTGCGGCGGCGGCGCCACGCGACGAAGCCCAGCGTCAAGATACCGGCGCAGAGCGCATACGTGGAGGGCTCGGGGATCGCCGTGATGTTGAGCGCGATGCTGCCGGACCACGGTAGCGGGCTGCCGTCGCCTTCCTCGCCCCCAGTGTAGGAGCCGACCTCGAAAGCCGTGACCACGACCGTGTAGTCGCCGGCCGCGAGCGGGGAGGTGGTTTCGATTCTGGAAAGGGTACTCGCGAAATCGTCGTTGGCCATGATGGCTCCGCGGGTGGCATCGGCAGGATCAAAGGTGCTGTAGAGGGTCAGAAACGTGTCGACGTCCCAGTTGTTGAGATCCGCACCGTCGGCCTGCTGCAGGCTTAGCGTGATATTCGATTCCGACGAAAGCGTGAACGGGATCGCTTGGTAGACGGTTCCGGTGTTCATGGACAACGAAGGAGTAGTCCCTTGCTCGAAGCTCGTGACCCGGTTGTAGGTCGGACTCGATTCCGTGAGGCTGAAAGGAAGCAGGATGGTGGCGTGGGCGGCGATCGCGGCGGCCAGCATGGACCCTGCGGCGAGAAGGAACGTGCGTAGTTGTGGCATGGGTTTGATTGGGTTGCGCGCCGGATGATCGGTCGGCCGGTGTGTTCGGCAAGGAGATACTCGGCGCGTTGTGCTCTGTGCCTCACGGCGCGGGCGGCCTTGCCCGCCCCTTGCATTTTCCGGATAGCCCGCCTTTGCTCGGCGCTGCATGTCCGCCCAGCACAAGCTTCCCGCCGTCCGACAGCGCGCTCCCCGCCGGAGCCCTTGGCCGTGGATCGGTGTGGGGGCGGGACTGCTGCTGGCGGCCGGGGGGGCGTTGTGGTGGGGCTTGGGGCGGCCGCAGCGCAAGGTCGAGCAGGCGCGGATCGACGAACCGAAGATGGTGCGCCTGATGGAGGAGAGCATCGCATTGGAGAAGGAATTCGCTCGCATCCGCGACAACCGCACGCCTTCCGCGGCGGACCTGCGGCAACTGCAGCGGGCGATCGATTTCCAGAACGAATGGATGCAGGCCACCGGCAGCGACACGCCCGAACAGCGGCAGCGGCTGCAGGACCTGCAGGCGATGTACGACGCGGCGTGGGTGCGCAGCTCGATCGCCGTCTCCGCGGAGGCGGAGGCGACGGGGCGGGCGCACTTGGCGGCGGGGCGGGCGGAGGAGGCCGTGGCCGAGTTGCGGCGGGCGCTGACCTCGCAGCAGGAGCTCAACCGGCGGCGCAGCGGCGAGGGGCGGGATCTGCCCCGGGAGACTTTGCTGGCGCAGGAGGTCGACCGGCTCGAGGCACTGCCGATCGCGGACGAACTCGCCCGCCGCACCACGCAGGGCGGGCGGCTGCGCGACGAGGGCAGAAGCGAGGCCGCGTTGGAGGCCTACCAGCATGCCCACGAGCTGCAGCTTCGGCTCAATCGGGAGTACGGCCGCACCGAGTTCGCCAGCCTGCGCAACCTCGAAAACCTCGGGGCCGAGATCGCCACCCTCGAGTCGTTGCCGTTGTACCGACGTGTGCAGGAGCTTTCCGAACAGGCGGCCGAGGCGGCGGCGAACGGCGCGCACGAACAGGCGGCCGACCGCTTCGAGCAGGCCGCGGCGGCCCAGCAGCAGCTCAATGCCGAGTTTCCGCGCAGCCGGCACGCTTCGGCGGAGCGTTTCGACACATTGGAGACGGCGCGGCAGACACAGACCAGCGCCCCGGCCGTCGCCGAGCTCGCGCGGATGGACGCGGAGGTGGGCGCGCTGCTCCGCCGGCGGGAACTCGCCGAGGTGCCGGACATCCTCCTGCGGGGCGCGCGCCTGCAGGACGCCCTGTTCACCCGGTACCCGCGCAGCCGCCTGCTCGACGCCGAACTGCGCCTGAAGTTCAACTACCTGCTCCTCAACCGGGAAGCGCTCGGTCCGGTGCTGGATCTTCTCGCGGACCGGTTCCGGCCGGTGCCGGGGCGTGGTGTCCAGATGCTCGACACGGAGGTGCCGCAGCAGCTCTATCGGCTGGTGATGGCTGCCAACCCGAGCCGGCAGGCCGGGGACGCGCTGCCGGTGGAGTCGGTCAACGGGTCCGATGCCGACGAGTTCTGCCGGCGCCTGTCGTGGATGCTCGGCCGGAAGGTGCGCCTGCCGCGCGAGGAGGAGTACCGAGCCGCGCTCGGCGAGGTGCCGTCGGGGCCGGATGCCGGCGCGCAGGTGTGGTCGCAGGAGCGCAGCGACGGGCACCCTCGGGCGGCGGCCGCGGGGGTGCCGAACGGGGCGGGTTTCGCCGACCTGCTCGGCAACGTCGCGGAGTGGCTGGCGCCGGACACGGCGACGGCCGGGAGCGCGAAGGTCGCCGGAGGTTCGTACGCGGATCCGGCGGCGGTGCTGGCGGCGGTGCCGATGGTGCCGACACCCCGGGGCGAGCGGGCCCGCACGATCGGTTTCCGTGTCGTGCGCGAGTGAGCGGGGGGCGGAGGCGCCCCCCCGGCGCTAGGGGGCGAGGTGGGCGGGGGTGAGCTCGGTCTCGTGGCAGGCGCGGATGAAGGAGGCGGCGCTCCAGGCCTGGAAGGCCTTGCCCATGGGGCGGCCGGTGGCTCCGTGTACCCACTCGTTGAATTCCCATTCCCGGTCGCGGCCGAGCTGGTTGAGGCGGGCGAGCCGGAGCAGTTCCTGGCGGGCGACCTCGTGCAGGCCGAGGCGGTGGATGCAGCGTACCCAGAGCCCGCCGACGAAGGGCCAGATGCCGCCGTTGTGGTAGTGGTGCGGGAGGTTGAGCAGGTTGACCGTGTAGTAGGCGCGCCAGTCGGGGTCGCCCGCCTGCACGACGGGATAGAGGTTGGCGACGGGCCAGGGCTGGTTGACGCCCACGCCCCACATGAAACGGAAGGCGGTGCGGGCGCGTTCGCCGTCGAGCAGGTTCATGAGCACGGCGAGCAGGTTGCCGTAGACATCGCAGCGCCAGTTGAAGGAGAAGGGCGTGATCTCGGCGAGCAGGTACTGGGTGTCGCCGAGCGAGAACTGGCGGTCGGCGAAGCGGTTGGCGGCGGTCGGCGCCGCCCCGGGCGGGGCCTCGCCGGTGGTCGGCCAGAACGTCGTGAGGATCCGGCCGCGGATGTGCTGCGCCCAGCGCAGGTAGTCGGCGGCCTGTTCGAAGTCGCCGAGGAACTCGATCAGGCGGCCATGGCAGACGTTGGCCCGGTACCAGAGCACTTCGTCGTAGAGGATGTTGTAGCTGCGGCCGAACAGGTCGGTCCAGTCGCCCGCCTCCGGGATTTCGAGCAGGCCGTCGTTGTTGCTGTCGTGGGCGCTTAGCCAGTCCATCGCGCGTTGGAGCGCGGGGCGGTGGCGCCGCGCGAAGTCGATGTCGCCGGTGCGCACGACCCAGTTGTAGGCGGCGATGACGACCCACAGGCCGCTGTCGATCGAGCAGATGTTGCCCACGCCGCCGTAGTCGGCCTCGCGGGTGTCGATGCGCACGTTGGCGGGGATCTGCCCGGAGGGGGTGATGGCGGCGAGCAGCGTCTCCAAGGTGGCGAGCTGGCAGGCGCGGATGTCGGGCTCGTCGACCAGGTCGAGCGAGTGGATGAGGGTGAAGGCGCCGTCGCGGGCCCAGACCGAGCGGTAGTTCGCGTCGGTGCCGGTGACGGTGTTGTCGCCGAGCGAGCAGGCGGAGAAGCCCAGCGGGGTGATGTTGCGGCGCAGGGCGTCGACGGCGCGGCCGTAGGCGGTGCACAGGAAGGTGCGGTCCTCGGCGGTGAAGGCGGGGAAGCTTGCGTCGTGGAAAAGTTGACGCAGCGGGGCGGGCTGGCGGGTCGCGGGGATCTCGGTCTCGAGCGCGCCGGGGCGGCGCGTGATCACGCCGAAGTGGCGCAGGCCGTCGAGCACGCCGTCGGCGGAGACGCTGCGGGCGGTGAAGAGCGGGATGTCGACGGTGGCCTCGAAGAGTTCGGGCTGGGCGTTGTCGACGATGATGCCGCGCACGCCGGGCAGGCGGAACATCGACGAGTCGTTGCCGGTGTCGCCGGCGACGAGGATCTGGTGGAGCGGGATGCCGCGCGCCTCGGCCAGCCAGCGCAGCGCGCCGCCCTTGGTGGCGCGGCGGGGCAGCAGATCGAGGTCGCGTTGGCTCGAATACACGAGGCTCACCTCCAGCCCCGCCGCGGAGAGCGAGCGGCGGAGGTCGTCGATCTGGTTCGCGGTGGCCTGCTCGAGGAACCAGCTCGACTTGAAGGCGTGCTGGAACTGGTCGGGCTGCGGGTGCACGCCGGGGAACACGCCCACGACGGCCTCGACGCGGGTGCGGTCCCAGCCGTGGGCGAGGTGGGCGGCGAAGTCCTCGAGCAGCCGATCGGCCGCGACCTCGAAGATCTGCGTGCCGACGCCGCCGATGTAGAAATCGGGCGCGGGCAGCAGCCCGTCGGCGACGAGACGCTGCATGTCCTCGACGAGGCGGCCGCTGTTGTAGACGAGCAGGGGGCGCCGGTCGGGGGGCAGGGTGCTCCAGGCGGTGTGGAACCGGTGGGTGGATTCCGGGTTGCCCAGGATCGTGCCGTCGAGATCGGTGCTGAAGAGCCGGATTGCGGGGGTGGGCTTCATCGGTCACCAGCAAAACCGGGCCGGGGGATCGTGCAACCCCGCAGGACCGATGGGGCCGTCGCCGCCCGTTGGGGCGTGGCCGGGATCAACCGGCGCCGAAGGCGGCCTCGGCGCGCAGCAGGTCGTGCAGCGTCACCAGTCCGATGATGCGGTCGTCGGCGCCGGCCTGGATGAGCACCATGCCGTCGGGCGCGTCGATGAGGATGCGCTGCACCTCGCGCAGCGAGGTCTCGCGGCGCACGGCGGGGCAGTCGACCAGCACCGGCTCGCGGCCTTCCTTGAGGGCGGCCTTGAGCTCGGCGCGGGTGAGCAGGCCGCGCGGTCGGGCGTCGACGTGCACGACGGGGAAGCGGTCGTGTGTCTTCTCCTTGAGCAGTTGTGCGAGGGCGGCCGGGGAGGTGTCGCGCACGAGGACCGGGCGGAAGTTGGCGATGCGGCTGATCGGGGCGTCCTGCCAGGCGCGCAGGTCGCGCGGCGGGATCACCTGTTCGATGTCCTGGCCGTCCTGCTTGAGGATGGCGTCGTAGATGTTGTGGCGGGCGAGGGCGCGGGCGAGCGGGCGGGCGACGAGCGCGGCCACGATCAGCGGCGGCACGACGGCGAACTCGTGCGTCATCTCGAACACGATGAAGATGCTGGTGACGGGGGCGCCGCCGGTGGCGGCGAGGGCGCTGCTCATGCCGACGACGGCGAGCAGGGCGCATTCGGAGGGGGTGAGAGGAAGGAGGATACCGGCCAGGCCGGCGACGACCGCGCCGGCCATCGCGCCGAAGAAGAGGGTGGGGGCGAAGAGCCCGCCGGCGCCGCCCAGCCCGAAGCAGACGGCGGTGGCGAGCAGCTTGGCGCCGAGCAGGACGAAGGAGTCGTGCAGCGGCACGGTGCCGTTGAGCGCGGCGGTGAGGTCGTCGTATCCGTAACTGAAGACACCGAGGCGGCCGGTGGCGAGGTACACGCCGATGCCCAGCGCCCAGACGCACGCCCCGCCGAGGGCGGCGCGCAGCCACAGCGGCGTCGGCCGGGCCTGTTTGTTCCAGCCGCGCACGGCCAGCGCGCCGCGCTGGAAGAGGTTGCCCACGAGCGCGACGAAGGCGGCCACCAGCGGCACCATCGCATAGGCGGGCCAGCCGACCCGGCCGAGGGTGCCGAGCTGGAAGGCGGGTTGTTCGCCCACCAGTGCGTGGGCCACGAAGGAGCCGAGCACCGAGGCGAGCAGCATGCCGCCGATGAGCTTGCTGTTGAGGTCGGCGACGACCTCCTCGAGCACGAAGGTGACGGCCGCCAGCGGCGTGTTGAAGGCGGCGGCCAAGGCGGCGGCGGCTCCGGCGGCGGCGGCGGCGCGGCGCTTCTGGGCGGGCTCGCCGCACACTCCGGCCAGATTCGAGGCGACTGCTCCGCCGATTTGCAGCGTGGGGCCTTCGGGTCCGAGGCTGGAGCCCCCGCCGACGGCGAGCACGCCGCCGAGCAGTTTGAGCGGCGCGAGGCGTTTGCGCGCCTGGCCGAAGTCCTTCCAGAACGAAAGTTTGAGCCGCGGGATGCCGCCGCCGACCGCCTCGGGGCAGAACCGGTTGAGCAACCACGCGGAGAATCCGGCGGTGGCCATGACCAGCAGCAGGCTGCCGATGAGGAAACGGCCCAGCGAAAGCTCGGAAAGTCGGCGGATGCCGTTGTCGTAGACCTCGTGGATGCCGAGGCGAAACACGATCGCCGCGAAACCGGCGGCGAGACCGTAGAGGGCGGTGCGGACGACTGGGCGGGCGGCGGGAGGCAGGCGACCGATCAGTTCGGCCACCGAGGGAAGTTTCATCGGCGACGTTTTTTCCGGATCGGGCGCGCGCGGGCAAGAGGCGAATCGGCTATCTCCCGGCGGCGGTGCGTCGGGCCGAGCACGCGTGGTGGTGCCGCTCGGGGCAGGGGGGGGGGACGCGGTATCCGTCACGCGGCGCCACCCGATTGCGGGCCGGCGTCGTGGGAGCGGATGTGGAGGTCGCGCTGCGGGAAGGGGATTTCGATCCGGTTTTCGCGCAGCGCCGCCTCGATCGCGTAGTAGAGGTCGCTGCGCAGGCGGCCGGGGCGGTGGGCGAATTCGGCGGTCCAGACCAGGAGGTGGAAATCGAGCGAGCTCTCGCCGAAGGCGACGAAGCGCAGTTCGGGCGGAGGCTCGGTCAGCACCTGCGGGTGCCGCTGCGCGACCTCGACGAGCAGGCGTCGGAGCTTATCGGTGTCGGTGCCGTAGGCGACTCCGACGGGCAGGCGGAAGCGCACCTTGGGGTCGCCGTGGCTCCAGTTGGTCACCTTGTTGGCGATGAAATCGGAGTTGGGGACGATGATGGTGATGTTGTCGTTGGTGACGACGGTGGTGCTGCGCAGGCTGATCTGGGTGACCCGGCCCTCGATCCCGCCGACATCGACGCGGTCGCCCAGGCCGATGGGGCGCTCGACGAGGATGATCAGGCCGCTGACGAAGTTGCTGATGACGTTCTGCAGGCCGAAGCCGATGCCCACGCCCAGCGCGCCGGCGAAGAGCGCGAGGGAGCTCATGTCGATGCCGGCGAATTGAAGTCCCAGATACGTGCCGAAGGCGATGAAGGCGTAGCCGAAGATGCGCGCGATGGCGAACTGCGAGGCGGGCGGCAACTGGGTGCGCACGAGCAGCCGGCCGAGCAGGCCCTTGCGCACGAGCTTCTCGATCAGGACCACCGCGACCAGCCAGCCGACCAGCTTGAGCAGGCTGACGACGGTGAGCACGCTGGTGCCGAAACGCAGGAGGGGAAAATCGAGGATCTGGTGGAGCAGGGCGGGGGCTTCCGGCATGCCGCTGAGGATGCGCGCCCCCGCGGCGATGGCAACCCGGCCGGCCGCGCTACACCGGGGCGTGGGGGCCCGCCGGCTCGCGCTCGGCCTCGTCCCACGCTTCCGGGGCCGACATGGCCGATTCGATACCGGAGAGGTTGGGGCCGCCGTCGAGGCGGATGAAGGCGGCCACGAGGGTGAGGCTCAGCCCGGCGGCGAGCGTCCAGGTGACCGCCGCGGCCGAGGCGCCGGCGTGGGCGAGCACCTCGACGGCGACGGCGGCGATGGTGAGCACGGGGGCGGCCATGACGTGGGCCTGGGGACCGGTGCGGAAGATCGGGGCGAAGTGCCGGCGGTACACGAGCCGGCGGACGACGAAGAGCAGCAGCGCGGAGAGGATGGCCATCGCGAAGAGGCGGGAGGCGAGCATGGCCGGTTCGACGAGGGTGCCCAGGCCGAAGAAGAACACCGGCACGAACATGCGGTCGCGGATGGGTTCGAGGCGGCGGTTGAGTTCGGCCTCCTCGTGGGTGGAGCGGCTGATGAACATGCCCAGCACGAAGGCGGTCTTGGGGGCGCCGAGGCCGAGGCGTTCGCCCAGGGCGGCGACCGCGAAGAGCACGACGACGAGGAAGTGCGCCTGGATGTGCAGGAAACGCGAGAGCAGCGCGGTGAGGTACGGGGCACCGCGCGCGGCGACGAGCGCCGCCAGTACGACGGCGGCGACGATGCCGAGGAACTTCAGGATCGCGAACCACCACACTGCGCCCTGCAGGATGGGGCCCGAGAACGAGAGCATCAGGATAGCGAGCACCTCGACCGCCACGATCCATTCGAGGAACTGCCGGCGCGTGCCGCGGGCCGTGAACGGGTAGTTCTCCCATACGTGGTAGGCCATGCCGACGGAGGTGCCGGCCATCGCCGCGGCGGCGACGAGTCCCTCGTGCCAGGGCACGCCCGCCATCCACGCCAACGCGACCAGGAGCGGGATCTGCCAGGCCATCCAGGCGCCGGCGCGCCGCAGGGCGGTGAGCGATTCGCGCTTCTCCGGCAGCTCGATCTCGAGCCCGACCGAGAACAGCAGCAGCACGAAGCCGAACTGCCCGACTTCGCGCCAGACCTGCCGGACCTCGTCGTGCATGAAGGCCCCGGCGACGACGCCGGCCACGATGTACAGCGGGTAGAGCAGTCCGGGCCGGCCGAGGCGCCGGCAGAAATCCGGCAGCGCCAGCAGCATCAGGATCACCAGTACGGCGGCTTCGAGGATGGTCATGGAGAAGGGAGGATCGGAACGGCCCAAAAGGTGCGACGCCCCTGGCGGCCGGTGCGCGGTGTTGCAGTGTGCGGGCGTCGGCCGGCGGCTCAAGCCCGGCGCGGGCGGGCGAGGGGAGATCCCGGGCGGGGATTCCGGCGCCGCTGCCGGGGGCTCCGGCTCAGCCCTTGGCGGCCTTCTCGAAGCCGTCGAGATGGTCGGTGCGCCCGACGACGATCACCGTGTCGCCGCGTTCGAGCCTGAGGTCGGGTGCGGGTTCGAGGACCTTGCGCTCGTCGCCGTGCGGGCGGCAGACGAGCACGACGTTGACCTTGTACTTGGCCGGCAGATGCAGCTCGCCGAGGGTCTTGTCGGCAAACGGGGCGCCGAGCAGCGTCTCTCCCATCTGGTATTCGCCGGGCAACGGCATGCGCACGGTGAACGAGTCGCGGCGGATGCGCTCGGCCAGCCGGTACGCCATGTCGCGGCCGGGCACGATCACCTCGTCGGCTCCGAGCCGGGTGAGCACGGCGGCGTGGCGTTCGTCGAGGGCGCGGCAGATCAGCCGCTTCACCTTCATCTCCTTGAGCGCGAGGGTGCCGAGCACGCTGCCCTTCATGTTCTCGCCGACGGCGACCACGACCACGTCGGCCTCGAGCGCGCCGGCGGCGCGCAGCGCGTCGATGTCCTCGCAGTCGAGTTCGACGGCGCGGTAGCCGTCTTCGGCGAGCTCCTGCACACGTTGGGCGTTGGAGTCGGCGACGACGACCTCGCAACCGAGTTCGCTGAGGCGCACGGCGAGGTTGGCGCCGAAGCGGCCGCCACCGACGATGAAGGTACGTTTGGCCATGGATGAAGGAAGGGGGAGTCGAGTGTCGAGGGACGAGAGACGAGTGCCGGAGGACTATCGGACGCGCCAACGGGCGGTCAGCCGAAGGTGAGCGTCTCGGGCGGGTAACGCACTCCGGAATACGCCGGAGGCCGGGCGAGGAACAGGCCGACCACCAGGGGGGCGACGCGGCCGACGAACATCAGGCCGATGATCACGATCTTGCCGGGGGCGGTGAGCAGCGGGGTGACGCCGGTGGAAAGGCCCACGGTGCCGAAGGCCGAGACGGCCTCGAACATCAGCCCAAGCCAGTGGTGGGGCGTGGCGACGGAGGGCGCGCCGCTTTCGGTCGCCATGAGCACGAGCATGCAGGCGAACACGAAGCCGGCGGCGAGCAGGGCGAAGAGGATGGCGGTGGCCACCTGTTTCTCGGGGATCGAGCGGCCCCACAGCACGATGGCCGGTCGCCGGCGCAGCGCCGCCCAGGCGGCGAGCACGAGCATGGCGAACGTCACGGTCTTGATGCCGCCGGCCATGGAGCCGGGCGCTCCGCCGATGAACATCAACGCCATCGTGCCGAACAGGGTGGGGGCCTGCATCGCACCGACGTCGATGGTGTTGAAGCCGGCGGTACGCGTCATCGTCGAGTGGAAGAAGGCTTCGCCCACGCGGTGGGCGGCGGGCAGGCCGGCGAGGGTGTTGTTCCATTCCCAGCCGAGGGTGAACAGCCCGCCCGCCAGCAGCAGTGCCGCCGTGAGGACGAGGGAAAGGCGGGTCTGGAGGGTGAGGTAGCCGCGGGCGCGGCGGTCGCGTTTCCAGAAGTAGTAGAAGCGGAAGTTCACCAGTGCGAGCAGGCCGATGCCGCCGGCGACCACGAGCAGGGCGACGACGGCGAGGCGCGCGGAATCGCCCTCCCAGCGGGCCAGGCCCTCGGGGAAAACCGAGAGGCCGGCGTTGCAGAAGGCGCTCACGGAGTGGAAGACCGCGTTCCACAGTTCGTGGTAGCCGGTGCCTCCCGCGGATCCCGGCAACCAATACAAGGCCACCGCGCCGATCAGCTCGATGAAGACCACGAAGCCGAGCGCATGCAGGAAGATCGCCAACGGGGTGACGGTGCGCAGCCCCCCGACGGTGTTGCGGATGAGGTGTTCGTCGGCGAGCGTGAGGCGGCGGCCGCTGAGGATGAGGAAGAGTGTGCCCGCCGTCATGATACCCACGCCGCCGAGCTGGATGAGCAGCAGCAGCACGATCTGGCCGGGAAGCGACAGGGTCTCCGCGACGTTGAAGGTCGAGAGCCCGGTCACGCACACGGCGGAGGTCGAGAGGAAGAGCGAGTCGAGGAAACTCACGGAGACGCCGCTGCGGTGCATCCACGGCAGCCAGAGCAGCACGGCTCCGCACAGGATGAGGAGCGCGAAGCCCGACGGGATGCCGCGGATGTTGCCGATGAGGCGGCGGCGTTGTTGGTCGGTGAGCGGCATGGAAGGCGCGCCATCGTGGCGAGTGGCCGCGGCGGATCAAGCGCGCGGTCGCGCGGGAACGGGCATGGCGGAACGGGGAACTCGGAACGGGGAAGACGAACTTCGAACTTCCAACTTCGAACTTCGAACTTCGAACTTCCAACTTCGAACTTCCAATTTCCAACTTCGAACCTCGAAACGGTTGAACCCGCATCAGGATGCGGCCTCCGCTACGGCGTGACAGGCGGGCCGCGCCGCGGGGCGGGCTTGCGACCCTGCGGCCACGGGAGAAGGGCGGCCTGAAGGCGCGCCTCACGGGGCGGGCTTCGGATCGGCCGTTGCCTCAAGCGTAGGCGGGGGTCGCTCCGCGCCGGCGGGCCACCCATTCGCCGCGGCGACAGGCGGCGGCGAGCAGCTTGGCCGGGGCGGCCTCGGGTGTGAGGAGCATTCCGGATACAAGGGCGGCGAGGAAGGCGTCGCCGGCGCCGATCGTGTCGACGACCTTGATCGGCTTCGACTCCTCCCAGATCCACTCGCCCTCCAGCAGCCAACCCGCGCCGCGCGCACCGGCCGTCACCACGATCGAGGGGCAATCGCTGCGGTCCGCGAGGATGCGGGCGTGTTTTTCCTCGTGGCCGCGGTCGTCGTCCTCGTGGCCGGAGAGCAGGGCGGCCTCGGCGGCGTTGAGTTTGATCAGCGAGGCCTGGCGCGCGAGTTTGCGGACGATCGTGCGGTCGACGAACGGCGGGCGCAGGTTCACGTCGAAGATGCGCAGGGCCTCGTCGGGCAGGGTGTCGATGAGGCGCTCGAGCGAGCGCTGGTTCGAGTAGGTGCGCTGGGCGAGGGAGCCGAAGACGAGGGCGTCGGCCTTCTTCGTGGCGGCGAGGCAGCGGCCACCGGGCTCGATGCCGTCCCACGCGACATTGCGCACGATGTCGTAGGTGGCCTCGCCGGCGGTGTTGAGCGCGGCGCGCACGACGCCGGTGGGTTTGTGGGGTTGGCGGCGGATGCTGGCGGTCTCCAGACCCATCGTGGCAACCCGGCGGCGCAGTTCGTCGCCGAGCTCGTCGGTGCCGACGGCGGAGGCGAGGTGCGCGGTGCACCCGTGGCGGGAAAGGTGGTAGGCCACGTTGAACGGTGCGCCGCCCGGGAAGAGACCGTCGGGCAGGAAGTCCCAGAGCAGTTCACCGAAACAGACAACGAGAGGCTGGGAATCGTGTGCGGTAGACATGGACGCGAGTTTAGGGCGAGACGCCCGGGCGTTGAAGGACGAAGTGCACGTCGAAGCCGGCTCCGGTGACGAACCGGTGAAATCGGACAGTGCGACCGCGGGCGGGCATCAGCGGAGGGGAAGGAGGCCGCGGGACGCCAACGCGCCTATCGTCGCGCGAGCTCGTTGGCGTAGGTGCGGCCGAGGGTGGCGGCATTTTCCTTTAGCCAATCGGTGAGCTTGGTCGGACCGGCCGGCGGGGCGGCGACGCAGAGCCGGTTCTGCATCAGGCCGGCGATTTCCTCGCGGGTGACGAACTCGTCGCGCTGCCACCAGCCCACGAGTCGCGCGGCGGCGTAGCCAAACCATGGAGGCACGCCGAACACCGGCCGCGGGCAGCCGATGATCCGGCCGATCGTGCGCGCAAGTTCGCGGTAGGTGAAGGTCTCGGGTCCGATGGCCTCGATGGTGCGGTTGCCGGTGGCGACCGCTTCGTGCACGGCGAGGGCGGCGAAGTCGTCCACATGGATCGGCTGGAGCTTGTATGCGCCGTCGCCGAAGACGCCGAAGCAGGGCAGGCGGCGCAGCGCCCAGGCGATGTTGTTGATGAGAATGTCGTCATGGCTTGCCGGTTCCAGTCGGCCCGGGCAGAGAGGACGGCATGTCGGAGATCATCCTGTTGTGCGGGCTGCCGGGCTCGGGGAAATCGACCTGGGCGAAGGCGCGGGCGGCGCAGGGTGCGATGGCGTTCAGCACCGACCAGTGGATGTTGCGGCTGTACGGCCCGCACATGCCGCGCGAGCTTTTCGATGCGCGGTTGGCGGTGTGCTCGGATCTGCTCTACGAGCAGGCCCTGCGTTTGGCCGCGCTGGGCGTCGACGTCGTGATCGAGGGCGCGTTCTGGAAGCGCGAGGACCGGCGCATCGCGATCGAGCGGCTCAAGCCCAGCGGAGCGCGGTTGCGGTTGGTCTGGTTCGACGTGCCGCACGAGGAACTGCTTCGCCGGCTGGCCAAACGCAACGCCGCGTTGCCGGCCGACACCTTCGAGATCACGCCCGAGATGTTCGGGGTGTTTGCCGGCTGGTTCGCGCCGCCCGGGGCCGACGAAGGCTTCGAACTCGAGGTGGTGCGGTAGGCGCGTCGCGGTCCGCGGGGTTCGCCTTCCTCATGGCAGCGCCTTGCGCCCCGAGGGGAGAGGTGGTGCCAGAGGGCAGGATTGAACTGCCGACCAAGGGCTTATGAGTCCCCTGCTCTACCACTGAGCTACTCTGGCGAAAAACGGAGCGGCTGATTTGCCGGTCGGCGACGCGATTGCCAACAAAAAACTGCGGAAGTTTTTGTGGGCTTGTCCCGGCTGGAGGACTCGCGGCGGCCGGCGCCGATCGCTCCGCCGCACGCCCGCCGTTCAACGGCGGCGCAGGCGGGCGATGAAGTTCCAGTCGATCGTGCGGTTCTGGATCTTGAGCAACAGGCGGTTTTTCCCCGCCACCAGGTGCAACGGCACGATCTCGTCGTCGAGCTTGCTGTTGCGCCGGATCCATTGGCTGTGGACCAGTTCGCCGTTGAGCCAGATCTTGAGCCCGTCGTCGCTTCCGATCGCCAGCCACGCGTCGCCCGCCTGCTCGACCTCGAACTCCGTCCATGCGTATCCGATACAGAATTCGGAGGGTTTTCCGAAGGCCTGCAGGTCGATGAAGCCGTCGCGCGCCAGGGCGTGTTGCCAGCGGATTTCGGCACCCTCGATCGCCACGGCCTCGCCGACGGCGGGCGCGACGCTCGCGGCGCTCTCGGCCTCGAACCAGTCGCTGTTGAAGCTGTTGCGCTGCTGGGTCGGGGCGACGCGTTCGTCGGAGACCTCGAAGGGCGTGAGCACGTTCACCCCGTCGGTGTCGACATCCTGGACGGCGCTGAAGGCGACTTCCGGCACGGGAATGGGGCGGAGCAACAGCCAATGGTCGAGCGGGATGTTGATGCGGGCCCGGCCGTCGAGCCATGCGAGATCGGCGTCGGTGCACGGCGGTGGCGGGTCGACGCGTTGGTGGAACTCGTGGCGCCCGGCGACCGGGCGGCCCGCGGCGAGGGCGGGCGAGAAGGCCAGGCCTCGCCGCAGCCCGTCGGCGATGGGCGCGCGCAGCTTCTCGGGAATGCCGGAGGCGGCGGCGAGGGCGACGTCGGTGGGGCGGCCGTCGGCCCCGACCTCGATGGTGGCGTCGATCGAGGTGACGCCGTTGCGGCGCAGCACATCCTCGCGCAGGGGAGAGCCGAGCGGCGCGGGCGGCGCGTCGGCATCGGCGAAGAGCACGGGGCGCACGGTATCGAGATATTTGAGTCGACTGGGCCAGCCCACCGGGTTGTCGGTGTCGGTGAAATGGAGCAGGTCGGCGAGTTCGTCGACGAAGCGCCGGATCTCCGAGCGGTTGCGGGCGGTGGACGCCGCCAGCGGGACTCCGCTGCGCGAGAAGGCGACGGTGTACAGGCCCTCCGCGGGGGTGAATTGGGAAAGACGGTACATCGAGCGCTGTTCGGCGAAGGCGGCGACGGGCCAGGGCATGCCGCTCCGGGTGGCGAAGAACTCGTGGTTGTTCGCGTCGGTGTGCGGGGCGTAGAGCACGGCCTCGAAGCGGTCGCCGTAGGCGGCCCGCAGGCGCCGGTAGGTCGGCATGAAGTTGAAGACCAGTTCCCAGGCGCCCGGTGCGCCGCTGGCGGCG
The DNA here is from genome assembly GCA_023443455.1 of Verrucomicrobiota bacterium. Taxonomy (GTDB): domain Bacteria; phylum Verrucomicrobiota; class Verrucomicrobiia; order Opitutales; family Opitutaceae; genus CAJCBL01. Next base: position 80,983 of record JAEZUE010000068.1, read on the forward strand.
TAGAGCACGACGAGGACCTCCGGCACGCGGCGTTGCGCGAAGTCGACCGGCACGAGCTGGCCGTCGCGGACCAGCCGGAGCGAACCGTGAAGTTCGGCGGCGATCTCGTTGCGGGCCGTGGCGAAGGTGGCGGGCGGCAGTTCGTGTTTCCGGGTTTCGAGCGCGAGGCGTCTCCAGTCGTCGGGGGTGAGGCGGTGCAGGAGCACGCGGCGTCCGCCGTTGCCGGGGGTGCGGAACACCGCGAACGGCCCGAGCACCTCGGCTGGTTCGCCCTTGAACGAATTGCCTTCGGTGTCCTTCCACTCGGAGAAGGCGGCGGGGCAGGGCGAGGTGGGAAACAAGGACGCGACGAGCAGCGTCGCAAGAAGGTTGAGACTACGTGGGGGCATGGTGGGGCGGTTGCGTCGCCACAGTGGAACGGGGGCCGCCCCGGTGTCGAGCGTCGGGGGCCGGCCTCGGACGTTGCGATTCGCCTTGGGGAACCGTACGAATGGGCCGTTCTCCCGAGCGATGGCGCCCTTCCCGGCGTCGAACACCCAACTCCTGCCTCATCATGAAAGTCCCCGGACTCCGTCCCAGCCGCGACCAGATTGGCGGCATCGTTTTCTTCGGCCGCATGCTCGACAAGATCCGCCTGAAGGCGGCGGGAAAGCTCCCCTCGGCCTATTTCACGGGCACGGTCGATCGCACCCATTTCGATGCGCGCTGCTGCACCTTTCTTCGGATCGACTACGACAGGGTGGTCGCGCGGGTCCTGCAGGGCGGCACGGACGAGGAGATTCTGGAGTGGTGCTTCGGGCACGGCTATCGGCCGCGTGCCGACGAGATCGAGATCTGGAACGGCTTTCTGGCCAAACGCGGTTGGCGGGATGCGGGCAGCGCCGAGCTGGCGCAGGCCAAGGCGGCGGCGGGTTTCGCGGACCGGGCGGAGATCCAGACCTGGTTCGACCTGCAGGAAGCCGAGGAGGGGTGAGGTGTGGCGGTCGGGGTTCCGCAGGGGCGGAAACTCGCCGCGGAGGCAGCGTGGCGGCTTCGGCCTAGTGGTTTGCCTGATTGAGGGGCCGAGCGGTTGCCCGGTGGGAACCGTTGCGTCCGGTTCGGGTCCTGCCGTCCGGGTCTCTCCTTCGGTGGCTCCGTTTTCGGAGCCGTGGTTGGGGACGGTTGGACAGACGAAACGAAGACACTGCCATGCGAACACTCACCGCCGCGTACCTGTTCTGTGTCGCATTCCTTGGGGCGGGCGCCGGGGAGCAACTGCTCGTCGCCCGCGTCCAGTCGGGGGAGCCGTTCCGGTATCGACGGATCGAATGGGCGATCGACGGGGTCGGGCCGGTGGCGAAGCCGCTCGATCCGGCCCGGATCACGTTGGACCTCGAATTGGATTCCCCCGCGGGGGATCGGCTCGTGGTGCCGTGTTATGCGTATCGGAAAGTCGGTGTTTCACGGGCCTCCCGCGCGCGGGGCGGCGGGGGCGGGTGGTTGCCGGACTACGATCCGGTGGGGCCATGGCGGTGGGCGGCGCGTTTCTGCCCGGCGGAGGCCGGCACCTACCGCGGGCGCGTGGTGGAGCGCCGCGAGGGCCGGGAGGCCGCGGCCTCGCCGGTGGTCTTCACGGTCGCGGCGGCCGAGGGCCGCGGTTTCATCCGCCTCGCGCCGCGCAACCCGCAGGCCTTCGCGCACGACGACGGCTCGCTGTATTTCCCGGTCGGGGAGAACCTTTGTTTCGTGAACCCCCGCCACGGGCAGCGCGACCGGCTCGCCGCGTATCGTGCTTGGCTCGACCGCTTGCAGGCGAACGGGGCGAACTACATCCGGCTCTGGCTCGGCGCGGCCGAGTGCTTCGGCCTCGAGCGTGGGCAACCCTACGACTACGACCAGCGCACGGGCCACCTGGTCGACGAGATCCAGCGTCTATGCGAGGAGCGCGGCATCGCGATCAAGTATTGCTTCGACTACGTGCGCACGCTGCGCAAGGACGGCTACTACTATCGCTCGGACTACCCGTACCTGCGGGAGAACGGCGGGCCGGCCCGGACGATGGCCGAGATGCTCGCGTTGCCGTCGGCCCGGCGGCAGTGGCAGGCGCTGCAGCGCTACATCGTCGCGCGCTGGGGCGCGTCGACCACGACGTTCACCTGGGAGTTGTGGAACGAGATGGACGAGACCGATGCGGGCGACGGCCTGGTCGTGGCGTGGTCGCGCGAGATGGCCGCCCATCTGAAGCGGATCGACCCCCATCGGCATCTTGTATCCACGAGTTTGGGCTCCGGGGGCGACCTGCCGGAGCTCTGGGCGTTGCCGGAGCTCGACTACGCCAACTACCACGACTACGGCGGCTCGCGGCACGTCGGGCGGTCGCAGCAGGACATCTATTTCGCGCCCCTGGTCGGGATGGCGGAGCGCCACGGCAAGGCGGTCATGCTCAACGAGGCGGGTCTGGTGGACGAGGCGTGGAACGCGTTCGGGCCGGCGAGCCATCCGCGCTTCGTCGCGGGCGGGCCGAAGGACACCCGCGGGCTCGCCTTCCACGAGACGCTCTGGGCGGGGGTGTTCGGTTCGGGCTGCGGCACCGGCATGGCGTGGTGGTGGGACTCGACGGTGGACGCGTTCGATCTGTATCCGCAGTTCAAGGTGGTGCGGGACTTCGTGGCCGGGCTCCCGCTACAGGAGGCACGCACGGTGGCGGGTCGGCCGAGGTGCGACCGGGATGGCGTGGGCGCCCTGGCGCGCACCGGTCCGTGGGGCTGCATCGTCTGGGTCTTCGACCGCGGTGCGAGCTGGCGGCCGGTGGTGCTCGCAGGGCACCAGCCCCAACGGGTGGAAGGGGTGGGCCTGGAACTGCCGCTGCCCGGGCCCGGGGCGTATTCGGTGCGTTTCGTCGATCCGTGGACGGGCGCCGAGGTGGCCCGCCTGGCGCTCGACGCGGAGTCGTCGCGGCCGAGCGTGCGGTTGCCCGCGTTCACGATCGATCTGCTGGTCCGGGTCGAGCGGCGGTAGTCCGAATACGCTGCGCTCCGCCCCCGAGCGCGGCAGAGGCCTCGTCGCCGGAGTCGCGAGAGTCCCGATTGTTTCCCCGGAAAAAGCGCCTTCCGGCAACCGAGAAGGAAGCCGGCCCGGACCGGCGGTGAACTCCGGGGTCAAGGCGCGGCCGGTTGTTGGCCCGCTTCCGGAGCGACCTCGCGCGCCTTGCGGATCATGGTCATGAAGTCGTCGCGCTCCGGGTTCCCGTTCTTCGCCGAGCCGGCCCGCGCCAGGCTCTCGATCATGTCCCACGAGGCGGAACCCGTGTTCGGGTTGTCCTGGAGCAGGAGGCCGAAACCGGCGACGGCGGCGGCGAACTGGAAATCGTTCGATGCGACGACGGGCGTGTCGGCGTTTTCGGCGGGGGCATGCAGGGGCACGATGAGGGTGCGGCCGCGAGGCGCATCGGCCTCGGTGTAGCGCAGTTTGACCGTGAGCCAGGCGGCGGTGTCGGACGGGTCGGGTGTGGGCGGAGCGGCGCCCCGGGCCACGGTGGTGGCGGGCGCGGCCGGCTTCGGCGCGGCGGAGGGGATGAGTTCGTACAGCGCCGTGACGCTGCGGCCGGCGGCGAGGTCGCTGCCGCCGAGGTCGGCATCGTCGGCGCGGAGCAGGCGGCCTTCGTATCCGAGCAGTCGATAGGCGAGCACCTTCTTCGGGTTGAACTCGACCTGCACCTTCACGTCGCGGGCGGCGAGTTCGCGGATGCCCTCGGCCGCAACGGCGGCGAGGGCCTCGCGGGCGACCTGGGGCGGATTGGCGGGCGGGGCGGTCGGCTCGCGGCCCTGCACGCCGATGCGCACGAGCAGGTGTTCGGCGTCCCACGGGGCGAGGTGCATCTCGGTGGCGACGGCGACGCTCTCGCCGCCGCCCGGCTGCGGGTAGCGGTAGGCGAAGTGGTTGACGAGTTCCTCGATGCGCACGAGGCCCGAGGGCGGGCGCAGGCCCGCTTCGAGGCAGCGGCGGATGTCGGCGAAGGCGGCGTTGCCGATGCCGATGCCGAACGCCGAGCTCGGGTATTGTTTGGTCGCGAGGAAGTGGGCGGTCTTGACGGTGTGTTCGTTCGCGTCGTTGAAACCTGGTGTCGGGGCGGCCGGCGGGGCCTCGGCGGGCCGTGGGGTGGTGGAGGCCGCGCCGGTGGGCGTGCCCTGGAACGGTTCGATCGAAACCTGGTGGAAGGGGATGCCGGAGGGGCCTTCGGGGGCGCGGGCGGCGGCGAGCTGGGCGGTGCGCAGTTCGCGGTCGTGGCGCGGTAGGTAGATCTGCCAGAAATACAGCCCGAAGGCGGCGGCGGCCCCGAGGGGCACCCAGATGGTCCAGCTCTCGACGAGGAGGGTGCGCAGCCAGGAGCGGCGGCGCGGCGGCAGCACCACGCAGCGCGCCGGCAGGGGTTCGCCGGCGAGCGCGTCGCCCAGGAGTGCGGCGGTGCGGCGGAGCTCGTCGACGAAGGCGGCCGCCGCGGTGTCGTCGCGCAACAGGGGTTCGAACGTGGCACGCTCGGCGGCGGACATCTCGTCCAGCGCGTAGGTGGTCAGGCGTGGGTCGTTCTGGTCGATCTTGGGCATGGAATAGTCCTCGGGCGGCGCGGGGCGCGTCAGATGGCGCCGGGGCGGGTCATCTCGCGGCGCAGGGTGGTGAGGGCGGTGTGCAGGAGGAAGCCGACGTTGCCGATGGAGAGGCGGGTGATGTCTGCGATCTCCTTGTAGCTGAACCCTTCCTGGAATTTGAGGCGGACGACTTCCTGCTGGTTGGGCGGCAGGCGGTGGAGGAGGGCGAGGGCCTGTTGGCAGGATTCGCGGTTCTCGGTCTGGGTGGCGGGGGTGGGCGCGGCGGCGACGAGGCGTTCGGCCTGGCCTTCGGCGAAGCGGCTCATGCGACCCTCCTTGCGGAGCACGTCGAGCGCGGCGCGGCGGCCGACGGTGAACAGCCATTCGGCGACGTGCCCTTCGAGCGCGGCGGCCGACTGGTGGCAGAGTTTGACGTACGTGTCCTGCACGATGTCGCGTGCCCGGTCGGTGTCGCCGAGCAGGTGGGCCACATAGCGGATGAGCGGGCGCTCGTGTTGACGGAGCGCCTCGCGCACGAAGGCATCGTGTTCATCAAAGTGCGGGCTCATGCCGGGGGAGTTCTGGGGCCGGGGTAGCGGACGGCGGACAATGGAGATACGCGCGAGGCGGGGATTTGTTAGGGGGAAATTCTCGGAAATTTCGGCCCCGGCGGCGGCTGGACTCCGAAGGGCACCGTTTGGGTGCGCGGGCGTCGCTACGCGCCCAACACGGCGAGCTTCTCGCGCAGGTGGGTGCGGCGGTCGCGGGATTCGTTGTTGCGGATCGCCATGCCCCAGGCGGCGGGCTCGCCGACGATGAAGACGCGCTTCTTGCCGCGGGTGATCGCGGTGTAGAGCAGGTTGCGCTGGAGCATCATGAAGTGTGCCTTGAGCAGCGGCACGATCACGACCGGGTATTCGCTGCCCTGGCTCTTGTGGATCGAACAGGCGTAGGCGAGGGAGACGTCGCCGAGATCGCCGCGGTCGAGCGTCTGTTTGTTGCCGTCGAAGTCGGCCTCGAGCGTGCCCTCCTCGGGGTCGACGGCGGCGACGACCCCGATGTCGCCGTTGAAGATGCCCTTGTCGTAGTTGTTGCGCAGCTGGATGAGCTTGTCGCCGGCGCGGATCTCGCCGGCGGGCGAACGCAGCGCGCGGCCGTGCGGGTTGAGCGCCTGCTGGAGCTCGCGGTTGAGGTTGCCGACACCGGCGACGCCCTTGTGCATGGGCGCGAGGATCTGGACCTCGGCGACGGGATCGAAATGGCGGAGCTTCTGCGGGATCACCTTCGTGCAGAGCTCGACGACCCGGGCGACGCACTGCTCCGGGGAGCCGACGGGGAGGAAGAGCAGGTCGTGGTGGAGTGGATGCGCGACGAGGTCGACGATGGTGGGCGGCAGGGCGGCGTCGCCGTTGTTCACCGCGTGGGCGGTGGTGACGATCTGGCTCTGGTCCTTCTGGCGGAAGATGACCGCGAGGCGGGTGACGGGCGCGTGGCCGGAGGCGATCAGGTCCTTCAACACGTTGCCGGCGCCGACCGAGGGCAGCTGGTCGACGTCGCCCACGAGCAGGATGTGGGCGGCGGAGGGCACGGCCTGGAGCAGGGCGGCGGCGAGGCGGGTGTCGAGCATCGAGGCCTCGTCGACGACGAGGAAATCGGTGTCGAGGGGCGAGGCGGAGTCGTGGGCGAAGCCGCCCTTGGCGGCGTCGTATTTGAGGAGCCGGTGGATGGTCTGGGCGAAGCCGCCGGTGGTCTCGGCGATGCGCTTGGCGGCGCGACCGGTGGGGGCGGCCAGGTGCACGCGGCACTTCTTGGCCTTGAGGACGGCGACGAGCGCGCGCAGTGTCGCCGTTTTACCGGTACCGGGCCCGCCGGTGAGGATGGAGACCTTCGCGGTGAGGGCGGAGCGCAGGGCGGCGATCTGGTGCTCGGCGAACTCGAGCTTCGACTGTTCCTGCGCCCAGTGGATGGCGGCCTCGACCTTGATCGGCGGCAGGCCGGAGCGGCATCGGGCGACGCGCACGACCGCGGCGGCGATCTTCTCCTCGGCGCGGTGGTAGGGCGGGAGCTGGACGACGGTGCCGGGTTGGCCGGGGTCGCCGTGGCGCACGAGCTCGCGTTGCCCGACGAGGGCGGCGATGCGCTCGGTGAGGCGGGCCGGATCGGTCTGGAGCAGCTCGGCGGCGTAGGTGCGCAGGTCGTTCTCGCCGAAGGCGGTGTGGCCCTCCTCGGCGAGTTCGGCCAGGGCGAAGAGCAGGCCGCCGTCGAGGCGCGGCGGGGAGTCGTTGGCGAAGCCGAGGTTGATCGCGATCTTGTCGGCGGTCTTGAAGCCGATGCCGTCGATCTCGCGGGCGACGCGGTAGGGCTCGGCCTGGAGGATCTGTCTGGCCTGCGGGCCGTAGCGGCCGACGAGCTTCACGCATTGCGAAGGCGTGACGCCGTAGGTCTGCAGGAAGATGAGGATCTCGCGCAGGGCGCGTTGGTCGTCCCACGAACGTTTGATCGCCTTGGCGCGTTTGGGGCCGACGCCCTCGACCTCGCGCAGGCGCGCGGATTCCTCGCTGATGATGCGGAGGGTGTCGGCGCCGAAGTGGTCGACGATCTTGTTGGCGTAGGCCTTGCCGATGCCGGGCACGAGCCCGCTGCCGAGGTACTTGCGGATTCCGTACACGCTCGCCGGCAGTTCGGAGCGGCAGGCGACGACCTTGAACTGGTTGCCGTGCTGGGGGTGGCGCACCCATTCGCCGTCGAGCGAGAGGGTTTCGCCGCACTGCACACCGGGCAGCACGCCGACGATGGTGACGAGCGGTTCGGCGGATTTGGCGGGGCGTTTGTCGCCGCCTTGTTCGCCGCCCTGGCGAGCGGCGCCACGGTCGGCGGTGGGGTCGGGCCGGAGCTCGGCGATGGTGTAGTGGTTTTCCTCGTTGAGGAAAACGATGCGCTCGAGCACGCCGCGCAGGGTGTGGGGTGGGTTCGCCGGACCGGACACGAGGCTAGGGGATGAAGGAAGGGCGGAACGGAGTCCAGAAGACAGATGCGCGGGGAAACCGGAGAGCGGAAGGCGGGAAACTCGGAAGTCCGGTCGGAGACCGGACCTACTTGTCTGGTCTATTCGATGTTGGCGATCTGCTCGCGGATGCGCTCGAGCTCGTTCTTGGCTTCGATGACGAGCTTGGCGATGGCGAGGTCGTTGGCCTTGCTGCCGGTGGTGTTCACCTCGCGGCCGAGCTCCTGGAGGAGGAACTCGGTCTTGCGGCCGATCTCGCCCTCGGCGCGCAGGAGCGTATCGAGCTGGTCGAGATGGCTGCGGGCGCGGGTGATCTCCTCGGCGATGTCGCAGCGGTCGGCGAAGATGGCGACCTCCTTGAGCACGCGCTCGTCGTTGACGTCGAGCTCGAGGCCGGCGTCGCGCAGGCGCTTGAGGAGATTCTCGCGGTAGTTGGTCGAGACCTGCGGGGCGTGTTCGGCGATCTGCGCGAAGTGGGCGCGGATGACCGCGACGCGGGCGAGCATGTCGGCCTGGAGCGTCTCGCCTTCGCGGGCACGCATGGCGACGAAGCCGACGAGGGCCTCGTCGACGAGCTTGAGCAGGGTCTCGCGGGCCTCCTCGGCGGGCGGGACGTTGTGGCCGTTGCGCAGACCGTTGGCGATCTGCCAGAGCAGGGAGGCGTCGGGGGAGAAGGGGATGCCGCGTTCGGTGGCGATGGCGCCGAGGTGGTCGAGCGTGCGGCCGATCGCGGTGGCGTCGGAGGTGAGTTCGCCGCGGCCTTCGGGGGCGCGGGCGTTGATCGAGACGGAGATGCGGCCGCGGGCGGCGACGGCGCGGAGGCGTTCGGCGATGGCGGACTCGAGCTCGCGCCATTCGTCGGGCAGGCCGATGGCCAGCTCGATGCCGCGGCGGTTGACGGAGGAAATCTGGACGGAGAGCTCGTGGCCCGCGAACGGGGCGACGGCGCGGCCGAAACCGGTCATGCTTTTCATGGCGCCAGTAACGGCGGGCGGATCGCCGGTGACAAGGGCGGAGAATGGTCCCGACAACGCGACGCGCCGGGCGGCAGGGCCGGCCCGGCGCGTCGGGAAGGATCGGGTGGGTCAGCGGGTGGCTGCTCGGCGGCTGAGCAGACCGTCGACCGAGGCTTTGCCGGCGCCCTGCACGAGCACGACGAGCGCGAGGCCGATGGCGAGGAGGTGGTATTCGAAACCTTCGCCCGCCTGGGTGCCGCTCCAGTTCATGAAGAAGCCGTTGCCGGCGTGGCCCATGAAGATCGCGACGGCCATCGTGACGGCGATGCCGAGGGCGGAGAGGCGGGCGAGGAAACCGGTGACCAGGCCGAGCGAACCGGCGAATTCGGCGACGATGGCGAGGAAGGCGAAGACGGCGGGAATGTGCAGCGTGCCGGTGAAGAAGCCCATGGTGCCTGTGAATCCGTGGCCGCCGAACCAGCCGAGCAGCTTCTGGGCGCCATGGGGGAACATCACGAGGCCGAGGGCGAGGCGGGCCAGGAGCGGTGCGGCGCTGTTGTCGGTCTGCAGGAGGAGTCGGATCGTTTTCATTGGTGGGAGGAGAAAGGTGGGGCGGATGTTCGAGGTGGTTGGATACGTGTCACGCGAGGTCGAAGAGGAGGATGCGGGTGGGGCCGGCGGCGACGAGGTCGAGCGGGGCGGGGCCGGAGAGGGCGGCGGCATCGCCGGCGTGGAGGGGGGTGCCGTCGAGGGTGATCCCGCCTTCCGCGACGTGGAGCCAGGCGTGGCGCCCCGCGGCCAGCGCATGGGAGAGGCGGTCCCCCGCCTCGAGGCGCCCGAGCCAGAGATCGGCATCCTGGTTGATCGCGATGGAGCTATCGCGTCCGGAAAGACTGGCGACAAGGTGGAGGTGGCCGGACGGGGCGTGGGCGAGCGACTTCTCGGCGTAGCGGGGCGGCAGGCCGGCGGCGCGCGGCTGGATCCAGATCTGGAGCAGATGGACGGCCTCGTCGGCGGAGGGGTTGAACTCGCTGTGGCGCACGCCCGAGCCGGCGGCCATGTATTGCACGTCGCCGGCGCGGACCACGCGGCCGTTGCCCAGCGTGTCCTTGTGCTCGAGGGCGCCGCTGAGCACGTAGGTGAGGATTTCCATGTCGCGGTGGGGGTGCATCCCGAAGCCCATCCGGGGCATGACGAGGTCGTCGTTGATGACGCGGAGGCTGCGGTAGCCCATCCAGTTTTCGTCGTGGTAGTCGGCGAAGCTGAAGGTGTGGTAGGTGTCGAGCCAGCCGTGGTTGGCGTGGCCGCGTTCGTCGGAGCGGCGGATTGTGGTCCTTTTCATGGGCCAGAGTGTGCCACAGCGCGGCCGCTTTGGGGAAAGACCATGTTTCTTGTCTCAGCATGCCTTCTGCGCATGCTCGGCGCATGGAATTGCGACACCTGCGGTACTTCGTGGCGGTGGCCGAGGAGGAGAACGTGACGCGGGCGGCGGGGCGTCTCCATGTTTCCCAGCCGGCGTTGAGCCGGCAGGTGCGCGACCTGGAGGACGAGCTCGGCTTCGCGCTGCTGCGGCGCACGGCGAAGGCGGTGAGCCTGACGGAGGCCGGGCGCGCGTTTCTGGCGGAGGCGCGGGCGGTGCTGCAGCGGGCCGAGGAGGCGGTGAAGGCGGCGCGCGCGGTCGCGGTGGGCGGCGCGGGGGAGCTGCACGTCGGTTATGCGCCTTCGCCGACGGTGCGGTTGTTGCCGCCGAGCCTGCGGGCGTTCCAGGCGGAGCTGCCGCAGGTGCGGGTGAAGCTCCATGATCTCGATACCGAGGAGATGCTGGCCGGGCTGCGGGAGCGGCGGCTGCACCTCGCGATCCTGGTGAAGCCGCTCGGAGCGATGTTGCGCGGCCTGCGTTTCGAGGCGCTCGAACGGGACCCGTTGCGGTTGGCGGTGGCGCCCACGCATGCGCTGGCGCGGCTGCGCTCGGTGCCGCTGGCGCAGGCGGCGAAGGAGCCGTTTGTCGGGCTGACGCGGAAGGGCTACCCCGAGTACCACGGGTTGTTCGATGCGGTGTTCGCGAAGGTGAAGGTACGCCCGCGTGTCGTGGAGGAGCACGACGGGTCGACGAGCCTGATCGCGGCGGTGGCCGCGGGCGCCGGTGTGGCGTTGGTGTCGCGTTCGCTGGCGTGCTCGACCGGAGACCGGCTCAAGCTGTTGCCGCTCTCGCCGGCTCCGGCACCGCTGGTGGTGGGGGCGGCGTGGCTCGACGAGGGCCTGGCGCCTGCGACCGAGCTGTTCCTGCGCTGTGCCCGGGCCGCGGTGGCCGCGGCGGTCTAGTCCGCGGTCTCGCCGAGGATGGCGGCGACCTGCTGCACGTCCTTGTCGCCGCGGCCGCTGAGGTTGACGATGACGAGCTTGTCCTTGGGCAGTTCGGCGGCGCGTTTGAGGCCGAAGGCGATGGCGTGGGTCGACTCGAGCGCGGGGATGATGCCTTCGAGGCGGGAACAGAGTTGGAAGGCGGCGAGGACCTCGTCGTCTGTGGCGTAGGAGAACTCGATGCGGCCGCGCTTCTGGTAGAAGGCGTGCTCGGGGCCGACCGCCGCGTAGTCGAGCCCTGCGGACACCGAGTGGGTGGGCTCGATCTGGCCGTCGGAGTCCTGGAGCAGGAAGGTCTTGCAGCCCTGAAGAACGCCGAGGCGGCCGCCGGCGAAACGGGCCGCGTGCTCGCCGCGGGTGATGCCGTGGCCGCCGGCCTCGACACCGGTCATGCGGATACCCGGCTCCTCGAGAAATTCGAAGAACAGCCCGATGGCGTTGCTGCCGCCGCCCACGCAGGCGATGAGCTCGTCGGGCAGGCGCCCTTCGCGCTCGAGGATCTGGGCGCGGGCCTCCTGGCCGATCACGCGGTGGAAGTCGCGCACCATCTTCGGGTAGGGGTGCGGGCCGTAGGCGGTGCCGAGCACGTAGTGGGTGGAGCGGACGTTGGTGACCCAGTCGCGCAGGGCTTCGTTGACGGCCTCCTTGAGGGTTTTCTGGCCGGCCTCGACGCCGATGACCGTGGCTCCCATCAGGCGCATGCGGAAGACGTTGAGGGCCTGCCGGGCCATGTCGACGGAGCCCATGTAGACCACGCACTCGAGGCCGAACTTCGCGCAGGCTGCGGCGGTGGCGACGCCGTGCTGGCCGGCGCCGGTCTCGGCGATGATGCGTTTCTTGCCCATGCGGCGGGCGAGCAGGACCTGGGCGAGGGCGTTGTTGATCTTGTGCGCGCCGGTGTGGAGGAGGTCCTCGCGCTTGAAGTAGATCTTGGCGCCGCCGCAGTGTTCGGTGAGGCGTTCGGCGAAATAGAGTTCGGTGGGGCGACCGGCAAATTCCTTCAGGTAGAGGCGGAGTTCGGCTTGGAAGGCGGGGTCGGAGCGGGCTTGGTCGTAGGCGTGTTCCAGCTCCTGCAGGGCGGTCATCAAAGTCTCGGGCACATACACGCCACCAAAGGGGCCGAAGTGGCCGGCGGCATCGGGCAAGGAGTCGCGATCGAGCGGAGCGGGTGCTGAAGACATGAGGGTGACAGGCAAGGGGACCGGGCGGCGTTTTGCAATCCCGCGGGTGGGGCTGCCGGTGCGCCCCGTCCCCGGTCGGGCCGGGGCAGGGGCGGGGTGGGCCAGGGCGGCGGCGGAGTGAGTTCCGTGAACGTTTAGCCTGACGGTCGTCGAGTTATACGGTCGGAAGGTATTGGCGAGGGTGGGGGGGCGAGGCGGTGCTTGGAGTGGGGGCTGTGGGCAGGCGGCAAAGTTGTTCTGGGGGGAATGCCCGGGAGTGGTGCTCGCTGGGGCGGGTTTTGTGGGCGTGGCGCGGCAAGGCTTGCCGAAGACGATACGGCAGCTTCTGCCTCGGGTGGGTAGTCGTCGTATGTAAGGCCCTAATCAATAACGAGAAGTGTCTGTGGCACTCGGGTTGCTAAGGGGTGCGCAATGCAAGCCCAGGGTCGTAGAACGCAGCCCGAGGTTCCCGCCTCAACTCCACCCGCCGAAGCCGGCGCCTCTTACCGTTTCCTCGTCCGCTCGGCGGAAGAAGCGGTGGGGACGATCCGTGACCAGTTGGGTGGGGATGCGCGGGTCGTTTCGGTGCGTTCGGTCAAGGCGGCCGGGTTTGCGGGGCTGATGGGGGGAACTCGGCTCGAGGTGATCGCGCAGGTCCCGCCGGCTGTGGCGGCGGCGCCCGCGGAGTCGGAACCGGCTCGGGCATCGCTCTCGTCAGTGCCGCCGGCACCGACTGCCCTTGTCGACCGGCCGACGGGAGCGCAGGAGAGTTCCGAGGCGATGGGTGCTCCGGTGCGTTATGATTTCGCGTCGGTGGCGCCGCGGGCGCGCGTGGCCGAGTCTGCGCCGTCGGCCCAAGAGGGGACGGTCCAACGTCTGGAGTCGCTTTTGCGGCGCTCGGGACTTTCGGAGGCTTTGGTGGGGCGGCTGCAGAGCGACGCGTGCTGGGCCCAGGCTTCGGCGCTGCCGTTGCACCAGGGGCTTTCCGCGATGGCGGGCCGGATCCGGGCCTTGGCCGCGGGGATCGGCGAACGGCCGTTGCCGGACCGTGCGGCATTCGTCGGCATGCCCGGGGTGGGGTGCACGACGGCGCTTTGCAAGTGGCTGGCTTCGGAGGTCTTCAAGCGGGGGCGGCGCGGGGCAGTTGCGAGCGTCGAATTCGATCGGCCGAAGGGCGCGGAGGATTTGGCGGTGTTTGCGGAGCTGCTTGGCGTCGATTTCGCGCGGCAGGTACCCGCGACCGTTTCGTCCAATCAATTTTGTTATCTCGACGTGCCGGCGATCTCGTTGACGCGGACCGAGGAGAACCGGCGCCTGCGGGCCTATCTGGACGAGGCGCGGATCCCCGGCCGAGTGCTGGTGGTGTCGGGGTTGCATGATTCGGCGGTGTTGCGGCGGGCATGCGCGGAGGGGGTGGCGATCGGCTGCACACATATTGTGTTCACCCAGCTCGACGAATTGCCGCAGTGGGGGAAGTTGTGGGACTTCCTCATCGATGCACCGCTTTCGCCCCTGATGGTGACGCTGGGCCCGAGCCTGACGGGCGAATGCGAAACCGATGTCGTCGGCGCAGTGCTGCGCCGCACCTATCCTTGGAACTGAACCATGCGCTACGCTTTCTTCATCGGCGGATTTGTCGGATTCTCGCTCACCGCGCTCGCGGGCTTTCTGGCCGGGCGTGGGAGCGGGGTCGTGTTCCGCGATGCGGCGATCGGGTGCCTGGTCGCAGCCTTTCTCTTTCGGTGGTTTTGGTCGGTGGTGGTGAAGGCCTTCATCGAGGCCGCGCACCAGCATCGGCAAAAGGCCGCCCAAGCCCAGCAGGCCGGAGATGAAGAATCCCGCCCGGCCTCCGGTTCCACCGCCCAACCCTGAACCGCTCCCGATCCATGAAAGCCGCCCCAGGACCTGCGAAGAAATCGCCCCCCCCCGCTGCGCCCGATGCTCCGGTCGCCGCTCCCGCCCCCACTCCGCCGAAGTCGGCCGCCGCGGCCGTTTGGCGCACCTACCAGGGGACCGAGGGCAGCTCCCTCGACGAGAAGGCGTTGACGGAGCGTTACCTCCCCTTGGTTCGATCCGTGGTCGACCGCATCCGCATCAATCTGCCCCCGCACATCGAGGCGGAGGATCTCTATAGTGTCGGCATTCTCGGCCTCATCGCGGCCGTGAAGAACTACGACCCGAAGCAGAACAACACCTTTGCCGCCTACGCGAGCCGCCGCATCCGCGGTTCGGTGCTCGACGAGCTGCGGCGCCTGGACTGGCGCCCCCGGCGCGCCCGGGCCAAGGCCCGCCGAATCAAGGAAGTCATCGTCGAGATCGAGCAGAAGAACGGCCGGCCGGCGACCGACGAGGAGGTGCGCAAGGTGCTCGGGATTTCCGCCAAGGAGTACGCCAAATGGCTCGAGGAATCGAAGCCCGCGTGTTTCCTCGCCCTCGACCAGTCGCCGGAGGAGGACGGCGGGGAGCGCTCCAGCCTGCACGAGATCATCGCCGACGAGACCGACGTGTTGGCGCGCGACGACATGGAACGGCGCGAACTGCAGGAACTTGTGGCTCAAAGAATCCGGCAACTGCCCGATATACCGCGCAAGATCCTCGCGATGTATTACCACGAAAACATGCGGTTGGCCGAAATCGCCTCCGTCTTCAGCCTCACCGAATCCCGCATCTGTCAGATCCACGCCCAGACGATCATCGCTCTGCGCAGCTACATCCACCGAGTGCGGGAGCAATAAGCAGGGCCCACCGTCATGCTTCTGCTGGTCGGATTTCTGATCGTGTTCGGGGCCGCCATGGGCGGCTTCATGGTGGCGGGTGGCAACCCGCTGGTGCTGCTGCACGTCTCCGAGTTCATCGTGATCGGCGGCATCGCGATCGGCATCGTCGTGATCTCGAGCCCGGGCCATGTGGTGAAAAACATGATGGCCAAGATCAAGGGCGCGATCGCCGGCGGCCATACGGGAAAGGATGAATACATGGACCTGCTCAAGCTGCTCTACGAGATCTTCCTGCTGGGGCGGCGCAGCGGCCTGATCGCGCTGGAGGGCCACATCCTCGAGCCCGACAAGAGCACCATCTTCACCAAGTACAACAGCTTCATCCACCACCCCGAGCGGGTGGAGTTTCTCTGCAACGGCCTGCGCCCGGTGGTGGACGGCAAGATCAAGCCCGACCAGCTCGAGGCGCTGCTCGAGGTGGAGCTCGACGCCAAGGCCACCGAGGCCGACGGCCCGGTGCACATCCTCCAGCTCGTCGGCGACTCGCTGCCCGGCGTCGGGATCGTCGCGGCGGTGTTGGGCATCATCAACACGATGGCGGCGATCTCCGAGGGCCCGGAGGCGGTGGGCGAAAAGGTGGCCGCGGCGCTCACCGGCACCTTCCTCGGCGTGTTCGCCGCCTACGGCTTCATCAATCCGCTGGCCGCGCGCGTGAAGCACAACAACGAGAACGACGACAAATATTTCCGCTGTATCCTGCAGGCGGTTTCGGGGTTCGCGAAGGGCCTGGCGCCGTTGATGGCCGTCGAGGTCGCCCGCCGTTCGCTCGAAAGCACGGTCCAGCCGGGGGCCGACGAGCTCGAGTCGATCCTCAAGAGCCTGCCGCCGGCGCGTTGAGGCGCGGCGGGGAGAACCCACCCCATGGCGAAAAAGAAAGAAGCCCACCACGGCGGAGCCTGGAAGGTCGCGTTCGCCGACTTCATGACCGCGATGATGGCCCTGTTTCTCGTCCTGTGGATCGCCGCCCAGGACCAGGAGATCCTCATCGCCACCTCCCAGTATTTCCAGAGCCCCTTCAACTCGCCGCTCGACAACACCAGCGGGGTGCTGCCCTTCGAATCCAACTCGACTCCACGCACCAACGACGCCGACGAAGGCAAGGGCAAGGGGCAGAGCGAATCGGCCGTCGACCTCAGCGCGATGCAGGCGCTCGCGCGGGAATTCTATCGCCTGCTCAACGTCTCCGAGACCGATCCGAACAACCCCATCAGCGTCGAGGTGACCAGCAACGGCCTGCGGGTCACGCTGTTCGACCGCGCGAACCGCCCCGTCTTCGTCCGGGACTCGTCGGACTTCACCGAGTGGGGCGACATCATGATGCAGAACCTCGCCTGGCTGATCGACCGCCAGCGTTTCCGCATCGTGGTCGAAGGCTACACCCGCGCGGGCATCACCACGCCCAAGAAGGAATACAACGACTGGGACCTCTCGACCGACCAGGCGCAGGCGGTCCGCCGGGCGTTGACCTACTACGCGGTCGACCCCTCGCGGTTCGCCAGTCTCAGCGGCTTCGGGTCGACGGTTCCGCTCCCGGGCGAGTTGCCCGACAGCGAGAAGAACCAGCGCGTGGTCCTGAGCCTGTCGATGTCGAGCCGCCCCTCCGATGTTCGCGACCGCGAAGCGACCGACCGTCGCCTGCCGGCGGAAACGGTTCCGCCCCCGCCGCCCTCCACCCGCTGACCACGTGCAAGACTTCCTGCAAAACCGTCCCCGTATCGCCTCGGGCATGCCGCAACCGGCCGGAACCACCCCGGCCGGCGGGTCGGTCTTCGACGCCGCGATGCTTGGCTCGATGGGCGGAGCGCACGGCGGCGCCGGCCACGAGGCGACCATCGAGACGATCAAGGAGGGCGACCGCGTCACCAAGCTGATCGTCACCTGCAAATGCGGGGAAAAGATCGAGATCCTGTGCGCCTACGCGCCCGGGAACCGTTGACCGGGTCGGCGCGATGCCCGGGCGGCCGAGCCGGCACAAGCTGCCGTCCATCGGCGGAAGAGTTTACCGGGAACGGGGAGCATGGATTTGCAAGTTGTTGAACGACAGAGATAAGTGCCGATGGCATGCCGCCTGCAATTGTGGGGCGGAATGAATCTCGGTCTATATCTTGGAGCAGCGGCACTCGGTGCGCTGGAGCGCTGGCAGGACGCGACGTCGAGCAATATCGCCGCCAGCAGTACGCCGGGTTTCCGCAAGCGCGAGGTGCAGTTCTCGATGCAGGATGCCGGCGCGATCGAAAACGGTGCGACCCGCGCCTCGGCAGTGTCGCACGCGCAGTTTCCGACCGGAAACGTCTCCGTCAGCTTCCATCCCGGCCAGTTCATCGGCACCGGTCGTGAGCTCGATGTCGCGATCCGCGGCGACGGGTTCTTCGAGGTGCAGACCACCGACGGGAACACCGCCTACACGCGTGCTGGAAGTTTTTATACCAATACCGACCGCACGCTCGTCGATGCGCAGGGCAACCTGCTGCTCGGGGAGGGGGGCGCTCCGATCCAGCTCTTGCCCGAGGGGGGCCCGTTGGCGATCGCGCCCGACGGCACCCTTTCCCAGGGCGGCCAGCAGATCGGCCGGCTCACGATCCAGCGTTTCGAGAATCCGCAGGGGCTGCGGCCGCTTTCCGGCGGTCTGTTCGCCGCCAACGGCCAGGCGCCCGAACCGGTCGAGCAGCCCGAGCTGATGCAGGGCTCCCTCGAGACGAGTAACGTGCAGCCCGTCGGCGAGATGGTGAATCTCATCCAGATCAACCGTGCCTACGAGGCCGCCCAGAAGCTCATCACCACCCGCGACGACCTGATGGACAAGACCATCCGCAGCGTGACCTGAGCGCCCCTTCGCCCCCCTCCGAAACCCGCACCACCCCAGTCGCATGAACGTCGCCCTCTATTCCTCCGCCACGGGTATGCAGGCCCAGCAGCTGAATCTGGACACGATCGCGAACAATCTCGCGAACGTGAATACGACCGGGTTCAAGAAGTCGAAGATCGAGTTCCAGGACCTGCTCTACCAGCAGAACCGGGCCGCGGGTTCCGACGGTGGGGCGGGCAACCTCGTGCCTTCGGGCATGCAGGTGGGCGCCGGTTCCCGCGTCGTCTCCACGGCCAAGATTTTCAGCCAGGGGCAGCTCACCCAGACCGACGAGAAGCTCGATGTCGCGATCCAGGGCGACGGCTTCTTCGAGATCCAGCGGCCCGACGGGACGAGCGCCTACACCCGTGACGGCTCGTTCAAGCTCACCTCGACCGGACAAGTCGTCACCAACGACGGTCTGCCGGTGCTCAGCGGGGTGCAGCCGATTCCGCCCGGCGCCACGAACATCTCGATCGCCCGCACCGGCGACGTCACCGTCACGACCAACGACGGCACCACGAGCTTCCGTATCCAACTGGTCCGCTTCGCCAATCCGACCGGGTTGGAGAACGCCGGCGGCAACCTCTACCTCGAGACCCCGGCGAGCGGCACCCCCGAGCTGGGCAATCCCGGCGAACAGGGCTTCGGCGGCATCATCCAGGGCTATCTCGAGGGGTCCAACGTCAATGTCGTCAACGAGATGGTGAACATGATCGTCGCGCAGCGGGCCTACGAGATCAACAGCAAGGCGATCCAGACGTCGGATACGATGCTGCAGGAAATCAACAACCTGAAACGCTGATGCACACGCCCTCCCGCATTCTCCGCACCGTTCTGCTCGGCGCCCTCGTGGCCCTGGGCGCCGTGCTCGAGGCCGGCACCCGGCTGGAGCCGGACCGGTTTCTGCCGCAGCTCACCGCCCAGCTCGCGCAGCATTTCGCCGTCACCGGCGAGCTGCAGCTCGACCTGTTGCGCTCCTGGAAGGCGCCGGTCGTGCAGGGCGAGGACTGGGAGATGGTTGTCGTGGCGCCGCCGCGGGCCCTCACCGGCCAGATGATCGTGCATGTGCGGCTGCTCGAGGGCGGCCGCAACCTGGGCGAGTGGAACCTCCCGCTGCGCGCGCAGCTCTGGCAGGACGGACTCGGGCTGCGCCGGCCGCTCTCCCGCGGCGAGCTGCTCGACCCCGGCCTCTTCGAGCCGCGGCGCACCGACATTCTCCGCGACAAGGATACGATCCCGCACGGCACCGACCTTTCGGCGCTGACCGCGGTGCGCACCGTCGGCACCGGCGCGGTGCTCTCCTGGCGCGATGTCGCGCGCCGCAACCTCGTCGAACGCGGCAGCCGCATCGAGGTGGTCGCGACCGACGGGGCCCTGAGCATCACGCTCAAGGGCCTGGCCATGCAGAGCGGCGCGCTGGGCGACACCATCGTGGTGCGCAACCCCGAGTCGCGGCGGGACTTTTCCGCCGTCATCACCGCGGAGAACCAGGCCCGTGTCGTCTTCTGAAATGAAACGCCTTCTCGTCAGCATCCTTCTCGTTCTCGCGGCGCCCCCGTGCGGGCTGGTGGCGGACTCGATCTGGCCGGCCGCGAACAACCGCAGCATGCTCGCCGACCGGCGGGCCTCGCGCACCGGCGATGTCGTCACCATCATCGTGCAGGAAAGTGTGGCCTCGCAGACTTCCCAGTCCTCGAAGGCGGACAAGTCGAGTGCGGCCGAGAACGCCATCACCCAGTTTCTCTTCCCGCTCGCGGCGAGCGCGGCGGGCACCCACAACGGCGCCTACCCGGGCACGGCCTTCGACGGCAGCAACTCCTTCTCCTCGAGCGGCGCGATCAACAACAAAGCCTCGCTCACCTCGCGGGCGGCGGTGCTCGTCACCGACGTGCTGCCCAACGGCAACCTCGTGCTCGAGGGCGTGCGGCACGTCGCGATGGGCGGCGAGCGCCAGTACATGGTGCTGCGCGGCATCGTGCGCCCCGAGGATATCAGCTCCGCCAA
This sequence comes from Verrucomicrobiota bacterium, assembly GCA_023443455.1. Taxonomy (GTDB): domain Bacteria; phylum Verrucomicrobiota; class Verrucomicrobiia; order Opitutales; family Opitutaceae; genus CAJCBL01. The sequence goes on from JAEZUE010000068.1 coordinate 100,658, forward strand.
CACCGTGTCCTCGACCAGCATCGCCAACGCCACGCTCGAGGTGGTCAACGAGGGCTCGCTGACCGACACGCAGAGGAAGGGCTGGCTGACCAAGCTCTACGAGTTCCTGCGGCTGTATTGAACTCCCCCCTCCATTCCCATGTTCCAGCCCAATCCATTCTCCCTGCTGCTGCTGCTCCTCGCCCTCGCGGTCCCGACGGCTCGTGCCGAAGGCTCGCGCCTCAAGGACCTCGCCGCCGTCGAGGGCGGTCGTGACAACCAGCTGATCGGCTACGGGATCGTGGCCGGCCTGGCCGGCGACGGCGACAAGAACTCCGAGGCGACCCTGCGCTCGATCTCCAACGCGCTCGAACGCTTCGGCATCTCGATCCCGTCCAACTCGCTCAAGTCCTCCAATGCCGCGGCGGTCATGGTCACGGCCGACATCGGCCCGTTCCTCAAGCCCGGGGCCCGTATCGATGTGACGGTGGCGGCGCTCGGCGAGGCCAAGAGCCTGCAGGGCGGGGTGCTGTTGCAGACCCCGCTGCTCGGCGCCGACGGCTCCGTCTATGCGGTCGCCCAGGGGCCGGTCGCGGTCGGCGGCTTCATCGGAGGCAACAGCGGCCCGGGCGGAGCCACCGTGCAGAAGAACCATCCCACGGTCGCCACGATCACCAATGGGGCGATCGTCGAACGGGAGATCGCCGCCACGATCGTGCAGGACGGCCGCGTGCGGCTGCTCCTGCACCAGCCCGACTTCGTCACCGCCGCGCGCATCGCCGACGCCGTCAATGCCCAGTTTCCGGGTACGGCGCTGGCGCAGGACGCGGCGACGGTCGCCGTCGCGGTGCCGCCGGAGTTCGAGCGCAACCAGGTCGCGTTCGTCGCCAACCTCGGCTCGATCGAGACCCGGCCCGACACCGCCGCGCGCATCGTGCTCAACGAGCGCACGGGCACCATCGTGGCGACCTCGACCGTGCGCCTTTCCCAGGTGGCGATCAGCCACGGCTCGTTGACGATCAAGGTGTCGTCGTCGCTCGGGGTCTCGCAGCCCGGGGCGTTCAGCGAAGGGGGCAGCACCGTGGTGGTGCCCTCGACGGTGACGGAGGTCACCGAGGTCAAGGGCGGCTTCCAGGTCGTGAGCGACATGCCCTCGGTCGAGGACTTGGCGAAGGCGCTCAACGCGCTGGGCGTGTCGTCGCGCGAGATGATGGCCATTTTCCAGAGCCTCAAACGCGCCGGGGCGTTGCAGGCGGAGGTCGTGATCAACTGAGCAACCGGTCCCGAAAAAAATGTCACCCGCATCCATCAGTCCGCTTCTCGGTGTGGCCGATCCGGCCACGTTGCAACGCCAGCTCCAGGGCGGCGCGCAACGCCCGGCCGCGCACGCCGCCGCAGAGCAGTTCGAGGCGATTCTCCTGCGGCAGCTGCTCGGGGAGGCGCTCAAGCCGATGTTGGGCTCCGAGGCCGGCGGCAAGGCGCCCGGCAGCGATGTCTACCAGTATCTCGTCACCGATGTCGTCGCCCAAAGCGTGGCCCAGGGCGGCGGGCTCGGCATCGCCAAGATGCTCGTGCCGCAGCTCACGCAGCCCGGCGCGGCCCAGTCTCAGGAGGTCTTCTCATGATCCTTACCGATATGGCTCCCGCATCCACGGAGGCTCCCGCCTGGGAGGCCGTGGTCGATGCGCTCCGGGATGAACTTGCCGAATATGGGGAGCTGCTCCGGCTCTTCGACGACCAGCAGAAACGGATCTTCGCCCTCGATGCCGGCGGGGTTTCCGAATACGTACCGCAGCTCGAGCAGCAGGCCGAGGTGGCACGTGGGCGGCGCCACGACCGCGAGTCGGTGGTGCGCGCCTTCGCGTCGGGCCGCGGGCGGCCGGGCGACCGGTCGTTGCGGCAACTGCTCCCGGAATTCCCGACGGAGGTGCGGCCGCTGGTCGAGGCCCTGATCGACGAGATCAACCGGCTCCTCAACCGCACCCGCCAGCGCACCCGGCAGAACCAGATGATGCTGTCGCGTCTGGTGGAGCTGCACCATGAACTGGTGCCCGCGCTCCGCCCGCAGGCGTTCACCAAAACCTATTCGCGGTTGGGCCAGGTCGCGGTGTCCGCCGTGGGCACCGGGCCGACCTACCGCGCCACCGGCTGACCCCCTCGCACCATGTCCTCCGGTCTCTTCTCCAGCCTCTACACGACCACCAACGCGCTCCGGGCCCACAGCGCGGCGCTCGACATCGTCGGGCGCAACATGGCGAACGTGAACAACACCGACTACGCCCGCCAACGCGTGGTCTATGGCAACAAGGGCACGGTCGATACGCCCCTCGGAGCCCAGAGCCTGGGCGTCGAGGCTGTCGCCATCCAGCAGATGCGCGACCGGCTGCTCGACCGGCAGATCACCGAGGAGAACGCCAACACCGCCTTCCTCAACGCCCAGATCCCGTACCTGGGGCAGGCGCAGACCGCGCTCGGGCAGGGCATCTTCAGCGATTCGGGTGCGGTCGACACCATCTCCAGCAATCCGGATCTGCCCGCCGGCATCGCCGCCGCGGTCGACGAATTCTTCAACGCCTGGCAGAGCTTCGCCACCAAACCCTCCGACTCCGTCAACAAACAACAGCTCATCGCCACCAGCGAGGACCTGGTCGAGAAGATCCACCTCGCCGACAGCCGCCTCGCCGAAATCGCGCTTCCCGCTCCGGCCACCGGCAACACCCTTTCCGGACAGATGGACGAGGGCGCGCGGCAGGTGAACGGCATCCTCGCGAACATCGCCAGTCTGAACCGGCAGATCGGCCGTATCGAGCTTGTCAATCCGGGGACCGCGGTCGACCTGCGCGACGAACGGCAGGGCATGCTCGAGGAGCTGGCCAAGTACATCGATTTCGGCACGGTCCAGCAGGCTTCCGGGCAGATCGGCATCCACGTCAGCGATGGTGTGGGCGGCACGGTCGACCTGGTCGATCTCTCGACGGTCACCGGGTCGTTGGCTCGCAACGGCTCGGATTTCGAGTGGACTCCCTCCGGCGGCGGGCCCGCGGTCGCGGTCGATTTCAGTGGGGGATCTTTGGCCGGCTACCAGGCGGTCGGCGCCACCGTGCAGGGCTATCGCGACGACCTCGACGCCTTCGTCCAGACCCTCGTGGCCCGGGTCAACACCGCGTACAACTCGGGCACGAACGGCGACTTCTTCGCGGCGGCCGGCACCACGGCGGCGACAATCGCCCTGACGGCCACGCCGACGACGGTGGTGGCGACCGACACCGGCGGCCCGAGTGGCGCCAACGACCGGGCGCTGGCCGTGGCCGCGTTGGCCAACGACAACACTTTTCTCAACGGCACTCCGGCTCAGGCCTACTCGCGGATCGTCACCGCCGTGGCGCAGGATGTTTCGACGACCGAGGCCCGCTACGAGGATCAGGATGCGCTCGGCGACCTGTTGCGCGCCCAGCGCGATTCCTACGGCGGCGTTTCGCTCGATGAGGAAACGGCCGATATGATGAAGCTCCAGCGCGCCTACCAGGCCTCCGCGAAAATGATGAGCATCATCGACGAACTCCTGGCCGAAGTGATCAACACCCTGGCGCGCTGAGCGCCGCGTACCTGAAATCCCGACCGCAACCCCCGACCCGCCATGTTGCGCATCACCTCCAACACCCTTGCCGCCCGGCTCACCACCGATCTGACCCGGCTTTCCAGCACCCAGAGCCGTCTGACCCAGCAGATGGCGTCGGGCAAACGCCTCGTCGATGCCAGCGACGATGTGCCTGCCACCGGGCGCGTCATGAGCTACGAGTCCGAGAAACGCGCGCTCCAGCAGTTCGATCGCAACGCGCAGCGGGCGCTCACCGACATCAAGGTGAGCATGACCACGCTCAATTCGATCAACAAGATCGCCAGCACGATCTTCAATCTCGCCCCCGCGGCCGCGGCCTCGGGCGATCCGAGCCAGCATGCGGCTCTCGCCACCCAGATCGACGGTCTGCTCGAGCAGGCGTTTTCGCTCACGAACACGCAGGTCAACGGCAACTACCTTTTCGGCAGCGCGGAGACCGGCGCGGCCCCGTTCACCGCGACGCGCGATGCCAACGGCCAGATCACGGGCGTGACGTACAACGGCGACACGGGAGCGGCTCCGAAGGTGGCGGTGAGCGAGGAGGCGCAGGTCGCCACGATCAACAACGGCACGCAGAACCAGGAGTTGGAGAGTTTCCTCGATAACTTGGTCGCGTTGCGCGATGCGGTCGCCGCCAACGACAAACCCAACATCGGCGCCTACCAGAATGTGCTCGGCGACGACGAGGGCCGCATCGTCAACATGGTCAGCACCCTTTCGACGGCGCAGTTCCGCATCGAGATCACGCGCGAGCAGAACGCCACCCGTTTCAACCAGCTCGCCGATCTCTCCGGCAAGGAGACCGATGTCGATCTGGCGGAGACGATCATCAAATACCAGAGCGCCGAACGTTCGTATCAGGCCGCACTGCAGGCGGGCTCGAAGATTCTCCAACAGTCGCTTCTCGACTACATCTGATCCATCTTGTGGGCCCTGCCGGCCCCTAGAACCCAATACCGATCATGACTTCACAGGAGTTTTCCCTGCTCAACGCCAAGGCCGATGCCGGCGATGCCGCCGCACAGTACGATCTCGGCGTCTGCTACGACCACGGCGAATTCGTGCCCCGCGACTATGCCACGGCGGCACGTTGGTTGCGCGCGGCGGCCGAGCAGGGGCATGCGCAGGCCCAATGTGCGCTCGGGCTCTACCACACGAAAGGCGAGGGCGTGCCCACCGATCTCAACGAGGCGGCCAAGTGGTTCCGTGCCGCGGCCGCGCAGGGCGATCCGCGCGCGGCGTTCAACATGGCGCTGCTGCTCGAGGCGAATCTCGTTCCCGAAGACCAGCCGGGCGAGGCGGCGGCCTGGCTCAAGCACGCCGCCGTCGCCGGCTTGGCCGATGCCCAGCTCAATCTCGGCCTGAGCCTCATCCTCGCGGCAGAGAATCAGGCGGACAAGGAAGTGGCCGCCGAATGGATCTTCACTGCGGCGAAGTCGGGCTTGGCCGATGCCCAGTACCAGTTGGGACTGATGTTCGACACCGGTGAGGGCGTGCCGCGCGATCAGATGCTCGCCGTGGAATGGTATGAACTGGCGGCCACGCAGGGGCACACGAGTGCGCAATACAACCTCGGGCTGCACTATGAGCTCGGCCACGACGGCCTGGAACCCGATGTGGCGCGCGCCTGCGAACTCTATCGCGAAGCCGCCGCCGCCGGTCACGAGAAGGCCATCGATTCGCTGATCGCTTTGGAGACGTAGCCGACCGCCCGCGGGCGCGTGGCGTCGGCGTGGTTACGCCCGACTCGCGCAGGGAGGGACGAGGGCCCTTCCCGAATCGCGAAAATGCCTGCTGTTCATCCGGCAGGAAATGCTTCTTCCTGTGCGCCACGACCATGGCGAAGAAATCCAGCGGCGATCCGGCCGCGCCCAAGAAGCTCAGCACCTATACGATCAAACTCGACGATGCGCAGATGAAGAAACTGCGCGCTGCGTGCGAGGCTCGTTCGTGGGAACCGTTTGCCGTGGCCTACACGCATTTCGCCTTCAAGGGAGGCGACTGCAACGTGAGCGCCTACACCAGCGGCAAGGTCGTCGTCGCCGGCAAGGGCACCGAGGACTTCGTCCAGAACGTGATCGAACCGGAGATCACCGGGCAGGCGAAACTCGGTTACGACCAAGTCCTGCATCCCGACTGGTTCGAGGCCCATGCCGGACTCGACGAAAGCGGCAAGGGCGACTTTTTCGGCCCCGTGATCGCCGCCACCGTGATCGCCGACCGGCCGGCGATCGAGGCGTGGATCGCCGCCGGCGTGAAGGACAGCAAGAAGATCGCCGACACCCAGATCCTGAAGCTCGAGGAGCTGATCCGCGGCACGCCGGGCGTGGTCGTCGAAACCTGCTTCTGCGGCATGCCCAAGTACAACGAGCTGATGGGGCGCCCGGGCGCCAACCTCAACCGGTTGCTCGCCTGGCAGCACGCCACCGCGCTCAACGCTGCGCTCGACAAGAAGTGGGTGCCGCGCGGGCTGCTCGACCAGTTCACCGAACAGCCGCTCGTGCAACGCGAGCTGGCGAAGAAGGCCTCCGCGCCGTTCGACCTGCAGATGCGCACCAAGGCGGAAGAGGACCCCGTGGTCGCCGCCGCGTCGGTCGTCGCCCGCGCGGAGTTCGTGCGCCAGATGCGCGCTTTGTCGGAGAAATTCGGCGACAAGCTGCAGAAGGGGGCGAGCGCCCAGGTGAAGACCCAGGCGCACGAGATCATCCGCCGCTTCGGCGTCGGTGCCCTGCGCGATTTCGCCAAGCTGCATTTCCGCACGGCCTACGAGGTGGTGAGCGAGGCGGGCAAGCTGGACGAGCTGCCGCTGAAGGCTCCCGCCGAGAAGACGCCGTGGGGGACGTGGTGAGGTCCGGGGAACCTTACTTCCAACCCTGAACTCCGAGCATTGAACTCCGACCCCACCAGGCCGGCATCCCGAACCGATGGCCAAACGTAGACAGCTCCGCGGCTTCGATCTCAAGCAGATCGCCGCCTTCGATTCGCTCATCGGCGTCGACGAGGCCGGGCGCGGCGCGCTCGCCGGCCCGGTGGTCGCCGCGGCCGTGCGCGTGGGCCGCGAGTTTCTCGAGGGGCGCTGGGCGCTGACCCGCGCCTCGAAGGTGAACGACTCGAAACAGATGACGGCCGAGGCCCGCGACGAGGTTTTTGCCGAGATCGAGCGCCTCGCCGCCGAGGCGCAGATCGCGATCGGCGTGGGCCGGGCGGAGGTCGGCGAGATCGAGGCCCTCAACATTCTCGGGGCCACGAAGCTGGCGATGCGGCGCGCCCTCGAGGCCATCCACCCGCCCGAGGTCTTCCGCCCGCGCGCGGAGCCCGACCTGTTCGCCTCGCCCGAGGAGATCGCCTCCTTCCAGCCCACGGTGAACTGCCGCGTGCTGATCGACGGCGTGAAGCTGCGCGGGTTTCCGTATCCGCACGACGGGGTGGTGCACGGCGACGCCCGTTCGTTGTGCATCGCCATGGCCTCGGTGCTCGCGAAGGTCTCGCGGGACCGGGCGATGGTCGCGCTGGAGGCCGAGTATCCGGGCTATGGTTTCGCAGGCCACAAGGGCTACGGCACCGAGGAGCACCGCGCCGCGTTGCTGCGGCAGGGGCGCTGCTTCCAGCACCGCGACAAGTTCGTGCGCTCGTTCCTCACCGGCAAACAGCGCGATGTGGCGGGGCAGATGGGCCTGTTCGACGGGATCGAAGGCTCCGGGCTGTGAGCGTTCTGCGGAGTTGAAAACCCGCCCGCGCACGCCACAACCGGAGGCGTCGTGGCGAAAAAACTCACCCCCCTGGACCGCCTTCTCGGCCGCCTGGACCATCTCGATCCGGCCGGACTGACCACTCTCGTGCAGCGGCTCGCGCGCGAGCGTGGTTTGCTCGAGGCGGTGCTCAACACCGTGCAGGAGGGCGTGCTGGTCGTCGCCGACACCGGGCTGATCGAGTACGGCAACGCGGCCGCCGCGCGCCTGCTCGGCGTGCGTGACGGCGAACTCGCCGGCGGCCAGTTGTGGCGCCTGTTGCCCGGTCTGCGCGGCACGCTCGAGGGCTTGCTCAACCGCGGTGGGGTGCGCCCCGAGGTGGTCGCGCGCGAGCTCGAGGTGAGTTATCCGCAGCGGCGTTTTCTTCGGCTGCATCTGGTGCCGTTCGACCGGGCGGCCGAGGGCGATGTCGGGCCGCGGCGCTTCACTGCGATCCTCTCCGACATCACCCAGGAGAAGCTTTCGACCGAGGAGCTGATCGAAAGCGAGAAGGTGAACTCGATCCTGCTGCTCGCCGGCGGCGTGGCCCACGAGCTGGGCAACCCGCTCAACTCGCTCACGATCCATCTGCAACTGCTCGGGCGAAAACTGCGCAAGCTGCGCTCGCTCGACGACGGCGAGTCGGCCCGGGAGTCGCTGCGCATTTGCCAGGAGGAGGTCGAGCGGCTCGACGGCATCATTGCCAACTTCCTCGAGGCGATCCGCCCGCGGTCGCCCGATTTCAGCGACGTGAACCCGTCGGAAGTGCTCGAGGAGGTGCTGCGTTTTCAGGCCAACGAACTGGAGAACCGTGGGATCTCGGTGGAGGTCGACTATGCGGCCGAGCCGCTGCTCATCCTCGCGGATCGCAACCAGCTCAAGCAGGTGTTCTTCAACCTGGTGAAGAACGCGTCGGAGGCGATGGCGCCGGGCGGCGTGCTGCGCGTGCGTTCGCGCCGCGACGACGAGAGCCTGTTCCTGCTCTTCGGCGACACCGGAAGCGGGATTCGCCAGGCGGATATGGCGAAGATGTTCGAACCCTACCACACGACGAAGAAGGGCGGCCACGGGCTCGGCTTGATGATCGTGCACCGGATCATGCGCGATCACGGCGGGCAGGTCGGGATCGACAGTCGCGAAGGCGTGGGTACGGTCGTGTCGCTGCAGTTTCCGCTCAAGCACAAGCGCGTGCGCATGCTCGAGAACAATTAGCCCGGAAACGGCTCACCGTCGCGGCGGTCGCCCAGGCCGTCGGCCGGGTCGGGAAGATCGAGGCCCGCGCGAGTTTCGGTCCATCGTCCGGCGGCATGCTTCGCTCGAAGGGTGACAGCGGCTAGGGCCGAACAGCCCACCCGGATCGGGATCTTCGGGGAATCGCGTGGTGGAGGGAGGGGAATCTCGCGAAAAATCCGAGGCGGCGGTTGAGAACGCCGGAGGCCGGCCCACGTTACGCCCCTGTCGCACCGTTCGCCCGGAATACCCCATGGGCGGGTGCTTTCCTTTCGCCGTGGTTACCCCTTGGAAAATCTTGGTCCTGGCCAACCGGGAAACGGAACTGGAGCCGTTCCGGAGCGTGTTCGATTGTTCCGGCCGGGAGGTCGGGCTCCATTTTGCACGGACGGGCGCGGAGGTGCTCGCTCGGCTCGAACGTGAGCCTTGGCACGCGGTGCTTCTGACCGCGCACGTTTCCCACCTCCATCTGGCCGGCGCTTTGGCCGCGCTCCACCGGCACGATCCGTTCCTACCCGTCCTGCTCGTGTGCCGGGCGAAGGAGGCGTCGGCCTTGTTGCCCGTGGTCAACACCGGCATCACGGCTGTCGTCTTCTCGGAGGTGATGAGCCTGCTCGTGCCGACCCTCGAACGGGAGATCCCCCGCAGCGAAGAGGCCCGCGCGCAGCAGCGACGGCAGCAGCGCATGCAGTGGCTTTCGGAGTCGATGGAGCTGGCCCCGGTGGGGCTGGCGGTGGCCGATCGACACGGCGTGATCCACTGGGCCAACGCCCTGTACCGCGAACTCGCCGGCCTGACGGTCGACCAGCTCGGTTGTGGCGACGCCGCCCTGTGGGCCGGCGGCGAGGAGCGCTGGTCGGAGCTGCGCGGCGCCCTGCACAACGGCCAACTTTGGCGGGGGGCCGTCCCGGCCCCCGGGCGGGGCGGGGAGATGGTTCTGCACCAGCTCGTCGTCGGGCAGCTCGCCCGCTCCGACGGCGAACCTTGGTATGTGGTCGCCCGGCAGGCCGCGGCCGCCAACGTCGCCGGCGACTCCGAACTGTATTCGGTCGCTCAACGCACCGAGCTCTTCGCCGCGATCGCCGGAGGCATCGCGCACGATCTCAACAACATTCTCGCCCCGATCACGATGGCCGCGAACATCCTCGGCGAGCAGGACCTGGCCGAGGAGAATGTGGAACTGGTGCGCACGATCGAGCACAGCGCCGAGCGCGGCGCCGCGGTGATCCGCCAAGTGCTCGCCTTCGCCCACGGCAGCGACAACTGCGAGATGGAGCTGCAACCGCGCTTCGTATTGAGAGAAGTGGCACGCCTGGCGGCGGAGGTGTTCCCTCCCTCCATCGGCGTGCATTGCGACCTGGCTTCGGCGCTGTGGCCGATCGTCGGCGATCCGGCCGAGATCCAGCAGGCGCTGGTCAACGTGCTGCTCAACGCCCGCGATGCCATTCCCGACGGCGGGCACATCGCGATCACGGCCGTCAACCAAACGCTCGCCGAGTTGCCCCATGTTCCGTTTTTCGCCCCGGAGGCGGGCGAGTTCATCGAAATCGGCGTCGAGGACGACGGTCCCGGCGTGGACCGCGAGGTCGCCGAGCGGATCTGGGAGCCGTTCGTCACCACCAAGGGGGCCGGGCAGGCCGCCGGCCTGGGGCTGTCGCGCGTGGCCGGGGTGCTGCGCAGCCATGGCGGCTTCGGGCTGATGCGCAACCGGCCCGGCGGCGGCACCAAGGTGAGCCTGTATTTCCCGCGCGCGGCCGCGCCCGGCGGCACTCCGCGGGTCGAGGAACCCGTGGCGATGCCGGAGGTGGGGCGCATTCTTGTCGTCGACGACGAGGAGACGATTCTCCAGCTCAGTCGCCGGATTTTGGAGAAGGCCGGCTACGAGGTGATGGTGGCCAGCGAAGGGCGCGAGGCGCTCGGGCTGTTCGCCCGCCATCGCGCCGACATCGGTCTGGTGCTCACCGATCTGGCGATGCCGGGCATGAACGGCTTCACTCTCCTCTGGGCGCTGCGCCGCAGCAAACCCGACTTGCGCGTGATGGTCGCCACCGGGCAGGGCACCGAGGCCAACCTGCGCGAACTGGAGAAGATGGGGGTGCGCGAGGTCCTGTTGAAGCCGTTCTCCGCCCGGCGCCTGCTCGACGGCGTGGCCCGTACCCTGGCCGAACCGGTGCAGTGCGAGCCGGATCTTTTCCTCGGCGAGGCCTTCGCCTCCGGCGCGTGATCCGCCGATGCCGCCCGTCGCGTCGCTCAGAGCGCCACGATCGCGGCCGTCATGACCTCGCATGCGCGGTCGAGGTCCGCGCCGTCGTGCGCGGTGCTCAGGAACCCGGCCTCGTACGGGGAGGGGGCGAGGTACACGCCGTTCTCGAGGCAGGTGTGGAAGAAGCGCCGGAAGAGCGGGGCGTCGCCGGCGAGCGCCGTCGCGTAGTCGCGAACCGGAGTCGGGGTGAAGAAGATGCTGAACATGGAACCGCACTGGGGCACTTGCACGGGCAGGCCCTTCGCGGCGGCGGCGCCGAGCACGGCCTCGCGCAGCTGGCGGCCGAGGGCGTCGAGCCGCGGGTAGGGGTCGGTCTCCTCGAGCAGGCGCAGGGCGGCGATGCCGGCGGCCATGGCGAGCGGGTTGCCGCTGAGGGTGCCGGCCTGATACACCGGACCGAGCGGGGCGAGGTGGTCCATGATGTCGGCACGGCCGCCGAAGGCGCCCACCGGCAGGCCGCCGCCGATGATCTTGCCCAGGCAGGTGAGGTCGGGGGTGATGCCCTCGCGTTCCTGCACGCCGCCCTTGGCGATGCGGAAGCCGGTCATGACCTCGTCGAAGATGAGCAGGGCGCCGTGCACGGCCGTGATCTCCCGCAGGTAGGCGAGGTAGCCGGCATCGGGCATGATGAAACCGACGTTGCCGCAGTACGGTTCGACGATGACGGCGGCGATCTGCCCGGGGTTGGCGGCGAAGCCCGCGTCGAGCGCGGCCCGGTCGTTGTAGGGCAGGACGACGGTCTCCTGTGCGAAGGAAGCGGGTACGCCGGCGCTGTCGGGGTTGCCGTGGGTGAGGGCGCCGGAGCCGGCCTTGATCAGGAGCGAGTCGGAGTGGCCGTGGTAGCAGCCGGAGAACTTGACGATCTTGTCGCGCCCGGTGAAGCCGCGGGCGAGGCGGATGGCCGACATGGTGGCCTCGGTGCCGCTGTTGCACAGGCGGACCTTCTGGATCGAGGGCGCGAAGCGCACGATCAGTTCGGCCATCTCGACCTCGTAGGGATTGGGCGTGCCGAAGCTGGTGCCGTCGGCGAGGGCCTGGGCGATCGCCTCGCGGATACGCGGGTGGTTGTGGCCGTGGATCGCGGGGCCCCAGGTGCAGACGAAGTCGACGAGCGTGCGGTCGTCGGCGGTGACCAGGTGGGCACCCTCGGCGCGTTTGACGAAGAACGGCGCCCCGCCGACGGAGCGGAACGCGCGCACGGGCGAGTTGACCCCGCCGGGAATGAGCCGCAATGCGCGGGCGAAAAGTTGTTCGGAGACGGACATCGGAGGATTGGAACCACTGATTTGTACTTATGCACACTGATGAAAAGGCATCATTTCACACGGCGCGGCGCCGCCAATCGAGGTGGGGAGATGCCCCGAAATTGACGAGGTAGCCGGTGTGCTTGCCGGTGGCTTTGAGGTAGTTGATCAACTGGGCTTCATGCTCCGGCGCGAAGGCTTTCGTCGCCTTGAGTTCCACCACGATGCGGTCGCGGATGAGCAGATCCGCTTCGTATTCCTTGCGGAGCGAGCGGCCTTTGTAGCTCAGCTTGAGGCGAGGTTTTGCGACGAACGGGATTCCGCGGAGGGCGAGCTCAATCTCGAGGCTTTCCTGATAGACGTCCTCGAGAAACCCGCTGCCGAGCGTGTTGTAGACTTCGAAACAGGCTCCGATCAGGGCGTAACCCTCTGGATCGAGTGTAGAGGGATGCGGATTGTTTCCATCAGTGTGCATAAGTGTGCATCAGTGGTTGCCCCTCCATCCACGACCGAATCTGCGTCAGTTTACGTACCGCTGCACGATGGGGATGCGGCGGCCGACGCCGAAGGCCAGGGGGGTGATCTTCAGGCCGGGGGCGGCCTGCTTCCGCTTGTATTCGTTGAGATCCACCTTGCGGCAGATGTCGGCGACCATCTCCGGCGAGAAGCCCCGGGCGACGAGGTCGCGGCGCGAGAGCCCCTCCTCCACGTAGCCCTCGAGCAGCTTGTCGAGCAGGTCGTACGGCGGCAGCGAATCCTCGTCCTTCTGGTCGGGGCGCAGCTCGGCCGACGGCGGTTTCTCGATCGTCGAGACCGGGATCACGCCGCCCGGCACGCCCAGCGCGCGGCTGTGCTCGCCGTTCATCCAGCGGGCCAGCGCGTACACCTGCATCTTGAATACGTCGGAGATCACCGCGAGGCCGCCGGCCATGTCGCCGTAGAGCGTACAGTAGCCGACGGCGACCTCGCTCTTGTTGCCGGTGGTCAGGAGCAGCGAGTGGAACTTGTTCGACAGGGCCATCATCAGCACGCCGCGGGCGCGGGCCTGGATGTTCTCCTCCGCCACGTCGCGGTTGCGGCCCGCGAAGAGCGGTGCGAGCGCGGCCTCGGCCGCGCCGACCATGTCGGCAATGGCGACCGTGTGGAACGCGATCTTCAGGTTTTCCGCGAGCACGCGGGCATCGTCGCGCGAGTGCTGGCTCGAGATCGCCGAGGGCAGGCTCACGCCGGTCACGTTCTCCGGGCCGAAGGCGGCGGCCGCGAGCACGGCCACCACCGCGGAGTCGATGCCGCCGCTGAGCGCCACGAGCGCGCGTTTGAAGCCGCTCTTGAACGCGTAGTCGCGCAGGCCCAGCACCAGCGCGTCGAAGATGTCCTTCATGCCCTCCTGCGAAAACGACGGATCGATCGCCGCCACCGTCGCCGGCGCCGGCTGGCGGGAGCGCAGCGGCAGGTCGACGATCTCGCAGGCTTCGCGGAAGGCGGGCAACCCGGCCACGATCTCGCCGCGGGCGTCGGCCACGACGCTGCGGCCGTCGAAGATCAGCTCGTCGTTGCCGCCGACCGCATTGCAGTAGACCACCGGGCAACGCAGCGTGCGCGCCGCTTCGGTGACCAGACGCGCCCGCACGTCGCCCTTGCCGAAATGCCACGGGCTGGCCGAGAGGTTGAGCATCAGGTCGCAGTGGCGCGCGGCGAGTTGCTCGACGGGATTTTCGCCGCGGTAGAGCCGGCGTGTCGTCACCGAAGAATGGGTCCAGATGTCTTCGCAGATCGTGACGCCCAGGCGCAGGCCGGCGAATTCGAACACGGCCGGCGAGGTGGCCGGCTCGAAGTAGCGGTCCTCGTCGAAGACGTCGTAGGTGGGCAGCAGGCATTTGCGCGCGAGCGACACCACTTGGCCGCGATGGCAGAACGCCGCGGCGTTGAAGCACGGCCGGCCTTCGCCGGTGCGGTTCGTCTCGATGCAGCCGACGATCAGCGGCACCGGGCCCACCTCGGCGGCGATGGCGGCCAGGGAGGCCGCGGAGTCTTCGTCGAAACGTTTCCGCAACAGCAGGTCGCGCGGCGGGTAGCCGGTGACGACGAGCTCCGGGGTGAGCACCAGTTCGGCGCCCCGGGCGACGAGGTCGCGGTAGGCTTCGAGAATGCGGCGGCGGTTTCCGTCGAGATCGCCGACGGTGGTGTTGAGCTGGGCGAGGCCGATTTTCATGCGGGCGTGCGGTAGTTTGAAACGGCGGCACCGCCGCGGCGCAAACGCGGAAAAGCGCTGGCGCAAAAGCGGATCGAACCGGTAGCGTCTTTCGCTGTCAGTCACTCCCGTGATCGCGCCCATGCATCGTCCACTCATCCTCGCCTCCGCTTCGCCGCGCCGAAGGGAAATCCTCTCCCGGCTCGGCTACATCTTCGCGGTCGTGCCGGCCGAGGTGGAGGAACACGAGCCGGAGGCCACCGAGACTCCGCGCGAGATGGTCGCGCACAACGCCGCGCTGAAGGCCGACTGGGTCGCGGCGCGCCATCGCGATGCCGTCGTGCTCGGGGCCGACACGACCGTGTTTCTCGACGGCGAGGTGTTCCACAAACCCGCGAACCTCGCCGACGCGGGCGCGATGCTGCGGCGCCTCTCCGGCAAGACGCATTCGGTGTTCACCGCGGTGGTGCTGCGTTCGCCCGGGTGCAACAAGGCCATCGGTATCGAGAGTCGGGTGACGTTTCGCGAGATCGACGACGCGCTGCTCGGGCGCTACTTCGCCGGCTGCAACCCGCTCGACAAGGCCGGCGGCTACGGCATCCAGGACGGCGGCGAGCTGATCGTCAGCCGCTACACCGGCTCGCTCACCAACATCATCGGGTTGCCGGCCGACGAGACAAAACAGCTGCTCGAGAGCGCGGGTCTGACGCCGACGTTGTGACCCCGCCATGATGCTCGAGCTTCCCCGCACACCAGAGGAGATCGCCGCCGAGAAGGCGCGTCGCGAACAGGCGGCGGCGGCGCGCTGGCCGATCGCCATCGGGCTGCTGGGCACGATCGTGATCCATCTCCTGATGATCGGTGCGGCGCTGACGTTCAAAGGCGGCGACGAGCTGTTGCCCGACGACGTGGAGACGCTGCGCGAGAAATACGAGAAGCAGGAGCTCACCTTCCTGCTCGCCGACGAGGAGCCCGAGCCGCAGCCGATGCGTTTCGTGGAGACCAACCCCGACGCCCCCGAAAACGATCCGGGCAAGACGGAGAATTTCGGCGCGCAGAACCAGCAGGCCGCGCAGCCCGAACCGGGCGACGACCGCAACGACCGCCCCAAGACCGAAGGCGAACTCGAGGAGTCCACGGCCATCGTCTCCGGTTCGCGCGAACAACCGGTGGAGGCGGCGCCGTTGCCCGGAATGAACGGTGAGAACGGCGCCGGCATGACGGCGGTGATTGTCGGCGCCCCCGGTGTCGCGAAATCGACCGACCCGCTGCCGGGCTTCGAGAAATTCGTCGGGGAGAATCCCGAGGGACTCGGCTCCGACCTCGGCAAGGCCGACGACGGCACGCCGGAAACCGAGGAGCACAAGGATGGCGAGGCCGATGAGGAGACTGCCGGCGAGCAGGCGGTCGTGGCGGTGAGCGGTGGTGGGGTTCCCGGTCTGCCGGGGCGGCCGTCGCCGAAGCCGCGTCCGAAGCTTCAGAACGTGCGGCCCGCGGTGCTCGCGAACCAGCCGTTGTCGGCGTCCAACGCGGGCGTCATCGGCGTCGATGCGAAGTTCAGCGAGTTCGGCGACTACCTGCAGGAGTTTATCGATACGGTCGACGCGCAGTGGCAAAAGATCGTGGGCGACATGACGACGTACCCGCCGTCGCGCTCGAAGGTGACGGTCCGCTTCAAGCTCAACTCCCAGGGCGAGATCGCGGAGATCCTCGATGTCGTCGGCGAGGAGGCCACGGGCCGGGCGGGCACCTACGCCTGTCTCGACGCGATCCGGGCCCGCGCTCCGTATCGCCCGTGGACGAAGGACATGGTTGCGGTGCTCGGCACCGAGCAGGTAATCACGTTCACTTTTCATTATTGGTGAACGAATCCGCCGCATCCTCCTGGTCCTCGCTGCCTCTCGTCCCCGGCGTCGCACTGCTCGCGCACGACCGCAACGGGCTGGCGGCGTTGTCGAAACCCGCGGGCGTGCTCTCGCATCCCAACGAGCGCGGCAAGGACCGCGGCCGCGCGCTGCTCGATGCCGACTACGACCTCGATGCCGAGTGCTTCGTCTGGACCGCTCCGGCCGACGGCGCCGAGCGCCGCCTCTGGTTGCTCAACCGGCTCGATTCGGCGACCTCCGGCGTGATCCTCGTCGCCGCCGACGGCAAACTCGCCGCCGACGTGAAGGCGCAGTTCCAGCGCAAGGCGATCGCCAAGACGTATGTTGCGCTGGTGTTCGGCACGCCGCGCACGCCCAAGGAACTCTGGCGCGACCGGCTCGCGGTGGCGCGCAAGGGTGGGGTGGTGCGTTCGTCGACCGCGGGTGGGCACATCCCGGCCGAGAGCGAATGCCGCGTGTTGCGCGCGGAGCGCGGCGCGGCGCCGCTGGCCCTGCTCGAGCTCAAGCCGCTCACCGGCCGCACGCACCAGCTGCGCGTGCAATGCGCGAAACGGCAGCTGCCGATCGTGGGCGACCAGACCTACGGCGACTTCCGCAAGAACCGCGAGTTCGCGAAGGCGGCGCGCACGAAGCGTCTCTTCCTCCATTCTTTGGAGACGCAGGTCCGCTACCGCTGGGCCGGCCGCGACTGGAGCTTCTCGGCCCGCGCCGAACTGCCGCCCGAGTTTGACGCCGCGCTGGGCTGAGTTTGCCGTCGCGAGCCGGATGGAGCGTGGCGCCGGCCTCCGTGCCGGCGGTGTTGGGCGCGCGCCGGAGGGGACGGAATCGGAGGGATCCGGTCGAAGACCGGACCTACGGGAGGCTCTGCCGGCCGGGTAGGACCGGTCTGTGACCGGTTCGTTTGGACGTGGGCGATGGAGCGGGCGGGAGCGCGGGATCGCAGGCAGGGACGCCCGCGCCACGGTCTTGCGTGCCGGATGGGGCGTGGCGATCGCTGTGGGCTGAACCTCCAACTTCGAACTTCCAACTTCGAACTTCGAGCGGAAGTAGGATCGGTCTGTGACCGGTTCGTTTGGACGTGGGCGATGGAGCGGGCGGGAGCGCAGGATCGCAGGCAGGGACGCCTGCGCCACGGCCTGGCGTGCCGGATGGGGCGTGGCGATCGCTGTGGGCTGAACCTCCAACTTCGAACTTCCAACTTCGAACTTCGAGCGGAAGTAGGACCGGTCTGTGACCGGTTCGTTTGGACGTGGGCGCGGGAGC
>JAEZUE010000077.1 GCA_023443455.1 Verrucomicrobiota bacterium
CCGCGCCACAAGCCGGCACGCCCTTCTCGTGGTGTGGTGCTTCAGCCCGCATCGGCCGACTCCGCTCAACTCCCCCGCGTGCTCACATCCCCCAACGCGGTCTGAAGACCCGCGCCACGGGCCGGCACGCCCTTCCCGTGGTGCGGTGCTTTAGCCCGCATCGCTCGACTACGCTCAACTCCGCCCGCTTGCACCAAACCGCCATTACATTTCGCCCCGCCGCGCCCGACGCCGTGTTCTCGGTTGAACGTGCGGCGTTCGAAGTTCGGGATTCCCGCAACGTTCCCCATGCACCCTCTCGTACATTCCCTCCTGCTCGCCCTCGCCGTTGTTCCCTTCGCCTCCGAGGCCAATCCCTCCGCCCCGTCCACCGTCGACGGCCCACCATCCACCGTCACCGCGCCAGCCAACTGGACCGTCGACTACGCCCGCTGGGCCGCCGGCCAACGCTACGCCACCGCGGAGGCCCGCGCCGATTGGCCCACGCTCGTCTGGTTCGAGGAACCGGGCGATACCTGGATTCGCGAATACCCCGCCGGCTCGGGCAGAAAATGGCTCGAGCCACGCTTCCAGGCCGGCACTCACACCAAGGGCGCCCACGGCTGCAAGTTCGCCGCGCAACTCGCGCCGAGCGACACGTACACTGTCGAATACGCGGTGCACTTTCCCGCCGAGTGGGAGTTCAGCCAGAACAACACCATGCCCTACGGAGGCGGGAAACTCCCCGGGCTCAGCGGCGGTTCGCATCCTTCCGGTGGTCTCGGCAAGCCCGACGGCATGAGTGCGCGTCCGATGTGGCGCCGCGACAACCGTTTCTCCCCGGAGCCGCAGAACTACCTCGAGCTCTACCTCTACTGGCCGAATCAGACCGAAAAATACGGCGACCGTTTCTTCGTCCACCCGGTCGAGGGCGGGCGCACCTACACGATCAAACTCCAGGTCGAGCTCGGCACGCCTGAGCGGGATGGCGCCGTCCGCCTGTGGATCGACGGCATGCTCCGCCTCGAGCGCCCCTTCCGTTTCCTCCAGCCCGGCCAGGACTGGAAGCTCACGCAATACATGCACAACGTGTTCTACGGCGGCAACGACCCGACCTGGGCCCCCGCCCACGACCAGCATCTGCTGCTCGGCCCCGTGCAGGTGAGCGCGACGCCCTTCTGACGCTCGTCGCGGAACGCGCCCCGGCCCGCGGCAGTCTCCGTCGTGGGGCGACGCTTCAGCCCGCCCAAATGGGCCCGATCACATGAGGCGTCCCGAAGGATAGCGCCACCTTCGTGCCCCTGCTCCTGCTCCTGCCAACGCGCGCCCGCCATCGAGTGGCGAGGCCCTCGTGCCCGTTGCCGGGGAGCCCCCGACTCCGCCCATCGTTTCCGGTTGGCTCCGCGTGGATACCTTCGACAATGCTCGCCGCAGTTCCCCGCGCTGCGCATCCGCCTTCAGCACCCCTTCCCGCCATGCGCTTCCTTCGTTTGCTCCGCCCCGTACTCGCCCTGCTCGTCTTCGCCGCCTTCGCCCGCGCCGAGGAAACAGAACCCGCGGTCCTCGAGCGCGTCGCGCCGCTCGAATTCACCCTCACACCCGAGGCGCCGGAGCTGGTGCTGAGCTTCACCCACGACGCCAGCCGCCTCTTCGGCCTGCGCTTCAGCTCCGAGGATCCCGCGGCGGAATTCGTCCTCGTTGGCGCGGCCGAGACCGCCTACGGCGACTACTCCGTCGGTAGCTCGCTCCAGTGGGAGTACCGCGCCAAGCGCGCCCTCTCCCAGCTCTTCGACAATCTGCCCCAGTTCCCCACCACCTGGCGCCTCACGCTCACCCTCGCCGGCGACGAGGCGCGCACCTTCCGCGTCGCCATCGAGGACCAGGGCCCCGCACCCGCGATCAACTGGGCCGAGCCGGTCGGCACCCTTGTCGTGCGCAACGTCGGCCAGACCGACCTCAAGGCCCGCCCCGAACCCGAGGCCGATCTCCGGCATCCGCTCTTCGACGACAGCGAAGCCACCCCGGACATGACCCCGCAGGGCGACGCGATCTTCCGCCTGCCCGCGGGCTACTGGAACCTGCACGCCATCCCGGCCGATACGAACAAGGCGGGCGTCGCCTCCCTTCAGTCCGCGCTCATTCCCATTTCCAGCGGGGGAGAGACGATTGTCGAGTGGCCGCAGATGCGCTCCCTCGAAGGCGAGGAGCTCCGCGGACTCAACCAGCTCCAGTTGCGCGAGGCGTCGGCCGACGGGAAACTCGGCCGGCTGCTCATCGCCGCACCGATGTTCCCCGAAGCGCCGAAACCCGAATCCGTGCGCCTGGTCGAGGGCGGGTTTCCGGGAGAAGTCGTGTCCGTGGAACCGGTACCGGCGAGGCTCCACGTCGTCGTCGCCTTCGACTCGTCGTTCTCCATGCGGAAGATCTTCCCGCAGGCGCAGGCCGCGGCGTTGCGCTTCGTCGAGAACCTGCCGCCGGAGAGCACGATCGAGTTCATCGATTTCGACACCAAGGTCCGCGACCTGCCGGCCACCGACCGCGCCGCCCTGCTCGCCGCCATCCGGGAAATCAAGTCCGACGGCAGCACCAAGCTCTACGACTCCATCCTTCGCGGACTCGGCAAATGCGAGGGGCACCGCCGCAGCGCGCTCGTCGTCTTCACCGACGGTTTCGATGCCCGCGTCGACGACGTCGGCTACGGCAGCCGCGCCACCGAGGCGCAGGTCTTCGCCGCCGTGAAGAAAGCGGATACGCCCCTCTTCACCATCGCCTACGGCGAGAAGCCCGACGAGAAGACCCTCCAGCGCCTCGCGAAAGATTCCGGCGGCGCCTACTTCCGCGCCCAAGCCGAGAGCATCGACAACGTCTTCGACCGCATCCGCGGCCTCGTCGACCGCGACTACCGCATCACCTACCGCCGCCCCGCCAAGGTTGCGCCGAGCACCACGCCCGTGATCACCGTGGTCCTCGATGTCAGCGGCTCCATGGACATGGATCCGACCGATGCGGGCTGCGGCTACCGTATCGAAACCGCCAAGGACCTCCTGCGCGATTTCTTCAACCGCCTGCCCGCGGGCAGCGTCGTCCAGTTCATCACCTTCTCCGGCGACGTCGATGTCGTGCAGGTGCCGACTGCGGACCCCTCACGCCTCGTCCGCTCCCTCGCCCCGGTCGATGCCGACGGCTTCACCGCCACGCTCGAGGCGACCCGCGCCGCCCACGAATCGCTCAAGGCGATGCCTTCGCGCAACCGCTACCTGCTCTTCATCACCGACGCCGCGCTCGCGGTCCACGACGACGATCGCGAGGTTTTCGACGGCCTGCTCGAGGGCTTCAAGAAACTCGACGTGCGCCCGCTCTGGGTCGGCATGGTCGACGAGGAGACCAAGGAGCCCTTCGTCCACGCCGCCACGCTTTCCGCCGGCGACTACATCGTCAGCCCCGGTCCCGAGTCCATCGCCCAGGCGATCGCCTCCCTCGAGCAGCGGCTCAACCAGCCCGAAGCCTCCGCCAAGGAGCTCGCCGTCGAGGTCCTCATCGAGAAACCCGACGACCAGGGCGAGCCCCATCTCTACGGCGGCAACGGCCTCTTTGCGCTGCCGCTCCCGCCGGTCACCGAAACCCTCGGCGTCGGCTGCCTCACCGCCACACTCCACGCGTTACCGACCGGCCAATACGCCGTGCTGCCCTCCGCCGCCGGCGCGGACGCCACGCCGGGCGACTCCGCCGATCCCGCCGGCAGTTTAGGCCCCGCCGCTCCGACCTCGATCGAGCACAACCGCATGAATCTCGGCGTGGCCGCGCGCAACGACGCGGTCGAAATCGCCGCCACCGAGATTCGTCTGTATTCGCGTCTCCACGGCATCGAGGCCCCGGTCGACCATCGTTTCGTCGAGGTCCATGTCACGTTCACCGACGTGCTGCCCGCGCAGAAGATCGTCATCCCCGACAAGGGCGCCGCGCACCCGGCCAGTTGGGTCACCACCGGGAAGATCAAGGGCCGCACCGTCACCGCCGTGCCGCCCTACCTCATCCCCGATGTCGCCCACCACCTTTTCCTGCGCTGGAACGACGGCACCGAATACGCCCCCAGCCTGGTCTCCGTGCTCGACCCGGAGCCGCTCTTCCTGCCCGGCGACCCCTCGCTGCTGGTCAATCCCGGCACGCCCCGCACCGGCCGCCTCGTCTTCCTCGTCGCGGGTGAGAACCTGCGGCAGGCGTCGTTGCATCTCTACGACACCGCGTACGCCCACTGCGACCTCGCCCTCGTCGGCCCGCTCAAGCCCCGGCCCGCCGCGCTCACCGCCCTGCCCACCGTCGCCACCGGCAAACTCTCCGACACCTTTGCGCTCCACCTGCTCGGCGCCGCCGACTCCGCCACGCCGCTCGGCGGGGTCGACCCGGGCAAGGCGAACCGTTTCCGCACCGTGCAGCTCGGCTTCGAGTCGCAGGTGCAGGCATTGCTCGCGCTCGATCCGGCGTCGCGCTTCGAACTACTGCTCGGCACCGACCGGGGGCCGTTCGCCACGCCGCTCGCCCCGCTCACCGATCTCGTGCCGGGCGGACTCTTCCGTCCCGCCTCGCTCGCCCCGGGTTCGCACAACCGATTCCAGCAGGTGTACTTCCTGCCCGCCGCACTGGCCGAAGCCCCGACGGCGCTCTCCGTCGAACTCAAGGGCGACGACCTCGTGCTGCCGTTCGGCCCGCCGTTGCCCGCGACGAAAGTCGCCACACCCTTCGACCCGGTCGACGGCGTGGCTGTGCGCGTCAACCGCATCGCCAACGCTCCGGAGTGCGAACACGCCGACCGGCCGCTGCTCGTGGCGGATGTCACGATCGCCGACGCCCCCGACGGCTTCTCCACCACGATCGACGACCTCTTCCACATCAGCCGCGTGGCCGAGCCCGGCGGCGTATTCGACGACCCGATCTTCGGCCCGGCGCGGCTCAAACCGACGCAGTACCAGGGCGAGTTCCAGAGCAAGGGCCTTGGCGGCTTCGGCACCGACGAGCTGCTCAACTTCCGTCCGCAGGGCGTCGACGACCGGATCGGCACGCACCTCTTCGGACTCGGGCCGGACACCGTGATTCCCGACGGCGCCACCCGCCGCTGTATCCTGCTCTTCCTGCCGCCCACCGAGGGCGAATGGGTGCTCGCCTTCCACGGCCGCGAGCAGGCGCGCTTCACCGCGCCGGCCGCGCCGCTCCCCGGCGAGGACCTCTGGCTGCTCACCCGCCGCCCCGAATATCCGCAGTTCAACTCCAGCGGCGTCGAAGCTGAGATCGCCGAACGCGTGGGCGCGCTCGAGTCCGCCGGCCATTTCGACCGGCTGCGCCGCGACGCCCAGCCGCCGTCGCCGATCGCCGACGAGCGCGGCAACCTCCTGCCCGAACCGCTCGACCCGCCCCGCCTCACCGTCGCGGGAGAGACCGCGCTGGCCCAACTGCTGGCCGGCGACGAGGCCGCCCTCTGGCGCACCCTCGCCGCGCTCGGCCGCGACCCCGCGCCGGGCCGCACCGACCCGTGGGTCGCCCAGCTCGCCGCCGAAGCCGTGCTCACCCAGGGCCACGGCACGCCCGCCGAGCTCGCCCACCTCGCCCGCCGCTGGTTCACCGGACATGGAGTCGCGACCGAGACGTTGTCCGCAAAACTCACTGACAAGGGCCGCACCGCCTTCAGCGAACTCTGCCCGCACTCCCCCGCTCCCGAAACCGTGCCGCTCTTGCGCACGGGCGACGCCACCTGGGCGTTCCCGTTCGCCCGCCGCGTCGACGAGATCGCGTCGTTCTTCCGCGATGCCCCCGAACCGGTCACGGTCGAGCCGACCGCGTTCAGGGTGACCATCTGCATCACCTGCGAACCATCCGGGAAGACCGCCGCGAGCCACATGGCGGACTTCTCCGCCGCGCTCGGCGGCGGCGACGCCGAGGAGGAAAGCACGTTCACCGTCTGGGACAACTTCCTGCCGCTGGCCGCGCTCTCCCGCGATCCGCTCGACATCTTCTACCACGAGGATGGAGGCAAACTCTGCGCGATGCTCGAAACCGTCGACGGGCGCCACACCGCCCGAAGCGACGTCAACCTGCGCGAGTGGAAACCGGTCGCCGAGTCGATCACCCTCTACGCGCCCGGGCTGCCCACCGTCGTTTTCCAACGCGCCCTCGGTGGCGGTGAGATCGACGGCACCTACCACTGCCTCGCCATCGGCGCACCGGACCTGCCGCGCGAGGCCGCGTCGTCGCTCGCGAAAGCCTGGAGTGCGAGCCGCACCGACGAGGCGCCCAACCACCGGTCGATCCTCCGTTGGCTCGGCCGCAAACGAATCGCGTCGTTCCTCGCCACCCAGACCACGTGGGAACGCGAGAAGTCCGCCGCGCTCGGCCTGCGTCTCACCCGCGCCGACAACCTGCGCACGCTCGTCTTCACCGCCTGCGGCGATGCCGACGGCACGATGCGCCAATCGTTCGATCTCACCGCCAGCGCCCCGACGCTCCTCGGCCCGGCCAAGGCGATGACCGCGTTCCGCGCCGTGCAGGGGCTGACCGACACCGCCTTCGAGGGGGCGCCGCTCGCCGCCCGCTCCGTGACCGACTTCTGGAAGAAGCCCGAGGACTTCCTGCTCATCCCACCGGAGCGGCGCTCCGCCCTCGCCGAGGCGTTTGCCGAACAGGAGGCCATGCCCGAGTCGGTGCGCCGCCAACTGGCGGAGGGCCGCGAGTATCTGCTCTTCTCGAAGGAGCCGGTCGAGATCGCAGGCCGCCCGGTCTGGGGCTGGCTGACGATCGACCCCGAGACCTACGCCGTGCGCTCGGTGCTCTCGTCGGGCGAGCACGGCAGCATGGTCGAGAACGTGATCACCAAGTACGTGCCGGAGTCGCAGTCGTACACCCTCGGCTTCATGGTCGGCATCGACGCGTCGGTGTGGTCGGTGTGTGCCTTCACGTTGGAGGGACTCGAATACAAGGAGGTGCTCGCCCAGGCCGAGGCGTTCGCCCGCGAACTGGCCAAGCGCTTCAACAACATCTCCGAGAACCCGAAGGCGCAGCTCGGCGGCGGCGTGGTCGTGAGCCGCGACGGCGTGAAGTTCAACGACGACGGCGAGTCCAACTACCGCGACTTCGTGAAGGGCTACAACGACGCCGTCACCGTCTACTTCATGATGGCCGGCGGTTGATGCGGACGAGCGCCAAAGCATCGGTGGCGAGCTCCCAGCACGAGTACTTCACTCGATCTCTTCTGTGATGGGCCCGGTACGCTCGTCCCTGGTCGCTCGACCGAATGCTTCCGCGCAGACGACCAAAATGCTCCGCACTTGGGCAATCCCGGAGCGGAATGCCGTGCCGATCCCCGGTCCATTCCAACGCCTTCCGCACTACCGCATCCAAACAGCCCGCCGAATTCGAATGGTCGCGACGTTGACCCGTATCGCGGGTTCGGCAGAACTGGGCGGCGTTTTCGGCCAATTGGGACGGGTGGCCGTCTTTGCGCCGAAAGCACCAACCTACTCCTCCATGCGCTTCGCCCGCCTCTTCGGATCGTTGTTGTCCGTCTGCTCCCTCGCCGGCGCCCTCGTGGCCGCCGAACCGCTCTCGCTCACCGCCGATACGGCGACCGAGATCACGCTCACGCCGGAGTCCCCGAAGGCCGAATGCACCTTCGCCACCGACGGCGCGCAGATCCTCGCGCTCCGTCTGACCACCGACTCGCCGGACGCGCAGATCACCGTGAGCTTCGCCGCCAAGGCCGACTTCGGCGACCTGAAGCTCGAGGCGGGCCGTAGCTGGACCTTCGAACCGCAGAGCGCACGCTCCCAACTTTTCGACCAGTTGCCCCAGTTTCCGGCGACTTGGAAGGCCACCGTCTCGCTCCGGAACAAGAAGGATTCCTGTCGGTTGACCCTGCAGCTCGAACCCCAGGGCACGGCGCCGCAACTGAACTGGTCCGGCGAGCCGGGCACCCTGCTCGTGCGCAACGCCGGCCAGAGCCGACTGCGGGTCGAACCCGACGCGGGCGTCCGCATCAAACACCCGCTGCTGCGCGGCAACTCGATCGCGGGCGACACCACCCCCGACGGCGACACGCTCTTCCGTCTGCCGGCCGGGCATTGGACACTGATCGGCAGCGGCACGGGCGACGTCGGCGAACTGCGTTCGGTGCTAATCCCAGTCTCCAGCGGCGGCCGCACCGTGGTCGATTGGCCGCAGATGCGCGCCGTCGAGGGCGAGCAGAGCAAGGGGCTGGAAGAGCTCACGCTTCGCGACGCCACCGCCGCCGGCGACACCGGCACGTTGCTCGTGGCCGCGCCGATGTTCTCCGAACCTCCGGCGCTGGACGCAGTCCGCGTGCTCGAGGGCGGCCAGCGCGGCGAGGTGCTCTCGGTCGAGCCGATCCCGGCCAAGCTGCACGTGGTCGTGCTCTTCGACTCCTCGTTCTCGATGCGCAAGATCTTCGGCGAGGCGCAGGCCGCCGCGCTGCGTTTCGTCGAGAACCTGCCGCCGGAGGCCTCGGTCGACTTCTTCGACTTCGACACCAAGGTCCGCGAGCTGCCCGCCACCGACCGCACCGCACTGCTCGCCGCGATACGCGAAATCAAAGCCGACGGCAGCACCAAGCTCTACGACTCGATCGTGAAAGGCCTGACGAAGTGCGAAGGCCACCGCCGCAGCGCCGTCGTCGTGTTCACCGACGGTTTCGACGCCCGCGTCGACGACGTCGGCCACGGCAGCCGCGCCACCGAGGAGCAGGTGTTCGATGCTGTCACCAAAGCACAGGTACCGCTCTTCACCATTGCGTACGGCGAGAAGCCCGACGAGCAGACCTTGCAACGCCTCGCGACCGAGTCGGGCGGTGCCTATTTCCGCGCGCAGGCCGACACAATCGGCGGCGTCTTCGACCAGATCGCCGGACTCGTCGACCGCGACTACCGCATCACCTACCGCCGCCCCGCGAAGGTCGCCGCGAGCAACACGCCGTTCATCACCTTCATGATCGACGTCAGCGGCTCGATGAACGGCTCGCCCACCGCCACCAATCCGGGCCGCCTCCTCGAGCGCGCCAAGGACGTCCTGCGGCCCTTCATCAACCGCCTGCCCGCCGGCTCGGTCGTGCAGCTCTTCACCTACTCCGACAAGGTGAACCTGATCCAGGCGCCGACCGCCGACCGCACCCGTCTCCTGCGCGCCCTCGCCACCGCGGATACCGGCGGCGGCACCGCGACCGACAAGGCCATCGCCGCCTCGTGGTCCTCGTTGGAGAAGGTGCCGACCCGCAACCGCTCGCTGGTCTTCGTGACCGACGCCGCGCTCGGCATCCCCGCCGGACCGGCCGGCAAGAAGCTCGAGGAGATTCTCGGAAAGATGAATACCACCAACATCCGCTCGCTCTGGGTCGGCATGGTGCCGGAGAGCGGAGTTGCCCCCTTCGCCAAGGCCGCCGAGCTCGCCGGCGGCACCCATGTCGTCAGCCCGGGCGTGGAGTCGTTGGCCAGCGCGTTGGCCTCGCTCGAGCAGGCCCTCGCCGCCGCGGAAAACGCTTCCGAGTCCGCCGTTGAAATCCTCATCGACAAGGTTGCCGCGGACGGCAGCCATCGCCTGCATGGCGGCACCGGACTCTTCGAACTCCCGCCCAGCGGCGCGGTGAGTGAGAGCGTCGTCTCCGGCTTGGTCGCCACCGTCGAACAGTCGCCGGACTCGCCCGACCCGAGCATCGTCGCCCAGGAGCGCCGCACCAAGGCGAACGGCACCACCTCGTCCAGCTCGACCAAGAAGAAGCCTGTCGTCGCCTCCGCGACGATCGACGTACCCGCCGACATCGAGCTGAACCGTATCGCGATCGGCCAGACCGGCGGCAACGAGGCGGTCGCCATCACGGTGGACGAGATCCGCCTCTACTCGCGCCTGCACGGGTACACCGCGCCGACCTCGCACCGCATCGTCGAGCTCGCGGTCACGTTCAAGAACGTGCTGCCCGCGCAGAAGGTCTTCATCCCGGAGAAGGGCGCCGCGCATCCGGCCAACTGGGTCGGCACCGGCCAGGTGCGCGGCAAGACGGTCGTCGCCGTGCCGCCGTACCTGATACCCGACCTGCGCCGCCACCTGTTTCTCCGCTGCAACGACGGCCTGGAAACCTCGCCCTCGCTGCTCACCACGCTCGACCCGGAGCCGTTCTTCGTGCCCGACAACGCCTCGCTCCAGGTCGATCCCGACGCGCCCCGCACCGGCCGCCTCGTCTTCCTCGTCGAGGGCGATGCGCTCCGGCAGTCGTCGTTGCATCTCTACGACACAGCTTACGCGCACGCCGACATCGCGCTGATCGGCCCGATCGCGCCCCGGCCCGTGGCGCTCGCCGACCTGCCGACCCGCGCCACCGGCAAGCTCTCCGACGCGTTCACGCTGAACCTGCTCGGCCACGGCGATTCGCCCGAGGCCATCGCTTCCGTTGCCCCCGGCGCGGGCAACATCTTCCGCTCCGTCCAGCTCGGACTCGAGTCCAATGTGCAGGCGCTGCTCAACCTGCCGCCCGCCCGCAGCTTCGAGCTGTTGATCGACACCAACAAGGGCCCGGTCGCCACCGCACTCGCGCCGCTGACCGATGCCCTGCCCGGCGGACTCTATCGAGCCCCCACCCTGTCCCCCGGCGCACACAACCGTTTCCAACAGCTCTATTGCCTGCCCGCCGCCCTCGCCGCGTCACCCGCCGCGCTCTTTGTCGAAGTGAAAGGCGAGGACGTCGTGCTGCCGCTCACCGCTCCCCTGCCCATCCGC
The DNA here is from genome assembly GCA_023443455.1 of Verrucomicrobiota bacterium. Classification (GTDB taxonomy): domain Bacteria; phylum Verrucomicrobiota; class Verrucomicrobiia; order Opitutales; family Opitutaceae; genus CAJCBL01. Next base: position 10,744 of record JAEZUE010000077.1, read on the forward strand.
ATTTCCACGACACCGGTCGACCCGGAGCTCGGCCTCGGGATCGCGGTCAACGGTTTCGCGCAAGTCGGCAAGGCCGACGGACTCCCGCGCGACTATCTCGCGGTCGACGTCACCATCACCGACGGGCCCGACGGCGCGTCGACCAAGCTCGGCAACAACTTCACTTTGCTGAAGATGACCGAGCCCGGCGCGGCGTACGTCGATCCCGAAGCGCCGAGTCAGGCGCGGAAGTTCTCCAACACCGACAACAAGGCGCAGTCGAAGGGCCTCGGTTCGCTCAGCGCGACCGAGCTCGACACCATCCGCCCGAAACACCCCGAGGCAGCGACCGCCGAACTGCTCTTCGGCCTGCCCTCCGCCGCGATCATCCCCGAGGCCACGACCCGCCGCGGCGTGCTGCTCTTCGCCCCGCCGAAGGACGGCGAATGGGTGCTCGCCTTTCACGGCCACGAACTCGCCCGTCTCACCGCGCCAGCCAAGCCGCTCGCCGAAGCCGACCGCTGGCTCGTCGCCCGCGCCCCCGAGTATCCCCAGTTCAAAAACAACACCCCGGAAGCAAAGGTCGCCGCCCTGATCGCGGAGCGCACCCGCAGCGGCTGGTTCAAGCGGCTCGCCCGCACCCGATCCGCGCCCGAAGTGCCGGTCGCCAACCCCGACGGCTCGATCCAGCCCGCCGAACTCAGCCCGCCCGCCCTCACGGCATCGGGCATCGCCGCCTGGCAATCCCTGCTCGCCGCCGACGAGCCCACGCTCTGGCGCACGCTCGGCACGCTCCGCGTCGATCCGTCCAGTGCCGCACCTTGGGCTTCATCGCTTTGCCCCGAAGCCGTGCTCACGCAGCGCGCCGGCACCGTTGCCGATCTCGCCGAACTCGCCCGCCAGTGGTACCTCGCCCACGACATCGAGGTGAAGCCCCAGCAGGCGCCACTCTCGCCCGAAGGTGCGCAGCAACTCCGCGCCCGAATCCCGCTGGGCGATCTGCCAAAGGCGTTGCCGATCGTTTCCACGCCGGCCGGCAACCGGATCATCCCCTTCGGCATCTCCGCGGAGGCCGGCGGTGCGTTGCTGGCCGCCGCACCCGCCGACGCGATAGTCGTACCGGCCACGGCGTCGCTCACCGTCGAGGTCTTCTGCAAACCGAAGTCCCAGAACGCCGCAGCGCAGATGGGCAACATGGCCTCGGCCCTCGGTGGTGGCAGCACGTCCACCGAACGAGGCTTCCGTCTCTGGCGCGGCACCGTTTCCCACGCCGAGCTTTCGCGCGACGCGTTCGACGTGTTCTTCTACGAGACCGGCGGCAGCACCGCCGAACTGCGTGCCCAACTCGTCTTCGGCGACCGCGACGAGACGACCAAACCCGGCGACGGGCCGAAAACCGCCGAGTGGATACCGGTGCGCGAGGTGATCACCATCCGTTGCGCCGGGCAGGAACCAGTGGTCCACGAGCGTTTCATCGAGGGTACACCGCTGGCCGGCACGTGCCAGTCGGTCGCGGTGCTTGCCCCCGACCTCGACGAGGCCGCCGCCCGCGCGCTCGCCGCCGACTGGGCGAAGCGCAAATCGGCCGACACGCCCAACCACCGCTCGCTCGCCCGCTGGCTCGGGCGCGAAAAGCTCGCCCGGTTCCTCGCCGCGCAGACGAAGTGGGAGCACGAGAACGCCGCACCGCTCGGCGTAAGCCTCACTCGAGCCAACGCCGGCCGCGTGCTGGTCGCCACCCTTGCACCCGATGCCGACGGAAAGCCCCGGCAGTCCTTCGACCTCGCGCACAGCGAGCCCCAAGTCCTCGGCGATGCCACCGCGGCAAAGGCGTTCCGCGCGATGCACGGCCTTGCCGATTCCGCCTTCGAGGGCCGGGTGCTCGGAGGATTCTCCGTCACCGACATCTGGAAGCACCGCGGCGACTACGTCGGCGTGACGCCGAAGCAGCGCAAGGCCTTCGCCGCCGAACTCGCAGCGCACGGCGTCCCGGAACCGATTGTCGAACGGATGAAGAAGGGCGGCGAGTACCTGCTCTTCGCCCGCCGCCCCCTGCTGATCAACGACCGTCCCGTCTGGGGCTGGCTCGAGGTCAATCCGCAGACCTTCGCCACCCGTTCCGTCTTCTCGACCGGCGAGCACGGCATGGTCGAGACGGTGATCGACGAATACGTGCCCGAGGCCGGTTCGTACACGCTCGGCTTCATGGTCGGCGTGGACGCCTCGGTCTGGGCCGTGTGCGCGTTCACCCTCGAAGGGCTCGGCTACGACGATGTGCTCGCGAAGGCCGAGGCGTTTGCGCTCGGACTCTCCAAGCACCTCAACCAGATCTCGGAGGAGCCCAGCTTCTCGCCCGAGGACGGCCCGATCTCGATCGGCGCCGGCGGCCTCGACTTCAAGGTCGGGCCCGTCTCGATCAGCGGCGAGGGTGCGAGCTACGACGACGGCGACGGCGGCTTCCGCAGCTTCTCCGACGGCTACAACGACGGCATCGCCTACTACTTCGCGCGGGCGAAGAAGGCCGCCGGCAAGTAACTCCACCGGCCGCCAGTCCGTAGCGGAACGCGTGAGCGTTTCGACGGCCGTCGTGGCGCGGTGCTTCAGCCCGCGTCGGCGGACGCCAGCCAAAGCCAGACACTTCGAATCCACATACCGAATCAGCGGAGTTGAACCGCAGGGGCTGAAGCACCCGGCCACGTCACTCCGTCCCGTAGCGGAACGCGTGAGCGTTTCGGCTCTCCGGGCCCGACTTCATGCCCGGCATTTCGACCACTGATGCCTCGGATTATCACGGATAGGAAAAATCCGGAATCCGTGCCCATCCGTGAAATCCGTGGTTTCGGAATTTCTCCGCCTGCGCCGCACACAGCCCGGTATCGATCGCCACGCCAACGTCCTCCGCAGTCTCCCGGGCCAGCCACCGCGTTGGGACAACGCGGTCCACCACGCCAATGCATTGAGCGAGTCCTTCACTAATACCCTCATTCAGCGCCGCTACTTCTCATCCCTCGGTGTCCGGAGCACTTGCCGCGAAATGAGGTGATCCCCTTAGTCGACGCCACGCAAAGCACAACACCGCCATGAAACGTCCCAATCGCTCCACGGTCATCGCCCTCCCGGCCGCAACCTTCGGCGCGCTCGCCGCCGCCACGTCCGGTTCGGCAAGCATCCAATTTTTCGACATCGCCGACCTCAAGGTCGATGAGAACAGCGGCAACTCGATCTATTTCGACCTCTTCAGTGGGGATGCCTCGACAGCGACATCCGGGACTGGTTTTCAGCTCTGGGCCGTCGGTGGGTTGAGTTCATATTCGGGATACACAGACCCCGATACGGGGTATTACCAACCGCCGTTTTCCACCAGCTGGAATTACGCGTACGCGGCCACCCCGGCGAACGGCCAGACCCTCTGCACCTACGATGATGGGAGCTGGGGCAATTCCGCACGCTTGGCGTCCCTCAATCAAATCGGTCCCGCGTCAACGTTCTATTGGGGGTCTCCATCTAGGAACTACCTTCGTTCCGATTGGAGTGGCTCTTCCTCTGGCAACTGGCAGGTCGGCTCCTCCGGCTACCTCGGACTCCGCGTCGGCAATGACACCGACGGCTACAACTACGGCTGGGCCGAGATATCGATCGGCGAAGACTCGTCGGTGACCCTCCACAGTTTCGCCTACGAAGACACGAAAAACACCGCGATCCAGGCCGGTGCCATCCCCGAGCCGTCGACCTATGCGGCGCTCACCGGCCTGCTCGCCGGTTCCGCAGTCCTCTACTCCCGCCGCCGCAAGCGCGCCGCCTGAGGTCTCCTCGCATTTCCGTTTCTTCGACGAACCCGGCCGCTCCCTGCTGCCGGGTTCGCTGTTTTCGCGGCCCCAGCGGCGATCGCATCCCGTAGCGGAACGCGTGAGCGTTTCGATTTCTATGTCTCAACTTCATCCCCGGCATTTCGACCGCGGATGCCTCGGATCACCGCGGATGACGAAGTCCGGACCCCGTGCCCATTCGTGAAATCCGTGGTTTCCCAACACCTGCGACTCGCCGCATGCACCCGATAACGCTGCACTGCCAACGCCATTCGCAATCGCCCAGACCTGCACCGCGTTGTTCCAACGCGGTCCTCCTCGCTGCGCATTGGTCAAACCCGCTGCTAATACACCCGTTCAGCGACGCTACTTATCATCCGGATCAAGCTTGGTACCCTTGCTGAGAGATGTGGCGATTCCCTTAGTCACCACGCAAACTCGCAAAACCGCCATGAAACGTCCCAATCGCTCCACCACCATCGCCCTCCCCGCCGCCACCCTCGGTGCGCTTGCCGGGGCGGCCTCCGCCTCCGCCAGCATTGTCTACAGCGGTGTACTCACAAACATCACCGCCCCTCGCATTGGATCCCTCTATTTCGATCAATCCATCTTTTTCGATCTCGATCAGAGCAGTGGGACACTGACGGGCTCAGGCAGTTTCACAGGAGCGGATTTTCGATTGGCGTTCAAATCGGGGTATTCAAGCAAACCGACCATCCTCGCCACCAACACGAACTCACAGTCGGTCGGCACCGTCTCCAACGGCACGTTCCCGTACTCGATCAGCTTTGCAGCCGGAGCGACAATCGGACAGCCATCCGGTGTCTGGGCTCAGGATACAAGTATCAACCACAATGGAGGCAACAATAGTGCTTGGGCTTCCGGTACGACCGGCTACCTCGGCCTGCGAATCAATGATGGCGTCGGCAACCCCAGTTACGGCTGGGCTCAAATCACCTACGGTGCCGATAATACCTTGAACCTCCACGGCTTCGCCTACGAGACAGACAAGGGCACACCGATCCAGGCCGGCGCCATCCCCGAGCCCTCGACCTACGCGGCCCTCACGGGCCTGCTCGCCGGCTCTGCCGTGCTCTACTCCCGCCGCCGCAAGCGCGCCGCCTGACCGGTGCCTGATGGCGTCGAGAGCCGGGTGACGAGAGACGAGAGCAAATCCAGCGCGTTGCTCGAGCCCCATTCATGAGGGGCTCGGCACTTTGTCCCTGTGTCCATCACCCTCGTCCCTCGTCGGCTCGACACTCGACCAACAGATCGCGGGCCAAAGATCTACTGAGCCAATTTCCCCTTTCGGCTTCCCGTCCTGCACGGGAAGCCGTTTTGTTTCCCCGCATGTCGCAATCTCCCCGCAAAGTCCTGCTCGTCGGCTGGGACGGCGCCGACTGGAAAGTCGCCTCGCCGTTGATGGATGCCGGCGCAATGCCGCAGTTCGCCAACCTCGTCGAGCACGGCATCTCGGGAAATCTGGCGAGCCAGCCGCCCTACCTCTCGCCGATGTTGTGGAACTCCATCGCGACGGGCAAACGGCCGCACAAACACGGCATCCTCGGTTTCACCTCGACCGATCCGCAGACGGGCAAGTTGCGCCCGATGGCGAGCACGCAGCGTCGTTGCAAGGCCCTCTGGAATATTCTCTCCGAACACGGCAAGGTCGCCCATGTCGTCGGCTGGTTCGCGTCGCACCCGGCCGAGAACATCAACGGCGTCTGCGTCTCCGAAGCTTGGCCACGCCCGGTGGCGAAAGGCGCACCATGGCCGATCCCGGCCAACGCCATCACTCCGGCGGAGGTCGCCGATGAACTGGCCGACCTGCGCGTGCGCCCCGAGGATGTGGACCTCGGCATCCTGCGCCTTTTCATCCCGCGCCTCGACGAGATCGACCTGAGCCGCGACAAACGCCCCGAGCAGCTCCTGATCCGGCTCGCCGAGCTCTATACCGTCCACAACGCCGCGATCGAACTGCTCGACCGCGGCCCATGGGACTGCCTCGCCGTCTACTACCATTTCATCGACTGGGTCTGTCATGACTTCATGGACTTCCACCCGCCGCGCCGCCCGCACATTCCGGAACGCGAATACGGCTGGTACAGCGAAGTCATCAACAGCGCCTACCGGCTCCAGGACCTGCTGCTCGCCGACCTGCTGAAACATGCCGGGCCGGGCGTGACCGCGATCGTCTGCTCCGACCACGGTTTCCACAGCGACCACCACCGGCCGTTGCGCACCCCGCGCGTCACCGCCGGCATCGCCGGTTGGCACCGCCCGCAGGGACTGCTCGCCGCGGCCGGCCCGGGCATCGCACGCGACAAGCTGCTCGCCGGAGCCAGCCAGCTCGACGTCACCCCGACGATCCTCCACCTCTTTGGGCTGCCCCACGCCGAGGACATGGACGGCCGCGTGCTCACCGAACTGCTCGATCCCACGCCGGCCCGCGCACCGCGCACCATCCCGTCGTGGGAAACCGCCGCGGTCCCGCATCCACGCGCCCGGCACACAACCGATCTGGGCGAGGACGAAAGCGCCGCGTTGCTCCAGCAGTTCGCCGATCTCGGCTATGTCGAGCTCAACACCAACGGCCCGGAGTCGGCCGTCGAGGTCAGCGACCGGGAGAACCGCTGGAACCTCGCCATCACTTTGCGCAACGCCGGCCTAGACGCGGAGGCGTTGCCGCTCTTCGAGGAGTTGCACTTCGCCTTTCCGGAGGAGCCGCGCTACGCCTACCATCTCGCGCTCACTTGCATCGCGCTCGGTCTGCTCGACGAAGCGGCAATCCCGGTCGAGACCATCCTCGACTACGGCGAAGACAACCCAAAGGCCCGCACGATTCTCGCCGAGATCGCCCAGGCTCGTAACGAGCCCGAGGTCGCCCTTGCCCATCTCGACGCCGCCGCCCGCCTCAGCCCCGACCGGCCGGCCCGCGCGCGCCTGCGCGGTCTCGTGCTGCTGAAACTCGAGCGTTGGTCCGAGGCCGCCGAGTCGTTCCACCTCGCCCTCGAACACGATCCCGACGACGACGCGGCGTGGCTCGGGCTTGCCCGCGCCTTTATCCGCGCCGGCCAGTTTGCGGAAGCCGCCGAGTACGCCCGCAATGCGCTCGGACTCAACTCCGCCCGGCCGCTCGCCGCTTTCACGCTCGGCCAGGCACTCGCCGCTGCCGAGCAGCCGCAGGAAGCGGCCGAGGCCTTCCGTCGCGCGCTGGCCATCCGCCCGGGATTCAAGGCGGCCCAGAACGCCCTCGACCGGCTGCAGGGCAAGCCGTACGTCGCCGACACGCTCTTTCCTGAAACCGACGATCCCGCGCCGCGCCGGGAGCGTTCTTCGGCCCATCTGGCCGACCTGCTCTCGCGGCGCAACGAACTCCGCACCAAGGCGAAACCGGTTTCCTCATACAGTCCCCCACAGAAGACGAAACCGCCGGAGCCGGGCGCTTCGGGCAAGACCTTCACGCTCGTCTCGGGCCTCCCCCGCTCCGGCACATCGTTGATGATGCAGATGCTCGTCCGCGGGGGCCTGCCCCCCATGACCGACGGACACCGGACCGCCGACCCGCACAACCCCGAAGGCTACTTCGAGTGGGAGGCGATCAGGGAGTTGCCCCGCAACCCGGACATCCTGCTCCAGGCGGAAGGCAAGGTCACCAAGATCGTCTGCCCGCTGCTGCCGCATCTGCCGGTCCAGCACCGCTACGAAATCGTCTTCATGCGCCGGCCGGCCGAACAGGTGGCGGCATCACAGTCGAAGATGCGGCGCGCGCTGACCGCCGTCGGCGACGACGAGGCGGTGCCGCCCGAACTGTTGGCCCGCCATGAAGAGGCGATCCTGACCGCATTGCGGCAGGCACCGAACATCCGCCTGCTCGAGGTCGACTACCCTCAATTGGTCGCCGCCCCCGAGGCGACGGTCGTTGCGCTGACCGACTTCCTCGGCAACGCGAAACTGCCCGACTCCCGATCCATGGCCGGCGCCGTACGCCCCGACCTCCACCGCGAGAAAGGCGCCGCATCCGCCCGATGAACACCGCCATCGCCATCCGCCCGCCCTGGCCCGACGAACTCGCGCGCCTCGCCCAAGCGTTCCCCGATCTGCGGATCACGCGAACCTGCCGGCCTCTCGTGCTGGTGGCCATCGAGCCGTACGAACGCCTCGTCGGCGCCGCATTGGTCATGCCCCCCCAGGACGAGGCGCCGACGCGAACCTGCGAACTCGCCTGGCAAGTCCGGTCCCGCTTCGCCGATCAATCCGGACCGCTTCTCAAAGCTGCCGCCGAGTCGTTGGCGCCCGGCGAATCCCTCGTCTGGCAGGAGCGCACGCCGGAAGGAGCGACTGGTTCGTCTGCACCGACCGAAGCCGGTTTCAGCTGCACCCAAACCCACGAAGTCTGGAGCATTCCGCTCGCGAACTGCTTCGCGCGGCGGAACCCATATTCCGAGGCACTACGCCGCCGCGGACAGGCGTGCGGCTATGCCACCGCAGCGGCACTTCCCCAATACAGAGACGGAATCATCGCACTGGTCACGAATTCGGGGTTGCTCAACGAAAGCCGTGTGCGTTTCAGCGACGAACACCCGGCCGGCTACGACCGCGAGCTGTCGACCGTGGTCGTAAGACGAGCGGAGGTCGTCGCCGCCGTGCTCGTCCGCCGCGAACCGTCGCGTGCAATCGTCGAGACGCGCGTGGTCGCGCCCGCCCACGTGGGCCGTTTCAATCTGCCCAACGCGCTGCTGCTCGACCGCTCGCTCGGTGTTGCCGAAGGTCTCGGTCTCACCGACGTCGTGCTGACCGCCGATCCGGCAAACGCGAAGGAGACGATCCGATTCGCCCGCAGGTGCGGCGGCAGCCGTCAGAGCACGCTGCGGCTCTGGCATTTCGGAGCATGATGTAGCAGCGGCACGCGCCGGCGTTTCGATCTCCGTCGTGGCGCGGTGCTTCAGCCCGCGTCGGAGGACTCCAGCCGACAGCCCGACACTCGACGAAGCCGGACACTTCGAATCCACATACCGGATCAGCAGAGTCGAACCGCAGGGGCTGAAGCCAAAAACCGGAGTTCGGACCGGTCACAGAGGCAGAGGAGAGACGGAAGGAGAACACAGAGAAGTGTTTGGCAAAACAACGCCTTGCGCTGCTCCGCTCACCCCGGAGGTGAACGGTGCGGTGCGCAGTTATCATTCCGGTCTCTCTGTGTTCTCCTGCCTTGCCTCAGTGCCCTCTGTGCCCAACTGCTGAATTCAGGCTGAAGCCCCCTACCACGTCGCTCCCGGCGCGCCCGCGTTTCGAGGGCCTCGGCGGCCGCCGCGACTTCGGCATTCAGGGCGCGTAGTCGATCTCGACGCGATACAGCCCGACACGGCGGGCAGGATCACCGGCGCCTTCCACTACCACGCGGCGCAGCTCCGTGTCGTCGCCGTTGGCGATGCGTGCACCCAGCGCCCCCCGGACCGGAACCCAGCTTCCGCTCGCCTCATCGTACTCGGTGATGCGATAGGCCAAGGACGGATCACGGCGCCACCGATAGAAGAAGTCGGGCGCGCCTTGAGCGCCGATCGCCAAGGTTGGCAATCCCGCGACAGTTGGGTGCTCCGGATCCAGCGGAAGTGCGTCGGGCACGAATGGGTCGGTCGAGCAGGCGTATTCGACGAGGTTCACCACCCCGTCGCCATCAATGTCGCCAAAGGGATCCCAGAGCCCACCCGTTCCCCCGGGTGCATGGACCTCCATCCAATCGGCGAAGGTGAGTGTGCCGGCGGGGATCTCCTGCAGCACGATATTGTCGTACTGCGCGACGTTGTAGGTGCCGGTGACGTTCTGGAAGAGCCCGATCGCCCCGCTCGCGAACGTGGTTTCAGCCTCGGGGAAGAGATCGGTCCAGACCACCGAGAAAACGGTGTCCACGACCACCGGGTTGGCCGGATCGTTCCGCCGCACCCAGTTGCTCTTCTCGAACGAGAACGAAAGCCCTCCCTCGATCGGCTGAACCCGGATCCGGTAATGCGCGGTGGAAAGCGCATGCTGTGTTCCCAAGGTTGAATCGGTCCCGACAACCGTTTCGACACCGCCCAGCACCCGCACAAGCCGCAGGCCGTCGCGATTGATCGCCACCCGGTAGTGGTTCACGTCGTCGACAAACAGCAGATACACCCCTTGGTCACCCACGACGTACTGCTGGACAAGGTCGAACTCGAGTTCGCAGGAGTTTCCTGTCGTGGTCGTCGCCACCAATGACGACGGACCGCTCTGGTTCACCCCGAGCCGCAGGTACCGAGACGTTCCGCCTTCGTCGAAATACGTTCCCGAAGCCAGGGTCGCCGCGCCGGATCGCAGGTCCCAGGTCAGACCATTCGACAGCGCCGGGGCGGTGCGCTGCAGGTCCGCGTCTTCGAAATCCTCGGTCCCCGTTCCGCCTCCGGCACGACCCCGCCGCGCCGCCGAGCGACTGCTGGCAAGCCCGGCGGCCGTCGCGCTCACAGCGTAGAAATACGGGCGGTCGGTGAAGACCAGCGCATCGGTCCACGAAGTGCCGACAACTGGATCCGCCACCGGGGTCCACGGGCCCTCGGCCGTCTCGGCGCGCCAGACGGTGAAATGATCCACGAGGCCAGCGAAGCGATAGATCCAGTCGACATCGATCGAGTCCGCCTCCCCGCTCACCCCGTGCAGGCACGGCGCCCCCAGATACGGCGACTCCGTTGGGCCGACATCGGGCGCGAGTCCCGCGTACACCAACCCCACATCGACCCCGGCGTCGACCAGCAGGCCGTCGGACCGGAGCGAGAAGTCGAGGGTTGCCGGGGCGACGAACTCGGACGACAGGCCGGCGTTGTCATGGCTGGAGATCGAGTTGGGCTCCAGCGCCCCCATCGACTCCCACGAGGAGAACTGATAGCTGTTGGCGACGTTGAGGTAGTTGTGGTCGAATCGAAAATACGGCGCCAGCTCCAGAGCCGCCGGCGGCGGGGCGATCGGGCTGTTCACCACGATGTTGTTCGCCAGTACCGCCACCCGTTCCCGGTAGTTCAGATACGAGGGCTCGATCTCCGGGCGCAGCACCAGTTCCTCCACGATCACCCGGTTCACCCCGAGGATCTCCTCCTCCTCGCCCGGCGTGAGATCGGTCTTCACGTTGCCCGCGGCGTCCATGAGCCCGCGGCGGATCACCGCGTCGACGATATGCGCGGCCGCACCCTCGTCGCTCAACGCCGCCCGTAGTCCAGGATGATCCCTATAGAACGTGCGGTCGCCGATGATCGCGTTGATGTGGTCGACCAGACGTTGCCGGAACGCGTCGTCCTGGTCGGCGAGGGTCTGCCCAACCGGCAGGTTGCGAATGTCCTGAATGATGGAAGCCTCGGCGGTCCAGAGCAGGTTCTGCGGGAACGATCCGATGTCGCCCTGGATGGCGGCTGTCAGGCGCGGCCATGAGTTCCAGTAGATGCCGAGATTGCCGAGACTCACCCGCCAGTCGCCGAGGGTGCCCTGATGCGCGTCGAAGCGCAGGCCGGACTGGTAGAACAAGTTGTTGTAGATGTAGACCGGCGACATGTGGCAGAAGCCGATGGGGCCGTTGATGAAGGTGTTTCGCCGGAAGGTGATCCGGCCGTTGGCCTGGCACCACATGTTCTGGTGGCCCGCCTGCTCGAGGTGGTTGTCCTCGATCACCATGTCGGAGACCTGCTGGAACTGGATGTTGTCCGGGTGGGACTGCGAGCTGCCCTGGAACTCGACGCGGTTGCCGCGAATGAGCACGTCGGAGCAATAGTAGAGTTTGCCGCCGCCGGAGCCCAACCAGATGCCGTTGTCGTTGTTGTGATGGACATGGTTGCCGATGATCGCGATGTGCCCGGTATCGGAGCCGAACGAGATCCCGTTGCGGTTGTTGTAGCTGAACTCCGAATTCTCGATCCGGCAGCCGAGCGAATTGCGGGACGCGAAACCCGAACCGGCGTTGTGGTGCACACGGCAGTTGCGAAGCGTGAAATCGTCCGCCGCGGCGCGATAGGTGTCCGTGATGCCGCTTCCGGTGTGGTTCCGGATCTCAAAGCCGTCGACCACGATATGCGCCCGGTCGAGATCGATGCCGGTGGCGCGCGCACTGCCAGCTATCTCGGTGAGTACATCTCCGAACGGCCGGATGAAGACGGAGTTTCCCTGCACCGCGTACTCCCCGGGGACGTCGACCACGGCCGGATGGTTGGCGACCGCGTAGCAGTCGGCCCGCGTTCCTTCCGGCGGCAGGAAGCGCGATGCGAGGTCGTTTGAGGAGAGCGCTACGGTCGCCCGGCGCGACGCGGCATCGTAGGCGAGGATCGGCCGGACCAGCGTGCGGTTCTGGAAATTGTTGTAGTGGTAGATCGATGCCCCGACCCAGAAATCGTCGGCCACGGGCTCACCCCGGACGCTCGCGAACTCCGGTGCCAGCACGAGCGTCTCGAATCCGGCCGCGGTCAGCGCGGCCTCCTCCGGACTCCCGGCCTCGACCAGATCGGCTTCCGCGATCTCCATCCAGTTCGAGTGGTTGTAGGGATCCACGGGATCGGTCGCATCCGGCGCCATCGCGATGGCCATGATCCGCCCATCTTGAAAGAGGCGACCCGGCGCAGACGCCACCTCGGCCCGATAGGAGCCGTCGCCCTGCTCTACCCAACCCTCGATCGGATCCGCGCCGTCGATCACCGGACGGTTCGTCGGATCGGCCGCGACCAGCTCGATCAGCTGCTCCGCCAATCCCGAGCGGGCGAACTTCACCGTCTCGCGATAGATGCCGGCCGCCACCACGATCCGGTCGCCGGGCATCGCGTCCCGTGTCGCGCGAGCGATTGTCGCCCACGGCAGATCAGCCGTTCCCGGGTTCGTGTCGCTGGCCGCGGCGTGGCGATTGTCGACGAACACATCGCGCGCGTACAACGGCAGACTTGCCGACGGAATGGCGATCGCGAGAGCGACGAGCAGTCGAAGCCGGACTCGGGGCGTGAAGACGGGACGAAGGACGAGGGGCATGACAAGTAGCCGCAGTTGGTTCGACAAAACGCGGGACCGACTGCTGCGTACTGCACCGGCGGGGCCGTGCAAGCACGGGGGAACGCGGCGCGGATATTCGGCTTTGTTTTTTGAGCGTTCCGTCAAAAACACCCGCCGCCAAGGCCGTCGCCAGACATCGCAGACACGGAGGCCTGCGCCACGCTCCGTGCGGCGCGTCTGCCGCTGGCGCAAGCGCCGCTGTCTGGGCCCGTCGCTCCAATGCGACCGCACGCGTGGTTTGCCGGCCTTCGCGGCCGGCGCCACATTCTCGTTACGACATCGTCAGGCCGCCGCGTTTGATCTCGGCGGCGGCGGCGATCGGGTCGGCCTTGAAGCGCTCGGGGTCGATGCCGTACTTCTTCACGCGCAGGCCCATGATGCGCTCGGTGAGACCGAGCTGGCGACCGGCCTTGGCCATGATGCCGCGGTGCGTCTTGAGCGCCTCGGCGATCATCTCGCGCTCGACCGCGGCCACGGCCTCGTCGAGCGTGCCGTGCGAGGCGGTGCCCGAGGCCTCGCCGGTCTGCAACGTGGGCGGCAGGTGGAAACCGTGGATCACGCCGTCCTGCGAGAGCAGCACGGCGCGCTCGATGGTGTTCTCGAGTTCGCGCACGTTGCCCGGCCAATGGTAGGCCATGAGCATGTCGATCGCGGGCGTGGAGATGCGCACCACGTTCTTGTTGTTCTGGCGGGCGTATTTTTCCAGGAAGTGGTCGGCCAGCTCCAGGATATCGCTACGCCGGTCGCGCAGCGGCGGCACATACACCGGGAAGACGTTGATGCGGTAGTAGAGATCGATTCGGAAGCGGCCCTCCTCGATCATCTTCTCGAGATTGCGGTTGGTCGCCGTGACCACGCGCACATCGACGCGGATCGACTGCGTGCCGCCGACCCGCTCGAAGGTGCCCTCCTGCAGCACGCGCAGCAGCTTCGCCTGCGTGGCCGCCGAGATCTCGCCGATCTCGTCGAGGAAGATCGTGCCGCCGTCGGCCAACTCGAAACGCCCCTTGCGCAGCGCGAGCGCGCCGGTGAACGCGCCCTTCTCGTGGCCGAACAACTCGCTCTCGATGATGCTCTCGGGCAGGGCCGCGCAATTGACGCGCACGAACGGTTTCTTGCGCCGCCCGCTGCCCGTCCAGAGCGCGTGCGCGATGCGCTCCTTGCCCACGCCGGTCTCGCCGCGGATGAGCACGGTGGTCTTCGAATCGGCGACCTGGTCGATGTGGAAATACACCATGCGCATCGCCGAGGAGTGCCCGGTCATGCCCTCGGGCACGAAGCTGCGGGCGATCTGCTGCTGCAGGCGCTCGTTTTCCTCGCGCAACGTGTCGATGCGCTCCTTCGCCATCTGCCGGAAACGCACGGCGAGGCCGACCTGCCCGGCCACGAGCACCAGAAAACGCGCGTCGACCGTGAGCAGCACCTCGCTGGCCGCCGCACGGGTGAACGAGAGCGTGCCGAGCACCTCGCTGCCCTGCCGGATCGGCACCGCCACGAGGCTCTCGCCCTGCGAACGCGCGTCGGCGAAGAGCCGTTGTTCGAGCGGGCTCCATTCGTCGTCGGGCACCGCGCCGAGGTTCGCGAAGACCAGCGGTTCGCCCATGGTCGCGACCCGACCCAGGAAGCCCTCGCCCAGCTTTTCGCGCATCGACTTGTCGTGGTGGTCGGCATGCGGTCGGTCCTGCATTTCCTCGACCATCAACTCTGCGCTCTCGCGGTTGACGATGGTCAGCAGACCGCGGCGCAAGGCCGTCGTTTCGGCCAATTTGCGAAAGAGCGGTTGCACCGCATCGCGAAGTTCCAGCCCCTGCGCGAGGGAGGCCGACACATCGTGAAGCAGACGAAATTCCTGCAGCACGCGACAGCCGCCGCCCAAATCGGGAATGGCCGGCGGAGTCGGGGCCCCGGGTCGTTCTGAACAAGAGTCGCAGGTACTCATCCTTTCCCCGATCGCTAGCAGGCCCGATGCCACCGAGCGGAAGGCACCGGGGAAATCGCAAGGCCCCTACGTACACTCGCTCCCTCGTGTGCATTTCCCCCGCCGCGGGAGCGATTTCGCGCAGCCTTGTCCGTTGACATCCCACCCATTCCGAAACCTCTTGCGACCATGCCCGAGAAAGCGGTCCTCCTGGTCAACCTCGGTTCGCCGGCGTCCACCTCCGTCTCCGATGTGCGCGACTACCTGCGCGAGTTCCTCGGCGACGAGCGGGTGATCGATTATCCGGCCTGGTTTCGCTGGCTCCTGCTCGAGGGCATCATCCTGCGCGTGCGCCCGAAAAAATCCGCCCACGCCTACGAACAAGTCTGGACTTCCGAGGGTGCGCCGCTGCTCGTGACCACGGAGAAGGTGCGCACCAAGCTCGAGGCGACCTTGGGCGTGCCGGTGCTCTCCGGCATGCGCTACGGCGAGCCCTCGATCGCCGGCGCCCTGTCCCGGCTGCGGGAAATGGGCGTGAAGGAGGTTTTCCTGATCCCGCAGTACCCGCACTACGCGATGTCGAGCTGGGAGACCGTGGTGGTGAAAGTGTACGAGGAGACGCGCCGCGTGGCGCCCGAACTGCGTTTCACGACCGTGCAACCGTTCTTCGCCGACGCCGACTACATCGAGGCCCTGCATACGGTCTCGGCGCCCGATCTGGCCGAAGGCTTCGACCATCTGCTGCTCAGTTTCCACGGCGTGCCGGTGCGGCACCTGCGCAAGGCCGACTCCTCCCGCGCCCATTGCCGGTGCGTGCCGGACTGCTGCCAAGTGGCCAGCCCCGCCCACGCGACCTGCTACCGCGCCCAGTGTCTCGGCACGGTCCGGGCTTTCGCCCGACGCGCGGGCGTGCCGGAGGACCGTCACTCGTTCTCGTTCCAGTCGCGCCTGCCCGGGGAGCCCTGGCTCGAGCCGTTCACGGACCGCGAACTGGTCCGCCTCGCCCGATCGGGCGTGAAGAAGCTGCTGGTCATGACTCCGGCCTTCACCGCCGACTGTCTCGAAACGTTGGAGGAGATCGCCGTCGAGGGGAAGGAGACCTTCCTCGCGGCGGGAGGTGCGGAGTTCAAACAGATCCCCTGCCTCAACGACCACCCCGCCTTCATCGGTTTCCTCGCCGCCCGAGCCCGGAAATGGCTGGTCGGCTGACCCGCCCATGCCCGCGCCCGCCCCTCCGGAACGGGCGCCGGTGCTTACGGATTTTTCACGACTTTCGGATTGGGTCGTAATGGGAAACGCCTAGCGTCCGACCCTACCCACTTCCGCCCCCACACTCTTCCCAGCCAACCACTTCACCTACCGTGAGCGACGAGGCGACCCTTCTTCTCACAGCCAACGGGACCATCCAGTTCGCCAGCGCCATTGTCGGCCAATGGTGGCAGGTGAGCCCCGGAGCCCTGCACGGCGACTCGTTCTCCAATCTCTTCGTCTTCGATGTGGTCTCCTCGGACCCGGAATGGCTCGAGACCCAGTGGCTCGCACTTCTCGATACGGCGAGCACGCCCGGCGGCGTCACCCTGACCGCCCAGCCGAAGATGTCCTCCCCCTTTGAAGTCACCGTGCGCATCGAGAAGATCGCCGGCACGGAGCCGGCGCGCTATTTCGCCCACGCGCACAAGGCGGTCGTGGGCGGTCGCCCGGCGGCCGGGGCGGACCCGGCCGGCGCGGCCGGATCGGCGGGGCGCTTCGGGCCGCTGATCGAGCGCAGCCAGCTCGGGTTCTTCGACCTCGATTTCGCCACCCAGCAATTCTACTTCTCCCCCCCGTGGAAGAACCTGCTCGGCTTCCTCGACAACGACCTCGCCAACCAGGAGAGCACGTGGAAGGACTTGGTCCACCCGGAAGACTCCGCCGCCGCCCCCGACCACGCCGACCGCAAGTCGGCCAACCAGACCCGCGCGTTCAACGCGGAGTTCCGGATGCGCACCAAATCCGGCGGCTACGAGTGGGTGCAGGCCAACGGCGTGCAGATCTTCGGCGACGACGGCACCCTGCTGCGCGTGCTCGGCACGATGGTCAGCAGCCAGGAGCGCAAGGAGTTCGAGGACTCCTGCATCGCCAGCGAGGAACGCCTCGACATCCTTTCCCGCCAGGGCGAGCTCGCCGCCTTCGACCTCGATTTCGGCAACGGTAGCTACTGGTTCTCCGCCGGCTTGCGCAAACTGACCGGCTTCCGCGAGGCGGAGCTGCCCGCCGGCGCCGAAAGCTTCGCGCACCTGCTCCCGGCCGACCAGGTGCAACGCGGCGCACTCGCGTGGGTCGCCGAGAAAGACCCCGGGCAGACGGTCGTGCGCGGCACGGTCGAACTGAGCAAGAACGAGGGCGACCCGGTGCTCGTGCACTACACCATCGCCCGCACCTTCGACCGGCGGAAGGCGCTCCAACGCGCGATCGGTTTCTTCGTGCCCGGCGCCACCCCCGGCGCGCCCGACCGCATGGCGCCGCTGCTCCTGCGCACCTCCTACGACGCGATCACCGAAGGCATCGTCGTCGCCGACCGCGAGGCGCATGTCGTCTTCCTCAATGCGCGCGCCGCCCGGATGCTCGGCACCACCCCGGAGCTCGGCGAAGGCTGTTCGGCGACAGAACTGGTCACCCTCATCCATCGCCTCAACAACCAGCCGATCGAGAGCCCGATCGTGCGCGTGATCGAAGACGGCGAAACCATCCCGCTCAACGACGAGCATTCGATCCCGGTCGAACATGGCCTACGCCGCATCGTCTTCACGTGCGTGCCGGTCAAGGACGCCGACGGGAAGACGCAGGGGGCCGTGTTCGTGTTCCGCGATCCCGAGGAGATGACCCTCACCCCCGACGAGCTCATCCGCTCGAACCGCTTCGAGACGCTCGGCCTGCTCGCCGGCGGCATCGCCCACGACTTCAACAACCTGCTCACGACCATCCTCGGCGGCATCTCCATCGCCCGCGAGGCCAGGGACTACACCCAGCTCGAGGACTCCGAAAAGGGCTGCATCGCCGCCAAGGCGCTCACCCGCCAGCTCCTCTCCCTCGCCCGCGGCGGCGCCGACCTGCGCCAGATCCTCAACCCCGGCGACATCCTGCAGGAGTCGGTGCGTCTTGCCGCCGTGGGCACACCGGTGAAGGTCGAGCTCCAGTTCGCCGACGACCTCCACATGATCCACGCCGACAAGGCCGAGATCATCCGCGTCTTCCAGAACCTCATCATCAACTCGATCCAGGCCATGCCCAACAACCAGGGCAACGTCTGGGTGCGCGCCTACAACTCCGCCCTGAAGGAGGGCGACGTGCCGCCCCTGCCCTCCGGCGACTACGTGCACTTCGAGGTGCAGGACAACGGCGCCGGCATCCCGCCCGCGCACCTGCAGAAGATCTTCGAGCCGTTCTTCACCACCAAGAAGACCGGCACCGGCCTCGGCCTCGCCACCGTCATCTCCATCGTCAAGACCCACGGCGGCCAGCTCGGCGTCACCTCCACGGTCGGCTCCGGCACCACCTTCTCGATCTTCCTGCCCCGCGCCGACCAGCCCGTGGCGGAGATCCAGCGCGAGGCCCCCACCCTGCGCTTCGGCACCGGCCGTATCCTCGTCATGGACGACGAGGAGAAGATCCTCCACCTCACCGGCATCATGCTGGAGAACCTCGGATACAAGTTCGACGTCGCCCGCAACGGCAAGGACGCCCTCGGCCTGTTCCAGCGCTACCTCAACGTGAGCCGGCCCTACGACTGCGTGATCCTCGACCTCACGATCGTCGGCGGCATGGGCGGCGAGGAGACGTACCGCGAGATGAAAAAGCTGTATCCGGAGCTTCGTGCGATCATCTCCTCGGGCTACGACAGCGAGGACATGATGCGCCGCTACCTCGACATGGGTTTCAACGGCTACCTCTCGAAGCCGTTCCGCGTCGGCGAGCTGGGCAAGATCCTCAAGAAAGTCCTCGGCGGCGGCGCCCAGGGCTGACGCCTCCCCGGGTGGCGGGCCACGCTCGCGACCTCACCCGCGCCAGGTGAAGGCGTGGCAGAGGGCCACGCCGGTCGCGTCGGCCTCGTCGTAGGCGAGCGGCCGCCCATGGCCGACCAACGACATGACGGTGCGCGCCATCTGCTCCTTGCTCGCCCGGCCCACGCCGACCACCGCCTGCTTCACGCGCAGCGGTGGGTATTCAAAAACCGGTTTCTCCGCGATCGCCGCCGCCGCGATCGCCGCCCCGCGCGCGGCCCCGAGGATCTGCGCGGTCGAGACGTTCTGCACGAAGATCGTCTTCTCCAACGCCACATGGTCGACCGCATGGTCGCGCAGCACCGCCGCCACCGCCTGGAAGATCGCGCCGAGGCAGTACGCCATGTCGTGCTTGGGCGGCAGCTTCACCGTGCGGCTCAACAGCACCACCGGCTGGCGCCCCGCGGCGATCTCGACCAGCGACAAACCCGTGCCGCGCAGGCTCGGATCGATGCCGAGCACGCGGCCGGCGAAGTTGGTGCGCTGCGGCAGCACCGAACCCACCGCCGCCACCGCCGTTTTCCCGGCCGGGCGCAGCAGCGCCGCGGGCATCTCCGGCGGCGGCAACCGCCCCTCGAGCTTCGCCTTCCAAAGTGCGCGGACGTTGCGGCTGGCCATGGTCGTCGAAACGTGGCGCCCGCTCAGCCGACGAGCAACTTCACACCGGCCGCGAAGGTGAAAATCACCGCGATCAGCTCGAAACGCCGCTGATCGATCCGGTGCACGAGCCATCGCCCCGCCAGGGCGCCGAGCACCACCAGCGGGACCAGCAGCGCGTTGCTCGCCAGGCTCGGCCGGTCGACCAGACCGAGCTGCACCATGAAGGGCAGCTTCACCAGGTTGAGCAGCAGGAAGAACCAGGCCGATGTCCCCAAGAACTGGAGCTTCGGCACGCGCATCGCGAGCAGGTACACGATCATCACCGGGCCCGCCGCGTTGGCGACGAGCGTGGTGAAACCGGCCAACAGCCCCGCCAACGGCGCCAACCAGGTGGGGGCAGGCCGCATCTCGCCGCCGGCCTGCCGGGCCCGCCGCTTCGAATCGACATGGCCGGCCACCATCGCGACGACGAGCGCGCCGATCAGCACGCGGGCCTGGGTGTCGTCGATCCGCCCCATCGTGAACCACCCGACGATCAGGCCACCGAGCGTCCACGGCAGCAGGCGCCACAGGTGCGACCAGTCGGCATGGCGGTGGAAAAGCCGCAACCCGACCAGATCGCCCACGACGAGCAGGGGCAGCACGAAGCCGGCCGCCGCCTTCGCGGGCATGCAGTTGGCCGCCACGGCCGCCACGAGAATGCCCAAGCCGGCCACCCCGCCACGGGAAAGCCCGATCAGCAGCGCCGCCACGGCGAGCCCGATCCATTGCCAAAGTGCAAAGTCGTTCATGATTCACCTCCAGCACCGAACGTGCCCCGTTTCACCGCGAAAACCCGCCACCCCTCGCCCACGCCCTCGGGCACGGTCGTGCCGGTGGCGAGAACCTGGGTGTCGGGCGAGATCGCCGCCCAGAACCGATGCCGGCGCTGCGCATCGAGTTCCCCGAGCACATCGTCGGCCAGCACGATCGGCAACACGCCGGAGCGCTCCCGGAAATGCCCCAACTGCGCCAGCCGCAACGCCAGCACCAGACTGCGTTGCTGCCCCTCCGAGCCGAAGTCGCGGCCCGAACGCCCATCGATCGGAAAATCCAGGTCGTCGCGATGCGGCCCCCGGGAGGTCGACTTCACGAGCAGGTCCCGCTCGCGCCCCGCCGCATACAGCGCCGCCAGCGAGTCGGCCTCGGCCTCGGGCACATCCGCCTCGTAACGCAGGTCGGCCGGCTCCTGCCCGGGCGCGATCGCTGCGTATCCGCTCCGCAACCGCGCACCGAGTTCGGCGACCCCCGCCGCGCGCGCCTGCACGACCGCAGCCCCCGCCGCGGCGAGCGGTTGCTCGAACGCATCGAGCTGCGCCGAATCGGCCCGCTCCTTGAGCAGCCGGTTCCGGCCTTCCAACGCCCGGTGGTAACGCTGCAGCGCATCGAGATAGGAAGCGTCCATTGCCGAGAGCACCAGGTCGAGCCAGCGTCGGCGTACCCCCGGCCCGCCGCGGACCAGCTGGTTGTCCTGCGAGGAGAACACCACCGTGGGAAAGCGGCCCAAAAAGTCGGCGAAGCGGGCGACGGGATTGCCATCGACCGCCACCTCCTTGCCGTCGGGGCGCAGCCGCAGCGTGACCGAGGTCGGACCGAGCCGCTCATGCTCGAGGTCGAACCGCAGTGCGGCCTCCGGCTGCCCGTGCGCAATCAGCAGCCGGTTCTCGCCCTGGCGAAACGACCGCAACGCCGTGAGCAGGCCCACCGCCTCGAGCAGGTTCGTCTTGCCCTGCGCATTCGCACCGACGAAGGCGTTGCCCCGCGCCGCCAGGTCGAGCTCCGCCCACGCGATGTTGCGGTAGTTCTGAAGTGCGATTCGGAGGAGCTGCATGCGACGCGGGAATGCACGATCACCGCCGGCCCAATGGCAAGCCAACGCCCGGAGTTTGTGCCCGGCGCAAGCTCGCCCCCCCGGGCCGACGATCGGCTCAGCCGTAGTCGTTCAGTCGAGGGACGAGGGACGAGCGTCGAGGGCCGGAGTTTCGGAGGCAAATCGAGAGCCCACCCTCGGGCAATCGCCTTGTGCACAATTGGATTGGCGCTCGCCTCTCGACGTTCGCCTCAGGTGTTGTCTCAGCCGACCACCGGGCCCGCGCCGACCTCGGCCTGCACCTCCACAAGCGCCCGCGCCAACCCCGCCCAGTCCGCGCCGCTCGTCTCCCAGCCGGCGCTGAAACGCAGCGCCCGCCGCGACGCCTCCGGCGGCCAGCCCAACGCGGTCAACACCGCCGAGCCCCGCCCCTGGGCCGTCGCGCAGGCGGCCGTGCTCGACACCAGAAATCCACGACGATCGAGCTTCGTCACCCAACGTTGCGCCTCCCCCGCCGGCAGGACCAGCAGCGTGGTGTTCCAGAGGCGTGGCGCCGCGGCGCCGACGAGCCTCGCACCGGGAATCGCGTCCACCGCCGTGTGCTCGAACTCCGCCTTCCACGCCTCCTGCGCCGTCGCGCCGCCGTGCGCCCGCGAGTCGGTCTCGGCCAGCGCGGCGCCCGTCGCCGCCAGGGCGGGCCAGTTCTCCGTGCCGGAGCGCCGTCCCTCCTGCTGCCCGCCGCCACGCAACCCCACGAAACCCCGCCCCGCCGCACCGGCGGGAAGCAGGAGCAGGCCCACGCCCTTCGGCCCGCCGAACTTGTGGGCCGAAGCGAAAAGGAAATCCGTCGCGCCCAACCCGGCGGCCGGCAAACGCCCAAGCCATTGCACCGCATCGCAGACGTACGGCACGCCCCGCTCGGCACAAACCACCGCGAGCTCACGCCAGGGTTGCAACACCCCGCTCTCGTTGTTGGCCGCCATCACCGCCACCGCCGCCACCCCGCCCTCCCGCAGCCGGGCGCACAACGCAGCCACCTCGATCCGCCCCGCCGCGTCATGGGCGAGCCTCTCGACGCGTCCCGGGAAGTTGAATTCGGCGGACGCGCGCACGCAGGAATGCTCCGTGGCCCCGAGCAACACCACGCCGGGGGATTCGGCCCGGGACGCGAGATGGGCGAAGACCGCATTGGCCGCCTCGGTGGCACCCGATGTCACGACCAGCCGACCCGCCTCGGCACCGAGCAACGCGGCGATGCGTTCGCGTTCGAGCTCGAGCGACGCGCGCACCTTCGCCGCGGCGCGATAGCCGGCGCCGGGGTTGTGCCAGGCCTCGGACTGGGCCGTCAGCCAAGCGTCGCGAGCCACAGCGGAGAGCGGAGCCGTGGCGTTGTGGTCGAAGTAGGCCATGGGCACCGAACGCTGGCCACCGCCGCCGCGGAATCAACCCTGCGCACCGGCCAACGGCACCCGCCCCGGAGTGCGCCCGCTTCGAGGTCGACACCGGAAACCGGCCACGAGCACCCCGTTGCCCCCACCCGGCTCGGCCGACGATTCGGTTGCCTTCGCCGGGGCGCCGATTTCGCGCTTCGTATCCAGACTCATCCGCATGCTCGGTGGCCCTCCCTTTCCGCCGCGTGCACGAGGGAAGGCGTGCACCGATCGCCGCTTGTCGAGCGGCAGCCCGGGAAGGACGCGCCCAGCCATCATCGACTTCCGGACACAAGGATGCCCGCGACTGCCGTGAGCGAGAAAAGCCAATTACATCCCCTATGCATATTCACTTTTCCTACCTTGAACGACAATCGCGGGCAAAGCTGCTGGATAAAGATCCCCCGCGAATGTGTTCCTCGGAACGTTCGTGGGGCACGCGCAAGGCAAGCGGGCGCCGCGCACTTGTCGAGCCAAAGTTTGGACCGCATTTAACGTCCACACCAAGGCGATAGGAAGCGCGGGCGGCCGGCGCGCCGGCTCAATGCAGGCGGGCGAAGGCCCAGATCGCGATCGCCGACATGGCGGTGTCGGGCAGCCACGCCGCCGCCTCCGGGCCGATCGTGCCGAAGGAGCCCATGAGCGTGGCGAGCTTGGCCAGCAGGAAATAGAGGAAGAACAGGCCGATCGACTTCGACATGTTGACCGCCGGATTCACCCGCACCCCGCCGACCGCGAAGGGTATCGCCAAGGCGATGACGACGAGCACCCCGAAGGGCGCGGCCTGCTTGCGCGCGAGTTCGACCGCATAGCGCCGCTCGCGGCTGCTGCCCGCCCCGCGCAGGTGCTCGAGCACGCGTTCGAGTTCGAACAACGAGAGATCGTCGGCGTCCTTGAGCAGCAGCAGCATGAGTTCGGGATCGTCGTCGAGCCCCGTCTCGATGCGATGGGCGAAGGGCACGGGGCTGGTCTGCTCGCCGCTGACGGGATCGAAGCCGAGCTCGCGGCCGTCGAGGAAGACCCACGCGCCGCGCCAACGGTCGAAATACGCCTCCTTCGCGAGCAGGCGGCGGACCTCGCGGTGCTCGGCATCGAAGAAGCCCACGCTCACGCCCTGGGCCCGCCGCGCGACCTCGTCGTAGGCGTTGAGAAACCAGAGGCGCCGCGCCCCGTCGTTGGCGAACGCCAGCGACTTGTAGACGCCGCTGTGTCCCTTGGCCTTGGCCTGCACCACGGCGGCGCGTCGCATCTCCTCCTTGGTCGTGCGCGTCTCCTCGACCGACCACGGAATCAGGCTCGCGTTGAGGTACCAGACGAAGCCGGCCAGCAGCAGCCCGAACAGCCAGACCGCGCGAGTCACGCGGACGAGCCCCAGACCGGCCGCACGCATCGCGGTGAACTCGTTGCTGCGGTGCAGTTGGCCCAGCGCGTAGAGCAGCGACAGCAGTACCGAGATCTGCAACACCAGAGGCACGTTGCCCGGCAGCAGCACCAGATAATAGTAGACCATCTCCCACAGCCCCGCGCCGCTGGCCACGAAGTACGCGAGGTTCTGCTGCATGTCGACGAGCACGAGCAACCCGAGCAGCGCGGAGAGGATCAGGCCGAAGGTCTTCAGCCAGGTACCCAGCACATGTCGGTCGAGAATGGTCATCGGATCCCCGCGACTCTTCGCAACCGCCCCGGTGCCGCAAGGATTTCCCGGCATCATTTCCTTTCATCGCCGCCGGGCACTCCGCCCTTGATCGGCGATGCCGCCGCCGCACACTCGCGGGCCATGGCTCGACCCCGCGAAGCATGGAGTTCCCGACTGGGCGTGATCCTGGCTGTGGCCGGAAGCGCGGTCGGCCTGGGCAACTTTCTCCGGTTTCCCGGCCTCGCCGCCAAGTACGGCAGCGGCGGTTTCATGCTGGCCTACTTCGTCTCCCTGCTGCTCATCGGCCTGCCGATCTGCTGGGCCGAGTGGACGATCGGGCGCATCGGCGGCAGCCGCGGCTTCCACTCCTCCAGCGGCGTGTTCTTCGCGATCATCCGGCATCCGATCGGCAAATACCTCGGTCTGCTCGGCTTTCTCGTGCCGGTCTTCATCTACATGTACTACATCGTGATCGAGGGCTGGTGTCTGGGCTACGCCTGCAACTTCGCGGTCGGCAACCTCGCGCTCGGCCCGAAATCCGAGGCCTACGGCGCCTTCTTCACCGCCTTCACCGGCGCCTCCGCCGACGGGGTCGCCCTCTCGCTCGGGCTCGGGCGCGCCGACCTGTTTCTCATCGTCGTTGCGATCCTCAACCTCTTCATCATCTACCACGGCATCACCCGCGGCATCGAGACGGTCTGCAAATGGGCCATGCCCACCCTGCTCATCATCGCGGTCGTCCTGCTCGTGCGGGTGCTCACCCTCGGCACACCCGACCCCGCCCTGCCCCACCAGAACGTCTGGAATGGCCTCGGCTACATGTGGAACCCGCACGACGTGGTGAACTCCCTCGCCCGGCCCGAACTCTGGTTGGCCGCGGCCGGCCAAGTCTTCTTCACCCTGTCGGTGGGTTTCGGCGTGATCATCACCTACGCCAGCTACCTGACGCGCAAGGACGACATCGTGCTGAGTTCGCTCACGGCCTGCTCGACCAACGAATTCTGCGAGGTGGCCTTGGGCGGCATGATCAGCGTGCCCGCCGCATTCACCTTCCTCGGCACCGCCGGTATCGTCGGCATGGGCACCTTCGGCCTCGGTTTCAACGTGCTCCCGCAGGTGTTCGCGACCATGCCGGGTGGCCAGTTCTTCGGCTTCCTGTTCTTCCTCCTCTTGTTCCTCGCCGCCGTCACCAGCTCCCTCTCGATGCTCCAGCCCGGCATCGCCTTCCTCGAGGAGGGCCTCGGGCTCGACCGGCGCAAGTCGGTGCTCTTCCTCGGCATGATCACCGCGATCGGCGCGTTCCTCGTGCTCTATTTCAGCAAGGACCTGAAGGCGCTCGACACGATCGACTTCTGGGTCGGCACCGTCGGCGTCTTCGTCCAGGGCACGCTCCTGGTGTTGGTCTTCTCCTACGTGCTCGGGGTCGAGCGCGGCTGGCAGGAGGCGCATCAGGGGGCCGAGATGCGCATCCCGGCTCTGTTCAAGCCGATCCTGCGCTACGTCACCCCGGCGTTCCTGATCCTCATCTTCGCGGTGTTCGTCGCCGGCGACGTGTTCGGTTGGAACTTCAGCGTGCTCGCCCCGAAATTCCAACCCACCGCCCGCATCACCGATCTCGTCGGCTCCGCCGAGCACCCGGCCAACCCGGTCGCCATCATGTGCGTCGCCTTCATTGCCATCGTCACCGTCTTCGTCGCGATGCTCATCGGGCAGTCCGGCCAACGCTGGACCCGGCGCGAAAACGTCTCCGCCCACGACATCCCCTGAACCATGGAAGACCACGCCCTCACCCCCGCCGGCCTCGCCATCATGATCGGTTCCGTCGGCACCGTCGCCCTCGTCTTCGTCTGGTGCCTCGCCCGCGTCCTGCGTTCCCGCCGCGCCCCCGAGGAACTCGCGAAGGTCGAGCCGGTCGGAGAAGCGCAGATCGACCAACGCTGAGGGTCGCGGCCGGTCCGGCCCCGGCGAATGTTACAGCGAGGTGAACTCTGCACGTGGCGGCCCGACTCCGCCCGCTTTGCACTTCGCTTCCACCGCGACATTCCCATCCTAGCCCGGCTCCACGATGCCTCGATCCCACTCCCAACCCTCCCGAGCGAAGACCGCCCATCCCGACCGCAAGGCGATGTTCTTCAATCGCGAACTCAGCTGGCTGGCCTTCAACCGCCGCGTGCTCGAGCAGGCCTCCGACGAGCGCCATCCGCTGCTCGAGCGCCTGAAGTTCCTGGCCATCGTCAGCTCCAACCTCGACGAATTCTTCGAGATCCGCGTCGCCGGCCTGATCCAGCAGGTCGACTCCGACATCGTCGAACCCGGGCTCGACGGGCTGGGCGCCCGCGAGCAGCTGCGGCGCATCCATCTCGTGGTGGCATCCGAGGTCGAGGAACAGTACCGCTGCTGGCACGCCCACCTCCAGCCGGCCCTGCGTCGCGAGGGCATCGTCTTCAAGACCGGCCGGGAACTGACCAAGGCCGAGCAGTCGTGGGTCCGCAAATACTTCGCGAGCCAGGTCTACCCCGTGCTCACGCCGCTGGCCGTCGACGCCTCCCACCCCTTCCCGCAGCTCGGCAACAAGACGCTGAACATCGTCGTCACCGTCGACGACCCGACCACCCCCGAAAACGAGGGCTTCCTGGCCATCCTCCCCATCCCGCGCATCCTGCCGCGCGTGGTCCGGATCCTGCCCGAGGCCGGCGGGCCGGAGCGCTACATCTTCCTGAGCGAGATCGTGAAGCTCTGCGCCGACCAGCTCTTCTCCGGCTACCGCATCAGCGGCGCCCACGCCTTCCGGGTCACCCGCAACAGCGACCTCTACATCGACGAGGAGGAAGCCGAGAACCTGCTCAAGCGCATCGAGGAGGAGCTGCGCAACCTCCGCCGCGGCGCCGCCGTGCGCCTCGAGATCGAGGACGGGGTCGACGACCACACCTTCGAGCGCCTCACCGACCACCTCGGCCTGGCCCGCGAATACGTCTTCCGCATCAACGGCCCGATCAACTTCCTCCGGCTTTTCGGCGCCTACGATCTGATCGCCCGCCCCGAGCTGAAGTACCCGCCCCTGCGCGCGGCCCCCGGCCCCTTCGCGGCCGACGACACGCCGATCCTCGCCGCCATCGCCCAGCGCGACCACCTGCTGCACCACCCGTACGACTCCTTCGACCCCGTCGTCGCCTTCGTGCAGGAGGCCGCGCGCGACCCGCAGGTCTTCGCCGTGAAGCAGACCCTGTATCGCACCAGCGGCGACTCCCCGATCGTGCACGCCCTCATCGAGGCGGCGCGCAACGGCAAGCAGGTCACCGCCCTGGTCGAGCTCAAGGCCCGTTTCGACGAGGCCAACAACATCCAGTGGGCCCGCCAGCTCGAGGAGGCCGGGGTCCACGTCGTGTACGGCGTCGTCGGCCTGAAGATCCACTGCAAGTGCTGCCTGGTCGTCCGCCGCGAGGGCGAGGCCCTGCACCACTACGCGCATCTGGGCACCGGCAACTACAACCCGCGCACCGCCCGCATCTACACCGACTTCAGCCTCTTCACCGCCCGGCAGGAGCTCACGACCGAGGTGGCCTACCTGTTCAACGTGCTCACCGGCTTCATCCGCGAGCCGAAGTTCCGCCACCTCCTCGCCGCCCCCCATAACCTCCACTCCCGTATCCAGGAACTGATCCAACGCGAGGCCGCCGCGGCCCGCGCCGGCCGGCCCGCCCGCATCGTCGCCAAGATGAACAGCCTGGTCGACCGCGCCACGATCGAGGCGCTCTACGCCGCCTCCCGCGCCGGCGTGCGGATCGACCTGATCGTGCGCGGCGTGTGCTGTCTCGTCCCCGGAGTGCCCGGCCTGAGCGAGAACATCCGCGTGCGCTCCCTCGTCGGCCGTTTCCTCGAGCACGCCCGGGCGTTCCATTTCGAGAACGGCCCCGACGGCCCCGAGGTCTACCTGGGCAGCGCCGACTGGATGCCCCGCAACTTCTTCCGCCGCGTCGAGGTCGTGTTCCCGATCGCCGATCCCGCGCTGAAGGAGCACATCATGCGAGAAGTGCTCGAGATCCAACTCGACGATACGGCCAACGCCTACGAGCTGGGTGCCAACGGCGCCTACGCGCCCATCGAGACCGAGGCCGGGCGCAAGCCCCAGTCCTCGCAGGACATTTTCCTCGCGCGGGCCCAAGGCAAGTAGGGCGGATTCGACAACCCTCCGGGGCACTCCCTACCCCGCCCCCTCGACCGTGGCGCTGTTCGCCAGAACAGCGATTCCGCCGGCACGCAAGCGCGTGGCGCAGGCGTCCTTGCCTGCGAACAAAAGATCCCGCCAGCTCCCCGGCCTCATCCAACCTCGCCGGCACCAAGGCCGGCGCCACGCCCGGTCCAGCACGCAAACGCGTGGCGCAGGCGTCCCTGCCTGCGAACAAAAGATCCCGCCAGCTCCCCGGCCTCATCCCACTTCGCCGGCACGGAGGCCGGCGTCACGCCCGGTCCGGCACGCAAGCGCGTGGCGCAGGCGTCCCTGCCTGCGAACAAAAGATCCCGCCAACTCCCCGGCCCCATCCCACCTCGCCGGCACGGAGGCCGGCGCCACGCCCGGTCCGGCACGCAAACGCGTGGCGCAGGCGTCCCTGCCTGCGAAACCGGCCGTCGCCGGCTCACTGGCCTGCGCGGAAATCGAGTCGTTCCGTGGAGGCTCAGTTCGCCGTGCCGAGCACCGGGTCGGCCACGCCCATCGCCTTGCGCAACTGGGCGACGGCGACGTTGTAGGCGAACAACGCCTGCACCTTGTTGTTGCCCGCCTCGGTCAGCGCGACCTGCGCCTGCAGCACATCGAGTTGGGTGGCCGCACCCACATCGAAACGCGCACGGGAAAGGCGCAGCGCCTCGGTGGCCTGCTCGACCACCTTCGTCGACGAGGCGACCAGCTCGACCGCCTGCTGCCAGGAGGCGAAGTTGCGGCGCACCTCCACGTCGATCGCGAGCTTCTGCTCGTCGAGCGTCAGCCTGGCCTGGGAAAGCTCGGACTTCGCGCTGCGTATCCGACCGGCGGTGGCGCGGCCGTCGAAGATCGCCCACGAGGATTGCGCCCCGAGGAACCAGCCGTCGGCGGAGCCCTGGCCGGTCAGGCTGCGGGCCGCCAGCACGCGGTTGCTGGCGATCTGCCAGCCGGCCGAGACGCCGACGGTGGGCAGATAGCCGGCACGGGCGATCGTCACACCCGACTCGGCGGCCGCAACGCCCTTGGCGAAGGCCTGCAGCTCGGGCCGGTTGCGCTCGGCCGAAAGCAGCGCGGCATCGAGGGAGAACTGCTCGTCGCCGTAGGTCAGCTCGCCGACAAAATCCGGCACCTTGGTGACATTGTCGCCCACGCGGTTGGTGAAACCGAGCAGCTGGCGCAGCTCCTCGATCGCGATGCGCAGGTCGTTGCGGGCGGTGATCAACGGCGGGCGGCCGTTGGCCAGCGCGACTTCGGCGCGCAGCACGTCGAACTGGGCGCCGGCGCCGGCCTCGTAGCGGTTGCGCGCGTTCTTCAGCTCCTCCTCGAGCAGCGAGAGCGCCTGCTCGCGCACCTTGATCGTCTCCTCGGCGCGCAGCACGTTGTAGAAGCCGGCGCGCACGCCGGCCAGCACCTCGTTGGTGACGGCCTGGAGCTGCAGCTCGGCCGCGTCGCGGGCGTTGCGGGCGGCCTTCGCCCGGCCGCGCACTGCGCCACCGGCATACACGGTCTGGCCGACGCTCGCGGAGCCGTTCCACGACTCGTTGGCGTAGCCGGCCGGGGTGATCTGGTCGGCGGTGCGCGAATACGAGGCGTCGACCGAGGCCTGCGGCAGGTAGCCGGCGCGCGCGGTGAGCAGCGCGCCCTCGGCGGAGTTGAGGCGCTCACGCGCCGAGCGGATCGTGAAGTTGTTCTCGGCCGCGTAGCGCAGGGCCGACGACAGATCGAGGCTGTCGGGCACCGGCTGCGAGGGGGCGGGCGCCGCCCAGAGGACGGTCGAGCCGAGGGCGAGGATCAGGAGGGTACGGATCGGTTTCATTTCCGAATGGATGAATTATTTGGAGGCCACCGGGGTGGCGGCGGTCGACGGGAAGGCGGCGAGTGGTTTGGCCGGTGCGTTCTCGGCATGCACATCGTGTCCGAGCAGCATGTACAAGGAAGGGAGGACGAACAGGGTAAACGCCGTGCCGATGGCCATGCCGCCGACCAGCACCAGACCGATGCTGTTGCGCGCCTCGGCGCCGGGGCCCGAGACGAAGCACAGCGGGAGATGGCCGGCCACGGTGGCGACCGTGGTCATGAGCACGGGGCGCAGGCGGGTGCGCGAGGACATCCGGATCGCCTCGAGCTTGCTCTTCCCCTGCTCCTGGAGCTGGTTGGCGAACTCGACGATGAGGATGCCGTTGCGCGCGATCAGGCCGATGAGGGTGATCAGGCCGACCTGCGAGTAGATGTTGATCGAGGTCGTGAAACCGTCGGTCCACCACGGGATCGTGGGGTTGAGCATCTTGCCGAAGGTGAACAGCAGCGCGGCGAAGAAGGCCAGCGGCACCGAGCCGAAGAGGATGATCAGCGGGTCGCGGAAGCTGTTGAACTGCGCCGCGAGCACCAGGAAGATCATCACCACGGCGAGCAGGAGGGCCGGCAGAAACTTGTCGCCCTCGGTGCGGAGCTGGCGCGACTCGCCGGTGTAGTCGATCGTGTAGCCGGCGGGCAGCGTCTGCTTGGCCAGCGCCTCGAGCGTGAGCAGCGCGTCGTCGAGGGTGCTGTTGGTCACGCCACTGAGCTTGATCGCGTTGAGCTGCTGGAAACGGCTCAGCGAACGCGGGATCACCGACTCCTCGATGTGGGCGATCGTGCCCAGGGAGATGAGCTCGCCGCGCGGGCCGGCGATGTGGATGTCGGCCAGCTGGTCGGTGGTGAGACGTTGGACACGCTCGACCTGCGGGATGACCTTGAAGCTGCTGCCCTCGATGCTGAAGCGGTTCACGTAGTTGCCGCCGATCGCGGAGGCGAGGTCGTAGCCGACCTGGCGCAGGTTCAGCCCCATCGCGGCGACCTTCTCGCGGTCGATCACGACGCGGCCCTGCGGCTGGTCGATCTTGGTGTCCTGCTGGAGGAACATGAACTTGCCCGTGCCCATGGCGCGGCCGAGCAGTTCCTCGGCCACGGGCATCATCCGGGAGTGGTCCTCGGTGGAGCAGATCAGGAACTCGACGGGCATGTCGCTGCCGCCGGGCAGCGCGGGCGGGAGCACCGGGAAGAAGCTCACGCCGGGGATGAAATGCGTCTTCTGCTGCACTTCGGAGAGAATCTCGCCGATGCCGCGCTGCCGCTGGTTCCACGGATCGACGATCATGCCGGCGAAGCCGCCGGTCGGCATCGTGACCTGGAACGAATACGCGAACTCGGGCACGCTCGTCATCACCTCGTCGATCGCCCGGGTATGGCGCTTGGTCTCGTCGAGGGTGGCATTCGCGGCGGTGTTGGTGACGATGCCGAAGAGGAAGCCCTGGTCCTCGGTCGGCGCGAGCTCCTTGGGCGAGAGCTGCCACATCATGAAGGTGGAACCGAAGAGCACCAGCCACACGCAGTAGGCCATCCACCGGCTGCGCAGGGAAACGTCGATGATCTTGCCGTAGAACTGGCGGAATTTGTCGAAGTGCCGGTTGATCATGCCGGCGAAGCCGTGCTCCTCGGCGGAGCGGTCGAGCAGGCGCGAAGCCATCATCGGCGAGAGCGTGATCGCCACGATGCCGGAGATGAGCACCGCACCGGCGAGCGTGAGGGCGAACTCGCGGAAGAGCGCGCCCGTCAGGCCGCCTTGGAGACCGATCGGAGTGTACACTGCGGCGAGGGTGACCGTCATCGAGATCACCGGGCCGACCAGTTCGCGGGCACCGGCCAGCGCCGCATCGAGGGGCGACTGGCCCTCGCGCAGGTGGCGCTCGATGTTCTCGACGACGACGATGGCGTCGTCGACCACGAGACCGACCGAGAGCACGACGGCGAGCAGCGTGAGCAGGTTGAGCGTGAACCCGAAGGCCTGCATGAGGAAGACCGCGCCGATGAGCGAGATCGGGATCGCCATGATCGGCACGAGCACGGTGCGCCAGGAGCCGAGGAAGAGAAAGATGACGAGCATGACGATCAGCAGCGTCTCGACGAGGGTCTTGGCGACCTCGTGGATGGCGTCGTTGATGTACTCGGTGGCATCGTACGCGATGTTGGCCTCGAGGCCGTTGGGCACCTCGGCCTTGATCTGCTCCATCTCGGCCCGGACCCGGCCGATGACCTCGATCGAGTTCGAGTTGGGTTGCACGAAGATGCCCATGAACACGGCCGCCTGGCCGCTGAAGCGAACCTCGGAACTGTAGTCCTCGGCGCCGAGCACGACGTCGGAGATGTCCTCGAGGCGCACGAGCGTGTCGCCGCTGCTGCGCACGACCAGCCGGCGGAACTCGTCGGCGGTGCGCAGGTTGGTGTTGGCCGTGAGCGGCACCTGGATGAGGGCGCCCTTGGTCGAGCCGAGCGCGGAGAGATAGTTGTTCGCGGAGAGGGCCTCGCGCACCTCGGAGGGTGTGATGCCGAGCGCGGCCATGCGGTCGGGCTTGAGCCAGATGCGCATGGCGTAGGTGCGCCCGCCCATGATCTCGGCGCGCTGCACCCCGGCCACCGCCGAGAGGCGCGGCTGTACCTTGCGGGTGAGGTAGTCGGTGATCTCGTTCTGCTCCATCACCGAGGAACCGAAGCTGAGGTAGGCGGAGGCCAACGACGAATCGGCCGGCACCAGATCGATCAACGGCACCTCGGACTCGGGCGGGAGATCGCCGCGCACGGCGTTGACCTTCGAGGTGATCTGCGTGAGCGCCTCGTTGCCGTCGAAATTGATCCGCAGGCGGGCCGTGATCTCCGACATGCCCTGGCTGCTGGTCGACTGGATGTAGTCGATGCCGTCGGCCGCAGCGATGGCCCGCTCGATCGGCGTGGTGATGAAACCGCGGACGAGGTCGGCGTCGGCGCCGATGTAGAACGTGCGGACGGTGATCGAGGAGTTGTCGCTGCGTGGATACTGGCGCACGCTCAGGGTGCGCCAGGCCTGCACGCCGGCGATGATGATCACGAGGTTGACGACGATCGCGAGGACCGGCCGTCGGATGAAGATGTCGGTGATGGAGGACTTGAATTTCATGGCGTCATGGCGGCGCGGGGCGCGACGTGGTGGGCGGCGGGAGCGCGGGCTCCGCTCAGCTGTTGGCGGGCGTGGGCGCGAGCTCGGGCTTGGGCGCGAGGGCGTTGTTGACGATCACCGCACCGCCGTTGCGCAGCTTGAAGCCGCCGAGGGTGACGACCTCCTCGCCGGGCTTCACCCCGGCGAGAATCATGATGAAATCGCCGCGGGCCTGCCCGAGGCGCACGACTTCCTGGCGCACGGTCTTGAGATCGCTGCCCTCGGGGCCCTGGCCCTTGGCGGTCTCGACGACGAAGACGGTGTTGCCCGAAGTGGAATAGTTGACGGCGGTCACGGGCACGACGACCTGCGGCTCGCCGGCGGGGAGCACGACCTCGACGTTGGCGAACATGCCCGGGCGCAGCAGCTCGTCGCCGTTGTCCAGCGTCGCACGGATACGGATGTTGCGGGTCTGCGGGTCGATGCTCGAATCGATGGCCGTGATGTGGCCGGAGAAAACGCGGTCGGGCGCGGCGTCGGCGACCACCCGCACGCTCTGACCGGACGCGAGGGCCGAGAGCCGCTGCTGCGGCAGAGTGAAATCGACGTGG
This sequence comes from Verrucomicrobiota bacterium, assembly GCA_023443455.1. GTDB lineage: Bacteria > Verrucomicrobiota > Verrucomicrobiia > Opitutales > Opitutaceae > CAJCBL01. The sequence continues at coordinate 44,789 of JAEZUE010000077.1, forward strand.
ATGGGGTCGAGCGCCTCGAGCGAGACCAGCGGATCGCCGGCATTGAGGAACTGCCCGAGATTCGCGCGCCGGATACCAACGCGACCGGCGAAGGGCGCGCGGAACGTCTTCTTCTCGATGGCGGCGCGGATCTGGTCGACCGCCGCCTGGCTTTGTTTGAGCTGGGCCTCGGCAGCGTCGGCGTCGGACTGCGCGAGGGTGTCGCGGCTGCGCAGTTCGCGGATGCGTTCGGCGTTGAGACGGGCGAGTTCGACGCTCGCCTCGGCGGAGCGCAACTGCGCCTCCTCGAGGGACACGTCCATCTGCGCGAGCAGGTCGCCCTTGGCCACCTTGGCGCCGGAGATGAAGTCGAGGCGGGCAAGCACCCCGCTGGCTTCGGCACTGAGGGTGATGCCGTTTTCGGCGACGAGGGAGCCGACGGCGTTGATCGTGGGATTCCACGCTTCGGCCTTGGTGACCGCGGTCGAGACGGTCTGCGGGGGCATCTGCATGGCGCCGGACGAGGCCATCTTGGCAAACTGCGGCAGCTTCAGGGCGAGAAGGCCGCCGATGACCAGCGCGAGAAACAGGGCGAGAAGGAGGATTTTCTTCAACATGGGAGGAAAGTGGTTGTTCGTGGAAGTCTCTGGTTCAACGGTACGAAAAATTCGAATTCAACGGAGGTCGTCGACCGGGGCGCATCCGCACTCCGATCCTTCGCTCACCCGACAGACGCCGTCCTGGACTCTGGCGAGCAGCGAGGTCAACACCCCGAGATCCGCCTTGCTCAACCCTGCCATCAGCTCGCTCACCCCGCGAAAATGGTTCGGCAGGAAATTCTCGAGAAAGGCGCGCCCGGCCGGAGCCAGGTGGACCAGCGTCGCCCGCCGGTCGTGCGGATCGGGCAAGCGTTCCACCATGACATCCCGCTCGAGCCCGTCGATCAGCCCGGTGATCGTCGCCTTCGAGACCCCGTAAGCCTCAGCGATCTGGGTCTGGTTGACCGGAAGCTCCGGATTACGGTTGAGAAACATCATGATCGCGAAGCGCCCATGCGAGAGGCCATGCCGGGCCAGGAATTTCTCGAAACACTCGGTGATGTCGGCCGAGGTCCGGATCAGGGCGATCACGGCACGCAGGCCGTCGACCTCCAGGTCGGGATAACGCTCTTTGAGGCGTTGCAGGCATTCTCGGTCGGGCTGATCGCGAAGCAAAAACATGGTTCGAGTTCGAAGGAATTAACTTAGGCGGCGAACCGTTAGGAGCCTTACTTTAAGCTGCAACACGAATTTTTGTGAAAATTGTCGCCCAGGATTTCGCCCCCCCGCATTTCGTTTTCCCGCAGTTGGCAAGGCCCTATGAACCCCTACGCTCCGCTCTCACCCGCGATGACTACTCAAAATTCCACCCACCAGTGGCGCTTCTTCCGTACCGGCGGTCTCGATCAGGCCGCCCTCGACTCCCCCGCCGCGCTCGCCGCGCTGCGGCACCTCGACCCTAAACTCTGGGTCGCCCTCGCCTGCCCGACCAAAGGCCTCGAGTTCGACGAGCGCACCCTCGCCCTCATCGATGCCGACGGCGACGGGCGTATCCGCATCCCCGAGCTCATTGCCGCCGTCGACTGGTCGCTCGCCCGCCTGCAATCGCCCGACGCCCTCGTCCGCGGCGGCGCCCCGCTCGCCCTCGCCGCCATCGCCACCGATAACGACGAGGGTCGCGCCATGCTCGCGGCGGCCAAACAAATCCTCCAAGCCCTCGGCAAACCCGACGCCACCTCCATCGAGGTGGCGGATATCGCCGACATCGCGAAGGTTTTCGCCGGCACGCGTTTCAACGGCGACGGGGTCGTGCCCGCCGACTCCGCCTCCGACGAAGCCACCAAGCAGGCCATCGCCGACATCGTCGCCACGGTCGGCGGCAAACCCGACCGCAGCGGTAAGACCGGCGTCGACACCGCCCTGCTCGACCAATTCTTCGCCCAGCTCCAGGCCGTGACGGACTGGCAAACCAAGGCCGACCTCTCCACCAATCCGGCCGAAGGCATCCTCTTCCTCGGCGAACGCACTCCGGCCGCCTTCGCCGCGGTGCAGGCCGTGCGCACCAAGATCGACGACTACTTCAACCGCTGCCGCCTCGCCGCCTTCGACGCCCGCTCCGCCGGCCACCTCAACCATGCCGAGGGCGAGTTCGCCTCGCTCGCCGCGAAGGACCTCGCCACCCTCGGCGCCGACATCGCCGCGCTCCCCCTCGCCCAGGTCGGGCCGGGCCGCGCGTTGCCGCTGCTCGAGGGCATCAACCCCGCCTGGGCCGCCGCCATCGCCGAGCTGCGCAGCGTGGCCGCGCTCGTGCTCGGCGCCCAACATACCACGCTCACCGAGGCCGAATGGGCCGCGCTCCAGGCCAAGTTCACCGCGCATGCCGCCTGGGCCGCCGCCAAGCCCGCCAACTCCGTCGAGAAGCTCGGCCCCGACCGTATCCGCGAACTCCTGCTCGGCTCGGCCCGCGGGGAAATCGCCGCCCTGATCGCCCGCGACGCCGAGCTCGCCCCCGAGATGGCCGCCATCGACGCGGTCGCGCGGCTCGTCCGCTACCACCGCGACCTCGCCCGCCTGCTCGCCAACTTCGTCAACTTCGCCGACTTCTACACCCCGGGCCGCGCCGCGATCTTCCAGGCCGGCACGCTCTACCTCGACAACCGCCACTGCGACCTCTGCTTCCCCGTCGACAACCCGGCGACGCACGCGACCCTCGCGTCCTCGAGCAAGTGCTACATCGCCTACTGCGACCTGCGCCGCCCCGGCGCGACGATGAAGATCGCCGCCATCTTCTCCAACGGCGACAGCGACTTCCTCATGGTCGGTCGCAACGGCCTGTTCGTCGACCGCAAGGGCCGCGACTGGGACGCGACGATCACCAAGGTCGTCGACAACCCGATCTCGGTGCGCCAGGCGTTCTGGTCGCCCTACAAGAAGTTCGTCAGCATGATCGAGACGCAGGTCGCCAAACGCGCCGCCGCCGCCGAGACCGCCGCCGACACCAAGCTCGCCAGCGCCGCCGCCGCCACGGCCCACGCCGACAAGGCCGCGCCAGCGAAACCCGCCGAACCAAAGAAATTCGACCTCGCGCTGATCACCGGCATCGGCGTCGCCCTCGGCTCGATCGGCACGATGCTCTCGTTGATCTTCGCCAAGATCGTCGACCTGCCGTGGTGGCAGTACCCGCTGCTGCTCGTCGCCCTCATGCTCGTGATCTCGCTGCCGTCGATGCTCATCGCCTCGCTGAAACTGCGCCAGCGCACACTCGGCCCCGTGCTCGAGGCGAATGGCTGGGCGATCAACGGCCGGGTGAAGATCAACATCCCGCTCGGCACCTCCTTCACCTCGTTGGCCAAACTGCCGCCCGGCTCGAGCCGCTCCCTCGACGATCCGTTCGAGGACGTGGCGGCAAAGTCGCGCCGTCGGAAGCTGGCCCTGCTGGTCTTGCTCGCGCTGCTCGCCGGCGCCGCGTACTGGATCCGCAAAGACCACGACCGCCACGAAGGGAAGTATTTCTGGGAGGACCGCAGCCAGCCCGCCACCGCGCCCGCCCCGGACGCTCCGGCCCCGGCGCCCGAAACGACGACGCCCGCCACCTGACGCTCCCACCACCTGCGGTTTTCCCACGGCGGCTCCGGTTGACCCGGAGCCGCCGTTTTGCCATTGCGGGGGCATGCTCCGTCGCCCCGTCGTCGCCGCCCTGGACCTCGTGCTCGAATTCGCCGACCGGCTCGTATGCGTCGGCGGCGCGGTGCTCCTCGCCCAAGCGCCCGAGTTCTTCCAACAGTACCTTCAGCGCCTCGGCGGACACCTCGCCGAAGTCCTGCGCCAACTCGCCGCCTTCGAGTCCGCCGCCGCCGCATCCGGAAAACCCTGGGCGCAATTCGTCGCCGACACCGCGGCCAACCCCGACCCCGGCCTCGCCTCGCTCGGTACCACGATGATGGTGACAGCGGAGCGGGCAGACTCGCTCGGCGCCGCGCAGGCCGCGTTGCTCGACGCCTCGGTCTGGTCGCGACCGTGGGCGTTTTTGACCCACCTCGACAGCGAAATCGCCCAGGCGACCGCGGCGGTGTACAAGCCCGCCGTACCGACCACCGCCGAAGGACTGATCTATGCGGCCATCGGCGCCGCGGCGGCGTTCTTCCTCTGGCACCTGGCCGTGCGCCTCCCGGTTCGGGCGCTGCGAATGCGCCCGGCCCCCAAGCCGACGCCGCCGGTGAAAAAGCCCGCCTGAGCTGTGATGATGCGGTCGAGAGGCGAGCGTCAAACCATCGGTGGCGAGCTTCCATCATGAGTGCTTCGCTCGATCTCCTCTGTGATCGGCGTCCCTCGATGCTCGTCACTCGTCACTCGACCGAATGCTTACGCTGAGCCGCCGTGCCCTTGCGCCGCCGCACGAGCGGCGGCGCCCGCACCGAAGGTGAAACTGCGAGCAACGGGTTGGCCCGCTGCCCCCACACCCACGCACGATTAGGGCATCTTCCCGCGCGGCCAACCGGCGGAAAGACGGCCTTCAATGCAGGGGCACGCCATTGAGCGGCACGCCCTGTGCATGGATGGTGCCGTTAACCTCCACACACCATGAACAACGACTCCTCCTCGCCCTTCCCGCGTGAAACCCACAGCGTGTTCGAGTTTGCGCTCGCCTCGTTGCCGCAGGGCACGCCGCGACAGAGCGTGAAAAACCTGGGGGAGCACGATTCGATCGAGGACGCCTTCGCGAGCGCGCTCGAACACGCCCGCCGCGAAGCCCGGCTCATGGCCACGGTCTACGCCGGCCTCGCCTCGCACGGCTCGGGCGAGCCTTCCGTATCCATTCTCTCCACCGAATGGGGCTACGACATCCGCCACGAGAACCAGACCCTCACCCGGTTCTGGATCCACTCGCGCCCGACCTAGTCCGCCCCATCGCTGCAACCGCGAGCCGGGGTCCCGCCGAGGGCTCCGGCTTTCTTCGTCCCTGCGGGCGAAGGCCTCAGGCCAACCGCTCGGGTCGTGTATCCATCCTCTCGCCAACGACCGGCATCGCCGCGATCGGTTGCGCGGGATCCCACCAGTCTCGCGGCCGCGCTCGCCGCGCATCCGTTGCCCGGAGCGCTTCGATCTCCTTGGCCGTGATCGGCCCGCTTCAAGGAAGCGTTTTTCTTGGGACAGATCACCGCCGACTACCGCCGAAAGCTCGGCGAACGTCACCGGCGGCACCGCAAGCCCGTCGGGCGGCAGCTTCTGGAGCAGCTTCGCGGAGGCCAATCCGAAGCGAGGATCATTCTCGAATACATCGAGGACGACGCACGTATCGACCACCCACATCAGGGTTCGCCCTCCCGCAGCAGCTCATCCATCCGTTCAGCAGTCCTCCGGTCAGGGCCGCCGCGCAATTTGCGCGCCTACCCGAGCATGGCGACAGGCTCGGCCATGCGCCTTGTTCTCGGTAAGCACGCGGAACTCATGATCCGAGACCGCCGCAAAGCGGAGCCACCGGCCCGCACCAAATTCATCTGTCGCGCAGAACAGCCGGGACGGAAATCTGCCCGCGTTCCGTAAGCGTGGGTATGTCCATACATCGACACGATGCGAACCAGTGCCTCCGGGCCACTCCCAGCGCCCCGCACTCCGCTCCGCATTGCTGCAAGAAAGCCCCGCCGCCGCGGGGCTTCGGATGACGTCGGCCCTTCAAGCGATCACCCGGCCCGGCAAAACCGATCGAGTCATCCTCGACGCTCGATCGGATCACAGGCCGGTTGCTCGAGTCTCCGTCGGGATTGATCCGCCTCGGCGAGTCGCGCCACACCCGGAGAGGGCGGCATCGGGATGAGTCCGCCTCAGCGATACGGCTGGTGCAGCTCGACCGGCTTCGTCACCTGCTTGGCCCGCAGCTTGAGGTTGAGCATCTCCACCCCGAAGGCGAAGGCCATGGAGAAGTACAGGTAACCCTTCGGGATCGGCTGGTGCATCGACTCGGCCACCAAAGCCACGCCGATGAGCAACAGAAAGGAGAGCGCCAGCATCTTCAGCGTCGGATGCCGGTGCACGAAATCGCTGATCGAACCGGCGAAGAAGAGCATCACGCCCATCGCCAACACCACCGCGGTGATCATCACCCAGAGGTGCTGCGCCATGCCCACCGCCGTGATCACCGAGTCGAGCGAAAACACGACGTCGAGCAGCATGATCTGGATCACTACTGAGCGAAACGTGGCCGTTCCCTGCCCTCCCTGCGTGCCATCCTCGCCCTCGAGCTTCTCGTGGATCTCGAAGGTGCTCTTGCCGATCAGAAACAGTCCGCCGACCAGCAAAATCAGGTCGCGCCCCGAGACGCCGTGCCCGAACACCGCAAACAGTGGCGTGGTCAGTTTCGCCAACCACGCGATGCTGCACAACAACGCGATCCGGGTGAGCAACGCCAACGCCAATCCCGTCTGCCGCGCCTTGGGCTGCTGCGGCGGCGGCAGCTTGCCCGCCAAAATCGAGATGAAGATCACATTGTCGATACCGAGCACGATCTCGAGCAGCGTGAGGGTCAGCAATGCGATCCAGATTTGCGGGTCGGCCAAAAATTCCATCCCGCGAAGCAAGCCGCCCGCCGCGCACGCGTCAATTCCGGCACCGCCTCCACCCGGCCCGACACGGCTGCCCCACCCCGCCGCCTCCCCCGAAAACACCGGTAAACCACGTGCGCCCCCCGGCCGATAGTCTGCAGGTGCACCTCGAGCAAACCACCGCCCCTGCCGCCCCGGACAGACCCGCGCACCGGTCCAGACCCTTCCGCCGCAAATGGTCGGCCCCTCGCGCCGGCAGCCCGCGAGCCTAGGCCCCCATGCAGGCTCCGCTCGACTACCTCCTGTTCGCCTCCGGATTCCTGTGCGCCACCGGAGCACTGTCGCTGTTCGTCCCCGGCACCGCCGCCGGCCGGCGGCTGCGCCTCTCCGGCGCCACCGCAGGCGCCATGGCCACTCTCGGCGCCTGGGGCCTGCTGTTCGGCCAGTTCATCGTTCCCACGCTCCCGCCGACCGAACTCTCCGTCGGCGTCGCGGCCAGCGCCTTCACCCTCGCCGCGGCCCTCTGGCTGCGGCAGATCCGCCGTTCCCGCGACTGCGCCGTGACCATTCTCCTGCTCTTGCCGCCGCTGCTCGGCGGGTGGGCGCTGTGCGAATGGCGCGGACGCGAAACCGACGCCCAACTACGCGATACCGTCGTCCAGCAGGCGGCCAGCATCGCACGGGCGATCTCCCCCGAAGAGATGGCCGCGCTCGCCTTCACTCGCGCCGACGCCGAGCGCCCGCAGTTCCGGCGCATCGGCCACCAACTGGCCCGCTACGCCGCCTTCACCGGCCTGCGCAGCATCTACACGATGGCGCTCCGCGATGGGCTCATCCACTTCGGCCCCGAAAGCCTCGCCCCCGACGATCCCTACGCCTCCCCTCCCGGCACGCTCTACGAGCAGCCCGAGCGCGAGGTCTTCGAGGCGTTCGCCACCGGGCACCCGGTGGCCGACGGCCCGTATCCAGACGAATATGGCGTCTTCGTCTCCGGCCTCGCCCCGATCGTCGACCCCTCGACCTCCGAGGTGTTCGCCGTTCTCGGCATCGATCTCCCCGCCGAGGATTGGAACCGCAGCATCGCCCGCGCGCGCCTAGTCACCATCGCGTGGACGCTGCTGATCCTGCTCGCCGCCGGCGCCGCACGGGCATTGAGCCTCGCCAAACGGCGAGGCTCGGCCACCGGAATCCTCCGCCACGCCGAAGCGACCGGTGTCGCACTGGTCGGCCTGGCGATCACCGCCGCGGCCACGGCCATTGTCCACGAACGCGAGCGGGACAACGACGCCGCGGAGTTCCAGCGGCTCGCCGCCGCCCACACCGAACTCGTGGCCCGGAGCTTCCGCACCTTCGGCGAAAACCTCGCGGCTCTCGCCCGCTTCTGCGACCGAAAGCAACCGCCCGGCCCGGAGGAGTTTGCCCGCTTCGCCGGCCCTCTCGCCCGCGCCAGCGCCGCCTTGGCCCTCGAGTGGTGCCCCTCGGTCGAACCCGCCCGACGCACCGCATTCGAAGCCGCGATGCGGGCGATGGGATCGAAGGATTTCACCATCCACGACCACCCCGACGCCGACCGTTCCACGACACGCCGTTGGCTCCAACCGATCGCCTACGCCGCCCCCGAAGAGTCGAACCGCCAGGTCCTCGGCCTCGACATCGCCAGCGAGCCGCTCCGGCGCGAAACGCTCGCCCGCGCCGCCGCCTCCCGCCTTCCCTCCGCCTCGCCCCCCGTCGCACTCGTCCAACACCGCGACCGGCCCCGCGCGCTCATCGCCGCCATCCCGGTCGAGGCCCCCGACCACGACTGGCCCGACGGCTTCGCCCTCGGCATCATCGACATCCAGGCCACCGTCACGCGAGGCCTCGGACTCGAACGGACCACCGAACGCATGGTCGACATGAAGATCGTCGACATCACCGAGCCGGTCACCCACCTCCTCTCCACCGCCAGCGCCAACACCGAGGGGGAGACGGTGGCGATCGGGCGGGGAGAACTCCCTGTCCCCCTTTTCATCTGCGACCGCGCCTGGGCCATCGTCACCCGCCCGTCACCGGCGTTCGTCGACAGTCGCCACCGGCGAGCCGACGCGGCCGCGGCCGGCGCCGGCGCCCTGATCACCGCCGCCCTCACCGCCGTCATGAGCCTATCGGTACGCCGCAAGGATCGCCTCGAGGCCGAGGTCTCCAGTCGCACGCGGGAACTGGAGGAAAGCGAAGGGCGTTACCGCGCCCTCTTCGCCGACAACAGCGCCATGATCCTGCTGCTCGATCCACGCAACGGACTCATCGTCGAGGCGAATCCCGCCGCGGCCCGCTACCACGGACTGAGCCCCGCCCAGCTCGCCGGACGCCCCTTGGCCGAGATCACCTCCGAACCGCCCGAACGGGTGCGCGAGGCCCTCGCCCTCGCCCTCCGCCGCGAGCGCAGCCACTTCGTCCTCAACCAAATACTGGCCGACGGCTCCGTGCGCCAGGTCGAGACCTACATCGCGCCGCTCTCCGTGCACGGACAGGACCTTCTGTGCTCGGTCGTCCACGACATCACCGACCGCATCGCCGCCGAGGCCGCGATGGCCCGCAGCGAGGCCAACTTCCGCAACTTCTTCGACCATTCCGGCGACTTCCTCACCGTCCTCGATCCGGACGGCCGCATTCTCGCCGCCAACCGCACGGTGATCGAACGGCTCGGATACACGCCGGAAAAACTCGTCGGCCGCAGCCTGCTCGACCTGCACCCGCCGGAGCAGCGCACGGAGGCCGAATGGGTGCTGCGCCGCATCCTCGCCGGCCGCGCGGAGACCAGCCCGTTGCCCATCGTCGACGCTGCCGGGCATGCGATCCCGGTCGAAACCCGCTTCGTTCGCGGCGACTGGAACGGCCGGCCCGCGCTCTTCGGCATCACCCGCGACATCTCGCTGATCAAGCTCTCCGAGGAGAAATTCTCCCGCGCCTTCAACCTGAGCGAGTCGCTCATGGCGATCTCCACCCTCGACGAGGGCCGTATCGTCGAGGTCAACGCGGCCTTCCAGCGGGTCCTCGGTTTCACCGAACCCGAGGCGATCGGCCGCACCGGCTTCGAACTCGGAATCATCGAGGATCCGGAGCTCCCGGCCAAGATCCGCGCCAACCGCGAGGCCTCCGGAAGCGGCATCGAGACGACCCTGCGCACCAAATCCGGCGCGCATCGGCACGGGCTCTTCTCGGCCCATCGCATCGAACTGCAGGACCAGGCCTACATCATCACCAACTTCGTCGACCTCACCGACCGCAAAATCGCCGAGGACCGACTGCGCGAGACCATGGCCCGACTCGAGGACGCCAACCGCGGCCTGCGCGACATGACCGAAAAGGCCCAGGCCGCGAATACGGCCAAGAGCGCCTTCCTCGCCAACATGAGCCACGAGATCCGCACGCCGATGAACGCCGTCATCGGCATGACCGGACTGCTGCTCGACACCCCGCTCGACTCCACCCAGCGCCACTACGCCAAGACCGTGCGCGCCAGCGGCGAGGCCCTGCTCTCCCTCGTCAACGACATCCTCGACTTCTCCAAGATCGAGGCCGGCAAGCTCGACCTCGAGCACCTCGACTTCGACCTCCAGCCCGTGCTCGACGACTTCGGCGCGATCCTCGCCGAACGCGCCCACGACAAACGCCTGGAATTCGTCTGCTCCGCCGCTCCCGACGTGCCCGCCCGCCTCCGCGGCGACCCGGGCCGCATCCGCCAGATCCTGCTCAACCTCGCCGGCAACGCCATCAAGTTCACCGCCGCAGGCGAGGTCGTCGTGCGCGCCAGCCTCGCCGCCGCCGAGCCCGGCCACGTCTCGATCCGCTTTGCGGTCCGCGACACCGGCATCGGCATCCCGCCGGAAAAGCAGGGCCTGCTCTTCCGGAGCTTCTCCCAGGTCGACGCGTCGACAACCCGCAAATACGGCGGCACCGGCCTGGGCCTCGCCATCAGCCGGCAGCTCGCCACCCTCATGGGCGGGGAGATCGGCGTCGTGAGCGAACCGGGCCGGGGCTCCGAATTCTGGTTCACCGCGCGGCTCGGCCGGCCCGCCCAGCCACCGCCCGCCGAGCCTCCCCTGCGCAATGTGCGCCTGCTCGTCGTCGACGACAACGCCGCGCAGCGTGAGGCGCTCCGCGAACGCCTTTCGCTCTGGGGCGCCGTACCCATGCTCGCCGCCTCCGCGCCGGAAGCCCTCCGGGCGCTCCAACACGCGGCCGAAACCGCCGCCCCCTTCGCCGCCGCCCTGGTCGACGTGCAGCCGCCCGGGGTCGACGGCGTCGAACTCGCCCGAACAATCCAGGAGTCCGATACATTGCGCCACACCCCTCTGGTCGGTCTGCTCGCGCCATCGCGGCACGCCGTCCCCCGTGCGGCACTCGGCGCCTTCGCCGCCTGCGCCACCAAGCCCCTCCAGCCCGAGGAGCTGCTCGACTGCCTCGTCGCGGCCTTCGCCCACCTCGCCTCCGCGATGCCCGTGCCCACCACGACCGCCGCCGCCGCCCGCCCCGAACGCCTGCTGCTCGCCGAGGACAACTCGATCAACCAGCAGGTCGCGATCGGCGTGCTCGCCAAGCTCGGCTTCGCCCGCGTCGACGCCGTCGCCAATGGCGCCGAGGCGGTGCAGGCGCTCGCCTCCATCCCCTACGACCTGGTGCTCATGGATGTGCAGATGCCCGAGCTCGACGGGCTCGCGGCCACGCGCCTGATCCGCGCCGCCTCGGCCGGTGCCGCCCGCCGGATCCCGATCGTCGCCATGACCGCACACGTCACCCCCGAAGACCGCGAACGCTGTGTCGAGGCCGGCATGGACGACTACCTCTCCAAGCCGCTCAACCCGACCGCGCTGCGCGACATGCTCGAACGCTGGCTCCCCTCGGGTCGTTCCGAGCCGGCCCAGACGGTCGACCGCGATCTGGATACAGCGCCCGGGCCTCAGGTCTTCAATCTGCGCGCGCTACGCTTCCGGCTCTCCGACGACCTCGACCTCGAGGCGGTGCTCGTCGACCGTTTCCGCGACGACATGCCCGCCTTGGTCGCCCGGTTGCGCGATGCCCTGGATGCGGACGACCTCGACGCGGCCTCGCGCCACGCCCACTCCATCAAGGGCGCCGCCGCAAACATCGGCGGCGAACGGCTCGCGGCCGCGGCCTCACGGATGGAGGAAGCCGCAAACGCAAACCACCTCGACCAGTCCCGGAGCCTGCTCGCCGCAGTGTCGGATGCCGCCCACGCGCTCTTCGCCGCGCTCGACACCCACCGCAACCGCTCCGCCTCGGACGCCCCAAACAAATGAGCGGCCCGGCTCGCACCGATGGTGCGAAACCGCGACCGGAGCCGGCGCAGCTACTCGATCCCCAAAATCTGGCGACCCTCGGTCGACATCATCTCGGGGGACCAGGCCGGATCCCAGACGATGTGCACCCGGGCCTCGGCCACACCCGGCAGGGCGGCGATCTTCGAGCGCGCGTCCTCGGCGATCACCGGCCCCATGCCGCAGCCGGGCGACGTGAGCGTCATCTTCACCTCGACGAGCTTGCGCCCGTCCGCCCTCGGCTCGATCGACAGGTCGTACACCAGACCGAGGTCGACGATGTTGAGCGGGATCTCCGGATCGAAACAGGTCTTCAGCGAATCCCAGACCGCCGCCTCGGTGCATTCGCCCGCGACCGACACCGCTGGCGGCGGCGCCTCGTGCGGTGTGTATCCTTTCAACGCCTCCACATCTTCGGGCGCGATCCGGTAGAGGGTGCCGAGCGCGCGCAACGTCACGCTGCCGCCGAGGGTCTGGGTGACGATGGCGACCGTGCCGGCCGGCAAGGTCGCGAGAGTGCCGGCCGGGATCTCGGCGGCGGGGCAGTCGCGCAGGAGAACGGTTTCCTTGTGCATGGGGAGGGGGGGTCTTGGGGTCAGTCGATCTTCACGTCCACGGGCAAACGCAGGTACACGTTGCGAGGATCGTTGAATTGTTCCAGCGCCCGGGCCTCGGCCCGCACCTGTTTTTCGACCCGGCCGAACACGCCGGAGCGCACGAGATCGTCGGACGATTCCTCGAACAGCTCCTTGAGCACCTCGGCGAACTCCCGCTTTCCGGGGTATTCCACGAGTTGGAAGTCGCCGGCCACATCGGCCTGTTTCGCGGCGAAGTCGATCGCGGCGTCCAGGCCGCCGAAGTCGTCGACCAGGCCCAACGCCTTCGCATCCACCCCGGACCAGACTCGGCCCTGGGCGAGCGCCTCGACCTTCTCGCGGTCGAGTTTGCGTCCCTCGGAAACGCGATCGAGGAAGGTGCCGTAGATCCAGTCGACCATCGACTGGATCGCGGCCAGCTCCTCCGTGGTCTTGGGGCGCGAAATCGTCTCGGTGTCGGCGAACTTGCCAGTCTTCACCACGTCGAAGGAGACGCCGATCTTCTGCGAAAGCTCCCGCACGTTGAAGACCATGCCGACCACGCCGATCGAGCCGGTGATGGTCGTGGGCTCGGCGAAGATGCGATCGGCGTAGGTGGAGATCCAGTACCCGCCCGAGGCGGCCACCGTGCCCATCGACACGATCACCGGCTTGTCCTCGCGCAGGAGGCGCAGCTCGCGCTGGATCACCTCGCTGGCGTTGGCGCTGCCGCCCGGGCTGTTGACCCGCAGCACCACGGCCCGCACCTCGTCGTCCTGCCGAAGCTGCCGGAGCTGGCGGGCGAAACGGTCGCCCCCGACCTCGCCGTCCTCCCCGCCCTCGCCGTCGACGATCACGCCCTCGGCATAGACGATCGCGATCTTGCCGGCGCCCTGGTCGTGCCGTTTGGCGGCCACTTTCAGGTAGGCGCGCAGGCCGATCTGCTTGAAGGTCTGGGCGTCGGCGGCCCCGGTGCGCTGCTTGAGCTCGTCGAGCAGCTCGTCCCAATACGCCGTCCGGTCGACCAATCCGCTCTTCACGGCGAGTTCGCCCATCTGCACCTGCGGCTGCTCGACGATCGCCTGCAACTGCGCGGCCGTGAGCTTGCGCGACTCCGCCACCTGCGCACGGATCTCGCCCCAGACATCGTCGAGCAGTTTCTGGGTCGCCTCGCGCGCCTCCGGACTGAAGTCGCTCCGGGTGTACGTCTCGGCGTAACTCTTGTATTTGCCGGAGCGGGTCACCTGGACGCCGACCCCCAGCTTCTCGAGCGTGCCCGCCAAAAACATCGGCTCCGAGGCCAGACCGGGCATCCAGACCATGCCGAAGGGATGCAGCACCAGCTCCGACGCCGCCGACATCACATAGTAGTCGCGGGTGTCCATGTTCTCCGCGAACGCGACCACCGGTTTGCCCGAGGCCCGGAAATCCTGCACGACGGCGCGCAGTTCGCGCAATGCCGCGTAACCGCTCCCGTAGTCCTCGGCCTGCAGGTTGCCGGTCACCAGCAGCCCCCGAATGCGGTCGTCCTTCGCGGCCGAGCGCAGCGCCTCGTTGAGGGCGCGCAACTGCAGCCGGTTGCCGTCGGCCCCAAGCAAGCCCGCCAGCTTGCCGCCCCCCTCGAAGGGCGACGGCGCGTCGGTGATGTTCGTGCTCAGGTCGAGCACCAGAAAGGCCCCCTTTTCGACGTGCTGCTGGGGCTGCGACTCGCCCATCGCCGCCAGCATCACCATGCCCATGAACATCAGGAACGCCCCGCCGAAAACGAAGATCACCAAGGCAACCAGCGTCCCGAGGAAACTCGCAAAAAATGACTTCATGGTCGGAGGCTAGTGGCGACACCCCCGGCGACAACAGCCGAAAAGGACCGGCGGAGGCGACAGCGGGACGAATGGCTCGCGCCCCCAGCCCGGTTGCGCATTTGGCCACTCCCGTCGTTGCACGGCGCGCGCTCCCTCGCATGCTGCCGCCAGCGATGCCCACCACTCACGCCAGCGACGCGTCCACCACACCGAAGGAACTGCTCACCACCGGGCGGAAGGCGCTCACCGTCAACCTCGATGCCGCCGTCTACGGCACCTTCGCCGAGATCGGCGCCGGCCAGGAGGTCGCCCGCCACTTCTTCCAGGTCGGGGGAGCCGCCGGCACGGTCGCCAAGACCATCTCGGCCTACGACATGACCTTCAGCGACGCCATCTACGGCAAGGCGCCGCGCTACGTATCGAGGGAGCGGTTGCACACCATGCTCGACCACGAGTACGGGCTGCTCTCCGAACGCCTCGGCGCCGCCCGCGGCGCCGAAACCCGCTTCTTCGTCTTCGCCGACACCGTCGCCGCCCGCAACTACAAGGGCACCAACGAATGCCACGGCTGGATGGGGCTGCGCTTCCAGCTCGAGCCGGGCGGCCCGCCCAACGACGTGGTCATCCATGTGCGCATGTGGGACAAGGAGAACATCCTCCAGCAGCAGGCCCTCGGCATCATCGGCGTCAACCTGCTCTACGGCGCCCTCTACCTGCACGCCAACCCGCAGGCCCTCGTCGAGTCCTTGGCCGACAACCTCGGCACCGACCGCATCGAGGTCGACATGGTCCAGTTTTCGGGTCCCGCCTTCGCCCACGTCGACAGCCGCCTGCTCTCGCTCTTCCTCGTCGAATACGGGCTGACCAACGCCGTCCTCCTCAGCCCCGCCGGCGAAGTCCTCCAACCCTCCGAGGTGCTGCGCAAGAAGGCCGTGCTGGTGGAGCGCGGCAGCTACCGCCCCGTCACCAACGTCAACCTCGACATGTTGCGTTGCGCCGGCGCCCAGTTCGCGCAGGACCCCGCCGTGGGCGACAACGACACGATCGTGCTGGCCGAGCTCACGATGCACAACCTGCGCGCCGCCGGCGAAATCGACGCCGCCGACTTCCTCGCCCGCGCCGATCTGCTCGGCGCCGTCGGCCTGCACGTTCTCGTCTCCAACTATTCGGTCTTCTTCCGGCTCTCGCAGTACTTCCGCCGCTACACCTCCGCCCCCATCGGCGTCGTGCTCGGCATCAACACCCTGCTCGATGTGCTCGACGAACGTTTCTACGAAAACCTGCCCGGCGGCATCCTCGAGGCCATCGGCCGGCTTTTCCGGCAGGACGTGCGGCTCTACGTCTACCCGATGCACCGCACCGCGCTCGCCGCGTACTGCCCGCTGCCCGGCGTCGCCGCCCGCGACATCTACACCGCCGAGAACCTTCAGGTCGGCGACCAACTGCGCCACCTCTACGCCCATCTCCTCGAAAACCGCCACGTCGTCGGCGTGCCCGACTACGACCCGGTCGCCCTCGCCATCCCCTCCCGCGATGTCCTGCAGCGCATCCAGGCGGGCGATCCGGGTTGGGATCAGCTCGTGCCGCCCGAGGCGGCAGAATTGATCAGGGCCCGCCGACTTTTCGGCTGCACCGGGTGACCGCTCCCCAGTGCCACCCGGGCGGTCGCACCACCGCCCGGCACAAGGCCGCCCCGCGGAAAACGCCCCGCCCCACCGCGCCCAGCATTTCCCCGACTCGCCCCTAAACTTCCGCAGGGCGCGCCCGATGATAGGCTCGCCGCATCGCGCTGCAGAATGCCGCGACGGCGACGACCAAAAATGGCATTGCTCGACATCGAATCGCTGAATCCCGGGATGAAGGTGGGAAAGGACGTCATGGAGGCGTCCGGCCAGGTGCTGCTCCGCAGTGGCACCGAAATCACCGACAAGCATCTGCGTGTGCTCCGCTCGTGGGGTATCCAGCAGGTCGAGATCGAAGGGCCGAAACCACCCGACAACGAGGATTCGCTCCTGGCCCGGGCCACCCCCGAGATGGTCGAAAATGCCAACGCCGCCGTCGCCGAACGTTTCCACCACGCCGATGCCAACCACCCGGCCATCGCCGAGCTGATTCGACTCTCCGTCCTCGAAGAGATCCGCCGGATCGTCCCGCCGCCCCGCCCCCTGGAATGAGCACCACCGTCTCCCAGTTGATCGCCAAGGTCCGCACGGTCTACTCCCTGCCGCAGACCTTCCACCGGCTGCAGGAGGTCGTCCAGAACCCCGACAGCTCGATGAGCGACATCGGCGAGGTCCTGATGGCCGACCAGGCGCTCTCCGCCCGCATCCTGCAGCTCGCCAACAGCTCCTTCTACGGCTTCCCGTCGCGCATCGAGACCATCAGCCACGCCGTCACCATGATCGGCGCCGAGCAGATGGTCGCGCTCGTGCAGGGCACCTGCGTGGCTTCGATCTTCAGCCAGGTACCGCGCGAACTCGTCAACATGGAGTCGTTCTGGCGCCACAGCATCGCCTGCGGCGTCACCGCCCGCCTCATCGCCTCCCGCCGCCGCGAGCCCAACACCGAACGCTTCTTCCTGCTCGGCCTGCTCCACGACATCGGCCGGCTCGTCATCTTCCAGCACCTCCCCGACGAAGCCGCCCACTGCCTCGCCCGCGCCGGCAAAGACCGCCGCCTGCTCTTCCAGTCCGAGCAATCGGTCCTCGGCTTCGACCACGCCACTGTAGGGTACGACTTGCTCCGCACGTGGAAGCTGCCCGGCCGACTCTGCGAGCCGATCAAGATGCACCACAGCTACAACGCCGCCAGCCTCTACCCGATCGAGACCGCCATCCTCCACACCGCCGACGTCATCGTGAACGCCATGCGCTACGGCAACAGCGGCGAACGCTACGTGCCGCCGCTGCACGCCCCCCACTGGGAACTGGCCGGCCTGGGCGCCGAAATGCTCGGCCCGCTCGAGAAGGAGATCCACCGCCAGCTCGACGAAGTCACCAAGACGATTCTCGCCTGACCCCACCCCTGCGCCCGGAGATGGACCAGCAACCCGCACCGCCCTGCCTGCCCACCTGCGACCTCCGGTCGCTCCGCCCGTTCGAGCAGATCGAGCTGCTCGAGATCCTGTCCTCGCTCGGTAGTTCGCTCAGCCTCAACAGCGGCGAGTCCTCCCAGATCCTCAAGAGCCTGCGCATCCACCTCCGCCAGATTCTCCCGCTCACGCTCGCCGCGTTCTTCCTCGTCGACCACGACACCGCCGAGTTCCTCATCGAGGACTGCGACCCGCCCGAACGCCGCGGGGAAATCCAGAAGGCCGTCGATTTCGCGATCGACGAGGGCACCTTCGCCTGGGCCCTGCGCCAGAACCGGCCGCTCTTCACCCGCGCCGCGCCCACCAGCGGCGGCACGCTCGTCCTCCACTCCATCGCCACCCGCTCCCGCTGCCTGGGCATGTTCGCCGGCATCGTGAAGCAACCGCATCTCCACGAATCGGATATCGGCATGCGGCTGCTCACCATCGTGCTCGGCCAGGGCGCCTACGCCCTCGAGAACGCCGCGCTCCAGATCCGCATCATGCGCCAGAACGCCGAACTCGAGCAGATGGTCGCCACCCGCACCTCCCAGCTCGAGGTCGCCCTCACCGCCGCGCACGAATCCGCCCTCATCAAATCGCGTTTCCTGGCCAACATGAGCCACGAGATCCGCACCCCGATGAACGGCATCCTCGGCCTCACCGAACTGCTCGAGTCCTCCAACCTCGACGAGGAGCAGCGCGCCGACCTCCGCACCCTGCGCGAATGCGGCCAGAACCTGCTCGTCATCCTGTCCGATATTCTCGACTACTCCAAGATCGAGGCGGGCAAGCTCGTGCTCGAACACGAACACTTCGGCCTCCACCACCTCATCCAGGATGTCTACCGTCTCCTGCGCCCGCTCGCCCTCGGCAAGGACATCGAGTTCAAGCTCGAGATCGACGAATTCGTCCCCAACGAAGTCCTCGGCGACCAGACCCGCCTGCGCCAGGTCCTGACCAACATCATCGGCAACGCGATCAAGTTCACCGACCACGGCAAGGTCGTCGTCGAGGTCGCCCCGGTACGCGGCTCCGACACGAAGGACGGCCACCCCACCCCGATCCGCTTCAACGTCGTCGACACCGGCATCGGCATGAGCCCCCAGGTCGTCGACAACCTCTTCCGCCCCTTCTCGCAGGCCGACGCCTCCACCACCCGCGTCTACGGCGGCACCGGCCTGGGCCTGGCGATCTGCAAATCGCTCTGCAACCTGATGAACGGCGACATCTGGGCCCGCAGCGAACCCGGCGTCGGCAGCACCTTCTCCTTCGAGATCCCGTTCGCCCTTCCCTCCCAGCCCCACGGACCCTCCGGCCACACCACGCGCCCGGTCTTCGACGAAGGCATGGCCGAGGCCCACCCCCTGCGCATCCTCGTCGTCGACGACAGCGCGATGAACCAGCTCGTCGCCTGCCGCATGCTCACCAAGATGGGCTACACCCCTCTCGTCGCCACCGGCGGCCGCCAAGGGCTCAAACTCGCCCTCGAGGAGGCCTTCGAGCTCGCCCTCATCGACCTCCAGATGCCGGATATGGACGGTTACGAGCTGTTGCGCGCCATCCGCGAACAGCTCCCCGAGGATCGCCAGCCCCGCTGCGTCGCCATGACCGCCAACGCCCTGCGCGAAGACCGCGACCGTTGCCTGCACGCCGGCTTCGACGCCTTCCTGCCCAAGCCCTTCACCTCCGCCGACCTCAAGCAGCAGCTCCTCGAGACCGAGCCCGCGAACACCTCGATCGGCTGAAGGCCTTCCCCTTTCTCGACGATGCCCGGCGAGCCTCAACCTCCCGGTGCGCTCCCTCCCGATCTCGAGCGCATTCTGCTCAAGGCGCTCCTTGAGCACCTGCCCGACAATATCTACTTCAAGGACCGCGCCTGCCGGTTCCTTGCCGTCAACGAGGCCATGGCCCGCTGGGTCGGCGTCGCCCGCGAGACGCTGCTCGGCCGAAGCGACTTCGACCTGTTCGACGCCACCCACGCCGCTCCCGCCTTTGCCGACGAGCAGCGGATCATGGCCTCGGGGCAAGCGCTCCTCGACCACGAGGAAAAGGAGGTCTGGCCCGACGGACGCGTGACCTGGGTCGCGAGCACCAAAGTCCCGCTACGGGATCTCGCCGGACAGGTCATCGGCACCTTCGGCATCTCCCGCGACATCACCGCGCGCCACGCCACCGAGGAGCACCTGCGCACGCTCACCCGCGCCCTCGACCAATGCCCGGTGTCGATCATAATTACCGATACATCCGGCTGCATCCGTTTCGCCAACCCGGCCTTCGCCCGAACCTCCGGCTACACGCTGCGCGAGGTAGTCGGCAGCACTCCCCGCCTCCTCCGATCCGGCCATCACGACACCGCGTTCTACACCGAACTCTGGGCCACGATCGGCGCCGGGCAAAACTGGACCGGCGAACTCTGCAACCGGCGCAAAGACGGTTCGCTCTACTGGGAACACTCGACCATCGCGCCCGTGTTCGACGAGACCGGCGCGATCGTCAACTACATCGCCTTCAACGAGGACATCACCGAACGCCGCCGCATCGAGGAAGAGAACCGCGCCCTCGCCGCCCAGCTCAACCTTGCCCAAAAGCTCGAATCCGTCGGCCGCCTTTCCGCGGGCATCGCCCACGAGATCAACACCCCGAGCCAGTTCGTCTCCGACAATCTACGTTTCCTCGCCGAATCGCTCGCGCAACTCGAACCGTATTTCGCCGCGGTCGCCGCGCTCCAGGCCGCCGCCACCTCCCTGCCCCAGCTCGAGCCCGCCCTCGCCGCGCTCGCCGCCGCCGAGCGCTCCGCCGACCTCGCCTTCCTCCGCGAAGAACTGCCGCGCAGCATCGAACAATCCCTCGAGGGCATGACCCGCATCGCCCGCATCGTCGGTGCCCTCAAGGACTTCGCCCACCCCGCCTCCACCGGGCGAGTTCCGACCGATCTCGCCCAACTGCTCGAGACCACCCTCACCGTCTCGCGACACGAGTGGAAATACGCCGCCGAAGTCGCCACCGAACTCGACCCCACGTTGCCGCCCGTACCCGTCGTGCAGGACGAGATCAACCAGGCACTGCTCAATCTCGTCATCAATGCCGCCCAAGCCGTGGCTGCGGCCAACACCGAACAGCAACGGATCAAGGGCCGGATCGTCCTCCGCACCCTGCAGGAGGGCCCGTTCGCCATTGTCGAGGTCGAAGACGATGGTTGCGGCGTCGCCGACACCGTGCGCCCCCATCTATTCGAGCCCTTCATCACCACGAAACGCGCCGACAAGGCCCCCGGCCAAGGCCTGCATGTCGTCCAGGCCATCGCCCGCCGGCACGGTGGCCGCGCGGAGTACACCCCTGCGGCCCAGCGCGGCTCGATCTTCCGTCTCATCCTCCCGCTCCAGCCTCCCCCCGCGGGCTGAAGCCCGCGCCACGGCCGTCCCCTTCACTCCCTTTCGCTCCCAGGCCGCGATCCCCCAGTCACCAGCCAACTCTCTCCCGCCCCGTCCACCACTGCCGCCCGCCCCCCCGCGGGCTGAAGCCCGCGCCACCACCGTCCCCTTCACTCCCTTCGGCTCCCAGACCGTGGCGCGGCCTTCAGGCCGCGATCCCCAGTCACCAGCCAACTCCCTCCCGCCCCGTCCACCAGCCGCCAGCCCTCCCCGCGGGCTAAAGCCCGCGCCACCACCGCCCCCTGCGACCTCACACTTCCGCCCCCTACGACCTCGCTCTCCCGTCCCCTTCGACCCCGAACTCCCGCCCTCGCCCTACCCCGTGGCGCGCGCCTTCAGGCCGCGATCCCCCTCGCCCCGGCCAGCACGCCCGCCCGCTCCCTCGTCATGAAAAATCGGATTCTCTTCGTGGACGACGAACCCAACCTGCTCGCCGCCCTCTCCCGCAGCCTCCGCCGCCTCTTCACCTTCGACACCGCCCCCGGTGGCGCTGAGGCGCTGCAGATGATCGACCGTCACGGCCCCTATGCGGTCGTCGTCGCCGACCAGACCATGCCGGGCATGAGCGGGATCGAACTGCTCGAAGCCGTGCGCGAGGCCGCGCCCGACACCGTGCGCATCATGCTCACGGGCAACGCCGACCAGCAGTCCGCCGTCGATGCCGTCAACCGCGGCGCCGTTTTCCGTTTCCTCAACAAACCCTGCCCGCCCGAAGTGCTCGTGCCCGCCCTCGAGACCGCCCTCAAGCACTACGAACTCGTCACCACCGAACGCGAACTGCTCGAGGGCACGCTCGCGGGCAGCGTGCAGGTGCTCACCGAAGTGCTCGGCATGGTCGCCCCCGACGCGCTCGGCCGCAGCCAGCGGCTGCACGACTCCATCGGCACCTTCGCCCGGCACCTCGGCCTCGATCCAGTCTGGGAATACGAAGTCGCCGCCGCCCTCTCCCCCATCGGCTACGCCTCGCTGCCCGTGCTCGTGCTCCGCAAGCTCTCCGGCGGCGGCGAGCTCTCCCCCGAGGAGGCCTCCCTCGTGCGCCACACCCCGGAAGTGGGCAGCAACCTCGTCTCCAGCATCCCCCGCTTCGCCGGGGTCGCGCAGATGATCCGATACCAGGCCAAGGACTTCAGCGGCACCGGCGTGCCCGCCGACTCGGTCTGCGGCGAGGCCATTCCCCTCGGCGCCCGCATGCTCCGCATCCTCAACGACCGCCTCACCCTCGAGCTCGACGGCATCGTCAAGCAGAACGCCCTCGTCGCCCTCCGCGACCGCCGCGGCTCCTACGACCCAGCCCTGCTCGAGAAGTGCTTCGAGTGCTTCCCCACCTTCCTCTCCAACGCACTCTCCTCCGACTTCCCCGTCGTCTACAAGCACGTCCACGAGCTCGCGCCGGGCCAGGTCCTCGTCTCCGAGATCAAGCTCGCCAACAACGTGCTGCTCGTCGCCGCCGGCGAGCGTCTCACGAAAATGGTGATCCAACGCATCGCCAACGCCGCCACCCTCAACCACGTCAAGGGCCCCTTCGCCGTGCAGGAACCCGCGACCGGCTAGTCTCCCATGCGCCCGCTCCGGCATCCGGCCCTGCTGGCCTTTGTCCCCGACGCGAGGATGCGTCTGCTGATCCGCGCCGCCGTCCAACTGGGCCTGCCCTGCCGTTTTTCGGTCGGCCTTTTGGCCGCCGCCGTGGGAGCGCTGGCGCACGCATTTCTGCTCTCCTCTCTGGGCGACGGCGCCGCCTTCCTCGCCTTCTTTCCCGCCGTGATCCTCGCCGGCCTTTTCGCCGGTGGCACCGGCGGGATCACGGCCTTGGCGGTCTCGCTCATCCTCGCCTTCCATTGGATCCACGGGGGGGCCGTCTCTCCGGCCGAATCCACCGCCCTGCTCGTCTTCGCCGGCACCTCGCTCGGCATTTCCTGGCTCTGCACCCTCCTGCATCGCGCCCTGCGCCTGCTCCAGTCCGAGCTCGAAAAGCGCTCCGGGCTCGAGACCGCCACCCGTGAGCAAAACCAGCACCTCGCCGCCCTGGCCCGCCAATGGCAAACCACCTTCGACGCCACCCGCGATGCCATCTGGTTGCTCGACCGCGACTGCCGCATCGTCCAGTCGAACCGGACGGCCCAAACACTCTTCCACCGCCGCTCCGACGAGATGAGGGGCCACCGGTGCTGGGAGATCGCCCACGGCTCCGACCAGCCCATCGACCGCTGCCCGCTCACGAAATCCCGGACGTCGCTCCAGCGGGAAACCCTCGAAACGCGCCTCGGCGACCGGTGGTTCGAGATCGTCGCCGACCCGATCCTCGACGAGCACGGCGGTTTCGACGGCGCCGTGCACACGCTCACCGACATCACCGCGCGCCACGAGGCCGAAGCCGGACTCCGCCGCGAGCAGGCCTTGTCCGAACAGTTGATCAACGCCCAGCTCGACACCGTCGCGCTGTTCGACCCGCGGACCAACTGCATGCTCCGCTGGAACCGCCACCTCGCGCAGATCACCGGATACTCCGACCCCGAGATCGCTGCCCTGCCCGCACCCGCCGCCTACCACGATCCGCAGGAGCTGGCGGGCGCCGATTCCGCGCTCGCCGAACTCGCCGCCACCGGCACCACCAAGGTCGAACTCGACCTCGTCACCAAGGACGGTCGCCGCATCCCCTTCGAGTTCATCGCCACCACCGTGCCCTCGGCCGACGGCCCGCTGGTGCTCTCCGTCGGCCGCGACCTGACCGAACGACGCCAGCTCGAGTCCACACTGCGCACCGCCGAGACGAACTACCGCCTCATCGCCGAGAACACCGCCGACATCGTCTGGCTCTTCGACCTCGCCACGATGCGCTTCGTCTACGTCAGCCCCTCGGTGTTGGCGGTCCGCGGCTACACGCCGCAGGAAGCCCTCGCCCAAACCCTCGACGACACGCTCTCGCCGGAATCCTGCGCCTTCGTTCGCGACCAGCTGCACCGGCGCCTCGCCGAATTCCAGAACGACCCGGAGGCGGCCCGTATCCGCACCTACATGTTCGAGCTGCGCCACCGCGACGGCCACCTCATCCCGGCCGAAGTCGTCACCACCCTGCTTACCGGCTCGGACGGCCGGCCCGAACGCATCGTCGGCATCACCCGCGACCTCGCGGAACGCCGCCGGGCCGAACGCGCGCTCCGGGAGAACGAGCAGAAATACCGCGCACTCTTCGATCTCGAATCCGACGCGCTCTTCCTCATCGACAGCGACACCGGCGAGATCCTCGAGGCCAACCGCGCCGCGTCCACCCTGTACGGCCACTCCCATGACGAGCTGCTGAAGCGCCGCAACCTCGACCTCAGCGCCGAGCCGGAGCGCACCCACCGCGCGATGACCGAGAAGCACACCGCGATCCCCGTGCGCCAACACCGGCGCGCCGACGGCACGGTCTTCCCGGTCGAGATCGCGGCCAGCCACTTCGACTGGCAAGGCCGCGCCTGCCACCTGGCCGCGATCCGCGACATCACCGAGCGGATGCGCACCGGGGAGGAGCTGCGGACCAACACGGCCCGTCTCCAGGCCCTGCTGCGCATCGCCGAACAGCGCGACGAGACCGACCAGCAGTTTCTCGACCGCGCCCTCGGCGAGGCGATCGCGATCACCGGCAGCCGCTACGGCCACATCTACCACTACGACGAGACGGCCCAACGCTTCGTCCTCAACACCTGGTCGAGGGATGTGATGCCCGCCTGCCGGATCGCCGATCCAAGGACCTGCTACGCGCTCGACCAGACCGGCATCTGGGGCGAAGCCGTGCGCCAGCGCCGGCCGATCGTGCTCAACGACTTCGCGACCCACCACCCGCTCAAGAAGGGCTACCCCGAGGGCCATGTCGCCCTCACTCGCTTCCTCACGATTCCGGTCTTCGACGGCGACCGCATCATCGCCGTCGTCGGCGTCGCCAACAAGGAATCCGACTACGGCGACCCCGACATCCTGCAGCTCCAACTGCTCATGGGCTCGGTGTGGCGCACCCTCGAACGCCGGCGGGCCGAGGCGCGGATCCGCGAACAGTACGCCCTGCTGCGCGGCCTGCTCGAGGCGTTCGACGAACCCGTCTTCTCCCTCGATACCCAACTGCGCTACACCAGCTTCAACCGCCACCATTCCGAAGGCATGCGCGCCCTCTACGGCGTCGAGATCGCCCTCGGCTCCTGCCTGCTCGACTACCAGACCGCCGAAGACCGCGCCGCCGCCGAACCCGTCCTCCGCCGCGTGCTCGCCGGAGCCCACCTGCAAATCGACGCCTTCTCCGGCGCCGGACCCGCGCGCCGGTGCTTCGAAATCAACCACTCCCCCATCCGCGCCGACGACGGCACCATCTGCGGCATCGCGGTGCTGACCCGCGACCTCACCGCCCGCCGCGCGATGGAGGACGCCCTGCGCGAGAGCGAGCGGCGCTTCCGCACCGTCGTGGAGAACGCCGACGCCGTGATCTTCGTGCTCGACCGCGAGGGCCGCTTCGAACTCTCCGAGGGCCGCGGGCTCCAGTCGCTCCACCTCCGCCCGGGCGAGTTGGTCGGCCGCTCCGCCCTCGAACTGTACGCCCACAACCCCGAAGTCCTCGCCGGCATTACCGACGCCCTCGCAGGTCGCACCAGCAAACACCTCGTCCACGAAGCCGGTATCGTCTTCAACACCTTCTACACCCCTCGGCTCGGGCCCGACCGGCAGGTCACCGGCGTCATCGGAATCTCCAGCGACATCACCGCGCGTGTGCGCGCCGAAGAAGCGCTCCGCGCCGCCAAGGAGAATCTCGAACAGATCGTCGCCACCCGCACCGCCGCCCTCGCCGAGACCAACCGCCAGCTCTCCCAGACCAGCCATCTTGCCCGCGTCGGCGGCTGGGAAATCGACCTCGCGTCCGGCCGCAACGTCTGGAGCGGCGCCACCCGCACCATCCACGAGGTCGGAGAGGACTTCGTGCCGACGCTCGAAAACGCCCTCGCCTTCTATGCACCCGAATCCCGGGCGGAGATCGCCGCCGCCGTCGATCGGCTCCGCGAAGACGGCACACCGTTCGAACGCGAACTCGCCTTCGTCACCGCCAAGGGAAGACACCTCTGGGTCCGAGCTGTCGGCGAGGCCTTCCGCGATGCCGGCCGCATCGTGAAGATCGGCGGCACCTTCCAGGATATCACCGAACGCCGCGAGGCCACCGACGAACTCCGCCGCCAACGCGACCAGCTCGAGCACCTCCTCGCCGAACTCACCGCCGCCAACGAGCGACTGCGCGAAGTCGACCGCCTCAAGAGCGAGTTCCTCTCCACGATGAGCCACGAATTGCGCACCCCGCTCAACTCCATCGTCGGTTTCACCGGCATCCTCGTCAAAGGCCTCGCCGGCCCCCTCAACGCCGAACAGCACAAGCAGCTCGGCATGGTCCAATCCTCCGCGCGCCACCTGCTCGCACTCATCAACGACCTGCTCGACCTTTCTCGCATCGAATCCGGCCGCATGGTCCTCGATCCGACCGACTTCGACTTCGCCGAGGTGGTCGCGGAGGTGCTCACCACCGTCCGCCCGATGGCGGAGGAGAAGGAACTCGCGCTCTCCTCCCACTGCACGCCGACAACGCTTCGGCTCCGCAGCGATCGTCGGCGCGTCTTCCAGATCCTGCTCAATCTCGTGAACAATGCCGTGAAGTTCACCGAGAAGGGCACGGTCGCCATCGCCGCCCACACCGAGGCCGACCACCTCGTCGTCGCCGTGCGCGACACCGGCATCGGCATCGGCGCCAACCAGATGCCCATGCTCTTCGAGGCATTCCGGCAACTCGACGGGTCGCACCGCCGCCACTACGAGGGCACCGGGCTCGGCCTCCATCTCTGCCGCAAGCTCCTCGGCCTGCTCGGCGGCGAGATCCGCGTCGCGAGCGAGGCCGCCGTCGGCTCGACCTTCACCTTCACCCTGCCCCTCGCCCCGACTCCCGGGAAACCGGAGACCGGCGAGCGGAGACCGGAAAGCGACCCGCAACCTTAG
This sequence comes from Verrucomicrobiota bacterium, assembly GCA_023443455.1. Taxonomy (GTDB): domain Bacteria; phylum Verrucomicrobiota; class Verrucomicrobiia; order Opitutales; family Opitutaceae; genus CAJCBL01. The sequence goes on from JAEZUE010000077.1 coordinate 71,544, forward strand.
GAGTGCGCCCGTTCGACCTCGATTCCGCAGTTCGTTCCAACCGCAAAACCACAAGGAGAGATTCATCCAACAGAATCGGCGCCACTGGATCACGCACCTGCCGGGTGAATCCGCCAATGTCGGAGCCACCATGAATTCTCTCTCTGCGATCTTTGCGTTCTTTGCGGTTCGGTTGCCGTTTCTCGATTCAAAGTTCCCTGTTCGACGTTCGATGTTCGAATCCCGCCTTTCGGCCCATGAACCTGAAAACGACAGTTCGGACGGATCACAGAGGCAGAGGAGAGCCGGAAGGAGAGCACGGAGAGATTGATTGGCAAAACCACACCGCAAGTTGGAACACTCGGCCCCGAGGCGAACCGCGCGACGAACCGCCTTCTCAACGAACTCTCTGTGTTCTCGTGCCTAGCCTCCGTGCCCTCTGTGCCCAACTCCTGAATTCGGAATGAAGCCGCTCGTCCTCATCGTCGACGACAGCACGACCAACCGTTACCTGCTGGCGTTCCATCTGCGCGTGATGGGCGTGGAGGTGGTCGAGGCGCCCGATGGCCGGCACGCCCTCGAGCTGGCCGCCGCCCGCCCCCCGGCCGTGGTCCTGCTCGATCTCCACATGCCGGAGATGGACGGGTTCGAAGTGGCCGAGCGCCTCTGGGCCCTCCCCGGACTGCAGCACCTGCCCGTATTCGCCGTGACTGCCAACGTCGCCGCCCAAACCCGGCGGGCCGCCCTTGAGGCTGGCTTTGCCGGATACATCACCAAGCCGATCGATCCCGACATCATTGCCGCGGAGATCGCTCCGTACCTCAACCCGCCCGCGCCATGACCATCCTCAACGTCGACGATCGCTCCGAGAACCGGTACCTCTTCGAAACGATTCTGCGCGCCGCCGGCCACGAAGTCGTCTCCGCCGCCGACGGTGCCGAGGCCCTCGCCATGCTGCGCCAGCGCCCCTACGACCTCGTCGTCTCCGATGTCGTGATGCCGGGCATGGACGGCTTCCAGTTCTGCCGCGAGGTCAAGGGCGACCCCGCCACCCGCGACATCCCGTTCGTCTTCTTCACCGCCGTCTACACCGAGCCCAAGGACGAACAGTTCGCCCTCTCCCTCGGCGCCGTGCGCTTCCTCGTCAAGCCGCTCGAACCCGACCAGCTCGTCGCCGAGATCGAAAGCGCCGCCGGCGCAGCCGCCCCGGGCCCCGCCCCCCTCGTCGCCGACACCGCCGGTTTTCTCTCCGAATACAACCAACGCCTGATCCAGAAGCTGGAGACCAAGCTCGCCGAGATCGAGCGCCTCAACGCCAGGCTCGAGGCCTCCGAGGCCCGCCTGCGCTCCATCGTCGAGGGCACCTCCGACGCGATCACCGTGAAGGACCACTCCGGCCACTACGAATTGATCAACACCGCCGGCGCACGTTTCCTCGGCCGCCCGGCGGCCGAGATCCGCGGGCTCACCGACCGCGACCTCCTCCCCCCCGACACCGCCGCCGCCCGCGCCGAGGCCGAACGACGTCTCATGGTCTTCGGCACGCTCGAGACCGCCGACGAGGAGCTGCTGCTGCCCGGCGAGGCCGCCCCCCGCCATTTCCACACGGTGCGCGGCCCGCTGCGCGACACCGCCGGCCATGTCGCGGGCACCTTCAGCATCTCCCGCGACATCACCGAACGCCGCCGGGCCGAACACGCGATCCGGCTGCTCTCGCTCGTCGTCGAGCAGGCTCCCCTGTCGATCGTGATCACCGACGCCGAGGGAAATGTCGAATACGTCAACCCGTACTTCACCGTCGCCACCGGCTTCTCCGCGGCGGAGGTGCTCGGGCAGAACCCTCGCATGCTCAAATCCGGCAGCCAGTCGCTCGAGTTCTACGCCGGGCTCTGGAAAACGATCAAGGACGGCCACGAATGGCGCGGGGTCTTCGAAAACCGCCGCAAGTCCGGCGAGCGCTTCTCCGAACAGACCGTGATCGCCCCGGTCAAGGATCCGGTCGGCAAGGTCACCCACTTCGTCGCCATCAAGGAGGACATCTCCGAGCGGCTCCGGCTCGAGGAACAGCTGCGCCAGTCCCAGAAAATGGATGCGATCGGCCGGCTCGCCGGCGGCGTCGCCCACGACTTCAACAACCTGCTCACGATCATCCAGCTCGAGGCCTCCACGCTGTCGTCGATCCCGGGGCTGCCCGCCGAGGCGGCCGAGGGTATCGCCCAGATCAACGCCGCCACCACCCGCGCCACCACCCTCACCCGGCAACTCCTCGCCTTCAGCCGCCACCAGAAGAAGCAGGAACAGACCGTGCACCTCGGTGAGCTCGTCGACAACCTCACCAAACTTCTGCGCCGCATCCTCGGCGAAAACATCGAGCTCGCCACCCGCAACGACCCGACCCCGGTGGTCGTGCGCGCCGATCCGGGCATGATCGAGCAGGCCCTGCTCAACCTCGCCGTCAACGCCCGCGACGCCATGCCCGGCGGCGGCAGGCTCGACGTGAAGGTCGACATGGCCCTGATCGACACCGCCTACGTCGACCATCATCCGGGCGCCTCCCCGGGCTACCGCGCCCATATCCAGGTATCCGACACCGGCACCGGCATCGCGCCCGAGCACCTAGCGCGGGTTTTCGAACCGTTTTTCACCACCAAGGCCGCCGGCCAGGGCACAGGCCTCGGCTTGGCCACGGTCTACGGCGTCATCAAACAGCATCACGGCTGGGTCACGATCGACAGCGAAGTTGGGCGCGGCACCAGCTTCCACCTCTTCCTTCCCGCCATCTCCCCGAACGAACTGGAGGCCGGGGACGAGATGCCCGCCCCCCCGCTTCCCCTTGGCCGGGAATCCGTCCTGATGGTCGAGGATGACGACCAGATCCGGCACCTGCTCGAGGTTGCCCTCGAACGTCAGGGCTATCGCGTCCGAGCCGCCCACGACGCCCCGGCAGCCCTCGCCATCCTGGCCGAGGGCCGTTTCCGTCCCGATCTCCTGCTCACCGACCTCGTCATGCCCGGGGGCCTCAACGGCGTGGAGCTCGCCACCCGCGTCCAGGCGACCCTGCCCGGTATCCGCATCCTCTACATGAGCGGCTACCCCACCGACGTGGTTGGGCAGTACCTCAAACGCGCCAGCCAGCGGAATTTCATCCACAAGCCCTTCTCGGTGCGCGGCGTCCTCGAGGCCGTGCGCAAACGCCTCGACGCACAGTGAGCTATCCGGCGTGCGGCCCCAGTACCAACCGGCCCCCACCCCCGCGGGCTGAAGCCCGCGCCACGGCCGTCCCCTGCGACCCCACACGCCCTTCGGCTCCCACGCCCGTGGCGCGGCCTTCAGGCCGCGAAACCCCCCCCCCCCCCCCCCCCCCCCCCAAACCCCCCCCCCCCCCCCCCCCCCCCCCCCCCCCCCCCCCCCCCCCCCCCCCCACCCCCCCCCC
>JAEZUE010000082.1 GCA_023443455.1 Verrucomicrobiota bacterium
TCGCGGCAGTCATCGCTCCCTGCTAGGGAGATGAAATTGTCGTTGCCGGCTCGGGATCGCGGCGGGGGGTGGGGATCGGCGCCGGGGCGGCAGCGGATTATCCGCGCAAGTGATCCGCCGCCCCGGCGTCGAAGCCGGTTGTCGGGGATCCGAAACAGAAAAGGCCGCAGGTCGGCAAACCTGCGGCCGGGAGAGGATGGGGCGAAACGCTGGTTCAGCCCAGCGCCTTGAGCAGGCGCTCGACTTCGGCTCGCTTCGCCTGGAGGTCGGCGAGCTGCTTCTTCGTGCCTTCCAACACCGCGGGCGGGGCCTTGCCGGTGAACGCGGGGTTCGCGAGACGGGCTTCCGTGCCGGCGATGTGGCCGCTGAGCTTCTCGAGCTCCTTGCCGAGCTTCGCCTTCTCGGCGGCGGCGTCGACCGCGGCTCCGAGATCCAGATACAACGTGCCGAGCGGAGTCACCGCAGCCGAGAGCGCGGGCTCGTCGGTGGTGCGAGTGAGCTCGGCGGCGCCGACCAGACGGGTAATCTTGGCCGAGGCGCGCTCGAGCGCGGACCACGACTCGTCGCTCGTCACGACGAGCAGCTTCACGTCGCGGCGCTGCGCGGCGCCCTTGTCGGCCTTGAGCGTGCGGGCGAACTGCACGACCTGCTTGAGCTGGTCGACGGCGACCGTCGCGGCCGGATCAATCGCAACACCCTTCGCGGCAAGCGCGGCTGTGAAGCTCGTGACGGTGTCGAGGCGTGTATCCTGAATGAAGGACTCGGCGGAGCCTGAGGCGGAACGGGCGTCGGCGGGGAACGCCCCGACGACGGACGCGCCGGGAACCGCAGGCACGGAGGCCTGCGCCACGCCGGCGTAGCCGAGCAGGTGCCAGAGTTCCTCGGTGATGTGCGGGGCGAACGGCTCGAAGAGCAGCAGGAACTGGCGGATCACCAGATCCTGGATCGCGAGGCAGTTGCCCTTGCGCTCGGCGTCCTGAAGTTTCGCCTTCGAGACCTCGACGTACCAGTCGCAGAAATCGCCCCAGAAGAAGCTGTAGAGCTTCTGCGTGGCGGCGGCGAACTCGAAGCCGGCAAACGATTCCTCGAGCACGCGCATCGTGTCGACGAGGGCGGCGAGGATCGCGTGGTCGTCCTCGTCGAAGAGGCCCGGCGTCAACCGGCCAAGGATGGCGTCGAGCGAGCTGTTGTCGCTCATCTCGCCGCTCATCTGGCGGAAGCGCGTGGCGTTCCAGAGCTTGTTGCAGAAGTTCTTGCCGGCTTCGACGCGTTCCTCGTCGAACTTCACGTCCTGGCCGAGCGGCGCGATCTGGAGCAGACCGAAGCGCAGGCCGTCGGCGCCGTACTTGGCGATGAGCTCGAGTGGGTCGGGCGAGTTGCCGAGTGTCTTCGACATCTTGCGACCCTGTTTGTCGCGCACGATGCCGTTGAAATAGACGTGCTTGAACGGAATGCGCTGCTCGACCGGCGCGCCGGGGCGGGCGAACTCGAGACCGGCCATGATCATGCGCGCAACCCAGAAGAAGATGATGTCGGCACCGGTCGCGAGCGTGGTCGTCGGATACAGCGCGTCGAAGCCGAGCTCGGCCTGGCGCCCGGCATCGGGCCAACCGAGGGTGCCGATCGGCCAGAGCCACGAGGAGGCCCAGGTGTCGAGCACGTCCTCCTCCTGGTCCCAGTTCTGCGGGTCGGCCGGGCCGTCGAGCGAGACGTGGACCTTGGTCGGATCCTTCAGGTCGGCCTCGGTGAGCCGCTCCTTGTCGACGCCCTTGGCGTACCAGACCGGGATGCGATGGCCCCACCAGAGCTGGCGGCTGATGCACCAGTCCTGGATGCCGTCGAGCCAGTTGAGATACACCTTCGTCCAACGCTCCGGGTAGAACTTGATCAGGCCGTCGCGCACGACCTGCTTGGCCTCCTCGACGCGCGGGTAGCGCAGCCACCACTGCTGGGTGAGGCGCGGCTCGATCGGCACGTCGGCACGCTCGGAGAAACCGACGTTGTTCTCGTAGGCCTTCTCCTCGAGGAGCAGGCCGGCGTCCAAGAGCATCTGCGACGCCTTCTTGCGGCCGGCGAAACGCTCCAGGCCGGCCAGTTCCGGACCGGCGAGCTCATTGAGCACGCCGTCGGGATTGAGCACATCGATAATGGGAAGCTGGTGACGCTGGCCGATCTCGAAGTCGACCTTGTCGTGGGCGGGCGTGACCTTCAGCACACCGGCGGCGAAGACCGGGTCGACGGCGGTGTCGGGCACGATCGGGAGCTGCTCGCGTTTGCCCAGCGGACGCCAGACATGTTTCCCGATGAGGTGCTTGTAGCGCTCGTCGTCGGGGTGCACGGCAACGGCCACGTCGGCCGGGATCGTCTCGGGCCGGGTGGTCTCGACGGTGAGGAACTCGCCGGGGTGTTCGACGATCTCGTAGCGCAGTTTGTAGATGAAGCCCTTCTGCGGCTTCATGATCACCTCTTCGTCGGAGAGCGCAGTGAGACTGACCGGGCACCAGTTGACCATGCGCTTGCCGCGGTAGATGCGGCCACCTTCGAAAAGTTTCACGAACGCCGTGAGCACAGCGCGGCTGTACTCGGGGTTCATGGTGAAGTTGGTGCGTTCCCAGTCGCAGGAGCTGCCGAGCTCGCGGAGCTGCTTGAGGATGGTGTTGCCCGACTTCTCGCGCCATTCCCACACGCGCTTGAGGAACTCCTCGCGACCGAGGTCGCGGCGGGTCTTCTTCTCGGTCTTGCGCAGGTGTTTCTCGACCATCGTCTGCGTCGCGATGCCGGCGTGGTCGGTGCCGGGGATCCAGCAGGCGGTCTTACCCTCGAGGCGGGCGCGGCGGATGATGCAGTCCTGCAACGTATTGTTCAGGACATGACCCATGTGCAGGATGCCGGTGACGTTGGGCGGCGGGATGACGATCGTGTAGTTCTCGCGACCGGGTACGGGTTGGCCGCGGAAACAGCCGTTGGTCTGCCAAGCGGCATACCACTTCTTTTCGACGTCGCGCGGTTCGTAGCTCTTCGGGATCTCGCTCATGGGAAAAATGGAAACGGCGAGGTAAGAAGCCCGCCCCGGGCGAGGCAACGCCGGATTCGGGAGGCACAACCTGCGCTAACAACGCCGCGCCGCGGTCCCGCCCGGCTCTGATACCTGCGCACCGCGACAGGGGAACGACTGGCGGCCACCGCGGGTTCGCGCACCCTAGGCCCCGCTACCCAACCCCGCCTACCCGCGGGGTACCCCGAACACGTCCATCCCAACGTTCTGCCCCGAAAGGATCCACCATGTCCGCCGAGAAGTCCGAACTCGTCAGCCCGTCCCCCGAATTCGTCGCTGCCGCCAACATCCAGAACTTCGCCGAACTGCGCCGCCAGGCCACCGACGACCTCGAAACCTTCTGGGCCGACCGCGCCCGCGAATTCGAGTGGAGCCGACCGTGGGACCGTGTGCTCGACGACTCGAAGGCACCCTTCTTCCAGTGGTTCGTGGGAGGCCGCACCAACATCGTGCACAACTGCCTCGACCGGCACATCAGGACCGCGCGCCGCAACAAGCTCGCGTTGATCTGGGAGGGCGAGAAGGGCGAGGTGCGCACGTTCAGCTACCACGCGCTCAACCGCGAAGTCTGCATGTTCGCCAACATCCTGCGCAGCATGGGCGTGAAGAAGGGCGACCGCGTAACCGTCTACATGGGACGCATCCCCGAGCTGCCCATCGCGATGCTCGCCTGCGCCAAGATCGGCGCGGTGCACTCGGTCGTGTACGGCGGTTTCTCGGTCGAGGCGCTGCACGGTCGCATCGAGGACAGCCAGTCCAACGTCGTCATCACCTGCGACGGCGGCTGGATGAACGGCAAGATCGTCGAGCTGAAGAAGATCGTCGACGAGGCATTGAAGCGCTCGCCCACGATCGAGCATGTCATCGTCGTCAAGCGCACCGGCCACGAGGTCGCGATGGAGGCCGGCCGCGACTACTGGTTGCACGAACTGATGCAGCTGCCGATCGCCCGCGGGCAGTCGGGCGGCAACCGTTGCGAGACCGAGGACATGGACGCCGAGGACCCGCTCTTCCTGCTCTACACCTCGGGTACAACGGGCAAGCCGAAGGCCATTCTCCACACCCACGGCGGCTACATGGTCGGCGCGGCCACCACGTTCAAATGGGTCTTCGACGTGAAGGAGGAGGACCGCTGGTGGTGCACCGCCGACCCGGGCTGGATCACCGGGCACTCGTATCTGGTCTACGGACCGCTGCTCGTCGGCGCGACGTCGTTCATGTACGAGGGCGCGCCGGCGTTCCCGTATCCGAATCGTTGGTGGGCGATGATCGAGAAGTACGGCATCAACGTCTTCTACACCGCCCCCACCGCGATCCGCGGCCTCATGCGTTTCGGCGAAGCCTGGCCGAACCGCCACGACCTCTCCGGACTGCGCCTGCTCGGCTCCGTCGGCGAACCGATCAACCCGGAGGCTTGGCGCTGGTTCCACCGCGTCATCGGCAAGGAACGTTGCCCGATCATGGACACGTGGTGGCAGACCGAGACCGGCATGTTCATGATCACGCCGCTGCCCACGATGGAGCTCGCTCCCGGCAGCGCCACGCTCCCCTTCCCCGGCATCGAGGTCGACATCCTCGACGACCACGGCAAATCCGTCGGCCCCGGTGAGGAGGGCTACCTGGTCGTGAAGCGCCCGTGGCCGGCCATGCTGCGCACGATCTACGGCGACCCGGAGCGCTACGTGCAGCAGTACTGGAGCAAGTATCCGGGACTCTACTTCACCGGTGACAGCGCCCGCCGCGACGAACGCGGGTACATCTGGGTCATCGGCCGGGTCGACGATGTCATCAAGGTCTCCGGTTACCGGCTCGGCACCGCCGAGGTCGAGAGCGCGCTCGTCAGCCACCCGGCCGTGGCCGAGGCGGCGGTGATCGGCATCGCCCACGAAGTGAAGGGCCAGGCCATCCACGCCTACGTGATCCTCAAGGCCGGCCAGACGCCGAGCGAGGAGCTCAACGACGCCCTCGTCAAACACGTCGGCCACGAGATCGGCCCGATCGCGCGCCCCGAGAAGATCACCTTCGTCACCCAGCTGCCCAAGACCCGCAGCGGCAAAATCATGCGGCGCGTGCTCAAGGCCCGCGCGCAGGGTCTGCCCGAGGGCGACCTGTCGACGCTGGAGGAGTAGTCCCAAAACAACCCGCCTAGGCGCCGACCTTGGCCAGCGCCCGCTTCGGCGCCCGACGATCTTGTGCGCCCTCCCCCTGGACCGGCCAGGCGGGGGTTGCCCGCACGCCCTCCGCCGTTATTTGATTGGCGGAGCCGGTCGAATACCCCGTTATGCCGCGACCTCTGCGATGATCCGCGCCATTCTCAAAGACGCCCGCAAACATCTGGTCTTCACGGCCGACATGCCGACCGCCAAACGTCTGGCGGCGGCGAAGGGATTCCTCGCCCATGTCGATGCCGAAGTCCTCCGGCGCCACCGCGGCGGCGAAGCCGGCCTCACCGTCGCCCAGGCGCGCGCGACCGAAATCGACGCCCTGATCGAGGCGCTCTACGAATACGCCACCGCCCAGTGGCGGCGCGCCAACACCGGCGCACTCCCCGTCGCGGTGAGCCTCATCGCGCTCGGCGGCTATGGCCGCGGCGAACTCTGCCCGAAAAGCGACATCGACCTGATGTTCCTCTATCCGTCCAACGTGAAGGTGGAGGCGCTCAAACCCTTCCAGGAATTTCTCACCCAGGAGGTGCTCTACCTGCTCTGGGACTGCGGCCTGAAGGTCGGCCACTCCACCCGCACCATCGACGAGGCCTTCGCCGAAGCGCGCAAGGACATGCAGACCAAGACCGCGCTGCTCGAGTCGCGCCTGCTGGCCGGCTCGCACGCGATCCACGAAAGTTTCCAGCTCGCCTACCGCAACTACTACACCACCGACGACCCGCGCGGCTACATCGCCGCCCGCCTGAAGGACCAGGCCGAACGCCGCTCCAAGAACGGCGGCACCATCTACCTGCAGGAACCCAACATCAAGAACGGCGTCGGCGGCCTGCGCGACTTCCAGAACACCCTCTGGATGGCCCGGGTGAAACTCGGCATCGAGAACATGGAGGAGTTGCAGGGGCAGAACTTCCTGCGCGAGGAGGAGCTGCGGGATTTCCAGCGCGCCTACGACTTCCTCCTGCGCGTGCGTCACGAACTTCACTACGTGACCAACCACGCCAACGATCTGCTCAACCTCGACAACCAGCCCCGCGTCGCCGCCGGCCTCGGCTACACCGCCGAGAACTTCGTCGAGCGCGTCGAGGCCTTCATGCAGGACTACTACCTGCACGCGAAGGCCATCTACCGGATCTCCAAGATCGTCGAGGACCGCCTCGCCCTCTCCCTCGAGGAGGCCGCGCCGAGCCGCTTCTCGCTGCGCGCCCTCATCCGCTCCCGCCGCACCGAGCGCACCCGCGAACTCGACGGCTTCATCCTGCGCGGCAACCGCCTCTCCGCCGCCGCCCCCACCGTCTTCACCGACGACCCCGAACGCCTCATCCGCGTTTTCCGCCACTGCCAACAACTCGAGTGCAGCCCCGACCCGGAGCTCCAATCCCTCATCCGCGCCTCCGGTCCCCTCTGCACCCCTGCCGTGCTGCAGGCCCGCGGCGCGATCGACAGCTTCAAGGCCATCCTCGCCGAGGCCGGCCGCGTGCACCCCGCGCTCGCCCGCATGCACGAGCTCGGAATCCTCGGCCGTTTCGTGCCCGAATTCGAACAGCTCCACTGCCTCGTCCAACACGAATTCTACCACCGCTACACCGCCGACATCCACACGCTCAACGCCATCCGCGAGCTCGACGCCATCTACGCCGCCGACGGACCGATGGAACAGCGCTACCGCGACGTCCTCCACGCCTGCGAGGACCACACCCTGCTGTATCTCATTCTCCTCCTGCATGATATCGGCAAGGGCACCGGCATCCAGGGCCATGCCGAGTCGGGCGTGCACCTCGCCCGCCCCATCCTCGACCGCCTCGGCATCGACGAGAAGAATGCCGAAATCGTCACCTTCGTCATCCGCCACCACCTCGCGATGGCACGGTTCTGGCAGAAGCACGATCTGGATGATCCTGCGACCATCGCGCTCTTCGCCGAGCTGGTGGGCGACGTCGAGAAACTCCGTTACCTCTACGTCCACACCTTCTGCGACGCCCGCGGCACTTCGACGGAACTCTGGAACAGCTACAAGAACACACTACACTACACGCTTTTCAAACGCACCGCCGAGCGCCTCACCCTCGGCTCCGCCGCCGCCGACCAACGCAACGCCGAACGTAAAGCCATGCTCCACCGCGAACTCATCGCCCAAAAAGTCCCCGGCGTCAGTGCCGACGAGATCACCGCGCACTTCAACCTGTTGCCCGAGCGCTACTTCGTCCAGACCGCCCCCGACGAAATCGTGCTCCACATCGGCATGGTCAACCGCCTGCTCGCGACCATCACCAACGCCGACTCCGTCGGCAGCCTGCGCCCCATCATCGAGTGGAAGGACGACCTCAACCGCTCCTACACCGTCGTCAACCTCGTCACCTGGGATCGCGCCGGCCTCTTCTACCGCCTCGCCGGTGCCCTCAGCGTCGCCGGCCTCAACATTCTCAGCGCCAAGGTCATCTCCCGCGCCGACCACATCGCCATCGACACCTTCCACGTCGTCGAACCCGGCCGCGGTGTCGTCCAGAACCACGCCGCGATGGAGGTCTTCGGCAAATCCGTCGAGGAGGCCCTCGTGCAGAACAAAGACCTGCTGCCCGACATCCTCGCCCAATCCCGCAAGGTCCGCTCCAGCCGCCTCGCCCAGGAAGAACGCACCCTCCACGGCCACATCCCCCCGATCGTCGAGGTCTATCATGAACTCGACCTGAAACGCACCATCATCGAGGTGCAGGCCCAGGACCAGATCGGCCTGCTCTACCGCATCGCCCGCACCATCTTCGAACACGGCTTCGACATCACCTTCGCCCGCATCAACACCGAGCGCGGCATCGCGATCGACACCTTCTACGTCGAGAGCTCCAACCACCTCCCGATCGAGGACCAAGACCGCCTGCGCACGCTCCGCGAAGCCATCTCCGACGTCATCGCCCCCGCCGACGAGGAACCCGTCGCCAAGAGCGCCTGAACCGTTTCGGCCGCTGTAGTTTTGCCACCAGGAGCCGCTTCCGCCCGCGGCTCCTTTTCTTTTCCTGCGGCTCCAACTGTCCACGGTCGACTGCCCACCCTCCTCCGACCACAGTCCTCCGACTACCATCCCCAGCCCACCGACCATGGACCGCCTCACCCCCGCCCTCTACCACGTCGCCGGCCAAGTCTCCCGCACCGCCGAACCCCGCGAGGCCATGGAGGTCATCCTCCATCAATGCGTGACCACCTTCCGCGCCGAGGCCGGTTGCCTCGCGATCCTCGACCCCGACACCAACCTCCTGCAGATCGAGGCCCACCACGGCATGCCCGCCGATGTCGGCGAGCACGCGATGCGCCTCGACCAGGGCCTCACCGGTTGGGCCGCCTTCCACGGCAAACCCGTCATCGCCCCCAACGTCGAGGCCGAGCCCCGCTACATCTCGGTGCGCCCCTCCACCCGCTGCGAGATGGCCGCCCCGCTCGTCTGCGACGGCCACATCCTCGGCGCCATCACCCTCGACTCCGACCTCTCCGACGGCTTCACCAGCGACGATCTCATCGACCTCGTGCAGCTCGCCAACGAGGCCGCCCGCACCCTCCAGCACATCTGGCTGCTGCGCCAGCTCCAGGTCAAGGCCCGCCAGCTCGAGACGCTCACCGTCGTCGGCCAGTCCCTCGTCTCCAAACTCCAACTCCAAGAGCTGCTCGACACCATCACCCGCGAGACCCGCGCGATCTTCGGCAGCTGCATCGCCACCATCCTCCTCCACCAGCACGAGGGCGACACCATGCGCGCCGAATCCTGGTCGGGGCCCGACGATTTCGCCCCGCCGCCCAAGGAGAACTGGCCCAGCTCCGACTGCCTCGCCACCGCCGTCGTGCGCACGAACCGCCTGGTTGAATACGCCCACCTGCACTCCGCCGAGGTGCTCGAGCTGCGCGACGTCCCCCTCCAGCCCCAGGTCCAGGCCGCGCTGCTCGCCCCGATCGTCGTCGACGGCGCGGTCATCGGCGTGCTCGTCAACTACTCCGCCCGCCCCCACCGCCACAACAACGAGGAGAAACGCCTGCTCGGCGCCCTCGCCAACCTCGGCGCCGTCGCGATCGCCAACGCCCGGCTCTACGCCCGCGTCTTCCAAAGCGAGGATACGCTCCGCAAGAACGAGACGCTCACCACCCTCGGCCTGCTCGCCGCCGAGATCGCCCACGAGATCCGCAATCCGCTCACCGTCATCAAGCTGCTCTACAGCTCGCTCAAGATCGAGTTCGCCGCCGGCGATCCACGGATCAAGGACATGCGCATCATCGGCGAGAAGCTCAACCAGCTCGAGGCCATCGTCACCCGCGTGCTCAACCTCGCCAAGGCCCCCAGCGCCCTGCACTCCCGCTGGCCCCTCGACGAGATCGTCACCGACACCCTCCTGCTTGTCCGCCTCAAGCTCCACCAGAGCATGATCGCCGTGCGCTACGAGCCCGCCGCCGAGGCCCTCTTCGTCGAGGTCAACAAGGGCCAGCTCCAGCAGGTCCTGCTCAACCTCATCCTCAACTCCACCCACGCCATGCCCAAGGGCGGCCGCATCACCGTGCGCGCGTCACGGGAGACCGGCGACGACGGTTCCCCGCTGCTCGTCATGGACGTCGCCGACACCGGCCACGGCATCCCCGCCGAGATCCAGTCCAAGCTCTTCGCCTCCTTCCTCACCGGCCGCACCGACGGCACCGGCCTGGGCCTGGCGATCGTCAAGCGCCTCGTGCAGAGCAACCACGGCGACATCGAGCTCCACAGCACCGGCGACGCCGGCACCACGTTCCGCATCACCCTGCCGTTGGCCACCGGCTCCTGAGCCAGCATTCGGTCGAGTGACGAGTGACGAGCGTCGAGGGACCGATCACAGAGGAGATTGAGCGAAACATTCCCGCTTGATGCTCACCACGAATGGTTTGGCGCTCGCCCCTCGCTTCTCGCCTCTCGACGGCATCCTCACGGCTGAGCCGACGAGGCAACCGCCACCAACCGGTGAGCGCGGCGACGCCCGGCCCCTGCTCTCCATCACACCGGCCGCATCGGCTGCGGCGTCGCCGGCTTCGGCTTGAAGAAGAACGACAACGCGATCGCCGCCACCCCACCGCCAAGCAGCAATAGGCTGGTCTTCAGGACCGAGCCGAACATCACCTGCGCCACGTTCGAGATCAGCCCGAAGACGAACTCGAACGCCAGCACCGGCGAACCCGCCGGAAGCTGCGGAGCGACCACCAGATTGAAGAACGCCTCACCCAGAGCCGCCACCGCGCCGGGAAAGGCGAACAGCATCGCCCCCATTCCCGCCAGCACACCGGGCACGCCCCACCACAACAGCAGGCCGCGCAACGAACGCACCCCGAACACCGCGATCGCCAACAGCAGCATCGCCGGCACGAGCCACGCCCATCTCGCCACCAGCGCGAACTTCTGCACCCGGTTGCGGAACTCCGACAACATCGTGAACACCCGCTGCGTCTCCGCCGACGGCTGCTGCGCGAACACGTCGAACGAGTCCGGCAGATCCTGCACCGACGAGGCCACCTTCTTGCGGAACTGGTTGCGCACCTCCCCGATCCGCTCCTCCGGCGGACAACAGGTGACGGGCAGTGCGCCCGGATCGCCCTCACACGGCGGCAGGCGCCGCAGCATCTTCACGTAGGCGTCTTCGAGCACGCCGCCCGCCAGGCGCTGTTTCAGGTCGACCACCGAAAACCGGATCGAGGGCGCTGCCGCATCGGTATTCAGATAGGCGAACGCCTGGTCGATCGCCCCTTCGAGCTGCGCCCCGACGTAGTCCGTCGGCAGCACCGCTTGCAGCAGTTCCTGCATGTCCTCGCGCGGGAAATTCGTCAGAAACCCGAGCACGTCGCCCGTCTTGTGGTAGTTCTGGTCGGCCGCCTTCGCCGCCTTCGCCGCCTCGACCGACGTCGCGATCGTGTCCGCGAGCAGTTCTGGCACCCGCTCGGCCACCTTCTCCTCGCGCACCACCTCCTTGTAGGTCTGCGGATCGAGCATCTTCGTGCCCACCGGGTGAAGCACCACCGCCAGCACCGCCGTCATCACGAACGCGATGGCCGCCACCACCGCCAGGAAACGAGCAAGGAAACGCAACATGATGCCGGTCTCCTAACCCCCGCGACGCCCCCCGTCGAGCCCGCGGCGCTACAGTTGGAAAATCCCCGCCGATTCCCAAGCCCACCACGCCCCTCCGCCCGCCCACGCCCCTCCGCCCGCCCCATCGAAGTTCGCCCCGCTCGGGAAAAATAGCGCGACGACCGTCACGCTATTTTTTTCCGCGCCTCTTCGCGATGTCCCCTCGGCCGCTGGGGTGCATCGGGGAAACCCCGAGATTCCCGACTTCCCATGCGCCCCCGGATTCTTCTCAATGGGCAGCCCCCACCTCCTTACCCTGACCTTCAGATGAGCAATTCCTATCACATCGTAGTCTGCGGCAGCATCGTGCCCGATCCGCTCCAGACCCTGGAACCGATCACGGCTCCGACCGGCCCCGCGCTCAAGAACGAGCTCATGCTGCCCGCCGTGCTCGATCCCTGGGCCGGCCACGCCCTCTTCGAAGCCGCCAATCTCGCCAAACAACACCCCGGCTCCAAAGTCTGGCTCGTCGCCCTCGGGCCCAAGGCCAAACTGCAGCAGGTTCTCATGACCGTCGCCCAGAAGGTGCCGTTCGAGCTCGTCGCCCTCGACGGCCCCGCCGGCGGCTTCACCGACTCCGCCGAGGTCGCCGCCGCCCTCGCCGACGCCATCGCCGCCATTCCGGGCCTCGACAAGACCAAGCTGCTCGTCTTCGGCGGCTGGGAATCCGCCTCGCGCGGCGCCGGCACCACCATGCAGATCGTCGGCGAACGCCTCGACCTCCTCGAACAATTCCAAGGCGTCGACCAACTCACCGTTTCGGCCGACGGCTCCTTCGAAATCCTCGAGCGCGTCGAGGGTGGCAAACACCAGGTCTCCGTCTGCGCCGGCGCCCCCGCCCTGCTCGGCTGGGCCACGGGCAACCTCCCCGAGCCCCCCAACAACCCGCAGGTCGGCATGCTCAACATGCGCACCGCCATGCCGGCCCTCCAGCGCGCCAAACCCGTCAAGCTCGGCAGCGACGGTCTCGTCCACCAACGCGTCGCCCTCCCCAACCAGCGCCGCGAGACCCGCGTCGTGAAGGACCTCTCCGCCGACGCCATCGCCGAAGACATCGTCGCCTGGATCAAGCAGGACTGAGCCGCGCCGCCGCGCGGAGTGGTTGGTAATGGGAATTTGGAGGTTGGTTCACGCCTTTTGGCCTCAGCCTCCTCACATCCCTCCACCAACTACCAACTTCAAAATTCCAACTTCTAGTTTCGTCCCATGGACACCATCCTCTTCCTCGCCTTCACCGAAGCCAACGGCTCGCTGAGCAAGTCCGCGCTCGAGGCTCTCGCCGCCGCCCAGGCTCTCGCCACCGGCCTGCCCGAGGCCCGGCTCGTCGCCGGCTTGGTTGGCGCCAACGTGAAACCCGCCGCCGACGCCATCGCCGACGCCGGCGCCGCCCGCATCCTCGCAGTCTCCGGCGCCGAGTTCGCCCAGTCGCGCTATGCCACCGACGCCGCCGCTGCCGAAGCCATCGCCAAGGCCGCCGGCGCCACCATCCTCGTCGCCCCCGCCGGCTCCCGCGCCAACCGCTCGCTGCCCGGCGTCGCCCAGCGCCTCGGCGGCCGCGCCGATACCCATGTCACCTCGCTGACCGTCGCCGAAGGCAAACCCGTCGCCAGCCGTTGGTACTACCGCCAACGCATGGAAGGCGTACTCACCCGCACCAGCCGCCCATGGGTCCTGTTGGTCGAAGCCGGCTGCGCCCCGGCCTACGGCGGCGCAGCCGGTTCCGCCACCGTCGAGCCCGTGCTCGTCGAGTTGCCCGCCACCCGCACCCAGGTCACCGGCCTGAAGTCCCCGCCCGCCGACGAGCAGACCATCCGCCCCGACGCCAAACTGCTCTTCGTGGCCGGCGCGGGCTGGACCAAGAAACAACCCGACGGCCAGGCCCACAGCGCCGAGGCGGAGAAGCTCATCCTCGGCTTCCTCGGCAAGACCCAGTCCTCGCTCGGCAGCACCAAGTCGCTCGTCGACCTCAGCGGCGAAGGCCAGGACGTGCTTAAATTCATGACACACCTCAACCAGGTTGGGCAGACCGGTTCCACCCCCCGCCATGCGAAGGGATTGGCCACCTGCTGCCACGGCGAGGAGCCGCATACCGTCGGCTGGCGTTTCATCAACGAACGCCGCGCGATCAACCTCAACGCCGCCTGCAGCTGGGCGCAGGGCAAGGCCGACGTGCTCTACGTTGCCGACGCCTTCGAAGTCATGCGCAAGGTCAACGCCCTGCTCGGTTCCTGAGCCACCACTCCCCCCCCCGGTGATCGCGTTGACCCGCGAGCACCACTCCAGCGGCGACCGCCCCGGCGGTCGCCGCTCTGCTTTGGCGCACTTTTGTTTGGGTTCCCGTTTGTAGGCCAGCGTGCTTGCACGCGCCAAAACCACGAGCCCACGCCCCTCGCACCAGCTCAGCCTAACCGGCGCGAGCAAGCTCGCTGACCTACACACGGAGAGCCCCGCACGCTTGCCCCATCCGTGCTACCGCCCACAAACTGCCACGCTCTCGGGGGCCGCAGTCCACTGGCCTCCGCCATCCACTTGTCTTCAACCGCCGCCTGATGTTTCCAGCCATCGAACACTTCCTCCGCACCTTCGCCACCGACCACGGGTTCTTCGCGCCCAAGTGGTTCGTCGACACCGTCCAGATCACGATCCTGATCCTCCTCGCGATCGCCGCCAACTGGGTCGCCAAGCGCATCATCCTGCGCTTCGTCGTCGCCGTCATTCGCCGCAGCGCCACCAAGTGGGACGACACCTTTCTCCAGAACGGCGTCTTTTCCCGACTCTCGCACATCGCCCCGGCTCTCGTGGTCGACGCCTTCGGTGCCGAGGTCCTCGGCGACACCGGGGTTTTCGGCGGCGCCGAGGGCTCCCTCCAGGCCGTCAACGCCGCGGTCAACATCTACCTCATCGCCATCGGCGTGGCGGTGATCAGTGCGTTGCTCAATGCCGTCACCGACATCTCCCGCACCGCCGCGGTCGGCCAGAAACTCCCGGTGAAGGGCTTCGCCCAGGCCGCCAAGCTCACCGCGTTCATCGTCGGCGGCATCTTCATTCTCTCCAACCTGCTCGGCAAAAGCCCGCTCTACCTCTTCTCCGGACTCGGCGCGCTCACCGCGGTCCTGTTGTTGGTCTTCCGCGACGCCCTACTCGGCTTCACCGCCGGGATCATGCTCTCGGCCAACAACATGGTGCGCATCGGCGACTGGATCGAGATGCCCAAGGCCGGCGCCGACGGCGACGTGATCGACGTCACCCTCACCACCGTGAAGGTGCAGAACTGGGACAAGACCATTTCCGCCATCCCCGCCTACTCGCTCATCTCCGAGTCGTTCAAGAACTGGCGCGGCATGCAGGAGTCGGGCGGCCGGCGCATCAAGCGCGCACTCCGCATCGACATGCACAGCACACGCTTCGCCGACGAGGCGCTCATCGCGCACTGGCGCAAGATCGCGATCCTGCGCCCCTACCTCGAAGGCAAGCTCGCCGAACTCGCCGCCGCCAACCTGGAGGCCGCCGACGCCGACCTCTCGGTCCTGGCCAACGGCCGACGTCTCACAAATCTGGGCACCTTCCGCGCCTACTGCGTCGCCTACCTGCGTCGACACCCGAAGATCCACCAGGAGATGACGTTCCTGGTCCGCCAGCTCGACCCCGATGAGCACGGTCTTCCGCTCGAGATCTACGTCTTCACCAACGACATCGCCTGGGCGAACTACGAGGCCATCCAAGCCGACATTTTCGACCACCTGCTTGCCGTGCTCCCCGAATTCGGCCTGCGCACCTACCAGCGCCCCAGCGGCCGCGACATCGAGATGATCGCCGGCAAAGTCGCGCGCTGACATCCCCAGGCCCCCATCGCCCACCGCACAGCCCCCTCCCCCCCCCGCGGCGCCCCCCCCCCCCCCCCCCA